>NZ_DEMB01000003.1:229439-231726 GCF_002354675.1 Oceanicaulis sp. UBA2681 | reverse complement strand
ATGGAGGAGATGTTGGCCTTCAGGAAACCCACCCCCACGATGATCAGCGCCAGCGCGAAGTAGAAGATGTTCAGGAAGGTGCGATCACGCTCGGCTTCCAGAATCTCGAACTCGCCCTGGGGCAGAAGCGACGGGATCGACGCCGAGGCCGGCAGACCCGCGACCAGGAAATCGCCTTCGCCATTGGCGGAGAACTGGTAGAGCTCGCCGTCCACTTCCAGCGCGACTTCACGCATGGAGCCGCGGCCTTCAGCCACCAGCTCGTATTGCTGACCCTGATAGCTCAGCTGTTGGGTCGCGGGCTCGCCTTCAATCCCCATGGTGGCGTGACCGGCCACCAGCAAAAGCGCGCCGAAGGCGATCGCCTTGCGGTTGCCCAGGTACCGGTCGGCCAGATACCCGCCCAGAAGCGGCAGCAGATAGACGAGCGCGGTGTAGGCGCCGTACTGCGCGCTGGCGAGGCTGTCGTTAAACAGGAAATGCTGGGTGAGATAGAAGATCAGCAGGCCGCGCATCCCGTAATAGGAAAACCGCTCCCACATCTCCGCGAAGAAGAGAATATGCAGGCCCTTGGGATGCTTGCGCATCTCCAGAAAGACCGGAATGGCGGTGGCGATCGTGATCACGATCCCCGCCAGAACAACGATATTCATGTGCTGAGGTCCTCCCCATCACGGCCCGACGCCCCTCATGCGCCAGTGAATACAGGACCGTGATCAACTTCATGAAGAAAATACTACCGCGCAAAACACCACGCGAGACGCGGAGTCGCAAGGGCCTTGCGGCAGTGGGGGTATTGGGAGAGGCGGGAGGGGCGTCCGGTCCTTCTATTGGGTGAAGGGAAGAGGTCAGATGAAAGGGGGCGGTCCCTTAACCGCTCTTTCCCGGCGAAGGCCGGGATCCAGAGATCATCAATCGCCGCATATCCCGCTCTGGGCCCCGGCTTTCGCCGGGGAAGAGAAAGAAAGAACATAGCCTTTACACGTCATCCCCCGCTTCATGCAGGGGATCCATGCCGATTGGTCTGATCAAAGGTCACGGCATGGATTCACCGGATAAACCGGTGAATGACAGGTTGAGGGAACGGACACAGAAGAGCGTCATCCCGGCCCTGAGCCGGGATCTGCTGACAGCGTCTCTGCAATCAGAACAAAGCGGTTCCGCCAGATCCCGGATCGCTGCGCGTCCGGGATGACGATAGCCGACGAAGCTGAATTCCCGGGCGAGCATTGCGAGACCCGGGACCGCCCTCCGCTTAAAGCGCCCTATCCTGAGGAAGGCCCCGGCTCTGCGCTCCGCTTGGCCGGGGATTCAACGCCCCCTAATACGCCGCCTCGTCAAAGATCGGCTCTACGCTTTCACCCCAGGCGGTGTGATAGCGCTCGAGCAGGCGTTCGGCGGGGCTGACGCCCGTCTTGGCGATCTCGTCGAGATCATCCAGGAACAGGGCCTCGTTCTCGCCATGGGCGTTCAGGCGCTGGCGCGCTTTCAGGCCGGCGCGGGAGATGGCGAGCGCCTGTTTCGCGATCTCTTGCAGGGTCGTATTGCGGAACGGGGTTTTCAGCGCGGTCTTCGCCGCGCCCAGGCGCATGGCGTCACGCTCGTCCGCGGTCCAGTCCTTCACCAGATCCCAGGCGGCGTCGAGCGCGCTCTGGTCATAGAGCAAACCCACCCAGAAGGCGGGCAGCGCGCAGAGGCGGTTCCACGGTCCGCCATCGGCTCCGCGCTGTTCAAGGAAGGTTTTCAGGCGCACTTCGGGGAAGAGCGTCGAGAGATGATCTTCCCAGTCTGAAATCACCGGCAGCTCGCCGGGCAGGATCGGCAGCTCGCCTTTCAGGAAATCGCGGAAGCTGAGGCCCGACGCGTCCTGATAGACCGAGTTGCGCTTGACGAAATACATCGGCGCATCGAGCGCCCAGTCCACATATTGCTCATAGCCAAAGCCCTCTTCGAAGGCGAAGGGCAGCATGCCGGTGCGGTTATTGTCGGTGTCGGTCCACACATGGGCGCGATAGCTGAGATAGCCGTTGGGCTTGCCGTCGCCGAAGGGCGAATTGGCGAACAGCGCGGTGGCGATGGGCTGCAGCGCCAGCGAGACGCGCATCTTCTTGACCATGTCCGCTTCAGAGCTGAAATCGAGATTGGTCTGCACCGTGCAGGAGCGGAACATCATCTGATGGCCCAGCGTGCCCACTTTGGGCATGTAGGCTTTCATGATGTTGTAGCGGTCCTTGGGCATCATCGGGGTCTCTTCCAGAGACCATTTCGGCGAGAAGCCGAGGCCCAG
>NZ_DEMB01000003.1:184842-229285 GCF_002354675.1 Oceanicaulis sp. UBA2681 | reverse complement strand
TCCAGCGGCGCGCCGGACAGCTCGAACTGCCCGCCCGGCTCCAGCGTGATCGAGCCGCCGTCGCGCTTGAGCGCCACCGGCTTGCCGTTCTCCTCGACCGCTTCCCAGCCAAAACGCGTCAGCCCTTCGAGCAGCTTGCGCACGCTGGGGCCGTCGCTCTCATAAGGCAGCGGGGCATGGTCTTTGAGCGCGAAGCCGAACTTTTCATGCTCGGTGCCGATGCGCCATTGATCCTTGGGCTTTTCACCCGCGGCGATATGGCCGATGAGCTGGGATTTGGTCTCGATCCGGGGGCCTTCGCCGCCTGCGTTATAGGTGCCGCTCATGGGTGGTGGTCTCCCCGCCAAGGCAAATCAGTGTGGCCGCACAGTTAGGGGGCCGATCTCCCTACGGCAAGCAGGGAAACCGGTTTTCGGTCACAAGCGTGTGAAGGCGCAGGCGCGAAATCACCAATCGCCGAGCATGGATTGCCAGACCGACAAGGCCGCAGCGACGGCGGTGTCGGCGCGCAGAATGCGCGGCCCCAGGCTGACCGGAAGGACGGAGGGCTGCGCGTGCAAAAGTGTGCGCTCCTCAATGGAAAACCCGCCTTCAGGCCCGGTCACCAATGCCCATTTGCCGCCGCGCTCACGCCCCGACAGCGCCTCGTGAATCGGCAAGGCCCGGCCATGCTCGCCGCCCCAGGGTTCAGTCTGGCTGTCCCCGCTTTCATCGGCGAACATCAAGGTGCGATCGGGCTCCCAGTCCTTGAGCATCCGGCTCAGGCTGACCGGGTCTGAAATCTGCGGGATGTCCAGACGCTCGGTCTGCTCGGCCGCTTCGCGCGCCAGCGCCTGCAGCCTGTCGGTGCGCACCCGGTCTGACTGGGTGCGTTGGGTGATCACAGGGGTGATCGAAGACACGCCCAGCTCGGTGGCTTTCTCGACGATGAAATCAGTGCGCGCCTTTTTCACGGGCGCGAAGAACAGCGCCATGTCCGGCGTCGCGCACTGGCTGCGGCGCTGTTGAACGATTTGCAGGCTGGCGCGTTTCCTGTCAGCGCTTGCCACTTCGGCGCGCCACTCGCCGTCGCGGCCGTTGAACAGCCGCACGCCATCGCCCGGTTTGCGGCGCATGACATTGACGAGGTAATGGGCCTGGTCCCGGTCAAGGTCCAGAAGGGCGCCGTCGCTTAGCGGCGCATCGATGAAAAGGCGCGGTTCGACACTCATGAATTGCGTTCTAGCGGCCCGTCGCCCACGTTCAAGCTCTGTCTTGCGCCTGAGGCGCAAGCCCGGAACCCGCACCTGAAACCGCCCCGGCCAAAGGAGCCCGCCATGAAATCCATCAACCCCTATACCGGCGACACCGTGTTTGAAGCGCAGTCCCACGGACAGGCGGCGATCGAGGCGGCCCTGACCCGCGCCGTGAACGCGGCGCCAAAGCTCAAGGCCATGGGGATGGACGCAAGGCTCGATGCTCTGCGCCAGGCCGCAGACATTCTGGACGATCAGCGTGACGCCATCGCCGAGCTGATGACCCGCGAAATGGGCAAACCGATCAAGCAGGCCCGCGCGGAGGTCGAGAAATGCGCCTGGCTGTGCCGCTATTACGCCGATGAAGCGCCGGACATGCTCAAGCCCGATCCGATCGAGGCGCCCGAAAAAGGCCAGTGCAGCCTCTATCACCTGCCCATCGGGCCGGTCTTCGCCGTGATGCCGTGGAATTTTCCGTTCTGGCAGGTGTTCCGCTTCGCCGCGCCCAATCTCGCCGTGGGCAATCCCGGACTTCTCAAGCACGCCTCCGCCGTGCCCGGCAGCGCGCTGAAGATCGCCGAAGTGCTGGACAAGGCGGGCTTTCCCGAAGGCGCCTTCCAGACGCTGCTGATCGGGTCGGACAAGACTGAAACCATCATCACCGATGATCGCATTCGCGGCGTCACCCTGACCGGCTCTGAAGGCGCGGGCTCGGCGGTGGCGTCTCTGGCGGGCAAGGCGATCAAGCCGTCGGTCATGGAGCTTGGGGGCTCTGACGCCTTCATCGTCATGCCCAGCGCGGACCTCGACACCGCGGTGGAGACCGCCGTCACCGCCCGCACCCAGAACAATGGCCAGTCCTGCATCGCGGCCAAGCGCTTCATCATCCACCAGGACATCTATGAGGAATTCACCGCCAAGTTCGTGCAATCCATGAAGGCGCTCAAAATCGGCGATCCGATGGACGAAAGCACCGATATCGGCCCGCTCTCAAGTGCTGACGCCGCCGATGAGGTTTATGATCTGGTGCGTCAGACGATTGATGGCGGCGCGAAAGTGCTGCTCGCGCCGGAGCGCAAGGATCGCGCCTTTCTGACGCCGGGCGTTCTGGCGGACATCCCGCGCGGCACGCCGGGCCACGACTCCGAGATTTTCGCGCCGGTGGCCCTGATGTTCAAGG
This sequence comes from Oceanicaulis sp. UBA2681, assembly GCF_002354675.1. Lineage (NCBI taxonomy): Bacteria > Pseudomonadati > Pseudomonadota > Alphaproteobacteria > Maricaulales > Maricaulaceae > Oceanicaulis > Oceanicaulis sp. UBA2681. The sequence goes on along the minus strand of NZ_DEMB01000003.1, from coordinate 226,870 downwards.
CCGAGGACGTCGATCACGCCATCGCCATCGCCAACAATCACCCCTATGGCCTCGGATCGTCCTTCTGGTCGAAAGACAAGGCCGAGATCGAGACCGCCTGCACAGATCTTGAGGCGGGCTCCACCTATGTGAACCAGATGGTGGCGTCCGATCCGCGCCTGCCCTTTGGCGGCGTGAAAAAGTCCGGCTATGGCCGCGAATTGGCGCGCGACGGGCTGCTCGCCTTCACCAACCCCAAGACCATCGCCATCACAGGGCTCGACTAAAACCTGTGCGCCAGGCGGGTGGAAAATCTGCCCGCCTTGCGACCTTCAGGCTCTTTCGAACCGGCGCGCGGCGCGCTATCGATGCACGATGACCATCGCCCCTGATCGCCGCGTCGCTGACTCCGTACCCACATCCTGGGTGGATCACGCGCCATCCGCCCTGCGCCCGTATCTGCGGCTGGCGCGCTATGACCGGCCTGTGGGCTTCTGGCTGCTGGCGATCCCGTGCTGGCAGGGTCTGGCGCTGGCGAGCGTTCAAGCGGGGCTTGACTGGCTTGATCTGTACTGGGCGATCCTGTTTGGCGTGGGCGCGATCGCCATGCGCGGGGCCGGCTGCACCTATAACGACATCATCGACCGCGATATCGACGCCAAGGTCGCCCGCACCGCTGATCGTCCGCTGGCGGCGGGCACGGTCAGCCTGAAACAGGCCTGGGCGTTTCTGATCGCGCAGTGCCTTGTGGGTCTTCTGGTGCTGATCCAGCTGCCCCTGCCCGCAATCCTCACTGGGCTCGGCGCCTTGGCGCTGGTGGCGGGCTATCCGTTCATGAAGCGCATCACCTGGTGGCCGCAGGCCTGGCTGGGGCTGACCTTCAACTGGGGGGTGCTGGTGGCGGGCGCCACGGCGCTCGGGACACCCTTCGCGCCTGAAATCCTGCTTCTTTACGGGGCGAACCTGTTCTGGACTCTGGGCTATGACACCATCTACGCCTGTCAGGATATGGAGGACGACGCCATGGTGGGGGTGAAATCCTCCGCCCGCGCGCTTGGCGGCAAGATCAGCTTCGGCGTTCTGGCCTTCTATCTCATGGCGGCGGCGCTGGCCGCGCTGGCCGGGCTGGTCGCGGGCGCCGGGCTGATGTTCGCGCCCGCCTTCGCGGTCTTCGCCGCGCACCTGCTGCTACAGACCCGCAAACTTGACCCCGAGGACGGGCGGGAATGCCTGCGGCGGTTCAAGGCGAACCAGATCACCGGCTTGTTGCTGGCGGGCGCGTTCTTGCTGGGCGCTCTGTAAGCGAACACGCCGGCTTCACCAGCATGTGACTGGTCATGACGCGCTCTGAGCTTAACTGTGAAGGGTGACGCCAAGAGGAGGCCTCGTCATGACCACGCTCAGCCGCCGCCTGTTTCTCGCCACCGGCTTCGCCGCATTCGCCAGCCCCGCTCTTGGGCAGAGCGATCAGGACGGGCTGGAAGTCGCGCTGTTTGACCACCCGGACATCACGCCCTGGGGCGAGGCCGACATAGATTTCATGAGCCTCACTCGGGACCAGTGGCGCGAGCGCCTGAATGGCGAACAATTCCGCGTCTTGCGCCAGGAAGGCACCGAGCGCGCCGGGACCAGTCCTCTGAACCGCGAGCATCGCGACGGCATCTTCGTCTGCGCGGGCTGCGCTCTGCCGCTCTTTTCGTCTGAAGCCAAATACGAAAGCGGCACAGGCTGGCCCAGCTTCTGGGCGCCGATCCGCGGCGCCGTGGCCACCAAAGCCGATTATCGACTGTGGACGCCGCGCACCGAATACCATTGCGCCCGCTGCGAAGGCCATCAGGGCCATGTGTTTGATGACGGCCCGCGCCCGACGCGCCAGCGCTGGTGCAATAACGGGATCGCCCTCAACTTCGTGCCGCGCCCGGATAACGCCTGACCTGATTTTCCTGAAAGGATCTGACGATGAGCGACGACAATTACACGCATGTGACGCGCGCCAACGCGGACTACGCCGCGGGCTTTGATCGCGGCGGCAAACCCATCCCGCCCGCCAAGCAGGCCGCGATCCTGACCTGCATGGATGCGCGCATCATCCCCACCGAAGCCCTGGGCTACGAGCTGGGCGATGTTCACGTGATCCGCAATGCCGGCGGCCGCGCCAGCGATGATGCGATCCGCTCGCTGGTGATTTCCCACAAACTGCTGGGCACGAAAGAGTTCTTCGTGATCCACCATACCGATTGCGGCATGGCGCTGTTTGATCAAGAGACCATGGAGCGCCTGCTCGCTTCCAGCCTGAACACCGCGACGCCCGGCCCGGACGGCTGGAGCGATCCGGGTGGATCAGATGGCTCTGACGCCGGCAAGGATGTGGACTGGCTGACCTTCAAGGACGCCGCCGACGCCGTCACCGAAGATGTGAAACGCGTGCGCGATCACCCGCTGGTGCCAGCGCGCATTCCGATTTACGGCTTCATGTATGATGTCGACACCGGAAAGCTCACCGAAATCGAAGCCGCCAGCGCCATCGGCGAAGCCCGCTGAAGCTCTGACGCCCGATCAGGTTCTGGACGCGCACTGCCGCATCGCCAGCGCGCCGCTGACGCCTGAATTGCGCTTTCACCTCGCCAATCCGCAGAGTGATCTGTGGCGGGAGGAGGAAGATGCGCTGATCTCCATGGGCCTGCCCTCTCCCTTCTGGGCGTTCGCCTGGGGCGGCGGGCAGGCGCTGGCTCGACTGGTGATGGACCAGCCTGATCTGGTGCGCGGCAAACGTGTGCTCGACTTCGCCTGCGGGTGCGGCGTCGCCGGCATAGCGGCGGCGAAAGCGGGCGCGGATCTTGTGACGGCGACAGAAATCGACCCCTTCGCCGCTCACGCCGCCCGCGCCAATGCGCGCCTCAATGACGTCCACATGCAGGTGCTGCACGCCGATCTGGTGGGCTGTGATGATGGCTGGGATTTGGTTCTGGCGGGCGACGTGTTTTACGAGACCGACGCGGGCGCCGCGATCACCGACTGGCTTGAAAGCCTGCATGACCGAGGCGCGACGGTGCTGATCGGCGATCCGGGCCGCGCCTATCTGCCCAAGGACAAGCTTCACGTCGCCGCCCGGTTCGAGGCGCCCAGAGCAGGCGATCTGGAAGACCAGGATGTGGGCGCGGCGCGGGTCTGGCGCTTTCACGCCAAGCCCCGCGGCCTGCCCGAAATGGACTAGCGCAGATTGGCGTAACCGCCGTCGAGCGCAATGATCTGCCCGGTCACATAATCAGACGCGGGAGAGGCCAGAAACGCCGACAGGCCGATCATGTCATCCGGCGCGCCGATGCGGCCCAGCGGGATATGAGCCGAGACCGCGTCGCGGCCTTCAGGATTGCCCAGCGCGAAGGCGGTCATCTTGCTTTCAAACGGCCCCGGCGCGATGGCGTTCACGGTGATCTTGTCGCGCGCCAGACGCCGCGCCATCACCTTGGTCAGATGGTGCACCGCCGCCTTGCTGGCCGGATAGGCGTAAGTGTCTTCCATCATTGGCACGGCGAGACCCTCGATGGAGCCGATATTGATGATCCGGCCCCGGCCCGCCGCTTTGGACGCCGCCTGAAGCTGGGGCAGCAAAGCCTGGGTCAGGAAGAAGATGGATTTGACGTTAAGATCCATCACCCGGTCCCAGCCGTCCTCGGGAAACTCTTCCAGCGCTGCGCCCCAGGTCGCCCCGGCGTTATTGACCAGGATGTCGATGGCGTCCGTCTGCTCAGACAGCCATTTGGCGAAGGCCTGTCCTCCTTCGTTCGTGGACAGGTCAGAGGGGATGGCGTGAACTTCGCCAAACTCCGAGAGACGCTCCTGCGCCGCCTTCACCGCATCCGGCTTGCGCGACGTGATGAACACCCGCGCGCCTTGCTTGAGCAGGCCGGTGGCGATCATCTCGCCAATGCCGCGCGTGCCGCCGGTGACGACGGCGGTCTTGCCGGTGAGGTCAAAGAGTTGGGTGACGGACGTCATGATCGCGCTCCTTCATTCGGTAAGCGCTTAAGCAAGCAGCAAAGGCGGGCTGTGGGAAGAGGGTTTCGCTTTATTTTTCAGGCTCTGCCCCTGACCAGAAGCCGGGAAAGTCTTTCACACCCGAATGAATCGCGGCAACACTTCGGCATGGCTCGCGTTCGCGCCGTTGACCGGCGACTCTTCTTGCTGATCGAAATCGCCGCTCGGCGTCTGAGCCGGGAAGCGGATGCGCGTTTGCGCGCGGAAGCCAATGTCAGCGCCAGCCAATCCGCCGTCCTGTTCTTGCTGTTAAGGCGCGGCGAACGACGCCTGGGCTCCATCGGCGATATGCTGGCGCTCGGCGCGCCCGCGGTGACGGGCCTGATCAACCGGATGGAGACCGCCGGGCTGGTGATCAAACGCAAGGACGCGAGCGATAAGCGCGGCGCCCTGGTGGATCTGACCGAAGCGGGCCGTCGCGCCGCCGAACGTGCGGACCAGGTCTTGCGCGGGTTCAACACCGAGCTTGACGACAAGCTGGGCGAGCATGACGCGGCTGTGGTCTATGACGCCCTGACCCGGCTGGCGATTGATCGCGACGAATAATCAAACCGTCCGTGTTCAATTTCTGGACGCCGTTCACGCTGCGGCGTAGCCTTCCTTCATAGAAAACAAGCGTTGGGGGATCGGGTCATGTTTCGATTGATTTTGGGAGTGCTGGGCGTTGTCCTGGTTTTGGGCGTTGTACGCATCGGCTATGTGGTCACCCGCGCCAGCGGGGCGCTGAGCCATCCTGAATACACCGATAACGCCGCCTGCACGCCGGTGGAGATCGCGCCCGGCACTGAAGACGTGACCTATGATCCTGTGAGCGGGCTGGCCTTCGTGTCCGCAGCCGAGCGTCGCTCGGGCGAGATGCATCCGCGCAACGGCATCTATGTGTTTGACCCGGAAGACCCTCAGAGCGTGCGACTGGTCTCCATTGATGCGCCGGCGGACTTCCGCCCTCACGGCATCAGCCTGTGGCGCGGGGAGAGCGAGAGCGGCGAGCCCCTCGCCCGCCTGTTTGTGATCAGCCACCCCTATAGCGGCCATCAGGTGCTGATCTATGACGTGGCCGAGGATGGCGCGCTGTCCCATCTTCAGACCGTCAGCCATGACGCCCTGCGGTCGCCCAACGACATCGTCGGGGTCGGGCCAGAGCAGTTCTACGCCACAAACGATGTCTATTTCGGCGACACGCCGATGGGTTATCTTGAAGCGTTTCTCGGCCTGCCGCTGGGTTCGATCAGCTATTATGACGGCCAGGACGGCCGCATCGTCGCCGAAGGGCTGGCCTACGCCAACGGCATCAACATCAACGCCGACGGTTCTGAAGTTTACGCCTCGGGCTTTATCGGGCGCACGGTTCATGTCTTTGACCGGGATGCGGATACAGCCGAGCTGAACCGCACGGCGCGGCATCCTGTGCCGTTGGGCCTTGATAATATCGAGGTCGGCCCGGACGGTGATCTCTATATCGCGGGCAATGTCAGCGTCTTTGACTTCCTGGCGCACCAGTCAGACCCTGAGGCGCGCGCCCCGGCCCAGGCGGTTCGGGTTGACCCGCAAACGGGTGACTGGACGACGGTGTTCGCGGATTCCGGTGAAGCGATTGACTCCCCGTCCGTGGCGACACGCGCCGGCGATCAGCTGTTGCTGGGCGCGGTGTTTGATTCCCACGTCCTCGTCTGCCCCTATATGGCCAACTAATGCCCAGAGATTCCAAGGATGGCGTAATGACCGACCTGATCCGTGTGAGCGACGCGAACGGCGTCCGCACCCTGCGCTTTGACCGCGCTGACAAGAAAAACGCCATCACCCGCGCCATGTATTCGGCGATGGCGGACGGCCTTGAAGAGGCCAATGCGCGCTCTGACATCCGCGTCGTGGTCATCGCTGGCGGCGAGGGCTGTTTCTCCGCCGGCAATGACCTGATGGATTTCATGGAGGCCCCGCCCCATATCGGCGGCGGCGAAACCCCGCCCGTCGAGCGCTTCATGATGGCGCTGATGATGTGCGAGAAACCGGTGATCGCGGCGGTGGACGGGCTGGCCGTCGGCATCGGCACGACGCTGTTGCTGCACTGTGATCTCGTTTACGCCACCGAGCGAGCGCTGTTCACCACGCCCTTCGTCAATCTGGCGCTGGCGCCGGAATACGGCTCCTCCCAGATCCTGCCCGGCATTGTCGGGCGCGCCGTGGCCAGCGAAATGCTGCTGCTGGGCGCGAAATGGGACGCGAAGAAGGCCGAAGCGAAAAACCTGATCAATGCAGTCCTGCCAACCGAGGGCTTTGACGCGGCGGTGATGGAGATCGCCCAGCAAATCACCCAGCTGGCGCCGGGGGCGGTGAAAACCGCCAAAATGCTGATCAACCTGCCGCCCGAGGACATCAAGGACCGCATTGTGCGCGAAGGCGGCCTGTTCGCCGAGCAATTGCGCACCGATGAGTTCAAGGAAGCCGTGACGGCTTTCATGGAGCGCCGGGCGCCGGACTTCTCGAAGTTCGGATAGGCGAGATGGCCAAGGGCAGTCACGAATACATCGACGATCCCAGGAACGCCGCCATCCGGATCTGGATCAATGGCGAGTTGTTCGCGCGCGAAGACGCCAAGGTCTCCGTCTTTGATTCCGGCTTCATTCTTGGGGATGGCGTCTGGGAGGGCCTGCGCGTCCATGAGGGCCGAATCGCTTTTCTCGATCGGCATCTGGACCGGCTCTATGAAGGCGCGAAAGCGATCGACATGGAGATCGGCCTCACCCCTGAGGCTCTGACGCAAGCGCTTTACGACACGCTCAAGGCCAATGAGATGAGCGGGGACGGCGTGCATATCCGCCTCATGGTGACCCGCGGGATCAAGGCGACGCCGTATCAGGATCCGCGCGTCACCATCAGCCCGGCCACCGTGGTGATCATTCCCGAATGGAAGACGCCCAAGCCCGAAACCGCCACCCAGGGCCTCAACCTGTTCACCGTGCATGTGCGCCGCGGCTATCCCGATGTGCAGGATCCCAAGCTGAACTCCCACTCCAAACTCAACTGCATCACCGCCTGCATTCAGGCCGCGAAAGCCGGCGCCGACGAAGCCCTGATGCTCGATCCGCATGGCTTTGTGGCCACCTGCAATTCCACCCATTTCTTCATCGTCCGCAAGGGCGAGGTCTGGACCTCGAGCGGGGATTATTGCCTGGACGGGATCACCCGCGGCGTGGTGATCGAGATCTGCAAGGAGGCGGGCATTCCCGTCTTTGAGAAGAATTTCTCCCTGACGCAGGTCTATGGCGCCGACGAGGCTTTCGTGACGGGCACCTTTGCAGGCGTCGCGCCGGTCTCCACCGTGGACGGCCGGCTTTTGTGCGAGGGGCGAGGCCCGATGGTGGAACGCCTGCAGCAGCTCTATCTTGAAAAGATCACACGAGAGAGCGCGTCATGACGGATGCGCCCGTGCGCCTGTGCCTGTGGTCGGGACCGCGCAACATCTCCACAGCCACCATGCGCAGCTTTGAGGCGCGTGGGAATTGCGCCGTCTGGGATGAGCCGTTTTACGGGTATTATCTCAAACAGACCGGACTTGATCATCCGGGCCGGGAGCCGACGCTCGCAGCCTGGCCGACCGACCCAGCTGAGATCGCCCGCGCCTGCGCAGGGGCCGCGCCCCAGGGCCAGGCTGAGTTCTTCCAGAAGCATATGTGCCAGCACATGCTGGACGGGCTGGATCTGAGCTGGACCAAAGACTGCCGCCATATCTTTCTTATTCGCGACCCCGCCGAAGTCGCCGCCAGCTATCACGCCACCATGAAGCGCGCCTGCGCCGAAGACCTGGGCGCGATCCGGCAGGCGCGTTTGTATGATGAAATTTGCGATCTGACCGGGCGCGCCTGGCCCGTGATCGAAGGTGCAGACGTGCTGGCGAACCCCGCCAGCATGCTCGAAGCGGTCTGCGACACCGTAGGCATCGCCTATACCGACGCCATGCTGAGCTGGCCGCCCGGTCGGCGAACGACCGACGGCCCCTGGGCGCCATACTGGTATGCGCGCGTTGAAGCTTCCACCGGTTTTGAAGCCCCCCGAGCGAGCCCGCACGACCTGCCAGCGCACCTGTCCGAGGTCGTCGCAGACTGCGCGCCCGCCTATCAGCATCTCAAGGCTAGAAAGCTGACAGCGAGGTGACACTCGGAAAGCCTGCCTTTCCAAGTTCGACACAGACGCAGGACGGCCTCTGGCTTAGGGTTCCCTGAAGCGCAGAGACAGGGGCCGATTATGACCGAGTTCACGATTACCGAAGAGCGTTCACAAACCAAAGGTCGCTATGTCGCGACAGCCGCGGGCAAGCCCGAAGCCGAGCTGACCTATTCGATCTCCAATGACCATATGATCATCATTGATCATACCGGCGTGCCTGACGAGTGGCGCGGCATGGGCGTGGGAAAGGCGCTGGTTCAGCGCGCTGTTGAAGACGCGCGTGAGCGCGGCGTCCAGATCATCCCGCTCTGCCCGTTCGCCAAGGCCCAGATCAACAAGACCCCGGACTGGCACGACGTGCTCGAACCGGTGAGAAACACCTGAACGGACTTAGAAAAACGGGCGGACCACAGGTCCGCCCGATCAGGTGAGTGCTCACAGGGGAGATTATGATTTCAACCTAGCCTCCCACTTGTTTAAATTTAGTTAGTGAACGATTTCACCGAATACATTTCCTCACAAGCCGCTTGACCCTGCCCTGAAGCGCGCGGACCCTCTGAAAAAAAGGGGAGGATTTTCAATGCGCCGTCTTGTCTGGGTGATCGCCCTGATCGCCGCACTGTTCGTGGGCGGCTGGCTCTATGTCAGCCAGTCGACCTGGGGCCGGATCTATCTGCCGTCCGGCGCCGGACTCACCGCCAAGCAGGCCTGTTCGCTGACCTTCGTCTCCGGCCTGGATCCGGAGCGCGCACAGACGGACTATATCGACCCGCTGCTCGGTCCTGCGAAATCCCTGATCAGCCTAGAAGTCGACCGGTCAGCACGCCGTACGACGAGCGCCATATTCGGCTTGTTCTATCGTCAAACGGCTGTGTTCCGGGACGGGCTTGGCTGCACCCTGGTGCACGACCCCGATCAGTTTGACGCCGATCTGACGGTTCCCATGCCGCCTCCCTCCGCACTGATGGAGATTGATACAGCCTGGCGGGACGCGCATTTTGATGCGGATGCGCTGGACGCCGCCCTGGACGCCGCGTTCACCGAGGATGGCCGCAACACGCTCGCCGCCCTGGTGCTGCATGACGGGCGACTGGTGGCGGAACGCTACGCCGACGGCGTGGATGCGCGCAGTCCGCTATTGGGCTGGTCGATGACCAAATCCGCCGCCGTGACATTTGCGGGCGTGCTGGTGGAACGCGGTCTCATCGACATGCGAGCCGAAGGGTTGTCGCCGGATCTGAACGCGGTGGACCGGCCAGACATCACGCTGGACGACATGCTGCGCATGACGGGCGGTCTCGACGGCTTCGAACTCAATAACGGCCATGACCCCAATTCAGAAATGCTGATGACCCAGTCCGACATGGCCGCCTACGCCGCCTCACGCAACAAGTTGCACGAGCCGGGCGAAGAGTGGAGCTATCAAAGCGTGAACACCATCCTGGCAGGGGCCGCGATGGAAGAGTTCATGGGCGATACGCTCGCAGACAGGGTTGAAACCCTGCGCGCCTGGCTGTTTGAGCCTCTGGGCATGAATTCTGTGGTGTTCGAACCCGATCAGTCCGGCACGCTGCAATGGTCGAGCTATATGTACGCGACCGCTCAGGATTGGGCGCGGCTGGGCCAGCTGTACCTCGACAATGGCCGGGTGGGCGACGCACAGATCATCCCGCCTAACTGGCTGACCTATGTGGGCACGCCCACTGTGGACTGGTACGGCTCAGGCTTCTGGTTAAACATCGAGGGATTGCCCTCCGACACGGTCGCCATGCAAGGCTTCCAGGGCCAGCACGGCTTTGTCATCCCGTCTGAAGACCTGGTCATCGTGCGCATGGGCGCGACCTTGGGCATGGAGAGCGGCGCACCCGAATTTGGCGCCGCTGTCATCGCCGCCAAGCGCGACACGTCTGATCTGGAGGCGCCCGCAGAGGCTCAGACGGCGGAGGGCTAGTCCACTTCCGTCCGCTGCAGGATCCGGTCGAACGGGTGCGGGGTCACCCGTTCGGCCTTGATCATGAAGGCGTTGAATCTGGGATGACGACCGCGCCAGCCGCGCACATGGTTCCGCGCGCTGTCTGAATTGGACAGGATCAGCGCGGCGCCGATGGCGATCAGCACCAGCCCGAACGGCAAAGGCGTCCAGAAGAGCGGGAGGCCGACCGCGATCAGCAAGAACCCCAGTGTTTGATATACGAACCTCATGCATGACAAATGCGCAGGGCGGCATTTGGTTGCAAGAGCGTTAACAGCATCAGGCGCCGCCCGCACGCAGCCTTGCGCCTATAACGCAGCTTCGCGCTTGGCCCGCCTGCCGGGCAGGCCTAGTTTGCACTCCATCTGACAGGAGGGCCGGATGGCGTACAAATCTCTGCGCGACTTCATCGCTTTGCTGGAGGCGGAAGGCGAGCTCAAGCGCGTCTCCCGCCCGGTCTCCACCCATCTGGAAATGACCGAGATCCAGACCCGGCTTCTGAAAACCGGCGGTCCTGCGGTCCTGTTTGAAAACCCCGTACATGAAGACGGCCGCCCCAGCGAAATGCCGGCGCTGGCCAATCTGTTCGGCACGGTGGGCCGCGTCGCCCGCGCGGTGACCCTGGGCGGCGAGCCGCGCAAGACGGCGTCTGATCTGCGCGAAGTGGGCGAGCTTCTGGCCTTCCTGCGTCAGCCCGAACCGCCGCGCGGCCTGAAAGATGCGCTCGGCATGCTGCCGCTGGCCAAGACCGTGATGAGCATGCGCCCCGCCAATGTGCGCAAGGCGCCGTGCCAGGAAGTCGTGCTGCAAGGCGAGGACATTGATCTGGATCGCCTGCCGATCCAGGGCTGCTGGCCGGGCGAGCCGGACCCGCTGATCACCTGGCCGCTGGTGGTTACAAAGGGCCCGTCCGACGACAAGCAGGACGACTTCAACCTCGGCATTTACCGAATGCAGAAGCTGGGCAAGGACCGCGCGATCATGCGCTGGCTCAAGCATCGCGGCGGCGCCCAGCATTTCCAACGCTGGAAGAATGAAAAGCCCGAGCCCCTGCCCGTGGCCTGCGTGCTGGGCGCCGATCCCGGCACCATCCTCGCCGCCGTCACGCCCGTGCCGGATACGCTGAGCGAATACCAGTTCGCGGGGCTGCTGCGCGGTCAGAAAGCCGAGCTGGTGGACTGCAAGACCGTGCCGCTGAAAGTCCCCGCCGAGGCCGAGATCGTGCTTGAAGGCCATGTGATGCTGGATGAGTACGAGGATGAAGGCCCGTACGGCGATCACACCGGCTATTACAACTCGGTCGAGAAATTCCCGGTCTTCAAGATCAGCGCCATCACCATGCGCAAGGACCCGATCTATCTGACCACCTTTACGGGGCGTCCGCCGGACGAACCCTCCGTGCTGGGTGAAGCGCTCAACGAGGTGTTCATCCCGCTGGTGCGCCAGCAATTCCCCGAGATCGTCGACTTCTGGCTGCCGCCTGAAGGCTGCAGCTATCGCATCGCCGTCATCTCGATGAAGAAGGCGTATTCCGGCCACGCCAAGCGGGTGATGATGGGCGCCTGGTCCTATCTGCGCCAGTTCATGTACACCAAATGGGTGATCGTCGTGGATGACGACATCAATGCGCGCGACTGGAAGGATGTGATGTGGGCGATCTCCACCCGCATGGACCCGGTACGCGACATCACCCCGATCGAGAACACCCCCATCGACTATCTCGACTTCGCGTCTCCGGTCTCAGGCCTCGGCTCCAAGATCGGGCTGGACGCCACCAATAAATGGCCCGGCGAGACCAACCGCGAATGGGGCGAGAAGCTCTATATGGAGCAGGACGTCATCGACCGGGTGGACGCCATGTGGAGCGAGCTGGGGCTGGACTAGGGCCCCAGCGCCCGGCGCAACGGCTTAGGCCGTCGCCGGTTCCGGTTTCATGACAAGCAGGGCCACGCCCACCACAAAGAACCACGCAATAAAGCCGAGCCCGAAAATCATCGTCGCGACCGAGGCCAAGACGGGCAGGGTTGAGGCTACGCCCGCGCCGCCCACCACCAGCCCCAGCAGATTGACCGGCATGGGGAGGGTCCGGGACTGAAACCCGGCCAGGCTCAGCAGAACGATCCACAGCCCGCCGGTGATCTCATTCCCGCCGCCCAGTCCGGCCGCCACCACGACCGTGCTCCGCCACAAGGATCCGGCGGCGGCCATATCGGTTTCGGCGAGCTGGACGATCTGGCTGGTGGCCACATTGGTCAACATGCCCGTGGCCATGATCAATCCCGCCCAGATCAGTCCGAACGCCGTCGCGGTTTGCACCAATCCATTCGCAGCCGCTTTCACCCGTTGATGCACGGCGATGACCAACACCACCATGAGCACGGCGTTGAGCACATAGATCACCAGATTCCAGGCTGACATCAGAGCCGCATTTTCAACCAGGAACCCCACATGCTGCTCCGCAGGCACGGACAGGCTGCCATACTGAACCGGCCCCAATATGCTGAAATAGACCCAGAACCCGATCACGTAGGTCAGGCCCGCCGCGATTGCGGCCACTCCACCGAGACGTTGAAACATCCGTCTTCCCTTCCTTCAAAAGTCAGTTTGAAATCGGTCTAGCCCGTTGAGGCGTTCCGTGTGTGTCCGCGTGACGGCGTGGACATCAGCGCTGCATTCGACCGGCTGCGAGCCGGACCTTCACCCCGAAGACCAGGGTCCAACCGATCACGGTCAGAACCGGGACAGACAGAACAAGCGGAGTGCGAAGCGCTTCGGGCAGCACATGGTTATTGCCAAAGAAAAAGATCCCTGTGGCGAGGAAGAAGGCGAAACCCATCCGCCAGAGATGACGACTGAGCCAGCTCACGCGCTGCGGCGCCGTGTTTCGGGCATAAAACAGATCCAGCACGAACAGCCCGAAACTCACCCCCGCAAGCAAGTAGAAGGCTGCCGGGGGGAGGTCATTGAGCCTTCCCTCAGGGGAAGACGCGGCAATCAGCCCGCCCGACACAGCCCCCAGACACAGCCCGCCTGAAACAAGGCCGGACCATCGCGCCAGAACGATTGAGAGCCAGGCCTGTCGTCGGGCCGCAGCCCAACTGGTCAAGACGGCATGTCCCGCTATGCCTGACAGAAACACCGTGAACAGAATGTCTCGCGCCAGACTGAGCCAGAGACCGCTGAGCGCCAGGGCCAGCATGGCGATCACAAAGATGGACCCCGAGGCGCGGTGCCAGACCTGCCCCTTGCGAGATGACAAGGCCGCCAGTCCAGCCAACACCGCCACGCACCCCACTGCAAAATGGGCGATCCCCAACAGATCAGGCTCAGTCATCATCCCGCAATTCCATGACGTGTCCGCGCGAACGCCGCGCATATGTCTCATCGGCATAGGAGGCGAGACGGCCAAACGTCGTCCGCGCGTGAGGGCGAGGACACAATCAGGCAGGGATAGCGATTGAATGGGGCAATGCGCTGAACTAGACCCAAGCTATGCAAACTGACGCCCTGCTCGTGATCTCTTCCGTACTGGTCGGCATTTCCCTGACCGGCGTTGTCATGACCTTGCGCGGGTCTGCACCGGCGCCCGGTCGCCCTACGCTGATCGTCGTGTTCGGATTGTTTCTGGGGTTGGCCGGACTGCCGCTGATCGCGCGGTTCGCCAGACCCGTGTATGATCTGTACCTGCCCGCGCTCTTGCCCTGCCTCATGCTCTTGCCGGCCTGTCTTTTCCAGTATGTCACAGAGCGGATTGAGACCATCGACCACAGGCCCTGGCGGCGTCGGCATCTGGGGCTCCCGTTCATCGGCGTGATTGTCATGATCGGCTACTGGGCCCTGCCCGGGCCGGTCCGGCGAACACTGCTGATCGAAGGCGATCTGCCAGAGGGCTGGTTCCCGGCCCTGCTCGCGTTGACAACCTTTGCGCTCATTCTGATCTGGGCCGTGACGTCCCTGGTTTACCTGGCGGTGATCGTGAAACACCTGTCGCGCTACAGAGCCCGGCTCAAAGCCCTCTATTCCAATACCGAAGCGTACGAGCTGCGCTGGATGGATGGGTTCATCCTCATGCTCGTCATCGGCTGGGGCCTCTCAGGCCTCTCAGTCATCAGTGACAATCTGGGTCCTGGTTTGATCGTGCCGGCTGAAGGGGTTGTTCTCACGATTGGCCTGGCCGTGCTGATGCTTGTGGTCTTCGCCACCGGACAAATGCCCGCTCAAGACATCCCGCTTGCACTGCCCCCCGAGCCGGACAAGTACGCCCGCTCGGCGTTATCGTCCGAACGCACGGAACACATCGCCCGCAAGCTCGAAACGGCCATGCGAGCCGAGGCGCTCTATCTGGATCCCACGCTGTCGCTCCAAAAACTGGCCAAGCATGTGGCCGCACCCCACAATCATGTCTCCCAAACCCTGAACGGGCATCTGGGCACGACATTTTTTGATTATGTGGCGCGATGGCGCGTTCAAGCGGCCCAGCCCTTATTGCTGGCCCAAGAAGCCTCGGTCCTGACCATAGCCCTCGAAGTCGGCTTCAATTCACGCTCCACCTTCTACAAGGCGTTCAAACGTGAAACCGGGCTGACCCCTAAAGACTATCAGAAACAGAACGCGCCAAGCGCTTAACCCCGCGGTAACTCACATTACCAGTTCCGCGTGCAATTTCCGGATGTTGGGCGCATGGTCTGGGTATGAACTCGGTTTTCTCATCCGGCGTACAAGCCTTCCAAGCCGCCACAGCGCGGCTGTATGCTGCGGCAGGCATGGTCAACCGCGTTCGCCCATCGACCATCCCTGCCGCGCTTACCCAAAGCGCTTCAGCTCCTGACGCGCCTGCCGGGCGATCCGACGCCCCCCCACCACCCGCCGGACCCGGCGGGCGCGTTTCTTCTTTTGACGATGACTATGTCACCGCCATGGTCGATATGATCAAAGCTGAACACCAGGCCTCCGCCGCCGTCAGCGTCATTCGCACGGCCGATGAGATGATCGGTAAGTTGCTGGACGCTAAAGCGTAAATCAGCGCGAACTGACTGCAGTAACTCCGCCGATGCTCAGGAAGCCGTTAAGGCTTCACGCCTAGTGTGCCCCCATGGCTGTGTCAGAATCCATCCCTGCTGCGGGTGCATCCCCCAATGTGTCGGCGCCCGTCCTGGATGCCGGCGAAGATCGGCTGCATATCCATATCTGCGAAGCCAGCCGGGTTCAGCGCGCCATTCTGTGCCGCATGCTGGGCGAAGCCGGCTTTGAGACCAGCTCGTCCGGTCATGCCGAAGACAGCCTCAAACAGCTGGCCGACAACCCGCCCGACATTTTCATGACAGCGATCGAGTTGCCCGATTTCTCCGGGCTTGAGAGCTGTTGGCTGGTCAAGGCCAACCCCGAGACCGAGCATGTTCACACCATGGTGCTGACCGCGTCAGGCCAGGAGGACAAGCTCGCTGAATCGCTCGATTCAGGCGCTGACGATTATCTGACGAAACCGCTCGATCCCAACGAGTTGAAAGCCCGCCTGCGCGCGGCGTCGCGCATTGTGCGCCTGACCCAGCGCATGCGGAACGAAGCGGAGACGGATGCACTGACCGGGGCGTATAATCGCCGGGTCTTCATGCGCACGCTGGAGCGCGAACACAAGAAAGCGCTCGACCAGGCGCTGCCGTTCAGCGTCGGCATGGTTGATCTTGATTTCTTCAAGAAGATCAATGACACCCATGGCCATGCCAGCGGCGACCGGGTGTTGATCGAGACCGTGCGCCAGCTCAAAGCCCAGCTCCGCCCGCCCGCCATGCTGGGCCGACTGGGCGGCGAGGAATTCGCCGTTGTTCTGCCCGGTCAGGATGAGCAGCAAGCGCGCCAGACCTGCGAAACCCTGCGCGAGACCGTCCAGGCCATGCATGTGGAGAACGATGTGGGACAGCGCATCCCCGTCACGGCCTCGCTGGGGCTCGCCGTTCTGAACCCCGGCGATCTCAACTCGACCGGCGAGCACATGCTCGCACGCGCCGACGGCGGCCTTTATGACGCCAAGGAAGGCGGTCGCAATCAGGTTTGCATCGGCTGATCTTTTCGAGCTGGTGCGAACGCTCTAGGGTCCGGCCATGACCCAAGTTTCCGTTGATATCGTCTCTGACGTGGTTTGCCCCTGGTGCTGGCTTGGCCTGCGCTATTGGGATCAGGCCCGCGAGCTGGTTCCCGAGATCCAGACCGAAACCCTGTATCGTCCGTTTCAGCTGGACGGCGCGATCCCGCCCGGCGGCGTCGCCTATAAGGACTATATGAAAAAGAAGTTCGGCGATGGCCCGGACGACCGCTTCAAGATGATGCGTGAGCATCTTGAACAGGCCGGCCCCGCCGCCGGGATCAACTTCCGCTTTTCCGGCATCCCCATGCGGCCCAACACGCTTAACGCGCATCGCGTCATCCGCTGGGCGCAAGGTCAGGATCTGGGCGAGGCCGCGTCCGAACGCCTGCACAAGGCGTTCTTTGATGACCATCTCGACATTGGCGATCCGGCCATCCTTTCGCAGCTGGCCGGCGAGATCGGTCTGGACGCCGACATCGTCGCCTCCCTGCTGCAATCAGATCAGGACAGCCAGGCGGTTCTGGACGAAGAGCAGTTCTATCGTCGGCTAGGCGTTCAGGGCGTGCCGTGCTTTATTTTCAACGGACAGTTCGCAGTCTCCGGCGCCGAGGCGCCTGAAGTTCTGGCGGACGCGATCCGGCAGGCCGCCAGCCTGCCACAGGATAATGACGACGCCGGATAACCGGCGCGCCGCAGGGGGAAATCCATGACCGCAATGCAAGTCGCCAGCCTTTATGTTGGCCTCAACCTACTGATTCTGCTGATCCTCGGGGCCAATGTGGTCCGGTACCGGCTCAGCACCAAGACCAGCCTGGGGATGGGCGACAGCCCCGACCTTGAACGCGCCTGCCGCGCCCACGCCAACGGCGCGGAATGGACGCCGGGCGTCCTGATCGCTCTGGTGGTGATGGCGCTGATCGGCGCGCCGGTCATGGCGATTCACGCTGTCGGTGTAACGCTGACGGTCGCGCGCGGCATTCATGGCTGGGGCGTCGCCACCCAGGACGGACCCAATATCGGTCGCTTTCTCGGCGCCCTGTTGACCATGACCATTTATGCGGTTCTGGCGGTCGGTCTGATCCTTCATGCGGTCACGGGCTGAGCCTTCAGCCGATCTGACGCGTTGCGCTCGGGGCCGTGTTGACGTTATGGGATCGGTATGACCGATCAAAACGCCAGCGCCGGCCTGGGCGCGCCCGACACCCGTTCGCTTCTTTCCCTGGCTCATGAGCTGGTCGACCGCGCCAAGGCGGCCGGCGCTCAGGACGCCGAGGCCCTGCTGTCTGAATCGCGCGCCATCGAAGCGGGCGTTCGCGAGGGCAAGCTGGAAACCGTCGAACGCAGCGAGACCCGTGACGCAGGCCTGCGCGTTCTGATCGGCAAGCGTCAGGCGGGCGTCGCCTTCTCTGATCTTTCCGAAGCAGGGATGAGCCTCGCCGTCGAACGTGCGGTGGCGATGGCCAAGGCCGCGCCGGAAGACCCGTATTGCGGTCTGGTCGAGCCTGAAAAACTGGCCCGCACCCTGCCCGACATCGCCACCTATGAAGCGTCGGACTTCACGCCGGAGCAACTGGAAGCCGCCGCGCTTGAGATGGAAGCGGCCGCCCTGGGCGTCAAAGGCGTGGCGATGACCTCAGGCTGCGGCGCCAGCGCGGGCGTCGGCGGATCGGCCTTCGTGACCTCCACCGGATTTGAACGCGCCCGTCTGGGATCGCGCTGCGGGCTGGGCGTCGCCGCCATCGCCAAAGATGCGTCTGGCGCGATGGAGCGCGATTACGACACCCACGCCGCCCGTCGCCGCTCCGATCTCAAGACCGCGCAGGAGATCGGCCTCAGCGCCGGCGAACGCGCGGTCAGCCGCGTGGGCGCGGAAAAACTCTCGACCGGCAAGATGGCGGTGGTGTTCGACAAGCGCGTCTCAACCACCTTCATCTCCTCGCTGCTCGGCGCGATCTCCGGCCCGGCCATCGCCCGCGGCACGTCCTTCCTGCGCGACAAGATGGGCGAGCGTCTGTTCAGCGAAGGCGTGGACGTGATCGAGGACCCGCTGCGCGACTGGAGCTTCGGCGCCCGTGCGGTGGACGCGGAAGGCATCTCCTGCAAACCGCGCGCCCTGATCGAAGACGGCATGCTGACCACCTGGCTTCTGAACGCCTCGAGCGCGCGCCAGCTGGGTCTGGAGCTGACCGGGCACGCGTCGCGCAATCTCGGCGGCGCGCCGGGCGTCGGCGCCTCCAACGTGCATCTGAGCGCGGGCGAGCTGGACCGCGACGGCCTGATCGAGGCCGCCGGAACCGGCGTTCTGGTCAGTGAAATGTTCGGTCCGTCGCTGAACGCCAACACCGGCGACTGGTCGGTGGGCGTGGCGGGTTACGCCATCGAGAACGGCAAGCTGGCCGGTCCCGTCAGCGAGATCACCGTGGCGGGCAATCTGCTGGATATCTTCGCGCGGCTTGTCCCCGGCTCGGATCTGGAGTTTGACAGCGCCATCAACGCGCCCAGCGTTCTGGTGGATGCGCTGTCCATCGGCGGGCGCTGATGTACGACCCGCGCGCAGACCGGGACTTGCTGGCGGATGCGGCGCGCGCCGCAGGCGAGCTGGTGCTGGCCTTTCGGGCGCGCGGCATGCGCGACTGGGAGAAACTGCCCGGCGATCCGGTCACCGAAGCGGATCTCGCCTCGGACGCCCTGCTTCAGGAACGTCTGAAAGCTGCGCGGCCTGACTATGGCTGGCTGTCGGAAGAGACCGTGGACGACCAGTCCCGGCTGACCGCCAAGCGCAGCTTTCTGATTGATCCCATCGACGGCACTCGCGCCTTCCTGAAGAACAAGCCCGAATTCGTCATCTCCTGCGCCGTGGTGGAGGATGGCCGCCCGGTCGCCGCCGCCATCTACGACCCCAGCGCCGATGCGATGTATGACGCCGCCCTGGGCCATGGCGCACGCAAGGATGGCGCGCCGCTCGCCATCAGCACCCATGACCGGATCACCGACGCGCGGCTGATCGGCGACCCCGGACGGCTGGCGGATCTGCGCGCGCTCGGCGCCGAGGCGCACACCGTCAATTCCGCGGCCTTGCGCCTGTGCCGACTGGCTGAGGGCGAAGCGGACGCGGTGGTGGCGGTCCGACCTAAGTGGGACTGGGATCTGGCGGCGGGTCATTTACTGGTGGAGGAGTCAGGCGGCGTCTTCACTTCGTCGAAAGGCGAGCCAATGTACTATAACAGGACGAGCGCTGTTCAGGACCCGCCTCTGGCGGCTGGCCCGGTGCTGCACGCCTTGTTATTAGAGCGCTTGACGCAGACCCCATAACGTCCTTTCGGGAGACTCCCCATGACCGAAACCTCTGAACAACAACTGCTCCATCTGGTGATTGGCGGCGAGCTGAAAGATATCGGCCCCTGCGCACCCGAATTCAAAGACCTCACCAAGGTCGATTTCGTCGGCGCCTATCCCAATTACGACGCTGCGCGCGAAGCGTGGAAATCCGCCGCCCAGCGCACCGTGGACAATGCGCATATGCGTTATTTCGTGATCCACGCGCACAAGATGCTGGATCCGTCCAAAAAGGACTAAGCGCCCTGTCTGCTGACCCGCCTGCAACCGACGGCGCCCTGCCCGGCGCGCCCAAGCCTCAACGCGCGCGCTCCTTTGCGCTGGCGGCGCGGTTATGGCGCGAGCAGATCACCAAGCATAAAGCCCTGCTGGCCTGGGCGAGTTTGCTCGCCGCCATCACGGCGGCGGCGGCGTCAGGCTATGGCGTCGTGGTGCAACAGGCGTCGGGCCTTCTGGAAAACCGCGACCCCAGCGTGCTCTGGCTGGCGCCGGCGCTGATCCTGGGCGCGGTGATCGTGCGCTCGGTCAGCCTGTTTTTGCAAAACCTCGCCACCAACCGGCTGGCGCTGGCGATCATGCGTGATCTTCAGGTCGCCATGTTCGACCGGCTGATCACCGCCGATTTCCAAAGGCTGGAGCGTGAGCCGGTGGGCGCGATCATCTCGCGCTTCACAAACGACATCACCATGCTGCGCGAGGGACTGATCCGCGCCGCCAACAATCTTACCCGCGATTTCCTGACCGTGGTGGGCTGTCTTGCGGTGCTGTTCTGGCTCGACTGGGCGCTGACGCTGGTGGTGCTCGCCGTGCTGCTGCTCGCAGGCCATCCCATCACCGTCATCGGCAAGGCGATCAGAAAGCGCTCGGGCGACATTCAGGACCAGATGGGCGATGTGTCGAGCTTTCTCGAAGAAGGCTTTTCCGGCGCCCGGATGATCAAGACCTTCTCGCTCGAAGACTGGTCGCAGACCCGCGCCAAGGGCCGCTTCCAGCAGCGCTTTGAGCTTTTGCTCGCCATGGTCGCCCAACGCGCCCGGATCGAGCCGATCATGGAAGTCGCCGCCGGCGTCGCGCTGGCGGTGATTTTCGGCTTCGCCGGCTGGCGCGCCTTGAACGGCGCGACGGAACTGTCGGACCTTCTCGGCTTCATCGTCGCCTTTGGCGTGATGAGCTCGCCCATCCGCGCCCTCGCCTCGCTCTCGGGCGTGCTGCAGGAAGGTTTCGCGGTGCTCGACCGGGTCTTCGCCCTGCTCGATGAACAGCCCACGCTCACCGAAGCCGACGACGCCAAACCCCTCGTCCTCACGGGCGGCCATGTGCGCGTCAATGATGTCAGCTTCCAGTACGAGCCGGGCGTGGATGCGCTGTCGCACATCACGCTGGACGCCAAGCCGGGCGAGACGATCGCCTTGGTGGGGCCGTCAGGCTCGGGCAAGACGACGCTGCTAAACCTCATCGCGCGGCTGTATGATCCCCGTGAAGGCTCGGTCGAGATCGACGGTCAGGACATCGCCCAGGCCCAGCTCTCCTCGCTGCGCCGCCAACTGGCGCTCGTCAGCCAGGAGGTGACCCTGTTTGACGACACGATCAGAAACAATATCGCGCTCGGAAAGCTCGGCGCCTCGGATGACGAGATCATCGCCGCCGCCAAGGCCGCCGACGCCCATGACTTCATTCTGGGCCTGTCGAGCGGCTATGACACGCAAGCCGGGCCCAAGGGTTCAAACCTCTCCGGCGGTCAGCGCCAGCGCGTGGCCATCGCCCGCGCCATCCTGAAAGATGCGCCGATCCTGTTGCTCGACGAAGCCACCAGCGCGCTCGACGCCAAGTCCGAAGCGCGGGTCCAGCACGCCCTTGATGAGCTGAGCCGCGACCGCACCACCATCGTCATCGCCCACCGCCTCGCCACCGTGCGCAAGGCGGACCGCATCTATGTCATGAAGGCGGGCGAGATCGTGGAAAGCGGCGACCATGACAGCCTGATCGCCCAGACCGGCCTCTACGCGCAATTGAGCGCGCTGCAATTCGCGGACGGGTAGTCAGTTCCTGAATTACCGGACGCGGAGCGGTCCGGGACCTTCCTCCGCTTGAAGCGCCTTATCCTTATGGAGGCCCCGGCTCGGCGCTGCGCTTGGCCGGGGTTTCATCCACATTTCGAGGCGTACAAATCCCTCTTTCCCGGCGAAGGCCGGGACCCAGAGATCATCTCACGCTGCGCATACGGCTCTGGATCCCCGCCTGCGCGGGGAAAGAGGAGGAAGAGACATTCAAGCCGGCCACAACCCGCAGCGTCTCAAATCCCCCACCCGCTCACCGGGCACATAGACCGTGTTCTCGCGGCCTTCCTCGCCCGGACGCAGGCGGTCGCCGTCAAAGGCGGCGCGGGTATAGCCCAGCTCTTCGGTCAGCGCCTGATCGGCGAGCTCGTTGGTTTGCATCAGGATGAGAGGGCGGCAGCGCTGAAGCGTCTCTTTCGCGCCGCGCACCACCGAGGCGAACCAGCCTGGCGCATCAATCTTCAGAAACCCCGGATTGAGCCCCAGCATATCCAGCGTGAAGGTGCGCGCCTCGCCGGCCATCATTTCCAGCTGATCAGGATCAAACCCGCTCACCCGGTGTTCGCTCAGCCAGCCGCCCGCCTGGTCAGGATCAAAGGAGGCCAGCCCGTCATAGACAAAGCTGCGATAGACCGGCACGTACAGCCGCCGCGCCTCGTCTTTGTCGCTTAACCCGCAGGCATAGACCGCCAGCGCAGGATCATCGTCAAACAGGGTCGCCAGCGAACACGCCAGCGGCACATTGGGTTCAAACGCATGGATCAGGGCGTTGGGCTGATAGAGCCGTATGGCGTCCACGCTCTGGCCGCGATGGGCGCCCACATCAATGAAGACCTCGCCCGGATCGGGCCGCCAGCGTGAGAGCAGCGAGAATTCGCGCTCGAACGGACGGCGCAGCGTGCGGCGCATGAAACGCTGGGCGCTCGCCTTGGCGTCGACAAATCGCGGAAACCGGCTTTGCAAAGCCCGGACATGGCTGGTGATCGGCATGAGGCGCTCCCTCCTGCATCCAGAAGATGCAAGCGGTGCGCCATCAACCTCAAGCTATTCGCGGCGCAAGATTTTCTCGGTCAGGGCCGAGCCCCACCAGCTGGCCATGAAGCCGTCATGGCACGCCTGGCGGTCATATTCGGTGCGCACCCAGTCCAGAAACTCGATCGGCGACGCGGCGTTTCTCTGACGATAGAGGTCAAAGAAATGATCGAGCATGCCGGTCTTGCCCTGCTTGATATGGCCGTATTTGAACGAGAGCTGCTCGACCGCCTCTTCAAACGGGGCCTTCTCGTGCAGCAGCTTGTACATCACCGCCACGATGCCCGCCCGGTCCGCGCCGGACTTGCAATGCATGAAGGCGGGATAGGCGATCTCGTCGAACACTTTGATCAGATGCTCGATGCGCTCCACATACGGCGCCTCGCGCGAGCCCCAGGGCAGGTCGACGATCTCAAGGCCCAGCTCGGCGCAGGTATGATGCTCAAGATCATAATAATGCCGCCCCGGCTGGGTCCCGCGCAGATTGAGGATCGTCTTGAACCCCATATCCTTGAGCGCTTTCAGCCGCTTGGGGCTGGGCTGATTGCCGCGCCACATCTCGCCGCCTACGCGGTGCATGTTGTGAAAGCTTTGGCGCAGCACGCCATGATCGCCCCACATCAGGCCCTTCATCGCGCGCTTGTAATCCGCCGGATCGTTCAAATCATAAGTCATGGCGGGCTGAAGTAAGGCGCTTGAGCACAGCTTGCAATGACCTGTTGCGTGCGATTGACGCGCACGGAACGCTTGACGGATCGGTCCGGGGCGGCGATCCAGCGCAGACCATGTTGAAGTCCATCCTCTCTTCGGCCCCCGTTCAAGCGCTGATCGCCGCGTTGCTGGCGGGCTATATGAGCCTTGTCAAAGCCACCACCCGCTGGGAGGTGCGCGGGCGCGAACACGCTGAACAGATCTGGGCGGGCGGGGACGGCGTGATCTGCGGCGTCTGGCATGGCCGGATCCTGATGACCATCGCCGCCTGGCCCAAAGACGTGCAGCCGCCCGCCATATTGATCTCCCGTTCTCGCGAAGGCGATGTGGTCACCAAGGTCGCCGCCCATCACAAGGTGGAAGTCGTGCGCGGCTCATCGCGCAACAAGAAAAAGACCAAGCAGAAAGGCGGGCTGAGCGCGTTTCGCGAAATGGTCCGCTGGGTCGAAGGCGGCGGCTGCATGGCGCTGACCCCGGACGGGCCGCGCGGGCCGCGCATGCGCGCTGGCCTCGGCGCGGTGAAACTCGCCCGCGCGACGGGCGCGCCCATTCTGGGTCTGGGCTGGTCCACCTCCAACGCGATCATCTTCAAGAGCTGGGACCGGTTCGTCTTGCCGCTGCCCTTTGGCAAGGGCGTCATCGTCTGGGCCGAGCCTGTCCGGATCGCCAAGGACGCGGACAAGGATCAGCTGGAAGAGGCCCGCGCCACGCTGGAGGCGCGCATGATCAGCGCCAATATGGAAGCTGATCTCGCCTGCCGGGGCGAAGCGATCATCGCCGCGCCGCGCCCGGACGCCCAACAGGACGCGGCATGAGTGCGGCCGGCCTGTCTCTCTATCGCGCCGCCGCCACCGCCCTGAAGCCGGCGGCGCGCTGGCTGTTGAACCGGCGAGCCCGCGCCGGCAAGGAAGATCCAGACCGGCTGACCGAACGCTTGGGACAGGCGGGACTGCCGCGACCCGAGGGCCGGCTGATCTGGCTGCACGCCGCCAGCGTCGGCGAAAGCCAGATGGCGCTGACGGTCGCTGAAGCCCTGCTCGCTCAGCATTCGAACGCCCATGTGCTGATCACCTCGGGCACGCTCACCTCTGCAAACCTCATCGCGCGACGCGGCCTGGATCGGCTGATCCATCAGTTTCCGCCCGTGGATGCGCCAGACTGGGTGAGCGCCTTTCTCGATCATTGGCGTCCCGATCTGGCTGTGTTCACCGAAAGCGAGCTTTGGCCGAACCTCATCCTCGCCGCGAAAGCGCGCGGCGTGCCGCTGGCGCTGATGAATGCGCGGATGAACCAGAAATCACTGGACGGCTGGGCGCGCTGGCCCCAAAGCGCCCGCACGCTTCTGGGCGCATTTGACTGGATCGGCGCTGCGGACCAACGCACGGCGGACGGTCTGTCCAAACTCACCGGCCAGCCGATCACGAACGCCGGCAATCTGAAACTCGAATGCGGCCTGCCCGCACCCGACCCCGAGACGCTGACTGAGGGTCAGGCGCTGATCGGCGACCGTCCGGTCTTTGTCGCCGCCAGCACTCATGCGGGCGAGGAAACGCTGATCGCCAACGCCCATGCAGCTCTGCTGAAAGACCAGCCCGACGCGCTGATGATCCTGGTTCCGCGCCATCCCGAGCGCGCTAGCGAAGTGGCGGATATCCTGAACGCGGCGGGGCTCAGCTTCGCCCAGCGCTCCAAGGGCGAAACGCCTCAGAGCGTGCAGGTCTGGCTGGCCGATACGCTGGGCGAGATGGCGCTGTGGTATGCGCTGTGCCCGGTTGCAGTGATCGCGGGCAGTTTCATGGACGGCATTGGCGGGCATAATCCGATCGAGGCCAGCCGCGCGGGCGCGTCGGTCGTGACCGGTCCTTATGTGGACAGCTTTGCGGATGTCTACGCGGTCTATGACGCCCATGACGCGCGCAGCGTCGCGCACACGGCGGACGAGGTCGCAACGCAAATCCGCCAGGGCTGGAGCGATGGCGGCAGGATGATCGAAAACGCCCGGGCGGCGCTCGACGCCTTGCCCGGCGGCGCGTTGCCCCTCACCCTGTCCCATCTGAACCGACTTCTCGACCAAGGACCCAAAGGATGAGAGCGCCGCCCTTCTGGGATGACACCGCCCCGCGCAGCTCCGCCGCGCTGACCCGCGCGCTGCTCTCGCCGCTGGGGGCGCTCTACGCCTGGGCCGGGGCGCGCCGCCTCCGCACCACAACGCCTGCGCCCGCCCCGGCGCCAGTGATCTGCGTGGGCAATCTGACGGTGGGCGGGGTCGGCAAGACGCCGGTGACCGCCGCCCTGATGCGCGCCGCCCGTCAAAAAGGGCTGAAAGCGGCGGGGCTCAGCCGCGGTTGGGGCGGGAAGCTGGCGGGACCTGTGAAGGTCGACGCCAAGCTGCATTCCGTCTCGGATGTGGGCGATGAGCCGCTGCTGCTCTCTCGGCTGGCGCCGGTCTATGTGGCTCGCCACCGCCCCGAAGGCGCGATGATGGCCGCTCAGGAGGGCGCCGACCTCATCCTCATGGATGACGGCCATCAGAACCCCAGCCTTGAAAAAACGCTCTCCATCGTGGTGGTGGACGCGGTGACCGGCTGGGGGCCGGGCACGATCTTTCCCGCCGGGCCGTTGCGCGAACCGGTCAAGGCGGGCCTGGCGCGCGCCGACGCGGTGATCGTGATGTGCCCCAGCGCCGAGTTCACGCCCGACCTGGACAAGCTTCAGCTTTCAGATCTTGAAATCCCGGTGCTGACCGCCTGGCTGGCGCCGGAAGCCGCGCCGCCCTCAGGTCCGCTTCTGGCCTTCGCCGGGATTGGACGTCCGCAGAAATTCTACGATGCGCTGGAAGCGGCCGGCGGGACTTTGGCCGACACGGCGAGCTTTCCCGATCACCACGCCTTCACCCGTGGTGAGATCGAGGAACTGGCCGATCTGGCTGAAAGCCATAACGCCACCTTGATCACCACCGAGAAAGACCATGTGCGCCTGCCCGGCGGGGTGAAGGGCTCCGTCATCGCCTGGCCTGTGCGCGCCGTGTTCAAGGATGAGGCGCGGCTGGACGCGCTGATTGATCAGGCCATGGATTCCTTCGCCAACTCCCGCTAAGCCAGAGCCATGTCAGATTTGATGAAATCCATCGGCTTTCGCGCCGAAGCCCTGGGCTGGGACGCCTATCAGGGCCTGTTCCGCTCCATGGGGCTGGAGCGCGCCTCGGACTATGGCGCCAAGCTGTTGCGCACATTGGGGCCGAAAGTGTCCGTGCATCACGTGGCGCGCGTGAACATGCAAATCGCCTTTCCCGAAGCGTCAGAGCGTGAAATCGACGGATTGCTGGACGCCATGTGGGACAATTTCGGCCGCGTGGTCGGCGAGTTCCCCAACATGCACCGCTTTGATTTCAGCCCCGGCAGCGATCAGGTCGAAGTGGTGGGCGCGGACATCCTCGCCGAACTCGACCGTCAGGGGCGCCCGGCGGTGCTGGTGGGCGGCCATTTCGCCAATTGGGAAATGCTCGCGGCGACCATCGTGCAGCAGATGAAAGACTGCCGCATCACCTATCGCCATGCCAACAACCCGCTGATCGACAAACGCATCATCGACCAGCGCAAGGCCTATGGCGTCAACATCCTGGCCCCCAAGGGCGGCCATGGCGCCAAGGAGCTGATGCAGGCGCTGAAAGCCGGCGCCTCGGTCGGGCTGATGAACGATCAGAAGATGAATGACGGCATCGCCGCGCCGTTTTTCGGTCGGGACGCCATGACCGCCGCCGGCCCCGCGCGCATGGCGCTGCGCTATGACTGTCCGCTGGTGCCGATGAATGTGGTGCGCAAGGACGGCGCCCGGTTCAAGGTGACGATCTACGAGCCCCTGCCCAAGCCCGACGGTCAGGACGCGGCGGCCATCCTTGAGACCGTCACCACCATCAACCGCTTCATCGAAGATCGCATCCGCGAAGCCCCCAGCCAATGGTTCTGGGTGCATCGCCGGTTTGAAAAGCCGCTATACAAGAAGGCGAAGACGGAGGGGCTTAGGGAAAAATAATTGACTTAGTGTTCAAATTAATCTGCTGGCAAAAAGCAACAAAACTTTCCCCCCAAGGCGTAAGTTCTAATCTATTCACAGTTCCAGTTACTAAATTGTAGCTTCTCAAAAACCAAAGCCAGCTTTCTACATCATTGTACACTAAACCCTTTGGCGCTTTAGATTTATGCGAGTTAAAATAGTTTAAGACTACCGCATCAGAAGCATAGCCTTCATTTCTCATATAAAAAAATAACTCAAGTTGACTTAAATAAATTAACCGCAACAAATGGTTGGAAAAATTTGCCCGTCTTTCTACGGCAATCTGATCGACTAAAACCTCTTTTTCTCGAACGAAATTTTTCTGCTCAACCTCGTGCATGAGAGCGTCGTAAATATGCTTGAGAGTTGGGTCTTTCTCATGCGCTAATTCTTCACTTAATGGCTTGGATATTTCCTGCTGTTTTGCACGATTATGCTCTTTAGACGCCAGATTAACTGCCGATCCCTTCCAACTAAATCCCTCGATCCGATCAATTAAGTCCTTGATTGGTCTTCGAAGAGAAACGAAGAGGACAATCATGGTAATTTGCCAACCAAGCGGAACAACTAGTCTTTCATAGAGGTCCACTTGCGAGTGGAATACGGCTAGCAAGCTTGATCCAACCTTTTCCACTTACCACCCCAACTCTAACGCAATCCGCTCGGGTCCACCTCGAGCGCGGCGGCCGGGTCGATATAGCGATTGTGCCATTTGATGCGCCAGTCGAGATGCGCGCCGGTGGAACGACCGCCGGAGCCGACTTCGCCGATCACCTGACCTTGCGCGACCTCTTGACCGACTTCGACGTTCACTGCGCCCAGATGCAGGAAGGCGCTGGTCAGGCCCTGGCCGTGATCGATGAAAATCAGCCCGCCTTCATAATACATGTCAGGATCAGCCAGGGTCACCACGCCCGCCGCCGGCGCGGTCACCGGCGTGCCGCCGGGGGCGGCGATGTCGATGCCGTAATGAGGCCGGCGCGGTTCGCCATTGTAATAGCGCTGGCTGCCGTAAACGCCTGTCATGCGGCCCTCGACCGGCATTTCAAACAGGGTGGCGAAGCCGTCGCCCGCCCAGCGTGATTGATAGGCGTTGCGCTTTTCGCGGCCCTCGGCGCGGATGCGATCGAGCACCTCTTCAGGCGGGGTCACATATTGCTGGGGCACGCCCTCGATGCGCTGAATGTCATACTCGCGCTGCTGGACGGTGACGGTCTCTTCATAGGACAGCCCCGCCGCGCTGACGCTCAGCGTCGTCTGCGGCTCGGCGTCCCGGTCATGACCCAGCACCACCCAGCCGTCGCCATCGGCGGACACGGTGATATCCCCCAGGCTCACATCGGCGCCCGGCGCGGTGCGGCAGACGATCATCGCGCCCTGGCGATGGGTTCCGGCGCAATTGATCGGCGAAACCGCGCTTGGCGCGCTTTCCGCGATCAGCGCCGCCATGGGATCAGCCGCGCCCTCCGGCGCTGAGGCGACGGATTGAACAAGGGCGAGCGCGGCGATCAGAACCATGAGGATTATCCCGGTTTTTGCTGTTTGGTGCTGCCAGGGCCTTGATAGACCTCGCGCCAGCGCGCCGTGGCGGCGTTGGCGTCCAGATAGGCTTCCTGCAGCTCGGCGGACCAGTAGCGCAGATTGTTGATGGCGATTTTCTCACCCGTCACCGCGCATTTCACATAGGCGCCGGGTTTCAGGATCATGAAATCCGCGTCGCCATACTCGAGCATGGCCTCGCCGGTGAAATCACGATCAAAAGATGTCAGATCAGTATCGGTCATGCGCCTTTCCTATCACGTCTCTTTGCGCAAACGGAAGATGGCAAACAGCACGCCTTTCTTGACCGACTCACACCGCGTCGCGAGGTTGGTCCCATGAGCATCATTCGCCGCCTGTCGCCAGAAACCGTCAACCGCATCGCCGCCGGCGAAGTGGTCGAGCGCCCCGCCAGCGCCGTCAAGGAGCTGGTGGAGAACGCGCTGGACGCCGGCGCGCGCCGGATCGACGTGCGGATCGAGGGCGGCGGGCTGACCCGCATGGTCATCGAGGATGACGGCTCGGGCATGGACGCCGAGGGGCTGGAGACCGCCATCGAGCGGCACGCCACCTCCAAACTGCCGGTGGGCGAGGACGGCCAGGATGATCTTCTGAATATCCATTCCATGGGGTTTCGCGGCGAGGCCCTGCCCTCCATCGGTTCGGTCGCGCGCCTGACGATCACGACACAGGATCAGGAACTGGGTGAAGCCTGGGAGCTTTCGGTCGAGGGCGGAACCAAATCCGGCCCCCGCCCCGCGCCCTCGCTGGGCCGTCGCGGCACGCGGGTGGAGGTGTGCGATCTCTTCTACGCCACGCCCGCGCGCCTGAAATTCCTCAAATCGGAACGCGCGGAAAGCACCGCCGTCGCCGATGTGATCAAGCGTCTGGCGCTGGCCCGGCCCGATGTGGGCTTCTTCCTGTCGGTCGAGGGTCGCTCTCGCGTCTCTGCCCCGGCGGAAACGACAGACGATCGTGACGAGGCGCGGCGCGGACGGTTGTCGTCGATCCTGGGCGCGGATTTTGGTGAGAACGCGCTGGTGATCGATCAGGAGCGCGAGGGCGTTCACCTGACCGGGCTCGCCAGCCTGCCCACCTATAATCGCGGCTCGAACCAGCACCAATTCCTGTTCGTCAATGGCCGCCCGGTGAAAGACAAGCTGATCGTCGGCGCGGTGCGCGGCGCCTATCAGGACTTTCTCGCCCGCGACCGGCACCCGGTGGTGGCGCTCTATGTGGATCTGCCCACCGGCCATGTGGATGTGAACGTGCACCCCGCCAAGGCCGAAGTGCGCTTTCGCGATTCAGGGCTGGTGCGCGGGCTGATCGTGGGCGCTTTGCGTCATGCGCTGGCGGGCGCCGGGCATCGCGCCTCCACCACCGTTGCGGGCTATGCGCTCGGACGCGCCCGTCCTGAAGGCGCGCCGAGCCATGCCTTGCCGCTGACGCGGGGCAGTTCGATCTCCAGCGGTTGGGCGAACCGGCCCTTACCGGCCTGGGAGAGCCAGCTGTCCGAGCATCACGACATGTCCGGCTATGGGGCTGGCGAGTCCCAGTCTGGGACGTCCCAGTATGAGCGCGGCGATCTGGCGCCGGGCATGTCCGCGCGCACCGAGCCCCAATATGGCGGCGAACCTGTAGAGGGCGGGTCAGAGCCTGAAACCCAGTATCCTGACTATCCGCTGGGCGTGGCGCGGGCGCAGGTGCACGCCACCTATGTGATCGCCCAGACCGAGGACGGCCTGGTCATCGTCGATCAGCACGCCGCCCACGAACGGCTGGTCTATGAGCGGATGAAGAAACAACTCGCCGCCACCGGCGTGGCGCGACAGGCTTTGCTGGTGCCTGAAATCGTCGAGCTCGATGAGGCCGAGGCGCGCCGTGTGCTCGACCGGGCCGATCAGCTAGCCGAGCTGGGCCTGATCGTCGAACCCTTCGGCGCGGGCGCGCTGGCGGTGCGCGAGACGCCTGCTTTGCTCAAACGTTTGAACGTGCAAGGCCTCATTCGCGACCTGGCCGATGAGATCGCCGAATATGACGAAGCGCTGTCTCTGAAAGAAAAGCTCGAAGAGGTGGTTGGCACGATGGCGTGTCACGGCTCGGTGCGCGCGGGCCGCCGCCTGACCGGCGATGAAATGAACGCGCTCTTGCGCGAGATGGAAGCCACGCCCCATTCAGGGCAATGCAATCACGGCCGCCCCACCTATGTGGAATTGAAACTGGCCGATATCGAGCGCCTGTTCGGGCGGCGATAGGGATGCTGCCTCACGCCGTCACCTCAACGGCTTGTCAAAGAAAAATAAGTCCTGGTCAAAGCCCCCATCAGAAAACTAAGTCAGAGAATTACTTATGCTTTTATTGCTTTCGGCCCTAGCGCTCCTGCTCAACAGTGCGAACACTCAATCTCAATCCGGGGCGGATGCAGTTTACACCTACAGCGCTCCAGAGGGGGAGGCGCTGTCGGCTCATGTCTACAATCCGCCTACCCGTGACGCAGCGCCCGCCATTCTGGTGCTGCACGGTGGCGGCTGGGCCTATGGCTCCCCCACCTGGATGGACAGCTCGGCGCGGCGTTTTGCCGACCAGGGCATGGTCGCCATCGCGGTTCAGTATCGCCTGTCACGAAACGGCGTGACGCCGATAGATGCCCTACACGACACGTGCGCCGCCATGGCCTGGATCCGTGAACAGGCTGATGAACTGGGCGTCGATCCCTCCCGGATCGCTGCTTATGGCGTCTCTGCGGGCGGGCATCTCGCCGCCTCCATGACGACGATCGGCTGCCCTGAGGCCGTTGAAGGCCCGGACCTGTTGGTCCTGTACTCGCCCGCCCTGCGCACCAGCCATGATAGTTGGTTCCAGCGCTTGCTCGGACAGCCCGAAAATCCAACCGCGTATTCACCCTATGACCATGTCTCAGAGGCCACGCCCGCAACGCTGATCATTAGCGGCGAGGAAGATACGCTGACCCCGCATGCGTTCGCCGAAGGATATTGCGCGCAGCTGCAAGCCTTGCAGACTGAATGCGAGATCGAAGCTTTTTCCGGCGTCGGACATCTTTTGACGCGGAATCTGGACAATCAGGAATCCGATTTTGATGTGGCCGACGCCGACATCCAGCGCGCGCGCCGTGTGATAGACGCCTTTCTGACGCGCCACGGCTATCAGACAGATCCGGCCCAATAGGCGGACGGCAGCGCTTGCCGGAACCTGAAGGGTTCAAACGCATCCTCCTCCCATTCGTCGCAGTCAGATTGCGGCGCTTTCACTGGACCGTCTGGCGTGCGCCCTGCTAAGCGTTTCTTCAGAGGGAATGCAGGGACTTGATCATGCAGCGAATGTTTTCGCGTCGGCGCAGCGCCGGATCGTTCACGATTTTCGGCTTTATCGTCGCCGTGCTTGTGCTGATCGCGGACCAGGCCAGCAAATACTGGATCCTGTACGGGCTGGATCTCGACGGGCGCACGCCGCAACAGGTCCAAGTGCTCGATCCCTGGTTCAACCTGACCATGGTGTGGAATCACGGCGTCAGCTTCGGCATGTTCCAGGCGGATTCCGATCTGCAGCGCTATCTGCTGGCCGGGGTGTCGCTGGCGATCGCCGGCATGCTGATCGTCTGGATGTTCCAGACCACGCGCCGATTGCAGGCTCTGGCCTTCGCCCTGATCATCGGCGGCGCGATCGGCAATGTGATTGACCGGCTGATCTATGGCGCGGTGGTCGACTTTTTTGACTTCTCCGGGCTCTACTTCCCCTATGTGTTCAATGTCGCGGATGCAGGCATCTGCATCGGCGTCGCCGTGATGATTTTGGACCTGATCGTGAACGGGGACCGCTAAACCGGTCTTCCAGCGGCGCCGGGCCTCTGGCCAGAGCGTGCGCCAGTCTGATACAAGCGGTGAGAACCGCCCATGAAAGCGAGCTTTCGACCCATGCGTATGCGCACCGCCCTGATCCTTTCCGCCACCGCCCTGTTCGCGTTGACCGGCTGCAATTCCGGCGTCCGCCAGGCCCTTGGCGTAGACAAGACCACCCCGGACGAGTTCCGCGTCGTGACGATTGCGCCGCTGTCGGTGCCGCCCGAATACAATCTGACGCCGCCGCGTCCGGGCGAGCTGCGCGCTGAAGACATGTTCCAGGACCAGCAGGCGCGTCGTGCCCTGTTCGGCGACCTGTCGGGCACCAACGCCAGCGACGCTGAAATCCTGTTCGCCTCGCGCGCCGGCGCCGCAGACGCCAATCCCAATGTGCGCGCCATCATCGACGGCGAGACCGCATCCCTGATCCGCAAGGATCAGAGCTTTGCAGACCGCGTGCTGTTCTGGCGTGACAATGAGCGCCTGATCCAGCAAGGCGGCGAGCCGATTGATCCCGAGGACGCCACCGCGGCGATCGAGGGCGTCACCGGCGGCGGCGAAGTCGAAATCGAGCGCCGCCGCACCGTGCGCCGCAAGCTGCCGGGCCTCTAAGCCCTGCTGATGCTCTTGAATATCTCTGCAAACGCCCGGCCCTCGCGCCGGGCGTTTTGCATGGCACGCCCCCTGTTTCCTGCCGTTTGAGGTTTGACACTCGCCCCGGAGCCGGACACTTTTGCGATTAAGCTCTAAAGAGCACCAAAGGGGAGACAGACATGAACCGCACGATTGCTGCGCTTGGCGCACTCACGCTCACTGCCGCACCGGCGTTCGCCGATGATCATGGCGAAGCGCCGCTCACCGTCATCCATGCCGGCCATCTGATCGCGGCGCCCGGCGAGGAACGCGTGCAGAGCGAAGTCTCCATCCTGGTGCGCGGCGATTCGATTGAAGCGATCGAAAACGGCTTTGTCAGCCCCGACGGCGCCGAGATCGTGGATCTGTCGAACGCCTGGGTGATGCCCGGCTTCATCGACGCCCATGTGCACATCACCAACGAACAAGGCCCGGGCCGCCGCATCTCCGCCTTCACCGAAGGCAGCGCGGACCGCGCCATTGACGGCGTCCTGTATGCGGGTCGCACCCTGATGGCGGGCTTCACCACCGTTCAGGATGTGGGCGGCGACATGGAAGCCGTGCGCGCCCTGCGCGCCGGCGTCGAGGCGGGCGACATTGTCGGCCCGCGCCTGCGCATTGCGGGCGGCGCGGTGACGCCCACCGGCGGTCATGGCGATGTGAACGGCTGGAGCGTGGAATTCATGCGCCAGAACGCCAGCCCCTATGCCTGCAACGGCCCGGCCGATTGCGCCCGCGCCACCCGCCAGCTGGTTCAGGAAGGCGCGGACGTGATCAAGATCACCGCCACGGGCGGGGTGCTCTCCTCCACCGGCGCCGGGGTCGAACAGCAATTCTTTGAAGACGAGCTGGAAGCCATTGTCGAGGCCGCGCACATGATGGGTCGCCGGGTCACCGCCCACGCCCATGGCGTGACCGGGATCAACGCCTTCCTGCGCGCAGGCGGCGATTCCATCGAGCACGGCACCTATCTGGATCGCGACTCCATGCGCCTGTTCCGCGACAATGACGCCGTGCTGGTGCCCACCGCCATGGCGGGCGAATGGGTGGCCAATCAGGCCGACGCCGGCTGGATGACGCCGTTCCAGGCCGCCAAGGCCCGCATGGTCGGCCCGCAAATGCTGGAAATGGTCCGCCGCGCCCATGAGGGCGGCGTCACCATCGCCTTCGGCACCGATTCCGGCGTCTCCGCCCATGGCGACAACGCCCGCGAATTCCTGCTCTACACCATGGCGGGCATGACCGAGATGGAAGCGCTCGCCACCGCCACCACCGTGGGCGCGCGCCATGTGCAGATGGAAGACACGATCGGCCGCATCGCGCCGGGCTTCGCCGCCGACATCGTGGCGACCAATGGCGATCCGCTGTCTGACATCGAAGAGCTGATGGACATCGACTTCGTCATGGCCCGCGGCGTGGTGCGCAAGAACGAAGAGTAAGACTGACGCCCCGGTTGGCGCACAGCGCCGAACCGGGGCCTCTCTCCGCCCTTGGCGCAGTCCTTCAATGAGGTCCCGGCTCGGTCTTTCTGACCGTCCGGGATTTCCACTTAGACAACAAGAGTGACCCCGACCCATGTCCCAACTTGACGACACCTATACCGGCACCAAGCCGGTCGCAGACGCGCTGAAATTCGACCAGGCGGCGCTGGAGCGCTGGATGCAGGCGCATGTGGAGGGGTTTGCGGGACCGCTGACCATCGAGCAGTTCAAGGGCGGGCAATCCAACCCCACCTACAAGCTTGAAACGCCCAAGGCGCGCTATGTGCTGCGCCGCAAGCCGCCGGGCAAGCTGCTGCCGTCGGCTCACGCGGTGGACCGCGAATACCGGGTGATGAAGGCGCTCGGCGAGCAGGGCTTCCCCGCCCCGCACATGTTCGGCCTGTGCGAGGATGACAGCGTCATCGGCACGGCGTTCTACATCATGGATTTCGTCGAGGGCCGGATTTTCTGGGATCCGTATCTGCCTGATCTGAAGCCCGAGGATCGCGCTGCGATCTATGACGCGTCCAACGCAACGCTGGCGCATCTTCACTCGATTGACCATGAAGCGGCGGGTCTGGGCGATTACGGCAAGCCGGGCAATTATTTCGAGCGTTCCATCGGCCGCTGGTCCAAGCAGTACAAGGCGGCGGAGACCCAGACCATCGCCGCGATGGACAAGCTGATCGAATGGCTGCCCGAACACGCGCCCGCGCAAGAGCGCACCAGCGTCGTGCATGGCGACTACCGCATCGACAACATGATCTTCCACCCCACCGAGCCCAAGGTCATCGCGGTGCTGGACTGGGAATTGTCGACGCTGGGCGATCCGCTGGCGGACTTCACCTATCAGCTGATGCAATGGCGTACGCCGAAAGACATGCGCAACGGCTTCCTGGGCGCGGATCTCAAGGCGATGGGCATCCCCACCGAGGACGAATACGTCAAAGCCTATTGCGAGCGCACCGGCCGGGACGGCATTCCCAAGCTGGATTTCTATTTCGCCTACAACATCTTCCGCCTGACCAGCATCGTGCAGGGCGTCTACGCCCGCTCGCTGCAGGGCAATGCGTCCAATGAAAAAGCCAAGGAAATGGGCGCTCTCGTCCAGCCCATGGCCGAATACGCCTGGAGCATCGCCGAAGGCGCCTGAGGCGGACTAGCCGCCCAGATGGCTGAGGAAGGGTGCGCCCAGCGCGCCCGCCATCACCAGCTCGAAGCCCAGCGCCATGGCGTTATAGGCGGTGCGGGTCTCCTGCTCGGCGTCCGTCAGCATAGACAGGGCGCGCCCGATCACCATGCCCAGCCAATAGCAGCTGGCGGCGAAACTGGCGCCCATCACAGCGCCGGCGCCCGCCTGAAAGCTCATCGCGATCGTCAGCAGCACCGCGGCGTGCAGCAACAAGAGCGCGCCGCCATAGCTGGCGCGAAACTCCGACCAGCCGCCTTTCCAGCGCGGATCCGGCGCCAGCCGCACGACGCTTTGCGCCCAGCGCGGCACGATAAGGGCGCCCAGCCCCATGCCGACGCCCAACAGGGCGGCGAGGCCGGCGATAATCCAGGTCGCGGGAAAGTCCATCATGGCGGTTCTCATTGTCGCTACGAACGAGCTTACGCGCGGACACGGCGATCAGATCACTTCAAGACGCGGTTATCCACAGCGTGGCCGCAAAAGAAAAGCCCCGGCGCAACCGCCGGGGCTTTGAGGGTCGTGAACATCGATAGGCCTTAGCCGTTGAGCCATTTCTTGGCTTCCAGGCGGGCGATGGTGCGTTCGTGCACCTCGTCAGGACCGTCGGCGAGGCGCAGCGTGCGGATGCCGGCATAGGAATAGGCGAGCGGGGTGTCATTGCTGACGCCGCAGCCGCCATGGGCCTGGATGGCGTCGTCGATGACTTTCAACGCCATGCGCGGAGCGGCCACCTTGATCATGGCGATCTCGCCGCGAGCGACCTTGTTGCCCACCGTATCCATCATCCACGCCGCCTTGAGGGTGAGCAGACGGCAGGTCTCGATCTCGATGCGGGCCTGGGCGATGCGGCTGTCCCAGACCGAATGCTTGATGATCGGCTTGCCGAAGGCTTCCCGGCTCATCAGGCGCTTGACCATCAGCTCCAGCGCGCGCTCCGCAGCCCCAATCGTGCGCATGCAGTGATGGATGCGGCCCGGCCCAAGCCGGCCTTGAGCGATCTCGAAACCGCGCCCCTCGCCCAGCAAGATCGCGGAGGCGGGCACCCGCACATTTTCGAGCTTGATCTCCATATGGCCGTGCGGCGCGTCGTCATAGCCGAACACGGGCAGGAAGCGCTCGATGGTCACGCCCTTCGCGTCAGCCGGCACGACGACCATGGACTGCTGGGAATGCACGTCGGCGTCGGGATTGGTCTTGCCCATGACGATGAAGACCTTGCAGCGCGGATCGCCGGCGCCCGAACTCCACCATTTGCGGCCATTGATGACGTATTCATCGCCATCACGCTCGATCTTGCACTCGATATTCGTCGCATCCGCGCTGGCCACCGCCGGCTCGGTCATCAGGAAGGCGGAGCGGATCTCGCCCGCCAACAGCGGCTTGAGCCATTTTTCCTGATGCTCTTTGGTGCCGTAGCGCACAAAGACTTCCATATTGCCGGTGTCGGGCGCGGCGCAGTTGAACACTTCGCTGGCCCAGGGCACCCGGCCCATTTCTTCCGCCAGCGGCGCGTAATCGGAATTGGACAGGCCGGCGCCCTCTTCGCTGTCAGGCAGGAACAAATTCCACAGGCCGGCGGCCTTGGCCTTTTGTTTCAACTCCTCGATGATGGCGGGGACCTGCCAGCGATCGGTTCCGAACGCGGCCATCTGAGCGGCGTAGACCGGCTCGTTGGGATAGACATGCTCGTCCATGAAGGCGCGCACCCGCGCCTGATAGTCTTTGCAGAGGTCGGAATATTCAAAATTCATGGCGATAGGCCTCCCCTTGGCGGCGATCCGGACCCGGTCCGCCGAACAGTTCTTAAGAGCTTATCTAATTATCGTCATCCCGGCGCGAAAATCCACCCTTAAAACCCTGCGTCACAATGGCGCCCATGGATCGATGTGCTAGCATCTGCAGCATTCTGTGGGAGGAAAGGCCTGGTCCATGACTGCGCTGCACATTCAAATCGATGATCCCGCCCGACCGGACGTCACCGCCCTGCTCCAGACACACGCCGCGTTCGCGCTGGAGGAATCCCCCCCAGACACCTGTCATTTTCTGGATGTGGCGGGGCTGAAAACGCCGGACATCACCTTCTGGAGCGCCCGCAAGGACGGCGCGCTGCTGGGCGTGGTGGCGCTCAAAACCCTGTCAGACGCCGACGGCGAGGTGAAATCCATGCACGTGGCTGAGGCTGCGCGAGGTCAGGGCGCGGCGCGCGCGCTGATGGTGCATCTGATCGAACAGGCGCGCCGACAAGGCCTGAAAAAGCTGTGGCTGGAGACCGGCAACACCCAGGGCTTCCAGGCGGCGGTCGCGCTCTACGCCAAGCTGGGTTTCACACACTGCCCGCCTTTTGGCGGCTATCAGGAAACCGATTTCAACATCTTCATGATGCTCGACCTGAGCAGCGCCCATGCAGCTTGATCCGCAAATTCTCGAAAACGCCCATGTCCGGCTTGAGCCCCTGACCGATCAGCATCGCGAAGCCCTGCGTCCGCTGGCGCAGGAGGAGACGATCTGGGCGCTGACCACAAAGCGTGGCGACGGGCCGTATTTTGATCCCTGGTTTGATCTGATGCTGCAAGGCCAGGCGAACCGCACCCAGATCAGCCATGCGGTCTGGTCGAAAGCGACCGGCGCCTATGCCGGGCACACCGCCTTCTTGCAGATCGATGCGGACAATCAACGCGTTGAGATCGGCTGGACCTGGTATGGCGCGCCCTATCGCGGCGGCGTCACCAATCCGGCGTGCAAATCCTTGCTGCTCGAACGCGCTTTTGGCTGCGGCGCGCAGCGTGTGGAGCTAAAAACCCATCACCTCAATGAGCGCAGCCAAGCCGCCATGCTGAAACTGGGCGCGATCCGTGAAGGCACGCTGCGTTCGCATTCGCGCACCTGGCGCGGCGACCGGCGCGACACCGTGTTCTTCTCCATCCTGCCTGAAGAGTGGCCAGGGGTTCAGGCCGGATTAAACCTGCGGCTGACAAACGCTTGAGTTTGCGGGGCAACGGGTGAAGATGGAGCCTCAACTCACAGGGGACGTTTCCATGCTTCGTACATTTCTGGCGCTTGGCGCTGTATCCGCCCTCGCCGCGCCCGCATGGGCTCAAAGCGAGCCTGGCAGCGTCTATTTCCAGATCGATAATTGCGCCAGCTATCAACTCCCCGGAGAGCCGGTCTGGGAGACCGCCTGCGCGGCCCATGACAGCTGGAGCATCTTCCTGCACTCCACAGAGCATGGCAGCGGCATCGCCTACGCCTATAATGGCAGCGAGCGCACCGAGTTTTATACGCCGCCCGCCACGCTGTTGTTCGGCGGCTATCATTCCACCATGGAATGGCGGCGCAATGAGAGCGGCGCTTACGCCACCATCCATCGCTATGTCAGCGAAGGCCCGTCCATGGATGTGGACCCCAATGGCGGCCCGGATTCGGGCGGAGACCAGCGCCAGGACCATCTGGTGATCACCGCGCTCAACCCGGACAGTTACGAGCGTGTCGCCTGCCCGCTCTTCGTGGTGGACGCCAGCCAGATCAGCGACGCCAACGAGGCCGCACAGATTCTCGCGGATACGTTCGCACCGGGGCATGTGTGCGATGACAGCGAGGCGTATGTCTTCACCGATATGGGCGAGGTTTACGCCACGGTGGAAGCCTATGACATGGAAATGGAAATGAACGAGAGCCAGGGCGACGACGCCGCCTCCCCCATGCAGCCTCCCAAATCCAAGTCTTGATCCCGACCTGCCGAACGCCGACATGGTTTCATGACGGCGTTCGGGACAGGAGCTTATCGCCATGATGATCATTCAAGTCAGGGAACGCGGCGGCTGTTTCGGCGGCGGATGCCTGGGCGTCGTGGCGCTGGCGGGCTGGATCACCGCGGTCGTGCGCGACGCCATGATGGTCAAATGGCTGTGGCTGATCTTTGATCTGGCCCTGGCCCCGCTGGGCGCCATCCGCGGCTTCATGATGTGGTTTGGCTGGGCCTAGGAGGCAGGGCGCTTTTTCCGCCGCGCCCGGAAAAACGCTTTCAGCATGGCGCTCGACTCGTCCGCCAGAACGCCGCCGGTCACATCCGGGCGGGAATGACAGGTGGGCTGCGCAAAAAACTGCGGGCCATGATCCACCGCCCCGCCCTTGGGATCGGACGCGCCATAAACCACCCGGCCAATACGGGCGTGGCTGATCGCGCCCGCGCACATGGCGCACGGCTCCAGCGTTACATAGAGCTCCAGCCCGGTAAGCCGATAATTGCCAAGCTGTTGCGCCGCCAGACGCAGGGCGCGAATTTCAGCGTGGGCCGTGGGATCATGCTCTGAAATCGGGGCGTTGCCGGCTTCTGCGACGATCTCGTCGGTCGCGGGATCGACGATCACGGCGCCCACAGGCGTCTCGCCCGCGGCAGCCGCGGCTTGCGCTAGACCCAGCGCTCGCCGCATAAAGCCCGTTTCACGATCCTGTTCTGGCGTCGAGTTTTGCGTCGTCATGAGCGGGCCTTACCTCTGGCCTGGAGCGCTGGCAAGTTTTGACAGACACCCCGTCTACCCCTGACACGCCTGAAGACAGCGGCGAACGCATCGCCAAAGTGCTGGCCCATGCCGGCATCGCCTCACGCCGCGAGGCTGAAAAACTGATTGAAGCGGGCCGGGTCAGCGTCAATGGCGAAACCCTGAAAACGCCCGCTTTCAAGGTGCGTGCTGGCGATGACGTGCGGCTGGACGGCGAATCCATCGGCGCCCGCCCGCCCACACGCGTCTGGCGCTATCACAAGCCGGTAGGGCTTCTGACCACCCATGCCGACCCCCAGGGCCGTGAAACCGTGTTTCAGGCGCTGCCTGAGGATATGGGCCGGGTGATCTCGGTCGGGCGGCTCGATCTCAATTCCGAAGGCCTGCTGCTGCTGACCAATGATGGCGAGCTGGCGCGGGTGCTGGAACTGCCGAGCACCGGCTGGACCCGCCGCTATCGCGTGCGCGCCTATGGCCACGCCACAGACAAGGCGCTCGCCGAGCTGGAAAAAGGCACGACCGTGGACGGCGTCGTCTATGGCCCGATCGAGGTCAGCGTGGATCGCCGGACCGGCGCCAATGTCTGGCTGACCGTGGGCATCAAGGAAGGCAAGAACCGCGAAGTCCGCAAAGTGCTGCAAAGCGTCGGACTGACCGTGAACCGGCTGATGCGCGTGGCCTACGGCCCCTTCCAGCTCGGTTCGCTGAAACGCGGCGACGTGTCGGAAGCCAAGCTGGGCGTGTTGCGCGACCAGCTGGGCAAGCTCTATCCGCTCGACAATGGCGGCCTGCCGCTCAAACCCGGCGAAACCGCCCAGCCCGACACCCGCACCGGAACGGCGAAAGCCAAG
This sequence comes from Oceanicaulis sp. UBA2681, assembly GCF_002354675.1. Lineage (NCBI taxonomy): Bacteria > Pseudomonadati > Pseudomonadota > Alphaproteobacteria > Maricaulales > Maricaulaceae > Oceanicaulis > Oceanicaulis sp. UBA2681. Next base: position 185,394 of record NZ_DEMB01000003.1, on the reverse strand, counting down.
CCGCGCGCGGTGCGTCCGGCCTCTCGCGGCCCATCCACCAGCAGCAAACACAAGTCAGGACCAGACGCGGATTCCATCATGCCCGCGGGCAAGTCCAAATCGGCCAAGGGCTGGGCGAAAGCCAAACCCAAGGCCAATGAAAAACCCAAATCCAAACGCGCCGACCCGAAAAAGTCCGGCGGCAAACCCAGCGAAGGCAAGCGTGATGCGGATCGTCGCCGGCGTCCATAAGGGCCGCGCCATCATCGCCCCCAAGGGCGACACCACCCGTCCGACCACCGACCGCGTCCGCGAAAGCGTGTTCAACAAGCTCACCCATGCGCCCTGGGGCGTTGAGCTTGCCGGAGCGCGCGTGCTCGACCTGTTCGCAGGCTCGGGCGCTCTGGGCTTTGAAGCGATCAGCCGCGGGGCGAGCTTTACGCTCTTTGTCGAGACCGATCCGGCCGCCCGCGGCGCCATCCGCAGCAATGTGGACGCGCTGCAATTGTTCGGCTGCACCAAGCTGCATCGCCGCAGCGCCACCGATCTCGGCCCCAAGCCGGAAAAGGTCGG
>NZ_DEMB01000003.1:157841-184671 GCF_002354675.1 Oceanicaulis sp. UBA2681 | reverse complement strand
GCCCTCGCCAAACTCATTGAGGGCGCCTGGGTGACAGACGACGCGCTCGCCGTGCTCGAAGAGCGCAAGGGCGTCGAGGTCGACGCGCCCGGTTGGGAGCTGATCGACACGCTGGAAGCGGGCGACACGGTCGTGCGGTTTTTCCGGCGGGAGGATGCCTGAATTCCCGGGCGAGCGAAGCGATGACCCGGGACCTACCTCCGCTTTAAGCGCCNNGATGGAGGCCCCGGCTCTGCGCTACGCTTGGCCGGGGTTTCAGCGTTAGAACGGAATCTAAACCCCCAGCATCTCCCGCGCCGTCGCACTATCCGCGGCGATCTGCGCCTTGAGCGCGTCCAGCCCGTCAAACTTCTGCTCGGAGCGGATGAAGTCGATCAGATCGACTTCCAGGGTCTGCCCGTAAAGGTCGGCCTCAAAGTCAAACAAGTGCGCCTCAAGCCGCGCCTCGGTCCCCTGCACGGTCGGGCGAGAGCCCAGATTGGCGACGCCGGCGACACTGTCGCCTGACGGCAGGTGCGCGCGCACGGCGTAGACGCCGAATTTGGGGCGCAGATACTCGCCCAGGCCGATATTGGCTGTCGGAAAGCCCAGAAGCCGCCCGCGCTGATCGCCCTTGGACACCACGCCCTCAATGGCGAAAGGACGCTCCAGCAGCGCCGCAGCGGTCTTCACATCGCCCTCGCGCAAGGCGTTGCGCACATTGGTCGAGGAAATCTTGCCCGACGCGTCGTCCAGATTGACCGCTTCAGCGATGGTCACCGCGACGCCATAGCGCGCGCCCAGCGCCTTCAGCGCCGCCGCATCGCCCGCCCGGTCCTTGCCGAAACAGAAATCCGCGCCGGTCACCACGCCTCTCAGGCCAAGCCCCTCAGCCAGCACCTCGCGCACGAACTCATCGGGCGTCATGGCGGCCATCGCCTTTGAAAACGGGATATGAAACACCGCTTCAGCGCCCGCGTCTTTCAAAGCGCGGGCGCGTTGATGGTCGTTCATCAACAGGAAGGGCGGCGCATCCGGCGCAAAGACCTGGCGCGGATGCGGGCTGAACACCGCCCCGGCGCAGCGCGCGTCCAGCGTTTTGGCGAACGCGCAGGCGGTCTGGATCACGGCGCGATGGCCGCGATGCACGCCGTCAAAATTGCCCAGCGCCGCCACGCAGCCGCGCGACACCTCGGGCAGGTCCGTATAGCCGTGATAAACCGACACGCCTTACGCCGTGCTCTTGCGGCGTTTGCGGACAATCACTTCAGCATCGGCTTCCATACAGGTCTGGCCTTCCACTTCGCACACACAGGCGAGTTTCACCCGGCGCGCCTTGATGTCCACCTCTGTGACAGTGGCGCGCGCGATCACGGTATCGCCGATCCGCACGGGACGTTCAAACCGCATCGTCATCCCTGCGAACACGGCGCCCGGCCCCGGCAGATGATTGCCCAGAACGCAGGAAATAAAGCTCGCCACCAGCGCGCCATGGGCGATCCGGCCCCGAAACGGAGAGCGGGCTGCATACGCTTCATCCATATGCAGCGGGTTGAAATCACCGGAAACCTCGGCGAATTGCTTCACCGTATTATCATCCACGAGCCGCGTGATTTCAGCAGATTGCCCCACTTCCAGCTCGTTGATGCCGTAGCCCTCAAAATCACTCATGTGTCACTGCCTTTCCACTTGCGGCGCGTGTTTAACCGAATTTTGACCGCGCTTGTCTACTGTCAGTTTTGTACTGAGCCCTCAATCAGGAGCTTTGAGGGGTTCAGCTATGGTCGTTAATTGGATGGAGGAAGGGTCATGGCTGTCGAAATGACGATGCCGATCCTGGTGGTGGACGATTACAAAACCATGGTTCGCATCATCAAGAACCTGCTCAAGCAGATCGGGTTCGAGAATGTGGACGAAGCTTCGGACGGGACCGAAGCATTTGAAAAGATGAAGAAGAAAAAATATGGCCTGGTCATCTCCGACTGGAATATGGAGCCGATGACCGGCTATGAACTGCTGCAGAAAGTGCGCGCTGACGAATCCGTCAAGGCCACGCCTTTCATCATGGTCACGGCGGAATCCAAAACCGAGAACGTGATCGCAGCGAAAAAAGCCGGTGTGAACAATTATATCGTGAAACCGTTCAACGCCGGAACGCTAAAAGCCAAGATGACCGCCGTCATCGGCGAATTCTAGGGCGAGGGCTTCGTCCCGCCCCTCATGACTAACACGTCGTTAGGGGTGGTGCTGTTGAAGTCCCGCTAGGGCTGGAGTGAAAGGAAGACCGACATGCCTGCCGCAGAAGTCGCCGCACGGGTACGCCAGTCTCTGGAGTCGGTGAAAGTTTCCGATCTCGAAAACGTACAGCTGATCGAGGTGTTGCGCATGGCGCAGCAGCTCACCGACACCATGCAGATGTTTTTCGGGTCCCTGGACAAGTCGATCCACGCCGAATTCAATTCCATCGCCGATTACATCGCGAAAACCCGTGATGAAATCGCGCATCTGCGCCCCAACGACATCCGCGATTCCCGGCTTCCGGGCGCGGGCGCCGAACTGGAAGCGCTGATCGCCGACACCGAACGGGCGACGGAAACCATCATGAGCGAAGCTGAAACGCTCATGTGCAGCGAAACGGAAGATCTGGACGCCTACAAGATGGAGGTCTCCGATTCGATGACCAAAATCATCGAGGCCTGCTCCTTCCAGGATCTCACCGGTCAACGCGTGTCCAAAGTGGTCAGCTCGCTCAAGCATATCGAAGAGCGGGTGGCGCGCTTCGCCCAGACCATGGGCGTGAACGACGCCGAGGCCACCGCCAACGAAAAGGCCGAGGAAGAGCGCAAAGCCAAGCTCCACCTCAACGGCCCGGCCATTGGCGGACCGGAAGTGGGTCAGGACAATGTCGATGACCTTCTGGCCATGGACCAGGATTCCATCGACGCATTGTTTGACTAACTTTTTTAGACGCCATGCGTGTTGATCCACGCATGAAAAAAGCCCCGCCGGATCCCGGCGGGGCTTTTTTTCGTGTTTCACCCGGCCTGAACTAGGCGGCGTCGAGCTTGCGGCCGGAGCCTTCTTCGACGCTGACCACGTCATTGTTCTCGTCCAGCAGCACCACAGTGGGGACGAACTGGCGCGCTTCTTCCGCCGCCATGCCCGCATAGGCCACCACGATGATGCGGTCGCCCGGCTGGGCCAGACGCGCCGCAGCGCCATTGATGCCGAACATCTTGGAGCCGCGCGGCGCGGAGATGGCGTAGGTGGTGAACCGCTCGCCATTGTTGATGTTCAGGACATCCACCTGCTCATTGACCAGAATGCCCGCCGCTTCCAGCAGGTCCTGGTCGATGGAGATGGAGCCTTCATAGTGAAGGTCCGCTTGCGTCACCGCGGCGCGGTGAAGCTTGGTCTTCATCATGGTGAGTTGCATGCCGCCCTCGTCATGAAAATGAGTCTGTTGCACTGCGGTATACGCTATCGGTGAAGAAATTACAGCCCAACCTTCACTGACATATTTGTCAGATAGGTTTCACATGTGCGTTTTTTAAGGCCATGCTGGCCTCAAGCGCTCCGGGGGCACATCAGAAATGTTCAAAATCGCGGTCCTGCAACACGCCATGGCGCCAGACATCGACGCCAATCTCGACACCGCCGAACGGCTGATGAAAGCGGCCGCCGAGGCGGGCGCGCGGCTGGTGGTCTTCCCCGAGCTGCAGCTCAGCCCCTTCTTCCCCAAGCGCCGCGCCCCCGCCAAGGATGACCCCTCCGCGCAATACCTGATGGACCGCGCTCACCCCGCCCTCAAACGCCTGTCAGAGCTGGCGCGCGCCCACAAGCTCGTCACCGTGGCCAATCTTTACATGTCCCGCGACGGCCGCCGCTTTGACGCCTCGCCTGTCATTGATGCGGACGGCGCGGTGCTCGGCGTCAGCGAGATGGTCCATGTGGCCCAGTTCGACGGCTTCTGGGAGAAAGACTATTACGATCATGGCGAGGGGTTTGAGGTCTATGACACTGCTGTGGGCCGCGTCGGCGTGGTGATCTGCTATGACCGGCATTTCCCTGAAAGCTGGCGCGCCTGCGCGCTGAAAGGCGCGGAGATCATCGCCACCCCCGCCTGCAATCTCGCCCATGAAAATCTCGATCTCTTCGCCAGCGAGATCGGCGTCATGGCCATGCAGAATTCGGTCTACGCCGCCATGTCCAATCGCTGCGGAACCGAAGACGGCCAGGCCTATGCCGGCCACTCCGTCATCGCCGGCCCCGACGGGGCGTTACTGGCCCGCGCCGGCAGCGACGAACAGATCCTGATCGCCGAGTGTGACCCCAGACACCGCCTCAAGATCGCCCGAAAAGCCGGCTGGCTCGCCGAACTGCAAGACTGGCTGAAGCCGGGCGCTGAAGAGCCTGTGGGGGTGTCGTGAGGGGGTGATTTGGTGAGGTGTGGTGATTGGTGCCGTTAGACTCCGAAAGCGGATATTTCGGGACGGTATCGCGACGAGATGTGACGCGCTCAACCGCACTTTCATCCTTTATGCCGCTGTCAAAGAAACATTCGCTTTCAATTACTTAAATTGATCCACTTGCATTCCACCTCTCTCCCGGTAGCTTTATCCACCACCTCAAGTGGAAGGGCAGTCCATGGCGCATGGTTATACGCTTTTCATCGACGAAAGCGGCGAAGCCGGCATCGCTAGGGTTCGAGACGCAGAGCAGCCTGGCGCGTCACCTTATATGACGATGGGCGCCGTGATCGTGCCTAACGCGCATCTAGATAGTTTGTCTGAGTGTGTAGAGTCAGTAAAAAAGACAATTGGAAAGCAGGAATTGCACTGCTCCAATTTGAAGCATTTTGAGCTTCTATTTTTCGCAAAAAGCATGGCCAAAGAAAAAGTTCGCTTCTTCGGAGCAATCTCTAAAAAGAAAACTCTCGGCCCTTACAAAACTGCAATCAAGGATAATCCCCGCAAGTATTATAATAAGTGCGCTCAATACCTATTAGAGCGCGTTGGTTGGTTTATGGGGAACCGATCCCTTATGCCGCATCAGCTTGATATTGTATTCGAGAGAGCAAACGTCGATTACGATGCCCTAGCGAACCTTATACGCCGCTGCCAAGACAGCCCCCTTCATGAATCAACCAAACAGCTCCGCAATATCTCTGCGGACCGCATTTACTCAATAGAGAAAAATGAGCACCCTGCACTTTGTATAGCCGATCTCGTTGCTCATGCTCTCTACAAGTGTGTCGACAAAACTGAAAGAAACTTCGGTATCGTAGAGCCTCGCTACCTGCGCGAGCTCTCCCCACGGTTCTTCGGAAACCCGGAAACGGCGAAGGCGTTAGGCGCTGGGCTGTATTGCGTCCACAGCGTGCGCGACCTCGAATTAGAGGACGAAGCCGCTCAGCTCTTCCATTCCATGACACCTGAATAGCGGAAAGTCAGAGAGTTCGCTGACAGCTGCGCCCCCTCACATAAAGAGTCAGAGCCCCCTATTTCGGGTGCTGGCCGCGCCAGGCTTCCATGGACAGGGAGATGGCGAAGGTTTCGCGGTATTTGGGGCTGCCGGCGGGGCGCGGCGGTTGTTCGCGGGTCAGTTCCATGATTTCCGCCAGCTTGTTATGGGCGGCGCCCGCCTGGCCCGCGCCGATATAGGCGTGCAGCTCCACAAGCGCGTTGGCCAGCGGGTCGTCGGCGCGGATGACGAAATAGGGCTCGTCATCGGCGAGGTCGGGCAGGCAATCGTGTTTGCTGGGATTGGCTTTGGATCCGAGCGGGGCGGTGGTCATGGGCGAGCTCCTTGGCGAGGCGGCGCGAATCAGAGCGCCGCGCTTTCATCCAGACTAGCAAATAGCGGCGCGGGCGCACCCGCCGAACTGACGCAGGCGCTGACCGAAGGAGCTGCAAGGGCCGCCTCGCAATCGCCTTGAAATCGCCGCGCCCTTTCAACTCCGGTTCAGCTAGGCTCTGCGCATGATAAGGTTCACACGGGCGAATTGAGGGGAGAGACCACATGGTTCGGACCACAGGACTGATACTGATCGCCAGCGCCGCGCTGGTCGGCTGCGATCAACAATCGAGCTACACCACCGATTCCGAAGGCTATATGGTCGATGACATGGCGATGATGGAGGCCCCGCAGGCGGCCCCCGCCCCCATGCGCGCCCGGTCAGAGGCCGTGACGGCCTCAGGCTCCGGCGCCGCTCAGACCGCGCCAGAGGACGTCTCAGCGCCCTTGCTGGCCTACACCTATCAAACCAGCCTGGAGCTGCCGGGCGAGGTTCTGGCGGCCACACAGGCCGGCCATGTGGCGGCGTGTCAGACCGCGAGTCCCGCGACCTGCCAGGTGATCCGCGCTCAGGTGAACAACGCCGACGGGCCGCGCCCCAGCGCCTATCTGCAGCTGCGCGCCGCGCCGGACTGGATCGTGGAGTTCCGCGCCGGGCTTGAAGGCGAGACCGAAGAGCTGGGCGGTCAGGTGCTGTCAGACCAGACCTCGGTCGAGGATCTGACCACGCGCATTGTCGACACCGCCGCGCGCGTTGCGGCCCAGACCACTTTGCGCGACCGCTTGCAACAGCTTCTGGAAACCCGCGACGGCGATCTCAGTGATCTGCTGGCGGTGGAGCGGGAGCTCGCGAACGTGCAGGCCAGTCTCGACGCCCAGGCGAGCGTTCTGGCCGCCCTGCGCCAGCGGGTGAACACCTCCATGCTGACGCTGAACTATCAGGCCGAGCGTCAGGTGGTGGAGCCTGAAACCTTCAATCCCATCGGGCGCGCGTTCAAGGAAATGGGCGAGGTGTTCGCCAATTCCGTCGCCAGCCTGATCCTGTTCCTCGCCGGCGCCCTGCCCTGGCTGGTGATCGCAGTGCCGGTGATCTCCGGCGTCGTCATCGGCTTCCGTCGCCTGCTGCGCCGGAAGAAAGCGGCGAGCTAGGCCGAAAGGTGCAGCACCATCTGCCGGACATGCGGCCGGTCTCGATGCTCAAACAGGTAGAGCCCCTGCCAGGTTCCGAGCATCAACCGGCCGCCGCTGACCGGCACGCCCACTGAAGCCGCCGTCAGCGCGGACTTGATATGGGCGGGCATGTCGTCCGGGCCTTCGGTGGTGTGGCTGAGCCAAGCCATCGACGGATCATCCGAGCGCGGAACCAGCCGCGCGAAAAACGCCTGCAGATCGCGCTGCACGTCAGGGTCGGCGTTCTCCTGGATCACTACGGACGCCGAAGTGTGGCGCACGAAACAGGTCAGAAGCCCCTCCTCCATGCCGGACGCCGCCACGAACCGCGCCGCCTCGCGGGTAACCTCGTAAAGCCCCGGCCCGCGGGTTTCGATCTCCAGCATCGTCTGCGGCATATGCGCGTCTCCTTCAGCCTCACCAGTCTGTGTCTCGACCCTCAGGGGTAAATCTGAAACAGTCCCGCATCAATTCAGCGGCGGCTTGGAAGGTCAGACATGCGCGAACAGGTTCGGGATTATTATGGCGACGTGCTGCAATCGAGCGGCGATCTGAAATCAGACGCCTGCTGCGAGATTTCCGCGCCCGAACCCCATATCCGTGACGCGCTGACAAACATCCATCCCGAGGTGGCGAACAAATACTATGGCTGCGGCCTGATCGCGCCCGAGGGCATCACAGGCAAGCGCGTGCTCGATCTGGGCTGCGGCACGGGGCGCGACGTGTTCCTGCTGGCCCAATTGGTGGGCGAAACCGGCGAAGTCGTCGGCGTCGACATGACCGACAACCAGCTTGCCGTCGCGCTTGAGCATGAGACCTGGCACGCCGATCGCTTCGGCTATGCCAAACCCAACACCCGCTTCCTCAAGGGCTATATCGAGGCGCTCGACCAGCTCGACCTTGAAGCGGGCAGCTTTGATCTGATCATCTCAAACTGCGTGATCAATCTCTCCACTGACAAACCGGCGGTGTTTGCGGGCGTGCGTCATCTTCTGAAGCCTGACGGTGTGATGCATTTCGCGGATGTCTACGCCGAGCGCGCCGTGCCGGAAGACCTGCGCACCGACCCGGTGCTCTATGGCGAATGCCTGGCTGGCGCTTTGGCCTGGTCAGATTTTCTCGCCATCGCCGAGGACACCGGCTTTGACGCGCCGGAGCTCGTCGATCACCGCCCGCTGGCGATCAGTGATGACGCCCTGATCGAGAAACTGGACGGTCTCAAATTCGTCTCCGCCACGGTCGAGCTACGCCCGGCCCCGGCCAATGACGCCCCGCGTCAGGAGACGGGCGATCCGTTCACCCTGCCCTCCCCGCATGCGCCCAGCAGCGGGTCGTGCTGCGGGTAAAGACCTAGCGCCAGCAGGTCAGGCCGCCTTCTTTAGACCATGGAGCGGGTCAGCTTGCGCACATCCTCCACGGTCAGGGGAGCTGACACGCCTTCAACCGTCTTCCAGAAAATCTCGGACACCTGTTTCCGATCCCGGCATTGCTGCACCAAAGGCGGTAAACCCTCCAGCTTATCTGCCTCTTCCTGAAAGTGCCTGGCGAGATCAGGCTGTTCGGCCAGCAGGTCCGTCAGTTCAGGATAGCTGTGTTCCAGAACCACCCAGCGCGCCAGAACTTCCGGCTTCACTCCGCCAGAGAAGCCCTCGCCCACCCTCAGCGTGTAGGTGTTCAGCAAGCGTTTCATATTGCGCGGATTGAACGGAATAATGGTGGAGAGCTGCGCTAGACGGTGTTTAGCTTCGCGCTCAATAGTTTCCGATCGGCTCGCGCGTTCAAAGGCGGCTGATCGGATTTCATCCTGCAAGGCTTCTGAATCTTCAGACGCTTCAGATTGTTCGACGATAGCCTCGATCTCTTCATAGGTGTCTGCCGTTTCGATCCGCGATTCCGCTTGCTGGCGCAATTGTCGCAAGTCCTCCGCCGTGGGCTGAGGCGAGAGCGATTGCGCCTCCCCATCCTCACCCAACAATTTCTGCCAGTATCTGCGTTGTGCGTTGTGTGAAGGAGCGGGCAACGGCGTGGAAAGCTGGAAAATCTTTTCCAGAAAGAGATACCCCAGCGGCTGGCCCATGCCCTCCACCTGAGCGAAGGCGTCATTATAGCGGTGCTCAAAGGCCGATTTGATCCATTTGCGATCCGCCGCCACCACATAGACCACATTGGGATGCCGGAATGCGGTCTGAATGCCTTCAAGCAATTCCACCAGATAGTCCGCGTCACACCGGTCCAAATCGTCGATCATGATACAAAGCGGACGGTCCGTGATGTCGATCAAGCTTTTGAACAGTTTGCGAACGCGCCCCAGTGTATCGCGAGTCATCACCTCATGTTGTTCGGCGTATTGCTTGGACCCAAAAACTAGTCCGCGTGCGACTAGAAACCCGGTCCCAGCCAAGGTCACTAGCGCTGTGATAACACTTGTGATGACTTTGCCCGCATTATTTTCAAGACCGAGCGTCCAGACCAAGTAAGTACACGCTGCAGCCACACCTATTGCGACTAAAACGGGAAAAACATTGCCCATGAAGTTGAAGCGCGCCCATCTTGCAAAGATCAAACCTGCACGCCAGTTAAACCCAAGCCCGTCACAAATTCCCCTATAGACCGCCTCCAACATCGCCCACCAGGGCGGACGGCGGCGCTCATTTTCCCAGGCGTTGAAATTGACCACGATCCAGCGATCCTTAAAGCGCCGATCTGTGGTCAGACGCGCCTCCATCATTTTCAGGATGGTGGATTTACCCGCCCCCCAGGGCGCGTGAAGATTGATCGCGAAACCCTGCCCGCGCTTGAGCTGATCTGCATGCAGGCTTTGCAGCCGATCCACCATCACCTCCACAAAGGGCGACCGCCCCAGCTCGTCTTTCAGCGTGGGGTTGTCGTGCTGGATATCAGCTTGATCGCTAAAAACTTGGCTAGATCTTTTCTCTGAGGCCTTAGGTTCAGGATCATATGAATTTTGCTGCGGCACTTGCTCAGGCTTAAGATCAGCAGGAGTCAGATTTGAATCATCACTCAATAAAGATTGGCCTAGTATAAAATCATTATCTTTAGGTGCTGATATGGATGAAGAAATGGCTTCAGAGTTCTGCGCCCCCAAACCGACAGAATCACAGATTTCGCGCATAATTTTCGAAGCAGGACGTTGATCGCTAACCCGCCAGAAATTTACACCCTTGCTCAGAAGTAATTCAGTTACTTCTTTAGTGAATAATTTATTCCCAACACCAATGCCCGCAAATTCCGAATAAATAACACTCCACGCTTCGAAACCGTCAATACTAGATAAATATTTCTTTATTTGACTTAAGTCAGAAAATAGCCAATTTGGAATTTCAGACCATAGTTCATTTTCAATATCTTTGTTTTTAGAATTTGCATGCGCTATATCCCTTTCTATAAAAGACATTATTTCAGTTCTGTCCGGGAAATAATTTCTATTTAATGAAATTGCACTTCCAAACGATGACACCAAACTTGAAACTTTATTTCCTCCGATTACATTAACGGAACCTATAATGCAGTTTGATATCGACTGAAATGTTTGCAATTCTGCGCCCGAAAGAAATGCTGAAACATTATTAGAAGTATTCATTAGATCAATTGCGATATTTTTTATATATTTTCCGTCGCCAACGGCCCTCATACACAAAATCACCTTAAAAAGGGATAGCATATGATCCTTCCACGCATATATTACATTGAAATCTTTTGAGTAAATTGAATAAAAAGGCATAATTCGCGCCGCATTCCTCAGCGCAATCATTTCAATTTGTTTTGGACTCAAACTTTGCAACAGAATTGCAGTATGTTTCATGTCACCAGACGAGAGGCCAGCCATATCATTTTTCATAGCGTTTTCCGAACCATGGATTGATTCACAGCTAAGGGTTTTCGCCTATTAAGGCCACTCAAGCGGATGTAAAAATAAAATACAGTAGCGGCATCTCGCTGCACTTCCTACTTAAAGCCCGTTCAGCTCCCAGCGCCTGACGGGTTTCGCGAAACCGCCCGAGCTTTCATAGAGCGCTTCGGCGGCTTCGGTTTCAGAGCTGGTCCACATCAGGAAGGTGGCGGGGCTTTCGCGCACATCCTCGACCACGGCTTCAAACAGCGCCCGGCCGGCGCCCTCGCCGCGACCAGCCTTGCCGACGCAAACCTCGGCCAGCCAGGCGCCGGCGCCGCCATGCCCGCTATCGTAATAGGCGTGCCAAACCGCATAGCCGATGGGCTCGCCATCCGCGGCCGACGCAACCAGCACATGAAAGCTGGCGTCGTGACCGAACAGGGTGGTCTTGATGTTATCGGGCGTGCAGTGCTCGGTTGAATCGCCCACGACTTCATTGAGTTCGCGCGACAGACGGGCGATCGCCGCGGCGTCGCGCGGGCGCGCGGCCCGGACGGTCAGATCTGACTGGCTCATAGTCTATCCTTTGCTATGTGAGGTGAGGCCGAGGGAGCGTCCCCGCCTATTCGCTCGGCGCGTCTTCGGAGAGCAGGTCGCCCGCCTGGGTCTCCCGGCGCTCTTCCTCGACGCGTTCGGCCAGCGAGGTGTCCGGCGCGACGTCTGTGATCTCAGCGCTCGGCGTCTTAGCAGGTCGTACGGGTGCGCGGTCTGTGTCGGGCGCAGGTTTTGGCTTCGCCGCCGTCGGCAGCGACCCGCTGTCGATCCGCAGGCGATAGGTCGGATCGGGCAAGGTGAAGCCGGCAGAATCGAGCGCCGCCTTGACGGTTGCAATGGCCACCGAGCGCGATTTGAGAAAATCGGCTGCGGTCTGGTCAATCCAGGCGGAGAAGAACAGGTTGATGGTGGAATCGCCCACTTCGCGAATGCCCGCCGCCGGGTCCGGCTCGGTCATGACGAACTTCAGAGCCTTGAGCGCCTCAAGGCCGGTCTCGACCGCAGACAGAGGATCATCCTCGGGGTCGACGCCGAGAACAAAATCAAACCGGCGCTCGGGATTGCGGGTGTAGTTGAGAATGACCGCCTTGAAGACCAGCGCATTGGGCAGGCGCAGATGATTGCCCTCCAGCGTCATCAGCACGGTGGCGCGCGAGGTGAGACGGATCACCCGCCCCTCCTGCCCGTCTATGACCACATGGTCGTTGGGGCGGAACGGCTGACGCACCGACAGCATGATCGAGGCGATGTAATTCTCGATTGTGTCCTTGACCGCGAACCCGACCGCGAGACCGATCACCCCCGCGGCGCCCAAGAGCGCCCCGAGAAACGCCGTGGCGTCCAGCAAGGTCAGCGCCGACACCAGTCCGAACACCACAAACAGGCTGAACACCGTGGAGCCCAGAAGATCGGCCACAAAGCTGTTGGGCGCGAGCAACCGCCACAGTCCGTCCCAGCGGCTCAGAAGCCAGCCGATCCCGCCAAGGACCAGAAACACCGCCATCGCCAAGGCCAGCAGCGGAATGATCCGCACGAGATCCTGCAGTGTCGTCTCCAGCCCGCCCATGGCGGGCGCGACGCGGGTGGAGACCGACAGATCACGGTCGATCCGGTTCTCCACCGTCACCACGCCCTCGACCCGAAGCGCCAGCGCCTCGGCGCGGCTGGCGGCGTCGGCGGTCAGGGTTTCCCCCGTCAGGGTGACGACGCCTGACTCAACACTGATTTCGACCCCGGACAGGGTGTCGATCTCGCCAAAGATCGTGGCGATGCGTTGCGCGATGGCGGCGTCGGACGGCGCATCGGTCTCAAGCGCGATCTCGCCGCCCGCCTCACCGCCTTCGGCTTGCGCGAACGCAGTCTCTGGACACAGCGCACAGGCGCTCGTCAGAAGGATCAACAGGACGAGAGAGCGGAACAGGGGCAGAGGGTTCATCCGGCAAGATTTGCGCAGGGCGCAGGAAAAGAAAAGGCGCTTCAGAACCAAACGCCCCGCCGCCCCATTGGTTGCGCCCCGAACAGCAAAAAGCCCCGCTGTTTCCAGTGGGGCTTTTCGGGGCTGTCTGTCGGCAGCGCTCTAGCTGTCCAGGAAGGAGCGCAGCTTGCGGCTGCGGCTCGGGTGCTTGAGCTTGCGCAGGGCTTTGGCTTCGATCTGGCGGATCCGCTCGCGGGTCACGCTGAACTGCTGGCCCACTTCTTCCAGAGTGTGGTCGGTGTTCATGCCGATGCCGAAGCGCATGCGCAGCACGCGCTCTTCACGCGGGGTGAGCGAGGCGAGCACCAAAGTGGTGGTTTCGCGCAAGTTGGAGTGGATCGCAGCGTCGATGGGCAGAACCGCGTTCTTGTCCTCGATGAAATCGCCCAGATGGCTGTCTTCCTCGTCCCCGATCGGGGTTTCAAGGGAGATCGGCTCCTTGGCGATCTTCATCACCTTGCGCACTTTTTCCAGCGGCATGGAGAGCTTTTCCGCCAGCTCTTCCGGGGTCGGCTCGCGGCCGATCTCGTGGAGCATCTGACGGCTGGTGCGCACGATCTTGTTGATCGTCTCGATCATGTGCACCGGAATACGGATGGTGCGCGCCTGGTCGGCGATCGAACGGGTGATGGCCTGACGGATCCACCAGGTGGCGTAGGTGGAGAACTTGTAGCCGCGGCGATATTCGAACTTATCCACCGCCTTCATCAGGCCAATATTGCCTTCCTGGATGAGGTCGAGGAATTGCAGGCCGCGATTGGTGTATTTCTTGGCGATGGAGATCACCAGACGCAGGTTGGCCTCCACCATTTCCTTCTTGGCGACGCGGGCTTCGCGAGCGCCTTTCTGAACGGTGGCGACGATGCGGCGGTAATCATCGATCGGAACGCCGGATTCCTGAGCCAGAGTGGCGATCTGTTCGCGCAGCTCGCCCGCCTCTTTCTCTTCACGCTCGACAAAACGCGTCCAGGCCTTGGTCTTGCCGGACATGTCTTTCAGCCAGTCAGGATCAAGCTCATGGCCCTGATAGGATTTGAGGAAGTCCGTGCGCGGCACGCCATGGGCTTCCGCCATGCGCAACAGCTTGCCTTCAAGGCCCATCAGTTTCTTGTTGATGGCGTCCAGCTGTTCGACCAGCGCCTCGATCCGGGCGTTGTTCAGGTGCAGCGAATTGAGGTTCGCCACGATGCGTTCGAACACATCGTCATAGGCGGCCTGGTCCTTGTCGCTCAGATGCTTGCCGGACAGGCGCGAGGAGACCAGACGGTCCTGAAGCTGACGGAAGACGTCGAAATCGGTGGCGATGGCGTCCAGGGTCTCCATGACCCCGTCGCGCAGCTCGGCCTCCATGGCGGCAAGCGACATGTTCGCGCCGTCATCATCATCATCGTCGTCGCTGTCGCCTTCGGACTCGCCTTCGGCTTTTTCGCCGTCTTCGCTGTCAGAGGACTCATCATCGGTTTTGGCGTCGGCGTCATCGGCCTTGGCCTCGTCACCCTCGCCTTCGCCGTCTTCATCATCTTCAGACACCGCCGTAGCGTCTTCACGCACGCCGCCATAGGTGGCGTCCAGGTCGATAATGTCACGCAGCAGGACCTGGCCTTCGCGCAGCTCGTCGCGCCAGACCATGATGGCTTCAAAGGTCAGCGGGCTTTCGCACAGCCCGCGGATCATCGCATTGCGGCCCGCCTCGATGCGCTTGGCGATGGCGATCTCGCCCTCGCGCGACAACAACTCGACCGAACCCATCTCGCGCAGATACATGCGCACCGGGTCGTCGGTGCGGTCTTGCGCCGAGGTGGTGTTCTGACCGGCGACGACGTCCGCCTTGGCTTTCTTGGTGACGGCGGTGGACTTTTCCTCGTCCTCCTCGTCATCAGCCTCGGCGCCGGACGCGTCGGTGTCCGCATCCTCTTCGGAATCCACGACCGTAATCCCCATCTCGGAGAGTTGGGCGAGGATGTCCTCGATCTGCTCGGAGCTGAATTCTTCGCTCGGCAGGACCTTGTTCAGCTCGTCATGGGTCACATAACCGCGTTTTTTCGCGGTTTTGATCATGGCTTTGACGGTCTGATCAGTCAGGTCCAGCAGCGGGCCGTCCTGATTTTCAGAGGTCGCTTCAGCGTTTTCAGCGGCGGCTTTGCTCATTCGGTGATCATGCTCCCGGAGGATTTCATTGGCTGCGCGCACAAAGGGCGGCGTAGGCGCGCGCTAGCGCTGTCGACCCCGCCGCTCCGCGACGAGGTAATTTTTGAGGGCGTCAGAATCACCCTCTTCAAAGAAGTCGGCGTGTCTTGGTCGGTCCTGAGCGTCTTGCGCAACTCTTTCCATATAAGAAGCCGAAAGCCTGCGCCAAGCCTCAAGCCGGCTGTCAGCATCCGCCTCACTCCCCCCAAGACTGGCGCGCATGGGCGCTTTGTCCACAGCCAACCGTGTCAGTTGGGGGCCGAAACCCCGTCGAGACAACGCATCGCGCAGTCCGCCGACAGGCAGAGACTCCCCAGAGAAACACGCGTCTAGAATCGCGTCCCTAAGGCTGTCAAGCGTTCCGAACGAGATTTGCAGCAAAGTCTCGGCCTCGGCCTCAGCGATTTCGGGGTGTTCGATCACCGCCAGAAGCAGCTGACGCAAGGGCGCAGACGGCGATTTGTGCTTGCGCTGCGCCACCAGTTCCGCGGTGGGCGGCTGCAGTGGCATGAAGCGCCGACCGGCGCCGCGCCCTGTATATCCGCCCCGGTTTCGATCCGGTCGGAACCCGGCCTGGGGCGTACGCCCGAACTGCGCGTCGATGCGCACATCAAACTCGGCGCGGTATTCCGCCTTGATGTCGGGATCCTTGATCTTGGCGACCAGCGCCTTGATCCGTTTACGGAAACCCGCGCGGCGGTCCGGGTCATCCAGTGGTTCAAGCTCCACTTCACGCCGCCATAACACGTCGATCAAGGGCTTGGCGTCATCGATGGCGTCCTTGAGCGCCTGGGCGCCGCGCTCGCGCAACAGATCGTCGGGGTCCTGGCCATCGGGCAGAAAGACAAAGCGCAGCGTGCGCCCCGGCTCCAGCAAATCCAGCGCGCGTTCCGCCGCCAGCGCCGCTGCCCGCGTGCCTGCGGCGTCGCCGTCCAGACACACCACAGGCTCCGGTCCGGCGCGCCATAATAAACGCAGCTGGTTTTCCGTGAGCGCCGTGCCGAGCGGCGCCACGGCCTGGCCCAACCCGGCGCGGGCGAAGGCGATCACGTCCATATAGCCTTCCGCCACGATCAGGCCCTTGGCCTTCACCTTGGGATCATGGGCGAAGGCGCGCGCTTCGGGATAGCGATAGAGCAGAGAGCCTTTGTGAAACAACTCGGTCTCGGGCGAGTTGAGGTATTTCGCCCGGACGTCTTTGCTCATCGCCCGGCCGCCAAAGGCCACCAGGCGGTCGCGCGCATCCTTGATGGGAAACATCACCCGGCCGCGAAACCGGTCATAAGGCTCGCCGCCATCATCGGGCAGGATCGACAGGCCGGCGTCCGACAAGTCTTGCGCGCTCGCGCCCTTCTGGATCAGCGCACGGGTCAGGCCGCGGCGATTATCGGGCGCAAACCCCAGACCAAAGCGCTCCATATCGGATCGGCTGAGCCCGCGGCGTTCCAGATAAAGCCGCGCCTCTTCGCCTTCTGGCGCATAAAGAGAGCGTGTGAAATACTCCTGAGCGAGCGCGATCCAGTCGAGAAGAGTTTTGCGATGCTGTTCTTGCTGGGGGTCGCGCTGCTCCATGCGCGGCACTTCCAGCCCGGCTTCCTGAGCCAGGGCCTCGATCGCTTCCATGAAGCTCAGGCCTTGGGTTTTCTGAAGCCAGGTGAAGATGTCGCCATGCTCCTGGCTGGCGAAGCAATGGTAGAAGCCCTTCTCGTCATTGACGAAAAACGAGGGCGTGCGCTCTTTCTTGAACGGAGACAGTCCGACGAACTCGCGGCCCTGCCGCTTGAGCGGCACCGTACGCCCGATCAGCTCGGATGGGCGGATGCGCGTCTTGATCTCGTCTTTGAAACCGTCGGGAATCGCCACGAACTGAACATCCTCCAGCCCGACAGCATAAACCGGCCCGGGTCAGACGGCTAGGAGCCTAAGCCTGACCTTGCAGCAAAGTTTTCACTTCCTTGCCGGCCTTGGCGAAATCCATGCGGCCGGTATAGCGCTCTTTAAGCGCCGCCATGCAGCGGCCCATGTCTTTCAGACCTCCCGCTTCAAGCTCGCTGACCACGGATTGGGCGGCCTGGGCGATTTCGGCGGGCTTCATGGGTTCCGGCAAGTAAGAGCTGACGATCTCGGCTTCCGCGCGTTCGCGCTCGGCGAGATCAAGCCGACCCGCATTTTCATACGTCTCAGCGCTCTCTTCGCGTTGCTTGAGCAGCTTTTGCAAGATCGCCTGGATTTCAGGCAAGTCGCAGCCATCGCAGCGGTCTTCCTGACGCGCGGCGATGTCGCGATCCTTGATGGCGGCCTGGATGAGACGCAGCGTGGAGACACGCGTGCTATCCTGAGCGCGCATGGCGTCTTTGAGGTCAGAGAGGATGCGGTCGCGAAGCGACATGAGGGCACCTATTTGCGGCGGCGCTGCAGATAAGCGCCAAGCCATTGAAATTACAAGAATTTGCAGCGCGGCCTTTTGCTTGACCCGGCCTCGCCGCTCGCCTACGTTCCGCGCGTTTAACCGCCCGCCGCTGGAGCCCAGCTCGCGGCCCCGCGCGTGTCAGGAGGCGAGCACCTATGCCGGAAGCAGTCAAGAATCAAGTGCCGATGCAATCACCATCATCGGATATCCAGCCCGAATGGGCGACCGCCGCTCTGATTCTGGCTGACGGTACAGTGTTTTACGGGACGGGAGCCGGCGCGACCGGCTCCGCCGTCGCCGAGCTCTGTTTCAATACCGCGATGACCGGACACCAGGAAATCCTGGCCGATCCCTCCTATGCGGGCCAGATCGTGTGCTTCACCTTCCCCCATGTGGGCAATGTGGGCGCCAACGCCGAAGACGAGGAAGCGGCAAGCGCCATCGCCCGCAAGGCGGCCGTGGGCATGGTCAGCCGCGAAGAGATCACCCCGCCCGCCAGCTGGCGGGCCGAGACCGGCTTTGACGAATGGCTGGCGGCGCGCGAAATCATCGCCATCACGGGCGTCGACACCCGCGCCATCACCCGCCGCATCCGCGAGACCGGCATGCCCATGGCCACCATCGCCCATGCCCGCGACGGCAAGCTCGATATCTCCGCTCTGAAAGCCCAAGCCAAGAACGCCCCGCCCATGGAAGGCGTCGAGCTGGCGGGCGCGGTGGCTTGCGACGCGGCCAATGACTGGACAGACGGCGATTGGGGCTGGTCGGAAGGCTTCGCCAAAGGCCCCGAAGACGGCCCGCTGGTTGTGGTGCTCGATTATGGCGTGAAGGCCAACATCCTGCGCCGCCTGGTCTCCGCCGGCGCCCGCGTACAAGTCGTGCCGGGCAGAGCGAGCAAAGAGGATGTCCTCAAACTCAACCCCGCCGGCGTTCTCGTCTCCAATGGTCCCGGCGACCCCGCCGCCACCGGCGAATACGCGCTCGAGACGATTCGCGGCGTGATCGAGGCCGGCGTGCCGGTTCTGGGCATCTGCCTGGGCCATCAGATGCTGGCGCTGGCGCTTGGCGCAAAAACCCAGAAGATGGTTCAGGGCCATCACGGCGCGAACCATCCGGTGAAAAACATCGAGACCGGTCAGGTGGAGATCGTGTCCATGAACCACGGTTTCGCCGTGGATCGCGACAGCCTGCCCGAGGGCGCGGTCGAGACCCATGTCTCGCTGTTTGACGGCACCAATTGCGGCTTCAAGCTGACCGACAAGCCGGTCTGGGCGGTGCAGCACCACCCCGAAGCCAGCCCAGGCCCGCAAGACAGCTTCAAGGTCTTTGAGAGCTTTGTGGGCGGGCTGAAGGCCGGTTAAGCCACTGGCGGCTCTGCCTGGCGCAATGCTAGTCTTCCCGCGTGAAACGGGGAGGGGCCCATGGTGAAGCTGACACGGCGGCAGACGCTGGTCACAGGTTTGGCGGGGATGACGGGACTTGCGGCCTCCGCCTGTGGGGGCGCCGGGTCAACGCCGGATGATCTGCTTCGCGTCGCCATCGAAACCGAGCCAGACAGCCTGGACCCGCTGCGCGGCCAGTTCGCCTCCGCCGCGCTTCTGTACAAGCAGCTGCACGCCCCGCTGACCGAATACGCGCCCTCTGGCGGTCTGGCGCCGGGGCTGGCCTTGACCTGGCGCAGCGAGGATGCGCGCGTCTGGCGCTTCACCTTGCGGCCTGACCTGGTCTGGTCGGACGGCGCGCCCCTGACCGCGGACGATGTGGTCTGGACCGCCCGGCGCGCCGTGGATCCCACCACGGGCTTTGCGGATCTGGGCGACTTCTTCGCCGTGATCGGCGCGCGCGAAGCGCTAGCGGGCGAGCGTCATCCCGACACCATCGCCGTCAGCGCCCCTGACCCGCGCACCGTTGTGTTCGAGCTGGACCGCCCAGTGGGCAATTTCCCGGTGCTGATGCGCGAATTCTACCCCCTGCCCCGCCATCAGGTCGAAGCGTATCCTGATGACTGGATCCGGCCTGAACACTGGGTCTCGGCCGGACCTTACGTGCTGGACCGCCACGAAGCGCTGTCTTTGCAGCTGGTGAAAAACCCGCGTTTCACTGCCGCCGACAGCGTCAAGGTCAACGCCATCAGCGTGGATGTGATCGACACCCCCTCCGCCCGCGCCAGGCGGTTCCGGGCCGGCGATTATGACCTGGCCGAGCGCCCGCCAACCGACCAGATCGGCTTTCTGCGCGAGACGGTGGGCGATCAGCTGCACGCTTATCCGGCGCCGATCCTGACCTATCTCAAGCTCAATTGCGCCCAGCCCTATCTGAGCGACCCACGGGTTCGGCGCGCCTTGAGCCTGGGGCTCGACCGGGCGTTCCTGAACACGCATTTCTTCAATGGCGAGGCGCAATCAAGCGACACGGTGATTCCCCGACACGGTGACGCCTATACGCCTCCGCGCCCGGACCCTGACGCCGCCCGCGCCTTGCTGGCCGAAGCGGGCTTCACAGCGCAATCGCCTTTGCGGCTGACCGTGCGTGCGACCGCCGGCGACCGCGACCGACTGGCCATCGCAATCCTGGACGACTGGTCACGGATCGGCGTGGAGGGCGAGCTGCTCGCCAGCTATCCGCTCGATCTTTATCAGGCGGTGGACGCCGGGGATTTCGATGTGGCGCTGGCCCGCTTTGATCGCGGTCTGAAATCGGATCCCGACTTCATGCTGCAACCCTTCTCCCGCAACGGCTTCGCTGACAATACCAACTGGTCTGGCGCAGCACGCGAGAGTTTCGACGCGCTGATGGCGGACGCCTACGCCATGATCGACCCCGAAGAGCGAGCGGTGCAGTTCCGGCGCGCGGAAACGATTTTCCTGGAGGCCATGCCGAACATCCCGCTGGTGCATGAGCGCGCCTACTGGCTGATCTCGGACCGCACCCGCGCCCCTGAAGACATCCAGCCTCAGCTCTGGCGGGATCTGGAATTGCGCTAGGCCTGTCGCGCGTGCGCGGCACAAGCGTTGCACATCATTTCCCCGGACATGCGAATACGGACGGGACGCTATAGAGCCCAGCCCCGGCTCAATTGTCTGAAGAGCGCTTGTATGACAAGGCGCTCAGCGCCGCAGCAAAGCGGCGGCGCTGCCCCGTGAGAGGCGAGCTGAAGGCGGAAGAAACTGCCGATATGCAGATTTGGACGGCAAGACCGACCGGCCGCAACCTGTGACCCGGCCTTCGGGAACGAGACGTCAGGAGAAGACACATGAGCGCCAGCGCCATTACCGGCCCCTCATGGACACCCTGGGACACCAAGCACGCCAGGGGCGCCGCCCTGGGCGAGATGGCGCTGCCCGATCCCACCAAAAAGCCCGAAGACGCCCGAGAGAACGAACAGGCCGCCGCAGCGCCTGAGCTGAACCGCGAAGAAAAGGCAGGCAAGATCAATGAAAGCCTGTCGTCGCAATTGTTCGCCGCTTTGCTCGATCTGCAGAATTTCGCGCAAGCCAATCCCATGGGTGACCGTGACAGCGAAACCGGGTCACAACCCGCGAATGGCGCCACCAGCGTGGATGGCGGCAGCGCCAATCTGACAGACACCGACGCACTGTCGGGAGGCGCGACGGGAGAAACGGTTCAACAAGCCGAAGAGAATGACGACAAACGCGGCGTCAGCGCCCAACAGTCTGGATCGGCCACTGTGATCAGTGCGAAAACGGCCGCGACGACGGATGCGGATGACACAGCGCTGTCTCCGGCCCTGCTGGCCCAGATCGAAGGCGCGCGGAATCCGCAGGCTGCGTCCGACAGGCTCGCCCGTTTCCTGGCCTATAGCTAAACCATGACCCCCGATTTCGCCCTCACGCTCTGGCGCGCGGACCTCGTTCGGTTCGCCCTCGAGGATCGGCAGCTGAAAACCGGCAAGCGCGTGATCGCCAACCATGCCGGCTGGCTGCGGCGCTATCACGGCCTTGATCATCTGGCGGTTCTGTTTGAGCAAATCGAAGCGCAAGCGGACCAGATCACCGACTTGCCGCGGCTGGTCTACGCCGCCTGGTTTCATGACGCGATCCACAAGAGCTGGCGCAACGACAATGAGCAGCGCAGCGCCGACTGGGCGCAGGCGGCGCTTGTGGACATGGGCGCGGATGAAGCGCTGGCGACGCGGGTGCACAGCCTCATTCTGGCGACCGTTGACCCTGCCGGCGGCGGGGCGGATGCCGACGACGCGCTGTTCCTAGACATGGACTGCGCCGTTTTGGGCGCCAATCCTGACGCCTATGACCAATATGCGCGGCAGGTGCGCGCAGAACATGTCTGGGCGCTGCCGCATTCCTATAAAAAAGGCCGTGCGGCGTTTCTCACCCGCCAGCTCGAGCGGGAGCGCCTGTATCATACGCCCGCCTATCAGGAGCGGTTTGAAGCGCAGGCGCGCGAAAATATGCAGCGCGAGCTAGCGAAGCTGACGCGCTAGTCGGCGCGCAACACCTCATCAAACAGAGCCACTGACCGGTTGAGCAGGGTCATGCGAGAGCCGGGCAAATCCAGAAAATGGCTCTCCCCCTCAAGCCTCACATATTCAAAGCCCTCCGCGCCGCGCAACTGGCGGCGCAGGGCGTCCGACGCCTCGATGGGAACGATGCTGTCCTGGGTGCCGTGCAAAAGCAGGATCGGCATGTCCAGCGTCTGGGCGTTGCGCAGGATCGAAACGCGATCAGAGGCCTCCTGATCCCAGACCAGATCGCCCATATACTGCTCCCAGAAATGATAAGCGATGAATGAGCCATTCCGGCGCTCACGCCCCATAAGACTGACCGGGTTGGTCACGGGCGCGAACGCCACGACGCAGGCGACTTCATCGGGCGCCATGATGGCCGCGCGCAGCGCCGCATACCCGCCATAGGATCCGCCCGCCAGGCAATAGCCGCCCGACCGCGCCAGCCCGTCAGCCTTGACGGCGCGCGCGCCGTCAATGATGTCCTGAACCATCAGGTCGCCGAACTCGCCATATCCCGCGCGCTGGAAATCCAGCCCATAGCCGAGCGAGCCGCGAAAATTGGGCTGCAGCACCAGATAGCCCTGCGCCGCATAGGCCTGGGCCCACCAGTCAAACTCCAGACCATCACGGGCGGCCGGTCCGCCATGGGGCAACACCACAAGCGGCAGCGCCTCTGCACCTTCGCTCCAGCCCGCCGGCGTGGTCAAAACCGCTTCAATCTCCAGCCCGTCCGAGGCGGCGTAGCGATACAGCCGACGCGCGGGCAATGCGGTCCCAGCCAGGCTGGGATAGCTGGCGGAGAAGGGCCAGACATTTCGCGCCGACCGTTGATAGAGAAAGAATTCGCGCGGACGGGAGGGTTCTTCAATGGCCAGAACCAGCAGGTCCCGGTCATCACTGAAGGAGACGATCTGAACCGGCGCGCCCAAGGCTCGCGTCAGGGACGCCGCATCCGCCGCCAAATCCTCGTCAAAGAAAAACTGCGCGCTCTGGCCGTCGCGCTCGCCGTTAAAGCCCATCAATCTCTGGCGGCGATCCCAGATCGGCGCGCTGACTGTATCCAGTGTCATATTTTCAAGGCGCGTGATCTCGCCACTGACCCGGTCCATGCGGCGATACCCGCCGCGCTCTCCCGGAAAGAATGCCAGGAACCCGGTTTCATCCATGAAGCCCAGCACGCTAGGCGCATCGCTCTGATGGGTGGCCGAGTAAATGACGGCGCCGCGTCGGCCCGGCTCTTTGATCTCATAAAGATAGCTGAGCGGATCAAAGTGTATTTCAGCGACCACGTCGCCCTGGGCGTCCAGAACCCGGTCAAAGATATCGGACCGGTCAATCCTGCGATCATCGCCGGTTGCAAGGTCGACGCGAAACAGCCCGCTTTCAAACCCCTCACGGGTTTCAAAACGCGTTCCGATCTGACCCTCCGCCCCATTGAGAAAGGTCATCTGGATGAGAATGGAGTCAGGATCAGACAGATTGAGCGAGGCCAGGTCGGTGGCGTTGGTGCTGCCCTGTCCGCGCTCCATCAGCATGACGACCTCGCCGCTTTCCAGGCTGAGCGACAGAGCGCGCGACACTTCATAATCGCGCAAACCACTCACTGTGCTCAGCGTCAGATAGGTGGAAAGATTCACAACGAGATAGTCTTCGGAGGCGAAATACGTCCGGCCTAGCCAGGCGTTCTCCGGCGCCGGCATGGCGTGCGCCAGCTGGTTCGTCTGCAGATCGAACACGCACACCGACGGTCGGACCTCTATATGGCATTCATAGGCCAGCCAGCGCCCCTCCGGAGATACGATCGGACGACTGGCCTCAGGCAATTGCGCGAAGTCCGCCAGAGTCTGCGCGTGAGCCTGGATCGACAGACCGCACAGCCCCCCGATCAGCGCCAGACACGCGCTCAGCACGGTTTGCTTCATGACGATCCCCCCGAGATTCAGTCTCCAGACTTTCCCCGCACGGGAGAGAATTCAAGGCCTTTTCTCTCATGCGGCGCAGCGGGCAGGCGCCTGCAGCGTCCTTTACTGGACGTGACCGCAATCGCCTCTCGCCAAGCGACCGATTCCGGTCTAAGCACGGGTTTCAGCGTACATCATCAGCGCCGCACGCCGCCTCCACCCCGTTTCGGGCTTGTCAGAGGCTGCGTTTTCGCGCGCGCGTGCAACAGTTTAAGAGGCCGGCCATGCCCAAGCGCACAGACATCCAGTCCATCCTGATCATCGGCGCCGGTCCCATCGTGATCGGCCAGGCCTGCGAGTTTGACTATTCGGGCGTTCAGGCGGTGAAAGCGCTCAAGGAAGAGGGCTACCGGGTGATCCTGGTGAACTCAAACCCCGCCACGATCATGACCGATCCTGATCTGGCCGACGCCACCTATATCGAACCGATCACGCCTGAAATGGTCGCCAAGGTGATCGAGAAGGAGCGCCCAGACGCGCTGCTGCCCACCATGGGCGGACAGACCGCGCTCAATTGCGCGCTGGAGCTCGACAAGCGCGGCGTGCTGGAGCTGTTCAATGTGGAGATGATCGGCGCCAAGGCCGACGTCATCGACAAGGCGGAAAACCGCGAGCGCTTCCGCGTGGCGATGGACTCCATCGGTCTTGAAAGCCCCATCTCGCGCACCGTGCACACCATGGCGGAAGCCGAGATCGTGCTTGAGGAATTGGGCCTGCCGGTCGTGATCCGCCCCTCCTTCACCATGGGCGGCACCGGCGGCGGCATCGCCTACAATGTTGAAGAGTTCCGCGAGATCGTCACTTCGGGCCTCTATCACTCCCCGGTCACAGAAGTGCTGATCGAGGAAAGCGTTCTGGGCTGGAAAGAGTACGAGATGGAAGTGGTCCGCGACAAAGCGGACAACTGCATCATCATCTGCTCGATCGAAAACATTGACCCGATGGGCGTTCACACCGGCGATTCCATCACCGTCGCGCCCGCCCTGACCCTGACCGACAAGGAATACCAGCGCATGCGCTCGGCCTCGATCGCCGTGCTGCGCGAGATCGGGGTGGAGACCGGCGGCTCGAACGTGCAATTCGCCGTGAACCCCAAGGATGGCCGCATGGTGGTCATCGAGATGAACCCGCGCGTGTCGCGCTCGTCCGCGCTGGCGTCCAAGGCCACGGGCTTCCCCATCGCCAAGGTCGCCGCCAAGCTGGCGGTCGGCTACACGCTGGATGAGATCGACAACGACATCACCGGCGGCGCGACCCCGGCGAGCTTTGAGCCGACCATTGATTATGTGGTCACCAAGATCCCGCGCTTCGCGTTTGAGAAATATCCCGGCGCGAAAGCCACGCTGACCACCTCCATGAAGTCGGTCGGCGAAGCCATGTCCATGGGCCGCAGCTTTGCCGAAAGCGTGCAGAAAGCCCTGCGCAGCCTGGAAACCGGCCTGTCCGGTTTTGACGAGATCGAGATCGAGGGTCTCGATCAGGCTGAAGACGAGGCCGCGCGCCATCAGGCCGTGCTGGCGGCGCTGTCGCAACCCACCCCGGATCGCCTGTTGGTGATCGCCCAGGCCTTCCGCGAAGGACTGAGCGTGGAGCGGATCCAGAGCGCCTGCCTGTATGAGCCCTGGTTCCTGCGCCAGATCGAAGCCATCGTGCACGCCGAAGAACAGGTGCGCATGCTGGGTCTGCCGCAAAATGGCGATGAGCTTTTGAAGCTCAAATCCATGGGCTTCTCCGACAAGCGCCTCGCAACCCTCGCCAAGGTCGAGGAGACCGAAGTGAAGGCGCTGCGCAAGACCTTCGGCGTGCGCCCCGTCTACAAGCGCGTGGACACCTGCGCGGCCGAGTTCGCCTCACCCACCCCGTACATGTATTCGACCTATGAGCGCGGCGGCGAGTGCGAATCTGCGCCGACGGATCGCAAAAAGGCGATCATTCTCGGCGGCGGGCCGAACCGGATCGGCCAGGGAATCGAGTTTGACTATTGCTGCTGTCACGCGGCCTTCGCCTTCGCCGAGATGGGCATTGAATCCATCATGGTGAACTGCAACCCCGAGACTGTCTCCACCGACTATGACACCGCGGACCGGCTGTATTTCGAACCGCTGACCGCCGAAGACGTGCTGGAGCTGATCGAGACCGAAATGCAGTCAGGCGAGCTGCTGGGCGTGGTGGTCCAGTATGGCGGCCAGACCCCGCTGAAACTGGCGCCGGAGCTGGAAGCGGCGGGCGTGCCGATCCTGGGCACCGCGCCGGACGCCATCGACCTGGCCGAAGACCGCGAGCGCTTCAAGGCGCTGCTCGATGATCTGGGGCTGAAACAGCCGCCCAACGCCATCGCCCATGATGAAGCTGAAGCGCGCGTCATGGCCGAGGAGCTGGGCTTCCCGCTGGTGCTGCGCCCGTCGCACGTGCTCGGCGGTCGCGGCATGGAGATCGTGCGCGATGTCGAGAGCTTCAGCCGCTATATCCGCGAAGCCGTGCATGTGTCGGGCAAGGCGCCGCTGCTGCTCGACCGCTATCTGTCAGACGCCTCCGAAGTGGATGTGGACGCGGTCTGCGACGGCGAGGACGTCTGGATTTCCGGCATCATGGAGCATATCGAGGAAGCGGGCGTGCACTCGGGCGACAGCGCCTGTTCCTTGCCGCCGCACTCGCTCACCGACCAGACCGTCAGCGAGCTGCGTCGCCAGACGAAAGCCCTCGCGAAAGCCATCGGCGTCAAAGGCCTGATGAACGTGCAGTACGCGGTGAAGGACAACATGGTCTACCTCATCGAGGTGAACCCGCGCGCCAGCCGCACCGTGCCGTTCGTGGCCAAAACCATCGGCGCGCCGGTGGCCAAGATCGCCGCCAAGGTGATGGCCGGCGCGAAATTGTCAGAGTTTGAGACCCCGGCCATGCCCAGCCGCCATATCGCGGTGAAAGAGGCGGTGATGCCGTTCTCGCGCTTCCCCGGCGT
>NZ_DEMB01000003.1:139545-157673 GCF_002354675.1 Oceanicaulis sp. UBA2681 | reverse complement strand
AACCTGCCCAAATCGGGCACGGTGTTCGTCTCGCTGAAAGAATCAGACAAGCCGATGATGATTGAATCCTGTCATCGCCTGACCGCTCTGGGCTTCAAACTGCTCGCAACCTCGGGCACGGCGAAGACCCTGGAAGAGGCCGGCGTGCCCGTTCAACCCATCAACAAGGTTTTCGAAGGTCGTCCTCACATCGTGGACGCCATCAAGAACGGTGAAGTCCAGCTGGTGTTCAACACCACCGAGGGTCAGCGCTCCATGATCGACAGTTATTCGATCCGCCGAACCGCGCTGGAAATGAAGATTCCATGCTATACGACAGCGTCGGCTTCACGGGCGGCAGTGAAGTCAATTGCGGCGATTGATGCAGGCCAGCTTGAACCGCGCTCATTGCAATCCTATCGTAATAGGCCGTCTGGCGGCTGAGTAGAGTTGTCAGTTCGTCAGAGCACTGATCACGAGACCGGACATTCATGCAGAAAATTCCGATGACCGCCGAGGGCCATAAAGCGCTCGACGAAGAACTCAGACACCTCAAGAGCGTGGAACGGCCTGCCGTGATCGCCGCGATTTCCGAAGCGCGCGAACATGGCGACCTGTCCGAGAACGCCGAGTACCATGCCGCCAAGGAGCGGCAGGGCTGGATTGAAGGCCGCGTGCAGGAGCTTGAGGACAAGATCGCTCGCGCCCAGGTCATCGACATCTCCAAGATGTCGGGCAGCCATGTGAAGTTCGGCGCCACCGTCACCGTGGTGGACGAGGACACCGAGCAGGAGAGCACCTACAAGATCGTCGGCGATGACGAGGCCGATGTGAAATCGGGCAAGATCTCGCTCTCCTCCCCCATCGCCCGCTCCATGATCAACAAGGAAGAAGGCGATGTGGTCGAGGTCAACGCCCCCGGCGGCGTGAAAAGCTACGAGATCCTCAAGGTCGAGTGGAAATAGGCTCGGCTTTCAGGCTCAGAAGACAAAACGGCCGGCGCGATGCGCCGGCCGTAAGTTTATCCGAAGCTGTGGAACGATCAGTTCTCGGGAAACAGAGCCAAGCGGATCTGACGCATGGCAGTGGCGTCGTCGGCGCGACCGGTCTGCTCATAGAGGTATTGCAACAGCAGCAGCATGTCCCGATCTTCGCCATCCTGAACCTGCCTCGCGTATTCAGCGTATGGCAGGGCAGCCTCGAACTCATCCAACTGCA
Organism: Oceanicaulis sp. UBA2681; assembly: GCF_002354675.1. Classification (NCBI taxonomy): domain Bacteria; kingdom Pseudomonadati; phylum Pseudomonadota; class Alphaproteobacteria; order Maricaulales; family Maricaulaceae; genus Oceanicaulis; species Oceanicaulis sp. UBA2681. The sequence goes on along the minus strand of NZ_DEMB01000003.1, from coordinate 156,476 downwards.
AATAGGCTTGAGCGACCGTCCGGCTCATTTGCCCTGACATCGGGAATTCGTACCGAAGCAAACGGTCCAGCGACTGACGCACCGCGTCATAGTTTTCCATGACGAGGCTGAGCTGGAAAATCGCCGTCTCGACTCTGTACCGCTCTTCCTCGTTAGCGCCGCCGCTGGCGAGAGCGGCTTCAAAGGCCTCTACCGAAGCAGAGAAATCATCCAGCTCAAACAGAGCCCGTGCTTTGAGTTGTTCGACGATGAATGCGTCATACGGCGACTGGGGTTCGATCGTATTCAAGATATCCAAAGCCTGCTGATGGTCCTCGGCCTGCGCAGCCTCTTGCGCCGCCAGCACTTGCTCGCCGACAGCTTCGCTCAACACGCGGGTTTCAGCGCCCTGCACCTCCTGCCCGCTCAGCATCACCGCGAGCGCCGCTGACGGGGCCCCGGCCAGCAGGATCGCGGCGCCCGCCAAGACGGCTGCCAGGGCGCGCGGCTTGGCGCCGGTATGGCTGAGCGCGGCCTCAACGCGGCGTTTGCGCAAACGCTCCAGATCGGTCAGGAACCCTGTCGCCACCGCCGGCATGGGCGCGAGGCCAGCAATCGCTTCGGCATAGGGGCGGCGTTGGTCGGGCCCCAGGGCGTCCAGCACATCCGCATCACAGGCCAGCTCACGCGCGGCGGCCAGACGACGCTCGATGGCGCGATAGACCGGGTTGAACCAGATCAGCGCCGCCAGCGCCTCACCGATCAGGCGGTCCCGCTCATCGCCGCGCTTGATATGCATCAGCTCATGAGCGATGGCGGCTTCGGCATCGTCACGCTTTGCCAGCGTATCCGGCGCCAGGATGACCGGCTTGATGCCCACCACGAAAGGCGAGATCACCGCATCCACCACTCGCACCGGAGCCAGGGTTTGCGGCAGTCCAAGGTGCGCCCGCCAGCGTTGGGCGAGTTCTGACAAACGTCCATTGTCGGCGACAGAGGCGCGGATCAGGGTGCGGATCTGGCCGCGTTGCAAAACGCCTCGAGCAGCCATGATCGTGAGACCCGCCAGATAGAGAACCGCAATGAGCGGCAGGAGCGCGGCAGGCACGGAAGATACAGTCAGCTCGGCAAAGTCGAGAATCGGCTGGAATAGCGGCGCAGCGACGGGCACAGTCTGCTGCGCTCCATCTCCCAGAGTCACCTGCACGCTCGATGTATTGGCGCTCTGCTGTTGAGGGATCAAGCCTGCCCCCAGCACCACCAGGATCGGCGCAAAGGCGGCCAGGCGGGCCGCCTGCCACAGGCGCACGCCCAGACGCGGGGACAGATGCGGTTCCAGCGCGCGGGCGGCGAGCCAGGCGCAGAACGCAGCGGGAATTGTCGCTGCGCTCGTCCAGATCAGATCCATGACGCTCATTGTCCTGTCTCCTCCTCGTTATCCTTATGGCCGCCCTCATCCGCGCCTGCTTTCAGCAAGGCGTCGAGTTCGGCGCGCTCGCCCTCGTCGAGCAGGCGGCTGCCTGCGAAAGCAGACGCCGGCAGAGCGGTTGGGTCCGCTTCCAACACACGCTTGGTGAAGCTGCGCACCAGTCGGCTGATCAGATCGACCTTGCGATCGGCCGCCGCGAACACGGCAAGGCCGTGGACGCTGTCCTTGGTGACCAGCCCTTTGTCGACCATGCGTTGGATAACGGTGCGGGTGGTGGAATAGGACCAGCGCTGCGCCTCACCGATCTGGTCATGCACTTCACGGGCGCTGAGCCGGTCATGGGACCAGAGCGCCTTGAGCACTTCGAGCTCGCTGGGATTGGGTTCGGTCGTCATGTGACACCTCGCTTGTTTGCATTACAAATGTCACATGATTCTGACAGACGTCAACACACATTCGACTCACCGCCCTTCCCGCTTGACCCAAAAGGCATATCGGCGACGATGGCGGGCATGGACACACGCTCTTGCATTGTGGTCTCTGACGGGCGTCGGGGCATTGAAAATCAGGCCCTTGGCCTGGCCGAAGCGCTTGGGCGGCTGACCCCGCTCCAGATCCTGCCCATCCATGTGCCCCGCACCGGGAAATTGCCGGATGCGAGCATGATCGAGCCCGATCTGTGGATCGGCTGCGGTCGGGCGGCGGTGCGCGCGGCGGCGCTGCATCGCCGTCGCTGGCGGCGCACGCGCTTTGTCTATGTGCAGAAACCGCGCAGTCACACAGACCTGTTCGACTTGATCATCGCGCCTCGCCATGACCGGATGCACGGGCCGAACGTGCTCAACATTCTGGGCTCGCCCAACCGGATTACGCCGCAACGCCTGAACGAAGGCGCAAGCGCGTTCGCTGACCGGCTTGAGGCCCTGCCCGGTCCGCACGCCGCCCTGCTGATTGGCGGCGACAGCAAGCATCACCGGTTCACCGACGCCGCCTGCGCGAACCTGCTTGATGAGGCGGACTCCATAAGGCGTCAGGCAGGATCTCTCATGATCACCGTGTCACGCCGCACGCCGGATGCGCTGACCGAAGCGCTGCGCAGTCGCTACGCCCAGGCCGAGCGGGTCTGGTTTCATGACGGTGACGGCCCCAACCCCTATTTCGCCTTTCTGGCGGCGGCGGACTGGATTTGCGTCACCGAGGATTCCACGAACATGCTGTGTGAGGCCGCCGCCACGGGCGCACCGGTCTACCGGCTGGGTGTGGACGGCGATCCGGGCAAGTTCCGTCTGCTTTACGCCGGGCTGGAAGGCGCCGGCGCCTTGCGTCCCTATCTGGGCCGGTTGGAGAGCTGGAGCTATGATCCGCTTCACGAAACCGACAGAGCAGCGCACGCCGTGCTTGAAATTCTGGCCTAGGAAGGCGACATCAGGGCCATCAGACTCGCCCTGCCTGCGCACAACCCGGTTCAAGGGTACAATTGCGCGGCCCATGATTACGAAGGAGCCGGCCATGGCCGAGACCCGTCACGCCAAGCTTGTCATCATCGGTTCCGGTTCCGCCGGCTACACCGCCGCGATCTACGCCGCCCGCGCCATGCTGGAGCCGCTCCTGATTGCGGGCATGCAGCCGGGCGGTCAGCTGACCATCACCACCGATGTGGAAAACTATCCCGGCTTCGCCGATCCCATTCAGGGTCCCTGGCTGATGGAGCAGATGAAGGCGCAGGCGGAAAACATGGGCACGGCCTTCGCCGATGACCTGATCGTCGACGCCGATCTCAGCGCGCGCCCGTTCAAGCTGACCGGCGATAGCGGCGTGGTCTACACCGCGGACGCCGTGGTCATCGCCACCGGCGCCAGCGCCAAATGGCTCGGCCTGGACAGCGAGCAGGCGTATCAGGGCTATGGCGTGTCCGCCTGCGCCACATGCGACGGGTTTTTCTATCGCGACAAGGAAGTCTTCGTGGTCGGCGGCGGCAACACCGCGGTGGAAGAAGCGCTGTTTCTGACCAATTTCGCCTCGAAAGTGACGCTGGTGCACCGCCGCGATTCCCTGCGTGCGGAAAAGATCATGCAGGACCGCCTGTTCAATCACCCCAAGGTGGAAGTGGTCTGGGACAGCCAGCTTGAAGAGGTCACCGGCGAAGACAAGCCGGTCAAATCCGTCACCGGCGTCCGATTGAAGAACGTCAAGACCGGCGAGATCGAAGCGCGCCCCGCTGACGGCGTCTTCATCGCCATCGGCCATGCTCCGGCGACCGAGCTGTTCACCGGTCAGCTGGAAACCAAAGAGGGCGGCTATCTGGTCACCGCGCCCGATTCCACGGCCACCACGATCCCGGGCGTCTTCGCTGCAGGCGACGTGACCGACGACAAGTATCGCCAGGCCATCACGGCGGCGGGCATGGGCTGCATGGCGGCGCTGGAAGCGGAACGCTATCTCGCCGCCCTCGACGCCGCCCGCGACAAGGCGTCCGACGCAGCTTAACGCGCCCGGTTTCACTTGGCGGGGCGCAGTCTCGACGTTACACAATTGCGTATGACCTCGACGCCTGCGCCCCCCGCCCTCGCCCTGTCTGATTTGCGCTTCGCCTATACGCGGCGTCAGCCGGATGTCATCTCCATTGACGCCCTGCGCGTGGAAGCCGGCGAGCGAATTTTCCTTCGAGGCGCCAGCGGGTCCGGCAAATCCACATTACTGGGCCTGATCTCCGGCATCCTGGAGCCTCGCTCGGGCGATCTGGAGATTCTGGGCCAGGCAATGCAGACCCTGTCCCCGGCAAAGCGCGACGCGTTTCGCGCGGCGCATCTGGGCGTGATCTTCCAGATGTTCAACTTGCTGCCCTATCTGCCGGTGGGCGAGAACGTCATGCTGCCCTGTCGGTTCTCATCCGAGCGTGCGCGTCAGGCTGAAGCTGCAGGCGGCGAACAGGCTGAAGCGCGCAGACTGCTGGAACGGCTTGGCCTTGACGCCCGTGAAGTCTGGTCCCAGCGCGCGGCCAATCTCAGCGTCGGCCAGCAACAGCGCGTCGCCGCGGCGCGCGCCCTGATCGGCAAGCCGGGGCTGATCCTGGCGGACGAGCCGACCTCGGCGCTTGATGCGGACAGCCGGGACGCCTTCATCGCCTTGCTCAAGGAAGAATGCACCGCGTCTGGCGCGGCCTTGCTGTTCGTCAGCCATGACGGCGGCCTCGCCTCCCAGTTCGACCGCGCGCTGGATCTGAGCGAGATCAACACGGTCAGCGCGAAGGAGCCTGCATAATGGCGCGTCTGCCTGTCCTGAACCTCGCCCTGCGCTCCATCGCCAATCGCCGCGCCACCGCCATCCTGACCGTGTTGACGGTCGCCATTTCGGTCATGCTGTTTCTCGGCGTGGAGAAAGTGCGCCATGGCGCCCGCGAGAGCTTTGAAAACACCATCTCCGGCGTCGACCTGATCGTCGGCGCGCGATCGAGCCCGGTGAACCTGTTGCTCTATTCGGTGTTCCACATCGGCGACGCCACCAACAACATCACCTGGGAAAGCTATGAGACAGTGGCCAGCGCGCCCGGCGTGGCCTGGACCGTGCCGATCAGCCTGGGCGATTCCCATCGCGGTCACCGGGTGATCGGGTCGACGCCGGACCTGTTCGAACACTATCAATACGGCGGCGGACGCCATCTGGAGTTCGCCAGCGGCCAGCCCTTCAGCGACCTGTTCGGCGCCGTGATCGGCGCCGCCGTCGCGCGCGAACAGGGCTATCAGACTGGCGACGAGATCATCGTCGCCCACGGCATGGGCGCGGTGGGCTTCATCGAGCATGACAGCAACCCGTTCACCGTGGTGGGCGTGCTGGCGCCCACCGGGACGCCGCTGGACCAGTCCGTCATGGTCACCCTTGAAGCGATTGAAGCCATCCATCTGGGCGGCGCCACAGGATCGGGCGCGACTGTCTCCGCTGAAGAACTGCGCGCCATGGATCTGACGCCGGACCAGCTCACGGCCTTTTTCGTGGGGCTCGACAGCCCGGTGGCGGCGCTTCGGCTGCAGCGCGCCATCAACACCTATCCCGAAGAACCGCTGCAAGCCGTGATCCCGGGCGTGGCGCTGGCTCAGCTGTGGAGCATTGTGGGCGTCGCCGAACGCACTCTGGCCGCCGTAGCGGCGTTTGTGGTGCTGACAGGCCTTGTTTCGATCCTGACAGCCATCCTGACCAGCCTGAATGAGCGGCGACGCGAAATGGCGATCCTGCGCGCCCTTGGCGCCCGCCCCGGCCATGTCTTCGTGCTGCTGGTGGCGGAAGCGGCCCTGGTCGCGCTCGCCGGCGCTGTCCTGGGGGCGATCGCCACGTATGGCGCGCTCAACGCGCTCGCTCCGCTGCTGGAGGCGCGCTTCGGCATTCTCTTGCCGGGCTTGGCGCCGGGGCTATACGATCTGACCATTGTCGGCGCCGTTACCGGAGCCGCCGCTCTTCTCGGCCTGTTTCCGGCCTGGCGCGCCTATCGCAATTCGCTCGCTGACGGCATGACGATCAAACTGTAAAGGCGCCCCCTGATGGATTGGGACAAGCTCAAAACCTTCCACGCGGCCGCCGAAGTGGGATCGCTGACCGGCGCCGCGGAAGCCCTGGCCCTGTCGCAATCCGCCGTCAGCCGACAAATCTCGGCGCTCGAAGGCGAGCTGGGGGTGAAACTGTTTCATCGCCATACCCGCGGCCTGCTGCTGACCGAGCCGGGGCGCGTCCTGTTTGAAGCCAGCAAGGATGTGGCGGGCAAGATCGCGCTCGCTGAAGCCAATGTGCTGGACTGCCGGGATGAACCGAGCGGCTTGTTACGGGTGACCGCGCCCACCGCCATGGGCGCCACATGGCTCGCGCCGCGCCTGGCGCGCTTTCATGCGCTCTACCCGCAAATCCGGGTGCGCTTGCTGCTGGTCGACCATGAACTGGATATCGCCAACCTTGAAGCCGATGTGGCGCTGAGACCCTGGGCGGCGACCCAGAACGATCTCATCCAGCGCAAGCTGATGGTGGTGGACCAGCATCTGTATGCGTCTGAAGCCTATCTGGAGCGCAAGGGTGCGCCTTCGAGCTATGACGATCTCGACCGTCATGACTTTGTCGGCTACGGCCCGCGCAATCTGGCGCCCATCCCCAATCTCAACTGGCATCTGGATCTGGGCCGCGAGCCGGGCGACAAGCCGCGTGAGGCGCTGGCCGAAGCGAGCACGATTCACGGCATGATGCGTCTGGCCGAGGCCGGCCTGGGCCTGGTGGGCCTGCCCGATTACGTGGCGCGCGAAAATGACAGGCTCAAACGCCTGTTTGAGACCGTCGAGGGACCGCCCTTCGAAGTTTATCTGATCTTTCCTGAAGAATTGCGCGCATCGCGCCGGGTGAAAGCCTTCCGTGATTTCATCATGGAAGAGGTCAAACTCTGGCGCGAATAGCCGTTTCGACCCGTTTCGGGTCGGTTTGGATCCAATTGCGACATGATTGCGGCGGGGGGCTGACACAATTGTTGCAGCCCCGCAAAAACGCATAACGGCTATGGCGAACGGGCTGTTGTCCCGATTGCGGGAGAGGGGCATATACCCCCCCGACAGCGGATGCTTTGTCTGCTTTCCCCTTTGAGCGCATACCGTCTCCTCCCCGATTAGGTATGCTAAACTGAGCCGGTCACCGCCGATGCGGGGCCGGCTCTTTTCTTATTATAGAAGGCTTAGTCAGCCGCTATTGACGTCATGGACGTGCGCACCCTCCCCCTCGAGCGCACGTACAGAAAACCCCGCCAGCGTCTTCGCTGGCGGGGTTTTTCATGCTCTGGCGGTGCTTGAAGACCTAGCCCAGCGTCGCCCGCAACATCCAGGCCGTCTTCTCGTGCAAGGTGATGCGCGGGGCGATCAGGTCCGAGGTGGCCTCATCGCCATGTTCTTCCGCCAGCTTCAGCGCGTCGCGCGCCGTGCGCACCACTTGCTCGTGACCCGCCACCAGATTGGCGACCATGGTGTTGGCGTCAGGCGTGGCGCTGTCGTGCTTGATCTTGGCTGACGCGCCCATCTCTTCGTATGAAATCGGCGCCAGCACGCCCAGCGCACGGATGCGTTCGGCGATGTCGTCAGTGGCCGTCCACAGCTCGGTGTATTGTTCCTCGAACATGGTGTGCAGGTCGTGAAAGCGCGGACCGGTCACGTTCCAGTGATAGGCGTGCGTTTTGAAATAGAGCGCATACGTGTCGGCCAGCAGCGCCGTGACCGCCTTGGCCATGGTTTCGCGTTGCTCTTTGCTCAGACCCATATTGATGTCCATTGCCGCCTCCTTTGCGGTGAAATCCATACTTACAATGTGGGGATGAACGCCTTCGGGCGCCAACTGAGTTTTTGAAAGAAAGCTATAGAGTTTCTCTATGACTCGGCGGCGGCCTGACAGAACCGGACGATACGTTTCCCCGCCTCTTCCAGCGCGGCGTCATCGGTGGCGTATGACAGGCGGAAGCCGGCGGACGCGCCGAACGCGGTGCCAGGCACAACCGCCACGCCTTCTTCGGTGAGCAAGGCCTCACACACGTCCAGATCGGTCTTCAGGAACTGGCCGCCCTGAGAGGTCTTGCCGATCAGCCCGCCGCAATCGGCGAAAATGTAGAACGCCCCTTCCGGCGTGGGCGCGATCAGGCCCGGCGCATCCTCGAGCTTGTCGAGCATGGAGTCCCGGCGCGCCTTGAAGGCGGCGTTGCGCGGCTTGAGGAAGCCGTGATCGCCGTTAAGCGCCGCCACTGACGCCCACTGGCTGATGGAACAGGGGTTGGAGGTGGTCTGGCTCATCACCTTGGCCATGGCCTTGATCAGCTTCTCCGGCCCGGCGGCGTAGCCGATCCGCCAGCCTGTCATGGCGTAAGCCTTGGACACGCCGTTCATGGTCAGCGTGCGATCATACAGATTGGGCGCGACCTGGGCGAGGGTGGCGAATTCAAAACCGTCATAGACGAGGTGCTCGTACATGTCGTCAGTCAGGATAAGCACCTGGGGATGGCGCTCGAGCACCGCGGCGAGACCCTTGAGGTCTTCAGCCGTATACGCGACGCCGGTCGGGTTTGAGGGCGAGTTCAGGATCACCCAGCGCGTGCGGGGCGTGATCGCCGCTTCCAGCGCTTCAGGCGTCAGCTTGAAGCCGTCTTCAACGCCGGCGGAGGCGAACACCGGCTCCGCGCCGCATAACAGCGCCATTTCGGGATAGCTGACCCAGTAGGGCGCAGGGATCACCACCTCGTCGCCGGGGTTCAGCGTCGCGAGGAAGGCGTTGTAGATGACAGGCTTGCCGCCCGGCGACACGTTCACCTGAGCCGGGGTGTACTCAAGACCGTTATCGCGCTTGAATTTGGCGCAGATCGCCTCCTTCAGCTCCGGCAGGCCGTCCACATTGGTGTATTTGGTCTGACCGGATCGAATCGCGTTGATCGCCGCTTCCTTGATGTGGTCAGGCGTATCAAAATCGGGCTCGCCCGCGCCCAGACCGATCACGTCCTTGCCTTCCGCCTTGAGCTGACGCGCCTTCTGGCTGACCGCAATGGTGGCCGACGGCTTGACGCGGGACAGCGCCTCTGAGACGCGCAGCAAATCCTGCGCGGCGGATGCAGACTCGGACATGGACATACTCCTCAAGAACAAATTTCGCTGCAGCGCATCAATCAGGTCTACGCTGCAACAAAACAAAGCGGGTCACCAGCTGCGCCGGCGCCTCAATGGCGCGCTCGGCCACCCTCAACCCATAGGCCCGGGCCAGGCCCGACGGCCCCACAGCGCCCCATCCGGGCTCGGACTCGGCGCGGATCGCCGCCAGGCCAGCAGTATTTGAAGCAAAAGCGCGTGTGCGCAAGCGCTTGTTGTCGATATAGGGCGCCAGCTGGGCCAGCGCTTTTTCATGGCCCACAACACCAATGAGCGGGCTTTCGTCCACGATGCGGCGATACAGGTCAAAACGGATCTCGATAGAATGCTCGGCCAGCACGTGCGCCCAGCCCTCTTCAACCGCGGCGACCGTTTCAGCGATCGGCCCTGCGGCGCTATCGATCGCAGCGACGGCATATCGTGCGGCGCCGCCGCGCAGGGCGCCCAGAACAGAGTCCAAGGTGTCATGGGGATCCAGCAGACTGGTTTGCGGGACCAGCTGCTCGGCCGCCTGATGGGTGAAACTGCCTTCAGGCCCCAGAAACGCGGTCAACATGGCGACATCCTCCCGTGATCCGTCGCCAGCCTAATCGGCGCGCCTTCGCGCACAACCGCTCCGCCCAGAAATCAACACATTTGACCTCGCCTTCGCCCGATTTCAGCCCCGGAGCCGCCTCGGGACCAGCAGAGGCTAATTCATGTCCGGTTCACACGCCGCAGACCAGACAAGCCAAGGGAGGGCGAGACGATGAAGCAGAACACATCCAGCATGGGCCTTCTGGGCCTCGGTCTCGCAGCCCTGTGCCTGATCGCCGCCGCCTGGACGCTTCATACCGGATCGGCCAGCGGCGCTGAGTCCCTGTTTATCGCCGTCGAAGCGTCCGGCGCGACACATCTCGGACGCTAAGCGACTGATCAGTGATTGAAACCCCGGCGCAATGGCCTCATCTGTTGCGCTGTGAGTCTCTCTGCTTCTCCGCTCCCCGCCCTCAGCCCTGACCGGTTGCGCGACGCGATACGGCGCAGCCTGCCCCTGGGGCTGGCGATCCTCTTGCATATGGCGATGCTCGCGCTTCTGATCCGGACGCCGCCGGCCGAACTCTTGCGGATCAGCGCTGTCAGCGATGTTCTGGATGTGCGCTTTTACACAGTCAGCGCGACGGACGCTGAAAGCGACGCCCGTCTGATCGAACCGCCCCTGGCGGAGGTTGAAGCGGAACCGGCGTCGGCCGAGCCAGCGCCCGTGAATGAGACCGAGACAGCCGCGCCCGACACCGTGGCTGACGAAGACACGCCAGCTGATTCCCCTGAGAATGACATGCCGCCGGTTGACGACACTGCGATCGGTCTGCCCCCCGATGCCGCCCTTCCACAGGATAGCCCCGCGACTCAGAACAGTTCACGCGGCTCGGGCCGCGGCCAGCTCTCTTCATCTGCGCCGCCGCCTGCAAATGGCCCCGTCGCCACAACCCAGATCAATCCGGCGCCGCCGCGCGCCGCCGCCCGGCGGCCCAGCTTCGCTGACATTCTGGCGCGGGCTGAAACCCGGCTGGACCCGGCTGATTTTCAGGTCGCGCTGTCCCTGAACGGCGTCGTGGGAACAGTCCGTGAGAGCTTCTGCCTGTCCTCATCCCAAGCCAATCTGGAAGCGGGAGCGTGTCCGGACGGGCCCAATCCGAGATCCGCCGAGCTGGCCCGCTTCGGTCTTCAGGCTCTGGGCGAGGCGTCGCCGGAATTTATCGAAGACATGGACCGCATGGCCTTCCAACTGCGGCAGCTGGGCGCGAACCCCTCTCAAGTCGAGCGGATCATGCTGGCGCTCAGCGAGGCGCGCCGCGAAGCGATCGCCGCCCCCGGCGTGACCCGCGCCATGCAGCGTGACGCAGAGAGCCGCACCGATAATCTGGGCAATCCGATTTCAGACCCAGATTGATCGCCCTGCAAGACACGCCATCCACGCGAGTGCTTAATCACTGATCAACCCAAGCAGGCAACGCTCCGAGATTGGCTTCGGGAGATCAAGCAATGCTGTCCAATATACCTGTGACCTGGCGAATGATTGTCTCCGCCTTGTTGCCAACGCTCGCCCTGTTGTTCTTTGCAAGCAGCCTCGTGATCAATCAATGGAGCGTCTCGCGAGACATGGCGACCGTGGAGGACGCCACACGGTTCAGTCGGAGCATCAGCGAGCTGGTTCACGAACTCCAGCGAGAACGCGGACGCTCCGCCGGATTTGTGGGCAGCCAGGGCGACGATGCCTATCGCCGGGCCTTGCAAGCGCAGCGCGATGAAACCGACAGCGCCTTGAGTCAGTACCGAAGAGCTCGACACACTGCAGGCGCAAGCCTGAACGAGCCCCATCTCGAAGAGGTGCTGCAGCGGGTGGACGAGCATCTCGCGCAGCTGGACACTCATCGCCAGCGCATTGACGGCTTGAACCTCAATCTCGGTCAAGCGGTCGGCCCCTTCACGCAAACCATAACGACGATGCTGCAATCCGTCGCCGAACTCTCCCGTCTCGGCAAATCCAGCGACCTGTCGAGTCAGATGGTCGGCCTGCTCAATCTCATGTCAGCGAAGGAAAGCGCTGGCATTGAGCGGGCTGTCGGATCCAACATTTTCGCCTCGCGAAGCGTGACGCCTGACAGGCATCAACTGGCGTTGAATTTGATGGCGCGTCAGACCGCCTTTTTTACAGAGTTTCGCGAATTGATGGGCGCTGACTGGGCGCAAAGGCTCGACACCCTTCTGGAACAACCCGAATCGCTCGCCGTCAACACTGCGCGCGAAAACCTGATCGCCGCGGGATATGGAGCGGAGCTATCAGACCTGACCGGCAGCGACTGGTTTGAGCTGACCACCCGGCGTATCGAGCTTCTGATGCAGCTCGAAGAAGCCCTTGCCCAGGACATCATCAGCCAGGCTGCAGACTTGCGCGCCAGCGCAGCCAGCACCGCACTGATGACCTTGGCGCTGACCGTCATGATCACGCTGCTCACCTTGCTGGGAACTGTCGCATTGATGTGGTCTGTGGTGAAACCCTTGGCGTCTATCACCGACTGCCTGGACCGACTGGCTGGCGGCGACACCAGCGTTGATATCGCAGGCGCAGAGCGCCGTGACGAGATCGGCGTTCTGGCGCGCACAGCGGAATCCTTCCGCAAAGCCTCGCATGAGCGCGAACAAGCGATTCAGGACCGGGCGCAGAGCGAGCAGGCTGCGATGAGAGAGCGCCGCAAGGTTCTCAGCGAGATGGCGGCCCGTGTGGAAGCGGCCACCCTGGAGTCTGTGGGGGCCGTCGCCGACACCGCACAATCTCTGAAGTCCAACAGCGACACGATCCGCGCAACGCTCGAAAATGCAGGCCGCACGGCGGATCAGGTCACTCAGGCCACCGAGCAGAACGTCAAGCACACGGGCCGCGCCGCCGAACTGGCGTCTGAGCTTTCCGCCGCGATTGGCGAAGTCACCCAGCAGATCACGCGCGGCGACGCCCTGGCGCGCAATGCGATGGGTGAAGCGGACCGATCGCGGCAGAGTGTGGAGGAGCTCAATGAAGCCGCGCAGCAGATCAGCGACTTCATTGGAATGATCACCGACATCGCCGAGCAGACCAATCTGCTGGCGCTTAACGCCACGATTGAAGCCGCGCGCGCCGGAGATGCCGGCAAAGGCTTCGCGGTGGTCGCAAGCGAGGTGAAGGCGCTGGCCGCCCAGACCAATCAGTCGACCACCCAGATCGCCGAACGTGTCGCCCAGATCCAGAACCGCACCCAATCGACGGTGGAGGCGATGAACGCCATCAGCCAGTCTATTGAAAATATTGGCGAAGTGACAGCGTCTGTGGCCGCCGCGATGGAAGAGCAATCCGCGTCCACAGGGTCTCTCTCAAGCTTTGTCGACCAGAATCGCGAAGCGCTGACGCGCGTGAGCAGCGATATCAGTGAACTGGTCGAGATGACCACGCGTTCCGCCAAGGATGCAGAAGGCATGGCGGGCCTGGTGCAAACCATGGCGACCACAGCAAGCGAGGCCAGCACAGCGATTCCCGAGATCGTTCAGCAAGCCGTGGCCGCAGCCGAGAGCCGGCGAGAACAACGCCAGTCCGTGCAACACAATGCCGAGCTGATGGTCGGCGACAAGCGGATGACCATCACGCTGATTGATGCTTCAAAACAGGGCGTTCGGATCGCTTGCAATGACCTCACGGAAGGCCAGATCGTCAAGCTGACCAGCCCGCCGCTGGATGATCTGGCGACGGTGATCTGGGCCAGCGGGGGAGAGGCCGGACTAAGTTTCGCAGAGCCCCTGTGCGAAAACGCGCTGAAAGTGCTGTTAGACGCGGGCGCCCGGGCGATTGCAGCCTGATCAGCCGTTGACGGGTTGCGGCATTGACCGCGAGGGGGAAATGCCGCTTGCATGCGGCCATGAACTTTCTGTCCGACACCACCGCCCCCGCCCATCCCGCCTTGCTGGACGCGCTGACGCGCGCCAACGAAGGCTTCGCGCCCAGCTATGGCGCAGACCCGGTCAGCGCCGGGGTGAAACGCCAGCTCTGCGAGCTGTTTGAAACAGAGCTGGAGGTGGTCTTCACGGTGTCCGGGACAGCCTCCAACGCATTGGCCCTTTCCGTGCTGTGCCCGCCAGACGCCATGGTGTTGTGTCATGACGAAGCGCACATCCATCGCGATGAACGCGGCGCGCCGGAGTTTTTCACCCGCGGCGCCAAGCTGCTGCCGCTGGCGGGCGAGCACGCCAAAATCCATCCCGAGGCGCTGGCTGATACGCTGAAACAATGGCCGAGTGATTTCGTCCACGCCACGCCGCCCGCCGTCCTGAGCCTGTCCCAGCTCAACGAGTCAGGCTGCGCCTATACGCTGGACGAGCTGGACGCCTTGATCAGCCAGGCCAAAGCGCGCGATCTGTTCGTGCACATGGACGGGGCGCGCTTTTCCAACGCGTTGGTCTCGCTGAGCTGCACGCCCGCCGAGATGACCTGGAAACGCGGCGTGGACGCGCTGAGCCTGGGCGCCACAAAGAACGGCGTCATGGCCAGCGAAGCGATCATCCTGTTCCCGTCGGTCAAGGACCGCCTGCCCCAACTGCTCGCCAATCAGAAACGCGCCGGGCTTATGCTGCCCAAGATGCGCTATGTCTCCGCCCAGATGGGCGCCTGGCTGGAGCACAATCTCTGGCTGGACCTGGCGCGCAAGGCCAACGCCGCCGCCAAGCGCCTGTCAGACGGGCTGGCGGCGCTGCCAGGGGCGGAGCTTGTGCATCCCACTGAAGGCAATGAGGTGTTCATCCGGCTTGATGAGACGCTGGCCGCGCGCCTGCGCGAGGCCGGGGCCGGATTTTACAGCTGGCCGGACGGCTCGGCGCGCTTCGTGGCCAGCTGGTGCACGACCGACGCCGAAATCAGCGCCGTTCTGGACGCGGCTGAGGCCTAGGCTTTGCCGTCTTCCTTGTCGCCAATGCGGCGGAAGGGGCCCGCATAGCGCGGATCCTGACGGCGGCGACGGTCGGGACCGAAATAGCCCGGCGTCTTCACAAAGCGCCGCGGCTTCTCGATCAGGGTCACCAGCCGGTTGTAAAGGTCCACCGGCCGGACCGGCTTGGCGAGGTATTCGTTCACCCCCGCATTGATCGCCTCAAAGACTTTCGACCGGTCGGTGTGGCCCGACACCATCACGATCGGCAGATACTTGTTCGGGCTGTCGGACGCGGTGCGGATCAGCCGGGTGAATTCCAGTCCATCCACATCGCCGAGCATGTAATCGACCAGCGCCAGATCCGGATTGGCGTTGCGCATCAACTCGAAAGCATCCGCTGCGTCACGGGTCTCGATCACCGAGCGCACCCCGAAGCCCTGCAAAATCGTGCGCAGGATCGAGGACATGTGGGCGTTATCCTCAACGATAAGCACCCGAATTCGTTCAAAACTGCCTTGAGACATGGCGCTTTAGCGACCCTGCTGATTGACGTCCGTGACCCGCACATTGCCTCACAAACGGTTAAACAAGACTTGCAGCTCCGCACCCCCTGTTCAAGCCGTTGCAGCGCCCCCATATTGCCCCCATGCCCAAGCTGACCCGTGATGATAGCGCCCTCGCCCCGCAAGGCGTCGAGGACATGGCCCAGGCCGATTTTGTTCAGGACCAGGCCGTGTCCGGATCCATCAAGGATCCGCTGAGCCTGCCTGCGAACTGGACCCCGCACCGCCCCGACCGTCCCGACAAATCGGAGGGGGGGCAGAAATTCCAGATGGTGTCCGATTACGAACCCGCCGGCGACCAGCCCCATGCGATCGCGGAGCTGGTGGAGGGGGTCAACCAGTCGGAGAAGGACCAGGTTCTCCTCGGAGTCACCGGCTCCGGCAAGACTTTCACCATGGCGAAAGTGATTGAAAACGTTCAGCGTCCCGCTTTGATCCTGGCGCCGAACAAAACCCTGGCGGCGCAGTTGTACGGCGAGTTCAAGGCGTATTTTCCCCATAATGCGGTGGAGTATTTCGTCTCCTACTACGACTACTACCAGCCCGAAGCCTATGTGCCGCGCACCGACACCTTCATCGAGAAGGAGTCCACCATCAACGAGGCCATCGACCGGATGCGCCACGCCGCCACCCGCGCGATCCTGGAGCGCGACGACGTCATCATCGTCGCCTCGGTGTCTTGCATTTACGGCATCGGCTCGGTGGAGACCTACACCGCCATGGTATTCGATCTGGAGGTGGGGGCGGAGAAAGATCCCCGCCAGGTCATGCGCGACCTCGTCTCGCTGCAGTACACAAGAAACGACGCCGCCTTCCAGCGCGGCACGTTTCGTCTGCGCGGCGACGTGCTGGAGATCTTCCCCGCCCACTATGACGCCCGCGCCTGGCGCATCAGCTTTTTCGGCGACGAGATCGAGTCCATCAAGGAATTCGACGCCCTCACCGGCCAGCCGATCAGCGAGCTTGAGAAGGTCCGCGTCTACGCGAACTCGCACTATGTCACCCCGCGCCCGACGCTGAACCAGGCCATTGTCAGCATCAAGAAAGAGCTCACCGAGCGCCTTGAATGGATGGAGGCCAACGGCAAGCTGCTGGAGGCCCAGCGCCTGCAACAGCGCACCGAGTTCGACCTTGAAATGCTCGAGGCGACCGGTTCGTGCATGGGGATCGAGAACTATTCGCGCTATCTCACCGGCCGCAAGCCCGGCGAGCCGCCCCCCACCATGTTTGAATACATGCCCGACAACGCGCTGGTCTTCATCGACGAAAGCCATGTCACCGTGCCCCAGCTCGGCGCCATGTATAAAGGCGACTTCAGCCGCAAGCGCACCCTGGCCGAGCACGGCTTCCGCCTGCCGTCATGCCTGGATAACCGCCCCCTCAAATTTGAGGAATGGGAGGCCATGCGCCCGCAGACGCTGCACGTCTCCGCGACTCCGGGAAAGTGGGAGCTGAACCAGACCGGCGGCGTGTTCACCGAGCAGGTCATCCGCCCCACCGGCCTGATCGACCCGCCCGTGGAGGTCCGCCCCGTGCAGACCGAGACCTCCTCCCAGGTCGACGACATCATCGAGGAGGCCCGCAAGGCCGCTGAAAAGGGCTTTCGCACCCTCATCACCACCCTCACCAAGAAAATGGCCGAGGACCTCACCGAATACATGCATGAGCAGGGGCTGAAGGTCCGCTACATGCATTCCGACATCGACACGGTGGAGCGGATCGAGCTGATCCGCGATCTGCGCCTGGGCGAATACGACGTCCTTGTCGGCATCAACCTGCTACGCGAGGGCCTCGACATTCCCGAATGCGGCCTCGTCGGCATTCTCGATGCGGACAAGGAAGGCTTCCTGCGCTCTGAAACCTCGCTCGTTCAGACCATTGGCCGCGC
>NZ_DEMB01000003.1:112533-139373 GCF_002354675.1 Oceanicaulis sp. UBA2681 | reverse complement strand
CGCCGCCGCGAGAAACAGATCGCCCACAATCTCGAGCACGGCATCACCCCGCGCACCGTGGTCCGCGGCGTCAGCGACATCCTGCAAGGCGTGATGGAGCAAACCGCCAAGGGCCGCGGCAAATCCCGCGACAAGAAGCGCGAGCGCGCCGTCGCCGAGGATCAGGCCCGCTTCGAACCCAACAATCTCAAGGCCACGATCGCGGATCTCGAGAAGCGCATGCGTGTGGCGGCGGCGGATCTGGAGTTTGAGGAGGCGGCGCGGCTGAGGGACGAGATTAAGAAGTTGGAGGGGGCTTAGGGGGAAGTGTATCGACAATTAAATGCGTTATGAATAATAGATTGCGTAAAAATATAAGGACCCAAAACAGAATCCGAATAATCTAAAACATCATAGAAATCCAGCTTCTTGGGCATAACTCGTCCCTAACCTTTAATAAAGATTGATTTAAAAGTGCAGACGTCCGATAAATTTTTGAAGCTCTATCTAAATCAGAGGAACGCCCTCGAACCTGAAAGTCGCCCTCTGTACATACCATAGCTAGATCCATAGCATATTTCGATATTTTACCTTCAAATTCATGATGAATTGTTTTATACCTCTCAATTTTTGAAGCCAACTCCATATCGGTAGCAACAATTTTTGCCTCTTTAATTTTCGAATCCGAACAATCATCACTAGCCCAATAACTGCAAGCTAAATTTGCCAAATGCTTAGAAGTTATTATAATACTTTCTATATCTGAGTTTATTTCTTTTCGCCGCTCGGTCATTAGATTAATAAATACACCGGCTAATAGAGCCAGAGCAGCGCCAAAAGCCAACTCAATCACAACTGAGTGTCCTGGGCATTTGATTTCAAAATAATATTTTTAATCATAGGAACATAACGCTCATAGGTTCCAGAACAATGAAATATTATCCTGTCAAAGAAACTTTCTTTATCGAGCACACCATCACGTATTAAGGCTCCAAATGCCTCATCTAGAAATGATGAGGGATATCCACTTGTCCCATCTAAAAATATTGAAACTACATCACATTTTGACAATGCGGGTTTAATCCAGTTTTCTCTAAAATTTTCTCCACAATACTCATCATCATCCGGAAAACGACCGGAGGGGAACTCAGAAAACTCTGTAGCAACATTAATAGAGCACTCAGGCATAGGAAACCTCCCATTCTATAAACGTCCCCCCAAAATGCACAGACAAAGGCCTTGCCTTAAATCTCTCACGCCCAAGGTATTGGACTTCGCCCATGCCGCTGAGGACCTTCATAAATCCTCCTATTGATTGGTCTACATACTCACTCATTTGAACAAGCCCGCGCCCCCTATTGCTTTCCTCTGTTTGGGTTCTATAGGTTTGCATAGCTGTTTTTATAAGCTCGGCATCATCTCGAAACACTTCCTGTCGAGCTGGCATTTTATGTCGTATCGCTTCCCATTGCCCTGAGCGCGGCAGAGTAGCAGGTATTCCAACGCCTAGATCCAGAATTAGAACTTTAAGGTTCCCAGCGTCTTTATTGAACGATCCGGATGCCCACCACCGATGGTCAGACTCAACATTATACTTCGACGTAGCCGTCGGGGGATAAGCGTGATGACTCACATTAGACATCGCCTCGCTTAGGCCTTCATACATATATGTTGCATCTCGAATTGCGCCACCCGCCAAGAGCGACAACGCCCCCTGCAACTCCTTGCACTGCCTCCCAGGCGCACCTACACCGCTCATCAACGGGATCATACGGGTGGCTCCATCTAACCAATCCTCCGTACTTTGCATCTGCGGCTGCATATCGAACAACTCAAAAAACCGTAAGTCATTCAACATAGTTTGAACTTTTAAATCCCACGATTTATAATTATATACAGAAGGTTGGAAGCCAATTGATCGCCTCCACCTGTCAATTTCTGCAGACAAAATCAAAGCACCCCCAGGCGCCAAACGCTGTATGGTAGAGAGGTCTAGAGTTAGAGCCCTATTTCCTCTCTTCTTCTTACTCGAACGCAGATACGCTTGCTTCTTAAAATGCCCTAGAAACCCCATAACCTCGTTATAATTAGTTCTTAGTGAAAATTCAGAAGGCGCCTTTAATGTATATCTATCATCGCTCTTAATAATCCAAGGCTTTGGAGCTAAGAATACACTTTGCTCTCTGTACCTTATACGGTTTTTTTTATTATTTCTTTTTCTTTCTTTACAGATCTACGGTACCTTATCCGGTCTATTTTAATCTTATTTTTAATATAAAGTTTTTTCATATTTTTCAGCTTTATATTTAGTTTTGTTTATTTGCATTTACTCACCAGAAGAATACTTGACTGCACAATATTTAATAATGGAGCCAAAAGTTTTTCACACAATGAGGCGACTCGCCAGAGTCTGCAGTGAACAGGATGGCACATATTCGGAAAGGACATGACTGGCATACCAAGGCCGGAATAACTTTCACCCCCCGGACGCCAGCGGTCCGGGATCGGCCGGAACCGCTCTGTTCTTATCGCTAAGACGCCTGCGGCAAATCTCGGACCAAGTCCGAGCTCCAAGTGCTTCAACTAAGTTTGAACTTCGCGCCAGAAACCCGACGCGCTTAGCGTGCCGGGTTTCTGTAGTCTGATAGGACGCTAGAAAGCTCCGCCTACTGAGTGTGGCAGGGATTGGAACAATAATAACATCCATTCACTTGCGTGTAGTACTTGCGTGCCTCAGTGACCGCCGGAGCACAAGATGCATGGTCGCCCAGACCGATCCGATTTGCCTCAGCCGGATAGTATGAACATCCGACTTTGTGGACCTCGTGGTCCCCATTCGATTGAGCATTCTTATTCACACAGTAATACGCCATTTCGCCCTCCTTGAGCGATGTCGAGATAGGAGGGTCAGGCTTGACCTAGCCACACAAATCGCGAAATCTCGCGATTGCTACTGCGTCGGCACACCCGCGCCCGACCCTGGGAAGCGGGAGACGCAATCGGAAGCCGTTGGGGGTACCAGCCTCAGCGGCTTCTTTTTTGCGTCCGGACAACCAAGCTGCTTCACGGAAATTTAACCGTCAAGCAACCTGACCTGGGCACAAGATATGCCAGTGAAAATCACCGCGCAACGCTAAATGTGGGATCTTTAACAACTGCAACGATTCGCAGAAGCCATCAATCAGAAGATTCTGATTCGTTTTTGACGCTGCGCGATTCTGGCATTACTCGCTGAGATAATGCGGTTCAGACGCCACCAAACTTAGCGCTCATAGCTCTCACGAAGCGTCTCAAGCTTCGTGCGCCCATGAGGCACTCTGCACGCGCCATCAAGCACGATGTACTGACGCCCACCGAGCAACGGCTCCAACCGAGAACGGCACCAGTTGGTAAGCGACCCGCCTCGATCAGCCTTGCGCTGATAATCGTAGTCACCAACGTCATCCCAGTGCGGCGCACGAATGACCACGCGAAACTCTTCGATATCAAAGATTTTCTGTTCAAGCTCTTGTATCGTCATAATATGATATCCCTTTCTTACTGATCTAAAATGACAAAACCGATACACTCCGTACCGGCCATCAATTTATACCTTAATAGGAGCATGTCAAGGCTTTATAAAGTAGTTGTTTGAGAGTTAATTTCCCTATCCCCCACCCCGTCCTCACCCCCTATCCTCACCGCCATGAGCACTGACAGCCCTGACATCATGGATCCGAGGATCGCGCGGGCCAGGGCGATGCGGGAGGCGGGGGCGGAGACCGCCGAGATCGCGCGCGCCTGCGGCGTGGGGGTGAGCACCATCTATCGCTGGGCGGAGGCGTATGGCTTTCGCGTCTGTGATCTGGAGGCGGCGGCCTGGGCCGCGTCGGCGCGGGGTGACGCGCCCTCTCCCTGTCATTCGCCGGTTCATCCGGCGAATCCATGCCGTGACCTGTCCTCCACTGAACCGGACTGGATCCCCCGCACAGGGCGGGGGATGACAGAGGGAGAGGGAGCGCCTCACGCGGAGGGAGGCCCCGGATCAAGTCCGGGGGGTATAGATAAATCGCCGTAAAAATCTGATTGGATGATGTTTGGGGTGGAGGGCCTATTTGAAAGTGCGATCCATGTCGAACTCAAGTGGTTCCACACGCAAGGGAACCCATTGCTCCATGCCGATCTCTGCGGCCCTTTCATCTAGAGCAACAAATAGATTGCGAGGCGCATGATGCAGATCATGGCCCGCCGTTGCCATCATTCGCCCGTCTCTGTTGAAAAGATAAAAATCTATTCCAAGGCCGTCGATTTCATAAGCAAATACGGAGGTTAGATCATCGCAATCAACGGCAAAGCTTCCTATTGTGAACCCCTCATATGAAGCCATGTAGTGAGGGGGGTTTAGTGTGCAGTTTTTTCTCAGTGCACGCTCAAGGCTGGTAACCGCATAATTGGTTAGCCCTCCCGTCGGCTCACGCTGTAGGCGTATATGGTTGCCCACCCATAAGCTATTCCCAAAACGTTGCCGGTTGTTATCAGACCATTGCAGTGTAGAGCCTAGCGCCTGGCTGAAAATCTCTAGTCCTTGCCCTGGAACTAATGCGGGGTCGTTAAGTGCATCTGCGGGTACAGGCTGCAAGAGCAGCGCCATAACGAGAATATTCAAAACAAAATCTCCACTAAATTATAGGCCTACAAGGCGACGAGCTATTTCAGCCCCCAAACGGACCGTTCCGTTATCTGCTAGGGCAAAGTCCATCTTGACGAAGATACGCTCCTGTAGAATCTCCAACACCTTCCGATCCACAATCGGCCTCACCGGCTCCATGATATCGAGTGCAAAGGCGGGTGTGATGCCTCTCACACGCTTCCGCCTGTCGTGGACGATGCCAGCCATTGGGTCATAGCCTTCAGCTATCGCTTCAATCTGCTTGCGTGAGCAAAGTTGCCCATAAGCGTAATTGAGCATGGCGTTGACGGGGTGTGTGGCGTGCCGATTTTGAGGCTTTTCCTCACGTAGCGCCGCCCGAGAGCGATAGGTCCGCCAATCGTCTGGTATTGGGTGCTTATCGGTATCGGCCCATTTGAGTTCGATGCCTTCCCAGGCGCGGAAGTACGCACCCGCGATTACCCCCTCCTGGCCTAGAAGGTCTGAGAGGGTTTCTAGCTGCTTGGCTTCGATCTTCTTCAGTGCGCGCGTAGCGGTCTTTAAAGCGCTTGATTTCAGTGAGCTATCGGGAACCCAACCTTCAAGGGTTTCTAGCGTATTGAGTGCTTTCTGGGTTATCAGCGGATAGGCGAACTCAAGCCTCGCGATTGGGTCGTGTCGTGTCTCGTGCTGCCAGCGCACCTTGTCCTGGTCTGCAGCTTGCCCGTTTGAGGTGACAACGGACACAAAGCTTCCATCCCACTTCAGGCGGATGAGCGGGATATCCTGCTCTGCCAGCCAATCGAGCGCGTCCAGTGTGATCTCGCCTGATCCATCCACCAGAACGATACGTGGCGGGTTTTCAAGCTGGCCGGGGAAAAGCCGGTATTCTTTGTTTTCCTGGGGGTAGTGGGTGAGCCCGTCTTTAATAACGAGGTTTCCGCGATTGACCCTTAGGGACAGACCGTTGCCTGTCAGGATGAGGGGGTGAGCTTGACGCTCTCGCCGCTTTCGTTTGGGAATAGAGGCTTCGTATTGTTCGAGCCAATATCGACAGCGCGCCGCCCATTCATCTGATGGAATAGCGGTTTGAGTTTCCGCCTCAATTTTACGCGCTTGATGCATTGGCTCCCCCTATCGCCTTGAGGGAATCCTAGCAGCCTATGACCGGGAAAGTCGATCATTTGTGGGAACAAGCAACTCCACTCTCTGAGGCTTGGCTGAAATACGCGCATAGCTGGTCGGTGGAGGGAAAAAAAGACCGGGAGAACTATCGGGCGTTCGAAAATCCCGGCCTGGCAATTCGGCGGGGTTGGCCTCTACCGCAAGGGTATGAGCGTTATTTTATAGAAGGTGATTATGAGTTCCTTGAGCGCAAGCGACAGCAGTGGGAGCGCAATTTCAAAGATGATCTTCGGGAACAATTAGGGCGCGGTGACTGCCTAGCGTATGGCAAACCCTGGCTGCCTGAACGTCTTGAGCGAATTGAACCTGTTCCGGGTCTATTGTTTTCCCACGATGAAGAAAAAGTCTCGAAAATCGATTTTCAGAGCGGATTTGTAGAAGCTTACGGACGCGCGTTTGTGGAACTACGCGTTCTTTCGAAAACAGAATTTGAAAGGCTAACAGTTAAACCGGGGGATAAAAGAAGAGGCCCCATTAGTCGGAAGCCTGAAATCGAAGCTGCAATTCGTGAGCTTATTGCAGAAGACCCTGACTGGCTAAATGGCACCTTTAATGTGCGGCATGCGCAAATCATTCGAAAAGCAAAAAAACTATTCGATTATATCGATGGAAATCCTCCTAAGGGCTTCAGCCGAACGGTTATCGATGAAGTTATAGAGGAAAAGTTCTAGCTTTTACAGTGTATTAAGTTTCGGAATTTTTTGGAAATTGCTCCGGAACTAAAAGTACTTCCGAAATCTTGGTCCCCAAATTCTGGACCTCCAACTTGTCTCGCGAAGCTCGCCGATAGTCGGCTGGGCGTATCCTCGCGAGGCAGTCAATGGCGCGCAAACAACGCGACTACAAAGCCGAATACCGCCGCCGTCTTGAGCGGGGCTTGGCGCGTGGCCTGACGCCATCTCAGGCCCGTGGCCACCCCCGCAAGGGCGAGCCGCTGGCCACCTTTGCCGAGCGCCTTCCTGCAAGCACGCCTGAGACCGAAGCCGCCATCCGCCTGATGCGTGAGGGTGCTGGCATTGGCCAGGCCGCGCGTGAAGCGGGTGTCTCTGAAAAACGTCTCAGACGCTTTCTTAAGCTGCGCAACCTCGCGACCCGCAAAGGCCGCGTTTGGACCTTTCATGACCCGCGCGTGCGACGCTTGCCGGTGATCTCGCAAGGCCAGGTCAAAACCATCTTTGTTCCTGGCTTCAAGCCCGCCTCTGAGGCCGGGCGCGCCTGGCAGGCGCAAGGCCGCTTCACTCAAACCAATGACATAGCCCTTCTCACCCCGTTTCAAAGCGACGGGGTGACAGACATCCATGGCCGCTTCCACCCCTTCGAAACCGATCCCAACACGCTCCATCGCATCGCGGCCATGGAGGAGCCGGTGTTTTGGGAAATCTACGCCATCACAGACAACTAAGGAGGTCAGATATGACCACACAGACCGAGTACACCGCGCGCCTTGAGCGGGCTTATCGCCGCTTAGGGACACGCACACCCGCTTGTGTGACATGCGGCGAAAGCAACGCGTTTTGCCTAGAGCTTCATCATATCGGGGAGCGCGCTCACCACGACGATCTGGCGATTGTCTGCCGCAATTGCCATCGCAAGCTCACCGACCCGCAAAAGGACCGTATCGAGGTTCACGCCTCTGACCCGAGCTCTGAGATGATCGGGCGCTATTTGTGCGGCCTGGCCGATCTTTTGCTTTTGATCGCGCACACGGTGCGCGAATTTGGCGAGCGCCTGCTCGGCCTGGGCGAATATGCGAGCGGGGGCTCTCATGACCCTGCCTAGTCCCAACCAGATTGCGGTGCGCGCCTATACGGAAAAGCCCGGCTTTGAGCCGCGGAACCCATCTAGTTCGGACGTGGGGGCGTCACCCTGGTCTGTGACCTTTGACACCGAGACGACAACCGATCCCAGCCAAGAGCTTCGCGTGGGCTTTTACCAAGTCCATGAAGGCGAGCGCCTGGATGAGGAAGGCGCATTTTACCGCGCGGGAAGCCTCTCGAGCGCTGAGGTGGCGACGCTTCGCGCCTATTGCGCCAGGCACAGCCTCACGCTCAGAGATGTTGATAGCTTCAATGAAGAGATCTTGCTGAAAGTCGGCTATGACCTGAGCGGCTGCATTATCGGGTTCAACCTGCCCTTTGATATCTCGCGGGTGGCGATCAAACACGGCCCGGCGCGTGACAGCATGCGCGGCGGGTTCTCGTTTAACCTGGTGAAGACCGAACGCCGGCCCCGTATCCGCGTCAAACATCTCAGCCGTACGGCGAGCCTGATCGACTTTGCGATCCCAGGCGTCAATGAAACGCCGCGCGGCATGCGCAAACGCGCTCAGCGCGTCAAAGCGCATCGCGGCTATTTCATCGACCTTAAGACCGTCGCCGCCGCTCTGACCTCACGCTCACATAGCCTGGAAAGCCTCACAGACGCCCTCGGCACTGTGACGCGCAAGAGCGGCAGTGAGGAACATGGCGGCCCTCTGACGGATAGCTATCTCCAATACGCGCGTGCAGACGTGCAGGCCACATGGGAATGCTACCTGGCGCTCAAGTCTGAATACGCGCGTCATGGCCTGGGGCGTGACCTTTCGCGCATCCTCAGCGAAGCGAGCCTGGGCAAAGCTTATCTCACCGAAATGGGCGTTCAGCCGCTCCTGGTCAGCCAGGAGATCGACCGGGCGAGCTTCGGCCCGATCATGTGCGCTTACTACGGTGGGCGGGCGGAAGTGCGTATCCGCCGCACGATAACCGAGGTGATCTACACCGACTTCAAATCCATGTACCCGACCGTGAACACGCTCATGGGGCTTTGGCGTTTTGTGATCGCTGAGGGTTATGAGGTGAGCAATGGGACAGATGAGGTGCGCGCCTTCCTGGCGAGCGTCACACTGGATGATCTGCAACACCCTGACACCTGGCGGCGCTTGCCAGCCATATGCCGCGTACGCCCGGACGAAGACTTGTTTCCGGTCCGCGCCAATTACGACGGTCAGGTCAACACGATTGGGCTCAACCATCTCAGCTCTGAGTGCGAGGTCTGGTATGCGCTTTCTGATGTGATCGCGGCGAAGCTTTTGTCTGGCAGAGCACCGGAGATATTAGAAGCGCGCGTCTTTACGCCTGGCCCCGTTCAAAAGGGGCTAAAGCCTATTCGGCTTTTTGGTGATCCGAATTTCGAAATTGATCCTCAAAAAGATGATCTGTTTAAGCGGCTCATT
The DNA here is from genome assembly GCF_002354675.1 of Oceanicaulis sp. UBA2681. Taxonomy (NCBI): domain Bacteria; kingdom Pseudomonadati; phylum Pseudomonadota; class Alphaproteobacteria; order Maricaulales; family Maricaulaceae; genus Oceanicaulis; species Oceanicaulis sp. UBA2681. The sequence continues at coordinate 130,371 of NZ_DEMB01000003.1, read as the reverse complement.
GATTTACGCGACGACGCTAAAAAGCGCTGCGATGATCGACAATTAGCCATTAAAATCCTCGCTAATTCGACTTCCTATGGCATTTTCATTGAAATGCAGCGCGACAATGCGCCGAAGAAAGAAACCATCCGCATAGCCGGGCCGGATGGCGTTTTCCGTGACGCGGAAAGCACCGCGCTGGAGCAGCCCGGCAATTACTTTCATCCCATCCTGGGCGTCACCATCACAGCGGCGGCGCGCCTCATGTTGTCCCTCGCTGAAGCGCAAGCCAAAGCTCAAGGCCTGGGCTGGGCATTCTGCGACACAGACAGCCTGGCGATTGCGCGGCCTGATGGCATGGACCGGTCAGACTTTCACGTACGCGCTCAGGCCGTCATTGATTGGTTCAAGCCGTTCAACCCCTACGCCAAGCCCGGCTCCATCTTGCAGATGGAGGATGTGAACTTCACGGGCCATGGGGAGCTTGAGCCCCTCTATGCCTTCGCGATCAGCGCCAAACGGTATGCCCTGTTTAACGTCGATGACCAGGGCCGACCCATCATCCGTAAGGCGTCTGCGCATGGCCTGGGCCATCTCATACCGCCATACGCCGACGACGACCTCGCGCCGGGCGTGCTGGAGCCTGTTGCGCCTCTGAATACGCTGGGCGTCCGCCGCTGGCAGTACGATCTTTGGTACGCGATCCTCTCAGCGGCCCTTCAAGGGACGCCTGACCGCGTGCCGCTCGAATATCACCCCGCGCTCAAAAAGCCCGCCACGCTGCGGTATGGCGCGACCAGTCCGGCGCTTCTCAAATGGATGGACCACTATAACGCGGGCAAACCCTATGCCGCGCAGATTAGGCCCTTTGGCTTCCTGGTGGGCTTCCAGACAAAGCCTGCGATCCAATGCGGGCTGGCGGAGGACTTAGGTGCCGCCCCCAGCAAACGCGGGCGACCGTCTAAAGCATTAGCGGCGAAGCCCGTGGCCGCATTCGAACGCGATCCAGAGCTTGCGGCCTCGCGGGCGTTCGACCGGGTGACGGGTGAGCCCCTAGGTCGTGAGGTCATGCAGACCTACGCCGGGGCGCTGACCCGCTACCACATCAGCCCGGAATGGAAGTTCGAACACGCGGGATACGCGGAGCGTGGCGAGACGCTGAGGCGGCGTGTGAGGGCTGAGAGCGTCATGCTGATCGGGAAAGAGGCGAATGGGGTTGGGGAGTTCGGGGAACGGATCAATTCGACGACTACACAGCAATTGGAAATCGGAGCAGTAGAATGAGCATGTCCAAGCGTATCTTGTTTGATAACGACCCAAAACACGACGAAATCCGCGCTGAAATAAGACGGCGGAACTCAGAATATATCGAACAATTTCAATACCGCGTCCCAGACACGAAATTTAAGATCAAAGACGGCAAACGCCGAAAAGATGCTTTCTGGGGATATGCACTCTCTACGGCTTTGAAAGAAGTAACAGTAGAGTTCGTGACAGTGAACGGAGGCGTGTTTTTTATGAGCGAGCAAGAACGCGACATCGTTCTGAAGCACGCATTGAACATTTATGAAGCGCCACATCCGCTAAAGCGCCATTGCTAATGGAAGCTCCGCAGGGTCAAATTGAGCCAAGCTGAACCTCGTGGAGCCTATGCATCTTGACCGATAATCAAGATCGTCTTGACGCCATAAAGCACATTCTTGCAACACTTTTCGCAGCCCAAAACGCGCTAAAGGCGTTAGCACCGGATTACAAGTGGGCAGGTATGGGAAACCTGCTGGGGGATTATGGTGAGTTCGTATGCGTCGAGCATTACGAGCTCACCAAAGCTCCAGCGGGAGCTAGCGGTTATGATGCGATCACCCCCGATGGACAGACCGTTCAGATCAAGACCTGCTACGCATCAAGCCAGATTGGGTTTCGTGGTGAAGCGGATTTGCTTCTGGTGATCCAAGTTCAAGCCGATGGCACCTGGGAAGAAGTGTATTTTGGGCCTTTCGGCCCCATCCTTGATGGGGCTCGTTACTCAGCGCGTGACAATAAGCACACCATGACCCTGAGCAAGCTCAAGCGGCGTTCTCATGAAGGCTGAGCATCCTCACCTCATTCTGGGGTTCCGTCTGACCTGCGCTCAAGGATGCATGAAACCACGACGGTTCGATGCAGGCCCTGGTGGAGGGAACGCGGCAACAGTCGAGGCGCAGGCCCGAGCGCGGCGTTGCCCGCGATGCCGGGAGCCCGTGACCGTCGAGGCGATCTTTGCGGATGAGAATGGGCGGATCGGACAAGAGGCACCGAAGGATGTTCCGGACCTGAGACGAAAATCCTAATGACGCGATAAGTATTCCCCCTGGACGGGAATAAATTATAACGTCATGGTTTATTCACAACTGTGAACAACCGGGGGGAACCATGTCATCTCTGACACTTACAGATGAAGAGCGCCTGATCATACGAGAAACGCAGCCGCGAGCAGCGGAGTTGCGCCATCTCATGTCGGTCTATCAGAATACGGCAGTGCGGCTTGAAGTGCTTGCTGCGTTTCTGAAAGCCGGGCGCGGCCAGCCGAACATGCTGTACGCCCTGGCGCTTACCGATGAAGCGTATGAAGCGCTGACAGGTTTCCCTCTGCCAGACGGCATGACTGAGCTAGATCAGGAAGTAATTGAGCAGTTTCGAAGGGAGGCGCGGCGTTGTTTGGGTGAAGGATGACGTCGTGCTTACTTATATGGGACACTGCCCCGCCTCCACATCAGCCTGGTATGGAAGTTCGAACACGCGGGCTACGTGGAGCGCGGTGAGACGCTGAGGCGGTACGTGCAAGCCGATAGCGTCATGCTGATCGGGAAGGAGGCGAATGGGGTTGGGGAATGCGGAGAGAAAACCGATCCCGTCATTTGCGGCTCGCTCGCAACGCCCCCTAATATGATAAACATCTTGATAGCGGATTCTACAGGAACCTAGGCAGGACCCCCGACTTTATAGCAATGCAAATTCGTGAAGGATCTAATATCTGTTCTCGTTTTAATGGGGTGAAAAATGGGAGTTGCTTTACTTCCTGAATGAAACCATCCGATGATAGATTGAAACAACAGGCCCAATGAACGTTGGCTGTGAATTTTGTAGGGAAGACTATTGGCAGATCTTGATGACATTGATGTTGGGGACGAACCTGTCTCTGTAGGCTCGATGGTAGTACCTGCCGGAATTGCTGACACTCAAATTGAGAAGCATTATCAAACTGGACGCTTACGGGTCGTTCAAGAAAAAAATGATATTTTCTTAACGCACGTTCTCAGCTTTATCGGCGTAGGTGGTAAGGATCGAGTTTGGTCCAATATTCGGCCAGAATATCAACGTCGACTTCGATGGGATAATAAAAAGAAGTCTCAATTGATAGAGAGCTTCATAATGAACGTCCCAGTCCCTCCAATTTTTCTATACGAGAAAAATCTTGGCGAATTCGAGGTGATGGATGGTCAGCAGCGCCTTAACGCTATTGCCTCATTCTATGAGGGTGATTTTGCCCTTCAAGGCCTCAAGGTCTGGCAGGCACTCAACGGGAAGCGCTATTCCCAATTGCCACCCCTTATCCGCCGCGGTCTGGATCGGGCTAAGATTTCAGCGATCACCCTTACGTCCGACAACACCTCTACGCCATCCGACAGTATAGACCTTAGGGCCCAAGTATTTGATCGCCTTAATACAGGTGGAGAGCGCCTAAATCCTCAAGAATTACGCAATGCCTTATACTCTGGCTCATTCAATGACTTGGTCATCGATTTGTCGCGACTGCCGAAATTTACTACAGCCTGGGAAATTCCCGAATATGCCAGCAACGTCCTAGCGGATGGCAGCCTCGCTGAAGCACTTGAGAAGAACAACTTATTTAAGCGGATGACCGACGTAGAAATTGTCGTTAGGTTTTTTGCTTTCAAGGACAAGGACAGCATTTCTGGTTCAGTTCGTGGTATGCTGGACGATGTCACGAAGCGCAATCGCTATGCTAGCGAAAATGAATTAGCCAAACTGCGAGAAGACTTTGAGGTTGCACTTGATATGTGTGTCGAAGTGTTTGGCGATGATGTCTTCCGCCTGCCCCCGCAAGGTGCAGCGGGAAGACCAAAATTATCCCGGCCACTATTCGATGCAGAGATGGTTGGCATGTATCTGCATCGAGAGAGAAAAGATGAAATTTTTTCACGAAGCGACCGCCTAAAGACAGAGATACTCGGCTTGGCAACGGATGGCGCAGAGAGCTACGAGCTGATGGTCGGGCGAGCAAATACAGCAAGTTCAATTAAAGATAGGATCGAGGCTGTTAGTGAAGCTATCGTAAGAGTTTTGGATGGAAACGCTTGACACCGCGAAGTCAATTGCTGACGTATATTTTGAAGAGCTGCAGGCAACTGCAGAAATTCGTCAAGCTTATAATGATATCATCGTCACTAATGCCAGAACGCTATTTTCAGCATTCAGCCATGATAAAACATTAAATCGACGACTGACAGAAGCTTTAAAGCTAAAAACTACCGATCAATCAGCACTGCTACGAGGCTTGTTTGTTCAATCTATTGGAGTGTTCGATGAGTTCGTAAGGTCACTCATAAAGTCAGTAGTTGATATCAAGGCTCATGAGGCAGGGAAATATAGTAATCTTGAAGAGCCGTTAAGGAACGGCTTCATGTCTAATGCTGGTCGCGTCCTGTCACATTATGGTAGCGGTAACATTAACGGAGTTAAGTATGATTATTCAAAACTAAATTCTAGTTTACTGTCCTGCCTTGCTGACGAAGACGGATTTCATCTCGAGCCCAGGGTTTTTACTGTATTAATGGGTAACAGTACCCCAGATAGACTGAGGAAAGTATTTCAAATAGTTGGACTTCCTGATCCTTTTGGAGCGGAAATTGGCGAAAATACAGAACTTAAAAAGGCCCTCAGGGAAACAAAAAAAGCTGTAGTAGCTCGCATGGCAGAGGAGCGCCTAACTTCTCTAATAGCAAAGCGAAATGATATCGCGCATGGCGAACTAACTACTGCTATATCACACGATGACTTTAAAGGTAATATTGCTTTTCTTAGTGCACTTGCTAGCGCGCTACTATCATTATGCAAGAATTCTGATTTTCTCGGTGGATCGCTAGATTAGACGGTCATAATACCATATTAATTAAGGTAGCTGACGATATTAAATCATTTTCCATTTCAAGTTATGTGCAGCCTGTCTATTTATTGCAAAATCTAAGCTAGTGACCTGTTTTTAGCCACCCCCCCCATTTCTTCAATCGAGCACACGATAATTTCAGCCTGATTTATCTATACCCCCCGGATCAAGTCCGGGGTTTCAGGCTGGGAAAGAGAGTGAAGAGACCGACGACGCCGAGATCACGCCCGCGCAATGGGCGGCGATGGCGCGGGGGTTGAAACAGCGCGCCTTGCGCCTGACCGAGGCCGGGCGCCTGCGCCAGGCCGAGCAGGCGCTGCGGCTGGCCGAGCGCTATGAGCGGATGCAGGCCAGCGCCGCGCCGGCGCCGGCAAAGGATGACGGCGTGGATTATCACGCCCTGCTGGAAGCCAAGCTGACCCGGCTGCACGAGCACTTGCGCGAGAAGGCCGGGCTGAAAGAGGGCGAGGACTTCACCGACGCCCACCGCGCCGCCCTGGGCATCCCGCCCCTGCCGCCCGAGTATGGCGGGTGAGGCGGGAGCGCCGTCATCTCCCCACCCAATTTGTCATCCCGGACGTGCAGCGATCCGGGACTGGCCGAACCGCTCTGTCCTGATCGCTGAGACGCCTGCAGCAGATCCCGGATCAAGTCCGGGATGACGATTGGGGGTTATGGGAAAGCCAGTACCCAACCTCTCGGCCTTCGGACTTGATCCGGAGGCCCATGGGTCCCCGGGTCAAGCCCGAGGACCGAGCTGTGGAGCAATCACGCCGGCAGACTCACCCGCGCGCGCAACCCGCCCAAGGGCGAGTCTTCCAGCCGCAGTTCGCCGCCATGGGCGCGCAGGGTGTCGCGGGCGATGGCGAGGCCGAGGCCCACGCCCTTGCGGTTGGCGTTGCGGCTTTCATCGAGGCGGGAGAAGGGTTTGAACGCCTCCTCGCGCTGATCGCCGGGAATGCCGGGGCCGTCATCATCGATCAGGATTTCGATGCGCGAGCCATTGCGGCGGGCGCTCAGGCGCACGGTCTGCGCATGGGCGGCGGCATTGGACACCAGATTGGCGAGGGCGCGCTTGAGCGCGCTTTCGCGCGCCGGCGCGGTCAGCCCGTCCTCCAGCTCCAGCTCCAGATCGACGCCCTCGCGCGCCGCGTCATCGGCCAGGGTTTCGCACAGGGCGGTGAGGTCGAGCGCGTCCGCCTCCTCCCCCGCCTGGCCGCGGGCGAAGGCGAGATATTCCTCAAGCGCCGCCTCCATGTCCGCCAGATCCCGGCGGGCGGCGTCACGCTCCTCGCTTTGCGGCATCAGGGCGAGCTGAAGCCGCAGGCGGGTGAGCGGGGTGCGCAGGTCGTGGCTGACGCCCGCCAGCAATTGCGTGCGCTGCTCGATATGGCGTTTCAGCCGCGCGCGCATGTCGAGAAAGGCGGCGCTGGCGCGACGCACTTCACGGGCGCCGGCGGGCTTGAACCGCTCCACATCCTGGCCGCGGCCAAAGGCTTCGGCGGCCTCCGCCAGCTGGCGGATGGGTTTGACCTGATTGCGGATGAACAGGATGGCGACGGTCAGAAGCAGGCCCGTGGCGATAAACAGCCAGATCAGGAAGATATGACCGGTGGTGGCGAACACCCGGTCGCGCACGGCGATGAAGCGCAGCACGCCGCCCTCCACCTGCACCCGGATGTCGACGTAAGAGGGATAGCGGGTGGTGTCGAACCAGAAGGCGTGATCGAGCTCCGCCCCCAGCGCGCTGCGCAGCGTGCGGTCGAGCGCGCGGAAAAACGCCGTGCGGCGGGTGGTGGGCAGCACATCCCCCTCGCGATACTCGACGCTGAGATCGGTGGTGGCGAAGGCGAGATTGGCCAGCGCGTCGAAATCTTCGGGGCCGTCGCGCTCATACAGCCGGACCACCAGCGACACCTCGCCGGCGACGCTTTCACTCAGGCGCGCGGTGGTGGTTTGCCAGTGCTGTTCAAAAAACGCCCAGGTCACCGCCCCCTGCATCAGCGCGACGGGCAGCACGATGATCAGCAGCGAGCGCTCAAACAGCCCCTTGGGCAGATAGGGTTTGAGGGAGAAGCGCATCGGGCCTAAGGCTCGACGCCGTCATAGACCGGGTCGGCGACAAGCTTGTAGCCCGAGCCGCGCACGGTCTGGATATAGAGCGGGGATTTGGGATCGGTCTCGATCTTGCGCCTCAGGCGGGTGATCTGCACGTCTACCGCCCGCTCGCCAGCGCCATTGGCGGCCTGCTCGGACAGCGACTGGCGCGACACCGCCTCGCCATTGGACCGGGCGAGCGCCGCCAGCAGCGCCGTCTCGCCGCCGGTCAGACGCACCGAAGCGCCGTCCTGGCTCAGCTGACCCGCTTCGATCTCGAACCGCCATGGCCCGAACGCCACCGCCGACGGCCCGCGCGTCTGCGGCAGGGCGCGGCGCAGGATGGCCTGCACGCGCAGCACCAGCTCTTCAGGCTCGAACGGCTTGCCCAGATAATCATCCGCCCCCAGGCTGAGCCCCTTGATGCGGTCCTCGGGCTCGCCGCGCGCGGTCAGCAGCAGGATCGGAGTCGCGTCGGTGCGGCGTACGGTCTCGGTCACTTCAAACCCGTCCGCGCCGGGCATCATCACGTCCAGGATGATCAGGTCGAAGCGCATCTGCGCCAGCAGCGACAGCGCTTTCGCGCCATCGCGCGCCGCGGTCACGCGCAAGCCCCGCGCGCGCAGGAATTTCGTCAGAAGATCGCGAATGCGATCATCGTCATCAACGACCAGAATATGGGCGGGGCGCAGTTCCGTCATGAGGGCGAGAGTGCCCAAATCCGCCGCGATTGACCAGTTGCGTTTCTGCGCCTGAAACGTCCGCTAATGCTTCTTGAACGGAGAGCTGAGCGCGGTGCCGACGATCGCCACCAGAATGCGCGCCACCATGGTGAAGAACAGCAACAGGATCGCGCCTTCTTCAATCAACAGATCGAGCCAGACCTTGTAGCGGACCGGAATGCCGGGACGCACGACCATGGCCTCGACTTCCTTGGCGCGCTGCACCAGCCAGTCGAGCCCCTCGGGCCATAAAATACCCATGGCGATCAGCATGATGTAAGACAGGACGAACGACAGAAAAATCGTGAATGTCGCATTGGTCGCGCGTGCGAAGATCAGCCCCATATCGGCCTCCCTCAAAACCGTGGCGTCAACCTCCCCACGGGCGACGCGAGCCGACCCTAGCACTGCTTGCAGTCAGGATGCAGCTTTAATTAAAACGGCTTTAACCCCGCCCAGCGACGCCGGCTCTATTGAATGCGAGTGATGTGGGCCGGTCCGCCCTGCGCCGTCCAGTATCGGCTTTCATAGCTTTCACCGATCTCAAGGTCGCGCCAGGGCGTACACACTTCATATTCGGGCGCTTGCGGACCCGCCGCGGCGATGAGCATGCACACGGTGCGCCCGTCAAACTGCCAACGCCCCGTTCGCGGCCTGTCGTCCTGATACGCGCCGCCGGGTTGAAACCGCGCAGTATAGCGCTCCTGCTCCGTCCGAACGTCATAGACCCGCCCTTCCGGCCCCGTCATCTGCGCCTGAGCTGCGCTGCATGCGAGCATCAGACACGCTGACGCCAGAGCCCAGGCGCACGCTCGACCGCTCTGTCGGATCACCCTGTAAAATAGTGTCATCGCTTATCCCCCCGCGGACGATAAGAAACGCCACACACGCCACGGGGGCAAGGGGAAAGCTCGAATTCGCGTCGGAACAGGCGAATCGAGCTTCGCCACATCATCAGAACGTCAAAAAAACCAGGCTGGAAATTTTAGTAAAGAATCAGCTGATGAAAATGATTGCGACAACAGCCAGGACAAGAGCAGCCCCCGCCAATGATGCATAAAGAACTTTTTCCTGCCAGCCTTTGCGCACAGCTTGGCGCGCTTCGTTCTTTTCAATTCGGGTGGCCATATTGTCTCCCTTGCAGTCTGTGGAGACCAATATATAGGATGATATGATCGCCTCTCAAGTTCAGGTCTAAGACGCGGCGGGGTCTGGAACCTTTGATGCCGGACGCCCCTTCAGCCCATTCAGCGCTTCGACCAGCGCCCGCATCTCAACAGGTTTTGTGAAATATCCGTCTACATCCAAGGCGCTGATACGGGTGCGGGTCTCCGTGGTGGCGTCCGCGCTGACCACATAAACCGGCACACCGGCCGCCCCCGCCTCTCCGGCGCGAATGCGCCGAATGGCTTCCTCTCCGCCCATGCCCGGCATGTGCAGATCCATCAGCACGGCGTCAAACCGTTCGGATTGCAACAGATCGAGCGCCTCACGCCCGCTGGCCGCAATAACGGGTCGGCAGCCCCCCTGCCGCACCATTTCCGCTGTCACGTCCAGATTGACGGACTGATCGTCCACCACCAGAACGCGCATATCCCTGGTGTCCGCGATCAAACCCAGTGAAGCGGCCGGCGCCGTGGTTTCGACCGGAGCATCGTCAACGTTGGCGAGCGGCGCTGGAATCTCGAACCAGAAACAGGCCCCCTCTCCCACACGGGAGCTGACTCCGATCCGGCCGCCCATCAGGGTCACAAGCTCACGTGCTATGGCAAGCCCCAGACCCGACCCCTCATGGCTGCGACTATGGGACATGTCGGCTTGTTCGAACCGGCCAAAGACTCGCTGCTGCACCGACTCGCTCAGCCCCGGCCCCGTATCGCGTACTTCCACTCGCAACAAATCATCATCCAGCAGCATCGCCTCCACGCCAACGGAACCGGCATCGGTGAATTTCACGGCGTTGCTGAGAAGATTGCTGATCACCTGCCGCAACCGGTTGGCGTCAATCATCGCAATGCGCGACAGCTCGGATTGCAAAGTCACCGTCAGATCCAGCCCCTTGCGGGCTGCTTCAGGGCTGTGCGCCTGACACGTCTCTGCAATGACATCGGACGGTCGGCTGGGCCGTTTAACCAGGCTCAACTTGCCCGCCTCGATCTTTGAGAGGTCCAGAATATCCTCGATGATCGACAATAGCGCCCTGCCAGAAGAGCGGATCGTCTGCACGAACTCTTTCTGACGGTCATTCAGCTCGGTCAGGGCCAGCAATTGCGCAATGCCCATAACGCCGTTGAGCGGGGTCCTGATTTCATGACTCATATTGGCGAGGAACAGGGATTTGGCGTCGCTCGCCGCTTCTGCGCGAGCCAGCGCATTCCTCAAGGCATCCTCGGCCGCTTTGTGCTGAGACAGATCCTCGACGATGCCCACTATGCTCAAAGGCGCTCCAGCTTCGTCCCGATCCGTGACGCGGATATGCGCCTTGATCCAGACCACCGCGCCTGACGGCGTGATAACCCTGTGTTCCATGACCAGCTGATCCGCATGACCGGTCAATAGCGCTTCAAACCTGTTCTGGGCTTCAGCCACATCGTCCGGATGCGCAAGATCAAACAGCTCTTCTGGATCCCTGAGCCCTTCCGCCAGCCCGGGTGCGCCCAGAATGCCCGCAAGCGTCTCATCGACGCGGATCTTGGCCTGGGTGGCGTCCAGCTCCCACACGCCTAGCCCCGCGACCCGCAACGCCATCTGCGCCCGCAGGCCCGCCTGACGCGCTTCCTGTTCAATGCGCCGCCGTTCTGTGATGTCGCGCAACGTGCCGGACATCCGCAGAGGGCGCCCCTGAGGGTCGCAAAGGACTTCGCCCGCGCCTTCTATCCAGCGATAGGCGCCGTCTGACCGGCGCAGGCGAAAGATCAGATGTTGCTTGTGCGGCCCGGTCTCGCCTCCGTTGAGGTCCGGCTCGCGCATGATGCGCTGGACCGCCGGCAAATCATCTGGATGCACCGCTTCCAGCAAGTCCGTGATACGCCGCACGGATGCTGGCTGGGGATGGCGCAACATCTCGTAATAGCCTGGTGACGCGAACACGCGATCCACCTCGAAGTCGATGTCGAACACCGCCTGGTCCGAGCCCGCTATGGCCAGTTCGTAGAGGCGGCGCAACTCATTGGCATCCTCTTCCGCTTTGCGCAGCGGGGTGTGGTCAGCGGCGATCCCCGTCAGCTCCCGGGCGCGCCCCTGCTCATCGCGCCGGATGGTCGCGCCGTCCACCTGCAACCAGATGACGTCCCCGTCCGCCCGGACGATGCGATGCGACAAGCTCAAACGGCCGCTCGTGGAATCGAGCGCTTCAGAGATGGCTGACATGACCTTGTCGCGGTCTTCAGGGATGGTCAGCGACAGCATCTCGGAGACTGGAAAAGACCGCCTCTCCAGCTCGGGACGCCCCAGCAAGGCTGCGAAACGCCCATCCAGAGTGAGCATCTCGTCATCCGCCGAATACCACCACCGGCCCATATTCGCGCTTCCGATCGCAACCTCGGCCGTCAAACGCGCTCTCAGCGCATTCGATTCTGCATCCGCCAGGGCGCTGACATCCACCATGGTGCCGACCATGCGCCGGACGGCGCCGTCTCCGCCTTGCTCAGCCTGGCCATGACAGTCCACAGCGACCCAGGCGCCGTCGGCCCGTTTCAGCCGGACACGTAGCTGAAAGGGCTCGCCGCTGAGCATGTGGCGCTTGATCGTCGACTGGTATCGCAGCAGGTCATCAGGGTGCACAAAATCCGCCCCGAGTCTTGAAGTCGGCGGCGTGTAATGAGCGGGAAAGCCAAGGATTTCCTTCAATCGCGGGGACCAGTACTGAGTCTGGTCTTCCGCATTCCATTCCCATATCCCCGCGCCCGTTCCCCGGATCGCCAGAGCGTAGCGCGATTCCGAATGCGCCAGTTGCGACTGAGCGCGACGCGCCGCGTCCTCGGACCGGCGCGCCTTGATGAACGCGCCCATGGTGTTGGTCAGCGGCTTGAGGAAGTCTGGAAAGTCCGCCTCATATCCGCCGGCGCGGTTCGCGACGCCCGCAACCCCCAGCAATTCGTCGCCGCTCATCATCGGCAAGCCCAGAAAGGCGGACATGGGCGGATGGCCGTGCGGGAGGCGCACATCCAGCGTGTCATCCGGACCGGCGTTGGCGATGACGGCCTTGCGGTTTTTCAACACCGAAGCGAACAACAAATCGGTATTGCTGAACTCCATGACGCCGGACGGACCATAACGCGCACGCGAAGCGTCATCCCAGCTGATATCGGTCATGGCCCAGGTGCGCAGCCAGGGATTCACCCCATCGCCTGACCCCACAACCTCGCCGACGAAACCGTACTCGGAATCCGTGATGTCGAGCAGAATATCCAGCAAGCGCTGGAAAAAGGCGTGCGCGTCCTCATCGCCGCCTATGTAAATCGCCTGGACCTCGGAGATGGCTTCCAGAAGACGGCGGCTCTTGAAATCTGATGTGGTGTCGTTCGACATGAACGAACTCTCCGCCCGGGTTGCATAATTTACAAGCGTATCATGGCTGAGCGGTGTCAATGACTGGTGAACTTCAAGCGCGGACTCTTCCTCTCATCGCTGAGGCGCGCTATATGCGCGGGTGAACCTGCGCATCGCGCAAACCCGACTCATCAGAAGGACCGGTTTCATGGCAGCTCTTGTCGCCCTTGGCCTCGCTTTCGGCATCTTCGCGATCCTGAACCTGATCGACAACAAGCGCCTGGATTAAGGCGTCTGGCGGGGCGACCCCGCCGCGCGCCGGACATATCCATGCCTGATATTCTTCTGTTCAGCCTGATGGTGCTTGGCGGCATCGTCGTCCTTTTGACGGGCGGCGACATCCTGGTGCGCGGCGCGACTGCGCTCGCCAGCAAGATGGGCGTGCCGCCGCTGCTGGTGGGTCTGACCATTGTCGCCTTTGGCACCAGCGCGCCTGAAATGATGGTCAGCGCCGCCGCAGCCGTGGAAGGCGCGCCGGGCCTCGCCATCGGCAATATCGTCGGCTCCAACATCGCCAATGTCCTGCTGGTGCTGGGTCTGCCTGCGATCATCGCGCCTATCGCTTCGACCTCCACCGGGATCCGCCGTAATGCGCTGATCGCGCTCGCCTTTACCGGGCTGTTCATCGCCTTGTGCTGGGATGGCGGACTGGGGCTGACAGATGGCGTGATCCTCTCCGTCGGCATTGTCGGCTATATCGGTTTTCTGGCCCTGACGGCGAAAACCCATCGCGATGACCCCATGATCGCCGAGCTGACCGACATTGATCAGATGGAAGGTCTGCCCAGCAAGGCCCCGATGGTGGCGCTGTTCTTGTTGGGCGGCCTCGTCATGCTGCCCGTCGGCGCGAAGCTGATCGTGGATGGCGGCGTCGGGATCGCCGAGCTGTTCAATGTGTCTGACGCCGTGATCGGCCTGACCATTCTCGCCTTCGGCACCTCATTGCCGGAGCTGGCCACCGCCTTTGTCGCAGCCATGCGCAAACAGGGCGGCATGGCGATCGGCAATGTCGTGGGCTCCAACATCTTCAATATTTGCGCCGTGGGCGGCATAACCGGCGTCGCGGCCAGCGTCGCCACAGGCGCGCCCGCCCCCGTTGAGGCGGAGTTTCTCCAGTTTGACTTCTGGATCATGGCGGCCGCAGCCCTGGCGGTCCTTGCTTACGCAGTCCTGCGCCGTCCGATCGGGCGCATGTCCGGCGTGGCCATGAGTGTGGCCTATGTTGGCTATATCGCCATCCTTCTGCTTCTGAATCCCCCCAGCCTTCCCCTCTAGGCCCACCGACAAAAAAATGACCGGCTGCACGAAGGCAGCCGGCCAGATGGGAAGGTTCATCCGCCTTGCGGCGGGCGCTCGGGGAGGAGCACAGTCACTCTCTGCGCGTGGTGTGACGCCATAAGGGCTGCAACAAGGAAAGCTCGGGGCGTCATTAAGGCCGCTTCGCCGCAAGCCTGTCAGAGCGTTCATCTGCCCGACCACAAGACCGCAAAGACACAGGGCCGGTTGCTGTCGCAACCGGCCCTGGCCGTGCACGCTGGGGGACGTGCGAGGGTGTGAAGCGTGGCGTTTACTGGTGGTCGCCGTGGTCTTCAGCCGGGACGGTCGCGGCCCAGGCTTCAAACTCGCCTTCATCCAGACCGCCATCGGCGTTCACGTCAAACGCTGCGAACTCGTCTTCGGTCAGCTCGGGCGCGACCGCTTGCGCTTCCGACAGGGTGACCAGGCCGTCGCCATCCACATCAATTGTGTCAAACATCGGGGCTTGGGCGAAGGCGGTCCCCGCGAACGCGGCGGCGGCGATCGTCGAAATCAGAACTTGGCGTTTCATCAGTCTCTCTCCTTGCTCTAAAGCCAGACTCTGACGCGGCGTCTGAGGGTCGCCGTGTCGTCTGACAGGATTGAAGATGATGGATCCATATGGCGGCAGAACGCCGAAAGCGTGATGTTCTGGAGTGTTTTTGACGGCGCATTCGCGCCCGCAAGCGGGCGGAAATGTGATGTCCTGCCCGCTAGGGCGCCGGCGCCAGATGGGTGACCTTGGTCTGGAAGGCGTCGTCATTGTCTTCCACGATCAACGGGAAGGCGCGTGCAATCGCGTCCAGCAACGGCCCCAGCCACACGCCCTCAGCCTTGGAGAAATCGCCCAGCACCCAGTTGGTCACCTGGTTCTTGTCGCCGGGATGGCCGATACCGATGCGCCCGCGTTTGAACTCGCCCTGGATGTGCGCCTTGGTGGACCGCAAACCGTTATTGCCGGCATGGCCGCCGCCCGTCTTGAGACGGAATTTGCCCGGCGCCAGATCCAGCTCGTCATGGAAGACGAGGATGTTCTCCGGTTCGATCTTGTAAAAACGCGCCGCTTCGGCCACCGCGCGCCCGGCTTCGTTGTAATAGGTCTCAGGCTTGAGCAGGAGCACCTTGCGCGGACCTTTGGCGGTCTCCACAACCCCTTCGGCGGTCTGCCCCTGAAAGCGTTTCTTCCACGGCCCCAGCCGCCAGTCCTCGGCGATGGCGTCCAGCGCCATGAAGCCGACATTATGACGGTTGCCGGCGTATTGGCCGCCCGGATTGCCCAGGCCCACGATCAAATGCATGGCGCGCTCCACAAATGAAAAAGGCGGCCGGGACATGAAGTCCGCCAGCCGCCTTTTAAGTCCGTTTCCGGCGAAGGGAAGAGGATTACTCCTCGCCGCCCTCGGCCTCGGCCTCGGTGTCTTCGCCTTCAGCCTCGGCTTCGTCGCTGTCACGGGCAGCGCGCGAGTTCTGGATGGTGGCGATGGTGAAGTCACGATCGGTGATCGCCGGCTTCACGCCTTCCGGCAGGGTCACTGCGGAGATGTGAATGGAGTCGCCGATGTCATAACCAGACAGATCCACGTCGATCTGATCAGGGATCGAGCCCGCCGGCACGTTCACTTCAATCGCGTGACGCACCACGTTGAGAATGCCGCCGCGCTTCAGGCCCGGAGACTTTTCTTCATTGTGGTACTGAACAGCCACTTCGACGGTGATGACGGTGGTTTCGTCAACGCGCTGGAAGTCGATGTGAACCGGCTCGTCGCGCACCGGGTGGAATTGCACGTCGCGCGTCAGCACGGTCTGCTTTTCACCCTTGTGATCGATGGTGATCATCGAGGCCAGGAAGGACCCCGAATTGATCGCCTTGACCACTTCGTTGTTTTTAAGCGCGATCGCGACGGGACCTTTGTCACCGCCATAGAGAACGCCCGGCACATAGCCGTTGCGGCGGGTCTCACGCGAGCCGCCAGTACCTGTGCGCTCGCGCACTTCGACGGAGAGAACAATATCGCTCATGATCCGGTCCCATACGAAATCGGTTTAAACGCAAGCGCCGCCGGTTTTGGCGGCGCGCGCTTCGTTCAGCCATCAGTGACTGAGTAAGAACTTTCGAGCCGCGGCGTATAGCGGATGCTTGCGATGAGCGCAAGCGATCCGCTGACTCTTCGCCGCGGCGCGAGGCGAAAACGGCTAGTCAAACAGTTTGGAGACGGACTCGTCATTGGCGATCCGGCGGATCGCCTCGCCCAGAAGCGGCGCCACGGACAGCGAGCGGATATTCTTGCTCGCCTTGACCTTGGCGGTGACATCAATGGAATCGGTCACCACCAGCTCTTTCAGCACCGAACCGGAGATCCGCTCCACCGCCTTGCCTGACAACACGCCATGGGTGATGTAGGCGGAGACTTCCTTGGCGCCTTGATCCTTCAATGCCGCCGCGGCGTTGCACAGCGTGCCGCCCGAATCGATGATGTCGTCAAAGATGATGCAACGGCGACCTTCAACATCGCCGATAATGTTCATCACTTCTGACTCGCCCGCCTTCGGCCGGCGTTTGTCGACAATGGCGATGTCTGCGCCCAGTCGCCCGGCCAGCGAGCGTGCGCGCACCACCCCGCCCACATCCGGCGAGACGATCAGAAGGTCTTCCACATCGTAATGCTTGCGGATGTCATCCTCGATCACCGGAGTAGCGAACAGGTTATCGGTCGGAATATCGAAAAAGCCCTGGATCTGGCCCGCATGCAGATCAATGGTCAGAACCCGGTGCGCGCCGGCTTCCGCGACCAGATTGGCCACCAGCTTGGCGGTGATCGGGGTGCGGCCGCCGGTTTTGCGGTCCTGCCGGGCATAGCCGAAATACGGGATGACGGCGGTGATCCGGTTGGCGCTGGCGCGCGCCAGCGCGTCCATGCAGATCAACAGCTCCATCAGATGGTCATTGGCCGGCTCTGAGGTCGGCTGGATGATGAAGACATCCTGGCCGCGCATGTTCTCGTCAATGCGCACGAACAACTCGCCGTCGGCGAAGCGTTCGATCTCAACATCCGACAGAGGGGCGTCAAGATAATCTGCAATGGCCTTCGCCAATGGCCGGTTGGCGTTGCCGCACATCAGTTTCATGATCCGCCCTCTCCCGTGTTCTGAGCCGCGGCGCGCTCATAGCAGGATAAGCGCGGCTGGCAAAGCGGCGCGGCGCCCGGTCTGCCGACAAGGCTCACATGACGTAAACGGACGATTTTCCCCTTTTGGGGGAACAGCTCGCCTTTTACTGGAACATTGTCTTAAGAGCGCTAACCTCAAAATCATCATGTTCTGCAAAAGCTTTCAGGGGTCCCATGCAATCGCTCCACGGATTCATGCCGCATGGCATGTGCTATTTATGGCGTCTGGACATCCTGATCATGCATGTCATGGCGGATGTGCTGATCGGTCTGTCCTATCTGTCCATACCGGTGGTGATCTGGTGGATCTCCGTAAAGCGCCCCGACATCCTGTTCCGACCGGTCGCGTATCTGTTCATTCTTTTCATCATTCTCTGCGGCGTCACCCATTTATTCTCGATCTACACGGTCTGGACGCCGGCCTATTTCATTGAAGGCGGGCTGAAACTCGCCACCGCCATTGTGTCTGTAGCGACCGCTGTCGTGCTCTGGCCGCTCTTGCCCAAAGCGCTGGCCATGCCGAGCAGCGAGCAATTGGCGCAAAGCAATAAAAGCCTTCAAGACGAAGTGCTTCTACGCACCGGCGCCGAACGCCAGCTCAAGCAATTGACCAACTCGCTGGAGCGTCAGGTCCAACGACGAACTTCCGAGCTGGAACGCTCCAACGGCACGCTGCGCGATTTCGCCGCCGGCGCGTCTCATGACCTCAAGGCGCCGGCGCGGCAAATCTCATTGCTGGCCGATCTCGCCCAGCGTGAGCTCGACGGCCCCGACAATGAAAAAGCTGTCGGCTATCTCAAGGACGTGAAGTCCAAGTCTCGCGACATGCTGGTGCTGATCGACACATTGCTGAGCTATT
>NZ_DEMB01000003.1:72086-112411 GCF_002354675.1 Oceanicaulis sp. UBA2681 | reverse complement strand
TCCGATCTGGTGGAAACCAAGGCGGCAGCAAACGCGACCGCGATCAAACCGATGCTGGAAGCCTTGTTGCACGACTATTACCCAGAGGCGCCGATCTCGCTGCGCATCGAGGGAGAGCCGTTGGTGCAAGGCGACGAGACCTTGCTGGCGCACCTGTTTCGCAATCTGATCGACAACGCGGTCAAATACGCTGACACGCCGCAGGTCATCCTGACGGTAGACAGCCATGACAGCGCACAGGGGCTCGTGATCCGCTTCGCCGATAACGGCCCCGGGATTCCCGAGACTCAAAGGACAGGCGTGTTCAAGATGATGCAACGCTATCGCAGCGATGTGCCAGGGTCGGGCGTAGGGCTGGCTTTCTGCGCCCGGATCATGGAGGCTCATGATGGTACGATCCTGGTCGATCCTGACTATGAGGACGGGGCGCGGTTCATCCTGACCTTTCCCGTGATTAAGGAGTTGAGTGATGACGAGCCTGATCATTGAAGACAGCCTGATTGACGCGACCTTGATCACCGACGCCCTGACGGCGCGCGGCTTTTCTGATTTCAAGGTCTTTGAGCGGGCCGAAGATGCGCTGGACTATATCCGCAGCGACGCCGCCAAGCCCGACTTTTGCCTGGTGGACAGCCGGTTGCCCGGCATGTCCGGCACAGACTTCATCAAGCTGGTCAAGGCCTGTCAGAAGATGACGGGCGTGCCGTGCATCAGCCTGTCCACCTCCAATCTGAAAGATGAAATCCGCATCGCGCTCGCAGCAGGCGCTGACGGCTATTTCGTCAAACCGTCAGATCTTGAGGAATATGAGCGCGTCATCGCCCGCATCATCGAGGCGCATCTGTCTGAGAGCTAACGGCTGAACGGCGCGATCCCCGGCGCGGGCGGCAGACCGTCGGAGCTGAACGCCGCCAGCTTGAACAGCTCGCCCATATCCTCAGGCGAAACCAGCCGGTGCATCTGGCGCTTCAGCCGGGCCTGGCCCGACTCATCCACGGATTTCGACAGCACCGCCGCGCGTTGCTCGATCCCCAGCTCGGTCAGGAACTCGCCCTGGGTCATGGGCCCGAACGCCGCAAGGCCCGCATCAAGCCCCAGACGCAACAAGCGGTCAAAATCCACCCAGGCCGTCAGGTCCGCCGTGCCGGGCGCGTCCAGCGGGTCCACTTTCTGATGGGCGCGGATCGCTTGCAGCGTGTCGCCGGTTTCAGGTTTTGCCGAGCCGTAATCCACAAACAGGGCGTAGCCGGGATCGCGTTTGAAGCGATTGGCCAATTGCTCCATCTGCTGCTGATCGCCGGGACGCAGCTCCACCAGCGCGCCGTCTTCGGACTTGCGCAAGGCGGGGGCGATATAGCCGATATCCGAATCGCTCAGCATCGGGCCAAGACCGAAGACGAAGCGGTCCTGATCTTCGGGGTGCAGGGTCACCACGCGCTCGCGCCACTGGCCCTGATGCCGGACCGCCTGGCGGATCGGCAGACAGTCCAGAAACTCATTGCCGATCACCACCGCGGGGCCGGACGGGGTTTTCTCGAAATCCTTCGCCCAGTGGACCGGAACCGGCGCGTTCGCCAGCGTCTGCCCCTGCACCATTTTCAAGGCCGGCGAGGCTTCGACCAGCGTCACATGCACCGCATCCAGAAAGCCCGGCGCGGCGCGGCCCGCGCGCAGCATGTCGCTCATCATCCGGCCTGTGCCCGGACCCAGCTCGATCAGCTCGAAGCGCGACGGCGCGCCCATCTGCATCCAGCATTCCGCCGCCCACAGGCCCAGAAGCTCGCCGAACATCTGGCTGATCTCAGGCGCGGTGATGAAGTCGTTCGCCGCGCCCAGCGGGTCTTTCGTGGCGTAAAACCCCGCCATGGGATGAAACAGCGCCTCGGCCATATAGGCCGCAACCGACAGCGCGCCCTCGCTGCGCAAACGGTCCTGCAGGCGCTCTTTGATCATCTGCGCCGGGCGAAAGTCATCATCGCTCATGAAAGAGGCGTCCTCGTATCGGTTCAGGCTTTGCGCGCGCCCACGGCCGGATTCCGGCGGGCCCGCCAGACCAGATAGGCGCCCGCGGCGATCATGGGAATGCACAGCACCATGCCCATGGTCACATAGCCCTGCAGCGCTTCGGGCATTTGCCGGTCCGGTTCGCGGAACACCTCGACAAAGGCGCGGAACACGCCATAGCCCGCCAGGAACGCGCCCGTCAGAAGCCCCGGACGGCTGAGCGCCCGGAACCGGTAGATCAGCACCGTCAGGATCACGAACAGCACCACGCCCTCAAGCGCCGCTTCATACAGCTGGCTGGGGTGGCGCAGCTGACAGGTGGGATCGGCTGAGAATCGCATGGCCCAGGGCAGGTCCGGCGCCGGACGCCCCCACAGCTCGCCATTGATGAAATTGGCCAGACGCCCGAACAACAAGCCGATGGGCGTCGCCGCCGCAACCGCGTCCGAAACCCGCAGCAAGGGCGCTTTGTAAGCGCGCGCGGTGAACACCATCGCCAGCGTGACGCCCAGCAGCCCGCCATGAAAGCTCATGCCGCCGTCTGTGATGCCGGTGACCACGCGCACCGGCTCCTCCCAGATCATCGAGGTGTTGTAGAAGAGCACATAGCCCAGCCGTCCGCCGCCGATGATGCCGATCATGATCCACAGCACCAGATCGTCCACGAAGGCGCGGCTGTATGGCGCGGTCTGGGTTTTGGGCGTCAGCCCCCAGAGGCGTCCCTGGGACACCAGACGCAACACCCAGTACAGACCCAGGAAGAGCCCGGCGATATAGGCGATCGCATACCAGCGGATGGGAAACGGACCGAGGCCGGCGATCTCCGGTATCGAAAACAGAACCGGGTCGATCAGGTCGAAGCTGGCGGGGCATGCGCCTATCATGAAAGGCTCCAGAAAAATAATTCGGCCGTAAAGCCCGATTGTTAACTGTTAGACAACGCGGCGCCGCATTGCCTAGCGGGGCCACAGACGCCTATATGGGTCTTCATAGCAGAGCACACGGTGATGTCATGCAGTCCCGCAACCCAATGTTCGCAGATCTGGCCGATCTGATGACCGACGCTTTCAGCGCTGCACAAGCGGCGGGCGACGAAGCGCGCGCGGTGTTCCGCGCCCAGGCCGAGCGCATGGCGTCCGAACTGGACCTTGTCAGCCGTGACGAGTTTGAGGCTCTGCGGGCCGAAGCGGACGCCAGCGCCGCCCGGCTTCAATCGCTGGAGGCCCGTCTGGCGGACCTTGAGGCCCAATCGGCGAAAAAGCCGAGCCGGGCGAAACCGGCCGCCAAGACTTCCACAGCAAAAAAATCCGCTGAATAAACCACTTACAATTTCCCTAACGCTGAGCGCTTGCACCCCGGGGATCGGGGCGCATACCGTTCTTTATGGGCGGCGAACTGAGTCGCCAGGCGCAGCGAGGGGCTAGAGGACCATCATGGATCTCACCACCCAGGAAACCATCATCGCGATGGATCCGCTGGAAAGCATCGAACAAGCCGTCCTGACGGCGCAATACGCCTATGAGCGCGACGATCTGGAACTGCATATGGCGGTGCCGGGCTCCTGGCGCGACCATCAGATCTGGTTCGCCTATCGGCCCGATCTGGATGTCATCCATGTCTTTTCCGCGCTCGACCTCAAGGCGCCCGACAGCCGCTACAAGGATGTCTGCGAGCTGGTGGCGCGGCTGAACGAGCGCCTCTGGATCGGTCATTTCGAGATCTGGCATGAAGACGGCTCGGTCGTCTTTCGCCACGCGCTGACCTTGCCGGAAGCGGAAAATGTCTCCGTTGCGCAAGGGGCCGCGCTGATCGAAGCGGCGAAAGAAGCGGGCGAACGGCTGTATCCGGCGTTCCACTATCTGCTCTGGAGCGGTAAGACTCCGCTCGAAGCCGTGGCCGCCGCCATGTTCGACACGGCCGGAGAGGCCTAGAAGGACCCGAACGCACACATGTCAGACATTGAGGGCCGGATCGGCCTGCTGGGCGCGGGCCGTATGGGATCCGCCCTGGCTCAGGGCTGGCTGCGCAAAGCGCGCGGCGGCCTCAGCGCCGATGAAATCATCCTGATCGACCCCCGGCCCGGCGTCGGCGCCCAGGCGCTGATCGAGACGCGCGGCGTGGCGCAGGCGGACGCCCTGACGCCCGAGCTGGCGCGCACCCTCGACACGCTGGTGGTGGCGATCAAGCCCGATCAGGTGCGCCCGGTGCTCAGCGCCTTGAACGACGACCTGCCGCTGGACGCGCTGGTGCTCTCGATCGCCGCGGGCGTGCCCTTGCGCACCTTGTCGAACGCCCTGCCCGATCGCCCGATCGTGCGCGCCATGCCCAACACGCCCGCCGCCATCGGCGAAGGCGTGAGCGTGTGCGTGGCCAATCCCATCGCCGACACCAAAGCCTTTGAAAAACGCGTGGAAAGACTGCTCAAGCCCGCCGGGCTGGTGGAGTGGATTTCCGATGAACGGCTGATGGATGCAGTGACGGCGGTCTCGGGCTCGGGACCCGCCTATGTGTTCTTGTTCACCGAAGCGCTGGCCGCGGCAGCGGAAGCGGAAGGCCTGCCGCGCGCGCTCGCCCTCACCCTCGCCAAGCAGACCGTCGCCGGCGCCGGCGCCTTGATGAAGGCTGGCCAGGGCGAACCGGACGAGCTGCGCCGCGCTGTGACCAGTCCCGGCGGCGCCACCCAGGCCGGTCTCGACGCCCTGATGAATGGCGGCGGACTCCCGGGGCTTGTGCGCAACGCCGTCGCCGCCGCCGAACGCCGCGGCCGCAAGATGGGCAGCCAGAGCGCGGGCGACTAAGCCCAGGCTGGATTTTGCAGGACGCAATGCCCAACCGCGAAACCGGTTCCCGCTTTCGCTGAAAAGGCTCTAGAGATAATTCAGCAGGCTGATCTGGCTGAGCGTGGAGAAGGTCTGGGCGGACACCTGCACGGCGGTTTGCGCCTGCTGGAAGCGGGTCGCGGCCTCGGCCATGTCCGCATCCTCGATCCCCGCCACCATGATGGTGAGGTAATCGGACCGCTTTTCATGGCCGGTGGTGGCGTTCTCCACCTGTTTCTGGCGTGAGCCGTTCTCCGCCATCGCCACATTGATCGTATCAAAGGCGGCGATGATGTTGGCCAGCTCGGTCTCCAGGAACGCCTGCTGGTTTTCGGTGATCTGGCCATCAAACGGACCGTCCGGCCCGGCGTTGAAATCGGCGATCCGCTCGATGGACGCCATCAGATCCGTGCCGACTTCCGAGGCGGTCGAGTTGATGTCGATGGTGATCGTCTCTTCGATCATGGTGGTCTGGCGCCGCGCGGCGTTGTCAAACATGGCCGAGACGTCCGGGGCCGCCGCCTGAAGGTCTGCGATCGTGTCCGCAGTGAAGGGCAAGGCGTCCGTGCGCACGCCGCCGAAGACGTAAGAGCCGTTGAAGCGCATGTTGAGCGCCGCCGACGCCTGATCAAAGACCTCCTGCACCTTGTCCATCATGAAGGAGCCGTCATTGGTGGTCAGCGCCGTGCGCAGGTCCGTCGCGGCTTGAGACAATTCCTGATAGGCGAGGTCCTGGATCTCCAGCCGGTTCATGATCCGGCTGTTGGAGGTCGCGAAGGATTCGCTGCGCTGCTGGGCGGCGCGCGCGGAGATGATCGTCTCGGCGGTGTTGGCGTAGCCCTTGAGGTCCGGCGCCTTCTTGCCGCTGGCGAGCTGGTCGCGCGCATCATAGGCTTCGCGCTGGGCGCGCATCAGATCCATGAGCGCCGCCTGGGATGCGGCTTGGGTGGAAATTCTCATTCTAAGCTCCCTTCCCGACCTAAACGATACGCAGCAACGTGTCTGACATCTCGCGCGCGGCCTGCAGAAGGCGCGCCGCGGCGTTGTACGATTGCTGAAACTGGATCATCCGGGCGAGCTCTTCATCAAGGCTCACCCCTTCTACGTCCGACCGCTTGATGTCGGCGGCTTCCTTGACCGCGGCGGCGGCCGATTCCTGGCGCTGGGCGGACGCAGCGACCGAGCCGACCTTGCCCGCAACCCGCGAGCCGTATTCGATCAAGGTGGACTGACCGCCGCGCATATCGCCCGCATCATCAAAGGTGCGCTTGACCTGCCCGGCTGCGGCCAATTCCTGACCGCCGCGATTATCACCCGCGCTGACCACCAGATCCCCTGGCGCGGACGCGCCCGTCACATCCAGCTTGGCCATGGCGAGCAGCATGGAATCCGACCGGATCGCAGGCCGCACCTCAAAGCCCTCAGACCGGCTCATCCGTGAATTTTCCGACACCCCGAAAATCGTGGTGAAGGATTTTCCCGTGCCGGTGCGAATGCTGGTGTCGCCAGTGACCACCACTTCATACTGCTCGAACCCGGCGCTGGGCGTGAAACTGACCTCGCCATTGGCGTCCAAGCCGAATGAGCCGTAGGCGCCCAGCCCCGTTCCCGCCGCGTTCAAGGCGTTCAGCTGATCCTGGATGGTCGCGCCGGCGACCGTCACGTCGATATCGGCCGTGCGCGCGCCGTTCGGGCCGAGCACCTTGAAGCTCATCACCCCGCCCGGCGCCAGGCCATGCGCGCTGGTCGCGGTCAGGCCCGTCTCGAAAAAGGCGGGACGATCTGAATCCACGATGTCGTTAAGGCCGAAGAAATGCGCAAAGCCCCGTCCGCCGATGGAGGACGGCGTGGTCTCGTCCTGCACCGTGGCGACGCCGTGATTGGCGTTGGTCGCGTCAATGCTCAGCCGGCCATTGGTGAAGCTCGCCGTACCGTTGGCGCCCAGCGCCGTATTCAGCTCATTGACCAGATCGGTGATCGAGTTCGCAGCGTTGCCGTCCACCGTAAACCCGGCGCCGGTGACGGTAATGGCGACCTGCTGGACCAGCGTGCCGTCATTATTGACGATCGCCAGCGTCGCGGCGCCCGAGCCTTGCAACACATCCCCGCCCACCAAGCTGGTGTCGCGGCCCGTCAGCGTGTTGGGCGGCGGATAGGCGGTGGCGTCGTTATGGGCCGCGTTCATCGCGTCCGCCGCCCCGGCAGTGAACTCGCCCAGGGCCGCCGCGAGCTGCGGCAGGTCCTGATCGCGCAGATCAATCAGGCCGCGGATTTCACCGGAGGTGATGTTATGGGTCAGACTGACCCGCGCGCCGGACGCGGAGACCACCGCGGTGATCTCGCCATAATCCAGCCCGTAACTGCCCGTGCCGGACGGGGTGTATTCCAGATTGAGCCGCGAATTATCGAGCAGCGCGACGCCGTCGGCGGTGGAGACAAAGACCCGCCCGTCAGGCTGGCGTTGAGTGCGCACATCAATCAGGCTCGATAATTCGTCCAGCAATTCAACCTGACGGTTGGCTGCGCCGCTGGTGTCGGACGCGCTGGCGTTCAGCGATTGCGCCTGAATGTTGAGATCCTGCATCTCCTGGAGAATCTCGTTGATCCGGCCGACCCCGGCGCCGATCCGCGTATCCGCTTCGTTGCGCAATGTGCGCATCTCCACAGACAAACGCTGGGTCTCATCAAAGAAACTCTGCAATTCAGAGGCTGCGCTGAGGCGAGATACGGTTTCCGCACTGTCAGCCGCCGCCGCGCTGAGCGAGCTGAACGCCGCGTTCAACCGGCCAAAGATCGACGTCTCGTCATCCGTGCCGCCGAACTGGGCCTGCAACCGGTCCAGCGCGCCATTGCGCGCCATGGCCGCAGAGTAATCAGACTGGGCGCGCACCGAGGCCGCAAGCAGATACTCATCCGTGATGCGCTCGACGCCGCGCACCTGAACGCCCATGCCCTGACCGGCCACATTGCGTGAGGTGATGGCGAGCTCTGTGCGCGCATAGCCGGGCGTGTTGACGTTGGCGACATTGTTGGACGCCGTCCGCAAGCCGAGCTGAGAGGCCTGCAGCCCTGACAGGGCGTTGCCGATCACAGAATTGAGCGCCATGTGCGCCTCCAACATTCGCCCGCCGGGGTGTTTTTACCCATGAGGCGGCAGAAATTTCCCGGTCAGAAGGTAAAGCCTGAACTCTGAGCGCTGCGCGAAGATCACAACAAGCATATGTATTTAATGTGCTTTTTATGCCTTCGTCGGATTATCGCTCAGACGCGTTCCGAAACTGACCAAGACAGACAGCGCAAGCACCGGGCCAAGTGGAAACACCCCGGCCCGCTCGGCAAATCCGTCATCCAGAAACGGGGAGAATCTGCCGACCGGCGCCGATTTCAAACCCTAACAACAGGTTTACCCGTTGTATTAAATAGGCTTTTTGGAATGATGAAACTGGCACGCCCCTTGAAAGCTTGGCTAAACGCTTGTCGGGCAAAACGCTCGACGCCCCAGACGCAGCAAAACGCGGCGCATCAGATTGATGATTGCGGAGCCTTACGCTCATGCCGCTCGACCGCCTGCCCCCGGCCCCTGCGCCGACAGCCCCGTCCGCCCCACGCGCCGCCCGCGCGTCGGAGACGGGCGCGCAGGCGTTCACTCTGCCTGAGTCGCAAGACCGCAAGCCGGTCTCCTCACCCTCTTCTGCGAACAAAGCCGAACGCGACGCCGCGACCGCGCGCGACAAGGACCAGGCTGATCAGGCCCGAGCTGACAAAGCCCAATCAAACAAAGCCCAGGCCGACAAATCCGAGCGCGACACCGCCAGTAAAACGCAAGACGCACAATCCGGAACGGACGCGCAATCGGCCCCGTCTGAAACCGCGACCTCCGTGGTCGGCTTCAATGAAGCCATGGCGCTTGATGCACAGACCGCCCAAACCGGCGAAACGGTCGCCGCCACCGGAGACTCTGAAGCCGGAACCCCGGCCAAGAGTATAGACGGCGCGACGCCCAAAGACGCTTCTGCCGAGGCGAACGCCAAGTCTGCCTCGCCTGACGCTGCGATCTCGACCAACTCCGCCCAGTCCAGCGCCGCGGCCTCGGCCGTCGCCGCGCCCGGCGCCATGGCGGCTGATTCCGCAGGGACCGGCGCCGAAGCTGCTCGCCCTGATGCAGCCGCCAAACCTGTATCAGGGGATAAATCGCAACCGGCGGCGCCCGCGCAGACTCCGTCTGGCGATAAGGCGGCGGCGCCGGGCCAGGGCGCTCAATCCGGTGACGGCCAAACCGCGCCGTCTGGCGCAGAACCAGAGGACATGAAGGCGCCGCGCAGTGAGGCTGGCGCCGGTGGATCTTCGGCTGAGGCGACCGAAGAGACGGAGGCTGACTCCGCCGGACCGGCGCGTTCGGCTGAGGCGGCGAAGGCTGGAACTCAGGCCGATGGCGAGAGCGCGGCTGCGTCCAAGGATCAAACCGCCGCGTCCAGCGCCGCACAGACCAACGCCAAGCCCCAGGATTTGAGCGACAAGGCCCAGCCGGGCGCCCCGGCGGCGACCGAAAGCGCAAAACCAGACACCGCAAATCCGGCCCCGTCGGCGAACGCGCAAGCTGGCGCCGCCAACGCTCAGGGCCAGTCTCAGGCTCAAGCTCAAGCTCAGGCGCAGGCTCAAGCGCAGACCGCCCAGCAAGACGCCTCTGCTCAGCCACGCCGCACAGACTCTGATCGCGCGCCAGGCGCCCAGAACAAGGCGCGCCAGGCTGACAACACCGAGGCTTCAACGGCCAGACCCGCCGCCAGCGCCGCCCAGACCAGCTCTGCCGCAAACACCAGACCGACCGGCGCCGAGCCGACTGCGTCCGCCGCCAAACCTGCTGACACGTTCGCCCCGGCCGTCACCGCCTATACAGACCCGCTGACCTTCCTGCTTCAGGACACGGCGCTGTCGAGCGAGGCGCCGATGGAGCCGAGCGCGGATACGATCGACCCGGATCTGGAACTGGGCGCCGTGCGGTCCGATGCGCGCACGGAAGCGCAGCGCCCCGGACAGGCCCAGGCGCACACCGCCGCCCGGTTCGCCCCTACCACCACCCATACGCTGGCGGCCCAGATCGCGCGCAAGTTCAATGACGGCGCGCGCGTGTTCGACATTCGCCTGGATCCGCCAGAGCTGGGCCGCATCGAAGTGCGTCTGGAACTGGGCCCGGACAACAAGGTCTCGGCCGTGCTGAGCGCGGAACGCGCCGACACCCTGTCCGAACTGCAGCGCTCGGCCCGCGACCTTGAAAAAGCGCTGACCGACGCCGGTCTCGAACTGGGCGAGGACGGATTGTCCTTCTCGCTGAGCGAGGATGGCGGCGCTTTCACCAATTTCGACGATGACGCGGGCGCTTCCGCCAACGACATCGCCGCCCGCAACCGGTTCACCGCGGAGGTCGAAGCCGACCTGCCCGGCGCCCCCTTGGCTGACGCGCTCTACGGCTTCGCCGTCAGCCAGCGCGCCGGCGTCAATCTGATCGCCTGAGAAGAAGAGCGAAATCATGACAGAAGTATCCGCCGCCGCCCAATCCCAGCAAGCGCAAGGTCAGAGCAAACTGGCCACTGCGGACCTGGCGAACAATTTCGACACGTTTCTGACCCTGCTCACCGAGCAGCTGAAGAACCAGGATCCGCTGGACCCGCTCAAATCCGAGCAATTCGTCCAGCAGCTGGTCCAGTTCTCCTCGGTGGAGCAACAGATCGCCTCCAATGAATCGCTGGAAGCCCTGCTCGCGCTGCAACAATCGGACGCTCAGCTGACCTCGCTTCAATTCATCGGCAAGGACGCCACGGTGAACACCACCTACACCTTGCTCGAGAATGGCGAGGCGAAATGGGAATACGGCCTGCCGCAGGAAGCGCAGAGCGTGGAGCTGCTCATCACCGATGAAACCGGCAAACAGGTCCGCCGTCTGGATGGCGACACCTCTGAAGGCGTCCACGAGGCGGTCTGGGACGGCAAGGATGAAGCCGGCAACACCCTGCCCCCCGGCGTCTACCAACTGGAAGTCGTGGCCAAGGACGCTGACGACGTCATCATGGATTACGCCGTGCGCGTCACCCATCGGGTGACCGGCGTGGAGATGAGCGGCGGCCAGGCGCAAGTCAGCTTCGCCAATGGCGAACTGGTGCTGCCGGCCAGCCTGGTGACCAGCGTGCGGGAATCGCAGACCCCGCCCCCGAACACCACAGACACAGGCGATGAGACCGAAGACGAGTCTCAGGCCGCTGCATAACCCCGAAACGGGGACATCCGGAGCCCGAACCGCTCCGCAACAAAATCGAGGCTCACGACCAGAAGGACCGGGGGCCCGGGCACAAACGATGGGAAGCACGATATGAGTATCAACTCGGCCATGGCCGCCGGCGCGTCCGGACTGATCGCCAACTCTTCGGCGTTGGCGGCGATCTCGGACAATATCGCGAACGTGAACACGATCGGCTACAAGCGCGTCGATACGATCTTCACGCCGAACTACAAGATCGGCGGCGGCGGCGCGAGCCGGTACGCCTCCTCGGGCGTGAGCTCGAACTCGCGTCTGGACGTCAACTCCTCAGGGCTTCTGACGCCCGGCGTCTCGGCGACCGACATGGCGATCGACGGCGACGGCTTTTTCGTGGTGCGCCCGAGCCCGAACAATTCCGGCACCGGATCTGACGCCGTTCTGTTCACCCGCTCTGGCGGCTTCCAGACGGATTCCGCGGGCTATCTGCGCAATGATGCGGGCCAGTATCTGTACGCCTGGCCGGTTCAGGCGGACGGCTCGGTCAACCAGAACCCGTCCAACCTTGACCAGCTTGAAGCGGTGAACCTGTCCAATATCGGCGGCACCGCCAACGCCACCTCCAATGTCCGCATCAACGCGAACCTGCAGGCGAGCACCACGCCGTCCGCCGCAGCCGCGACCTATGCTGCGGGAACGACGGCCAACAATATGGCGTCGGGCAATGTGACGCCGGACTTTGAGCGCACCATCCAGATCTATGACACCCAGGGCGGCGTGCGCTCGGTCACCATGTCCTTCCTCAAGCACGCCACCAACGCCAACCAATGGCATGTGGAGATGCATGTGCAGCCGGCGGCCGACGTGACCACGGGCGCCCCGCTGGTCGATGGCCAGATCGCCACGGGCATCGTGGCGTTCGACACCAATGGTGAAATCCTGTCCGGCGCGCCGACCACTTTTCCGACCTCGATCGCGTTTGAAAGCTCTGACACGGCCGGACCTGTCGGCGCGGGCGCGATCCGCTGGTCGACGACCACCGGCGTGGGCGCGCAAACCCTGGCGCTCGATCTGGGCACGGCGGGCGCGCCGGGCGGCATCACCCAGTTCAACTCGCCCTCCAACCTTGATTCCACTGTGGTGGACGGCGCGATCTTCGGCGCTTTCGCCGGGGTGGAAGTGAGCGAGGACGGCTTCCTGTCGGCCCGCTTCACCAACGGCGTGGTCCGCAAGGTCTACCAGATGCCGGTCGCCACCGTATTCAACGCCAACGGCCTGGCCTCGGTCGGCGGCGCGAGCTTCCAGATCACCGAAGACTCCGGCGCCTTCACCCTGAACGCGCCCGGATCGGGCGCCTCAGGCACCATCGCCGCCCAGACGGTGGAGAACTCCAACGTGGATATCGCCACCGAATTCTCGAACCTCATCATCACCCAGCGGGCCTATTCAGCCAGCTCCCGGATCATCACCACGGCGGACGAAATGCTCGCCGAGGCGATCCAGATGAAGCGTTAAACCACCGCCGTCCCACCGGCCGACTGACACCCCGGCGCTTCGGCGCTGGGGTGAATTTTTTCTAAACAATTGATTTACCGTACTTTTACCTTGAGCTTTAGGCTCACCTTAAGAGGCCCTCCCGTATAACCCCCCTCACTAAGGGCGCGCGTAAGACGTGCTTTCTAACAAGGATGGGTCGGATGGAACGTCGAGCGAAGAAGGAAAACTATGTCATCGGTCCCGATGGCAGCCCCCTAACCGTGGCCGATTTGCCGAGCCCGGACACCAAGCGGTGGGTTATTCGTCGAAAGGCGGAAGTGGTCGCAGCCGTGCGCGGCGGGCTTCTGAGCCTGGATGAGGCCTGTGACCGTTACCGGCTGACCGTGGAGGAGTTTCTCTCCTGGCAGCGCTCAATCGACCGGCATGGCCTGGCCGGATTGCGCACCACGCGCATACAGCATTACCGCCAGTAGGCGGTACGCCCCCCTCTCTTTTTCTGGCCTGAATCCAGCGCGGCGAGCCTCTGCTCGCCGCGCTGATCGTGTTTTTTGATTCAACGCGTTAACACCCCGTTTACGCGGATAGTGGGAAAAACTTGCCTAGCCGCTTCAGGGAGCGGCGTTTTCTGATTCGGAAACGAGCAAGGGCGGCCCGGCGTGAACGCGTTACTGGAACAGCTTTCCCGATTCGGTGTTGGCCGATTGATCGCCATGTTCGGCCTCACGGCTGGCGCGGCGGCGGCTCTGGTGTTTTTCACCATGAGCATGAACTCCAATGGCCAGGCGCTATTGTTCTCGGGGCTGGCCCCGTCGGACGCCGCCGCGGTCAGCGAGCGCCTGGACCAGGCCGGCATCTCCTATGAGCTGCAAGAAGGCGGGTCCGCCGTTTACGTCAACACCAACCAGGTCGACGAGGCGCGCATGCGCGTCGCCTCTGGCGGCGCGCTGAGCTTTGGCTCGGTCGGTTATGAGATCTTTGACGAGACCGACGCGCTGGGCACCACCAGCTTTGTGCAGAACGTCAACGCCAAGCGCGCCCTGGAAGGCGAGCTGGCCCGGTCGATCAACACGCTGAACTCCGTCACCGGAACCCGCGTCCACCTGGTGCTGCCCGAACGCCGCCTGTTTTCACGCGACGAGCAACAGCCCTCCGCCTCCGTGGTCGTCTCCGTGCGCGGGGAAATGTCCAGCTCCCAGATCGCCACGATCCGCAATCTGGTCGCCACCGCCGTGCCGGGCCTTCAGGTCAACCGCATCACCCTGGCCGACGATCAGGGCCGGCTTCTGGCCGCGCCGAGTGACGCAGAGGGCGACCTGATCGGCGCCATGCTGGATGATCGCCAGAGCGCCATCGAACGGGACCTGCAGCAGAAGATCCGCGATCTGGTCGAGGGCGTGGTCGGCTCGGGCGGCGTGCGCGTCGCGGTGACCGCCGAGCTCAATCGTCAGAGCCAGACCCGCACCCGTCTGGAATACGACCCCAACGGCCAGGTGGAAGTCAGCCGCCGCGCCGAAGAACAAAGCCGCTCCGAACCCGTGACCTCCGGCGGCGTATCGGTCAGCGAGAACACGCCAGACGGTGAAGCGGGCGCAGACGGTGAAACGCCTCTGATGGCCAACAGCCAAAGCTCCGTCACCGAACGCAACTATCAAAACACCCAGGAAGAAACCGTCTCCATCATTCAGGCGGGCGATCTGGAGCGTCTGGCGGTGTCGGTGGTCGTGGATGAAGTCGCCACGGTCGGCGAGGACGGAACCCTGACCTTTGAGCCGCGCAGCGAAGCCGAGCTGACCCAGATCCGCAATCTGGTGGCCGCCGCCGTGGGCTTTCCTGTCGACACCACCCTGACCGATGGCGATCAGATCCTGCAGGTCACCTCCATGCGCTTTAACCGGCCTGACCTGTCGCTGGGCACGCCCGCCCCTGAAGGCTTCAATCTGGGCAGCCTGGACTTCATGCGCATCGCCGAGATCGTCGTCTTGTTCATCACCGCCCTGCTGGTGATCTTGCTGGTGGCGCGTCCGCTGGTGCAGGGCGCGATCGGCAATGTCTCCGCCAGCCGAGCGCCCGCGCTCGCGGGCGGCGGCGCCGGGATGCCCGATAATGTCCAGGCTCTGCTCGGCAATTCCGAAGGCGGCATGATGCTGCCTGAAGAGCCCGGCCCGGACGACCATATCGACGTCGCCCAGATCGAAGGTCAGGTGAAGAAGTCCTCGGTCCGCAAAGTGGCGGCCCTTGTGGAGCAGCACCCCGATGAATCCATGAGCATCCTGCGCACCTGGATGCACGACGGGGAGTAATCTGATGTCTGACGCCCCAACCCTCCGCGGACGTAAAGTCGACGACCCCAAGGACATGACCGGGGCCGAGAAAGCGGCTGTGATCCTGCTCGCGCTGGGCGATGAGCAGCGTCAGCTCTGGGAGATGATGGATGACGAGGAAATCCGCGTCGTCTCCCAGGCCATGGTCAATCTGGGCAATGTGACCTCCGGCGCCGTCGAAAAACTGATCATGGAGTTTGTCGGCTCCATGTCCTCGACCGGCTCGATCACGGGCTCGGTGGATCAGGCGCAGCGCCTGTTGTCCTCCTTCCTGCCCGAGGACAAGGTCGACCAGATCATGGAAGAGCTGCGCGGTCCCGCCGGCCGGACCATGTGGGACAAGCTCGCCAATGTGAACGAGGTGGTTCTGGCCAACTATCTCAAGAACGAATACCCGCAGACGGTCTCGGTGGTGCTCTCCAAGGTGCGCCCCGATCACGCCTCTCGCGTGCTGGCCGCCCTGCCCGAAGACTTCGCCATGGAAGTGGTGACCCGAATGCTGCGCATGGAGCCGGTCCAGCGCGAGATCGTGGAGAAGATCGAGGAGACGCTGCGCTCTGAATTCATGAGCAATCTGGCGCGCACCTCCAAGCAGGACAGCCATGAACTGATGGCGGACATCTTCAACAATTTCGACCGTCAGACCGAAAACCGGTTCCTGGCGTCGCTGGAAGAGCGCAATCGCGATTCCGCCGAGAAGATCCGCTCGCTGATGTTCGTCTTCGAGGATCTGGGCAAGCTCGACCCGCAAGGGGTGCAGACCCTGCTGCGCGGCGTGCCGAAAGATCAGCTGGGCCTGGCGCTCAAGGGCGCGTCGGACACGCTGCGCGACCTGTTCTTCTCCAACATGTCCGAGCGGGCGGCGAAAATCCTGCGCGAAGACATGGCCTCCATGGGGCCGGTGCGCCTCAAGGACGTGGATACCGCGCAACAGACCATGGTCAACCAGGCCAAAGACCTCGCCGCCAAGGGCGAAATCCTGCTGTCAGAAGGCGGCGGCGAAGATGAACTCATTTACTAGGGGGGCCGAAGCTTCGTGACTGACGGCTTCAGAAAATTCGACTTTGACCGGGAGTTCGCTCCGGACGGCCGCATTCTGCGAGAAGGCGACACGTTCAAGCGCGTCTATACCGAAGAGGAAATGCAGATGGTGGCCGAACAGGCCGCCGAAGCCGCCCGTCAGGTCGCCGAGATTGAAGCCCAGGAAGCCGCCGCCGAGGCCGCCGGCCAGGTCGTGCACCAGGTCACGGCGCTTCTGGGCCGCATGAAGGCGGAATCTGAAGCCATGCGCGAAGACGCGGCGCGGCTGGCGCTGGCGGCGGCCCGCATCATCGCCGGCGCGGCGCTTGAACAGTATGGCGAAGACACGCTGAAAGCCTGCATTACCGAAGCGTTGGCTGATCTGCGCGGAGAGCCGCGCATCGCCGTCCGGGTCAACCCGTCCATGTCGGACGCGCTGGCCGAAGTGATGGAAGGCGAAGCCGCCCAGCGCGGCATGGAGGGCGCGCTGATCGTGCGCGCCGACGCCGATGTCGCCCGCACAGACTGCGTGCTGGAATGGCGCTCGGGCGCCATTGAACGCACCACCCAGGACATTGAAGCCCGTATCGAGCAGGCCGTGAAGAACTGGCTCGCCCAGCCTCTGGACGCCGATGCGGACGCCACCCCCGATCAGGCCGCCCTGGGCGGTCAAGCCCAGGCCTGAAGGAGCTAAGCCATGAGTGACGACGATCTGAACCTTCCCGATCTGTCCGACGAGCCGGCCGGCGTGAATCCCGACCCCACGCCCATGGGCGAACCGACCGCGGGCGCCGCACAGTCGCTGATCGACGAGGAGGTGCGCACCGCGGTGGATCTGGCGCCCGTCTTTGACGTGCCGGTGAACATTTCCGCGGTGCTGGGCAAGGCGCAAGTGGATGTGAATTCGCTGCTGCGCCTGACCTCGGGCTCGGTGCTCGAGCTCGATCGCAAGGTCGGCGAAGCCATCGACATCTATGTGAACTCTCGCCTGGTGGCGCGCGGCGAGGTCGTCGTCGTGGACGACCGGCTGGGCGTGACCATGACTGAAATCATCAAGGACGGGGACACCGGCTGACCCCGGCCGCCCATAGGAAAGGAAACGAACGATGCGCGTTCTGATCGTTGGAAGCCTGGGCGGCCAGTTGTCCGCCGCCACGAAAATCGCCATGGACCGCGGCGCCAAGGTCGCCCATGTGGACACTATCGAGCAGGCCACCGGCTATCTGCGCGCCGGCAAGGGCGCCGACATCCTGATGGTCGACGTCAATCTGGATGTGGGCAGCCTGATCGCCGCCAACGAGGCCGAGCGCATCATCGTTCCGGTCATCGCCTGCGGCGTGAATGTGCGTCCGGAAGCGGCCGCCGGCGCCATCAAGGCCGGGGCCAAGGAATTCATCCATCTGCCGCCCGATCCCGAGCTAATCGCCGCGGTGCTGGCGGCCGTCTCTGACGATGACCGCACCCTGATCGCGCGCGATCCGCTGATGCTGGACGTGGTGCGTCTGGCCGATCAGATCGGCCCGTCGGACGCCTCGGTGCTGATCACCGGCGAAAGCGGCGTGGGTAAAGAGGTCATGGCCCGCTATGTCCACAAGAAATCCAAGCGCGCCTCAAAAGCCTTCGTCTCGGTGAACTGCGCCGCGATCCCTGAAAACCTTCTGGAATCCGAATTGTTCGGCCACGAAAAAGGCGCGTTCACCGGCGCCCTCGCGCGCCGGATCGGCAAGTTTGAAGAGGCCGACGGCGGCACGCTGCTGCTCGACGAGATCAGCGAAATGGATGTGCGCCTGCAGGCCAAGCTGCTGCGCGCCCTGCAAGAGCGCGAGATCGACCGGGTGGGCGGCTCCAAGCCCGTGAAGGTCAATATCCGGGTTCTGGCCACGTCCAACCGCGATCTGCGCGAAGCGGTGCGCGACGGCAGCTTCCGCGAAGACCTGTTGTTCCGCCTGAATGTGGTGAACCTCGCCATTCCGCCGCTGCGCGACCGTCCCGAAGACACGCTGGCGCTGGCCGATCACTTCTTGAAGAAATACGCCAAGGCCAATGGCGTCGATTATCGCCCGCTGTCGGACGCTGCGAAGACCCAGGTCGTCGCCCGCGCCTGGAAAGGCAATGTGCGAGAGCTCGAAAACGCCATGCACCGCGCGGTGCTGCTGGCCAGCGGCTCGCAGATCGAGCCCGAAGCCATCCGCCTGCCCGACGGCTCGCCCCTGCCAGCCAGCGCTGGCGGATCATCGGTGGCGCGCCAGGCCGCGCAAGCGGCTGACGAGGCGATCAATCTGGTCGGCAAGACCGTGGCGGAAGTGGAGAAGGATCTCATCCTCGACACGCTTGATCATTGTCTGGGCAATCGCACCCACGCCGCGAACATTCTGGGGATTTCGATCCGCACGCTGCGCAACAAGCTCAAGCTCTATGGCGAACAGGGCGAGGATATCCCCGCCCCCGGCGAATCCCGGTTCGCGGGATGACGCCCGCCCGGGCTCTCGCCCGCTCATCAGCGCGTCCGAACGACGCGCGACGCTCTTTTGAGCGGCCGAGAATCCGGGCAATCAGAACCCTGACGAACGCAGAATCGCGCTTCGTTCCAAACCTGCCAGAACGGGCCTGATCCATGGCTGACGCCAACGCCTCCTCCCAAAGCGGTTTCGATTTCGGCCAGCTCGCCAAGCGGCTGGCGCGGGGCGATATCGCCATGGGCCTGGGGGTTCTGGGCCTTCTGGTCATGCTGATCCTGCCGCTTCCGAAAGCGTTGCTGGACGTGATGCTGGCGGTGTCGGTGAGCTTTTCCGTGCTCATCCTGATGACGGCGCTGTTCATCAAATCCCCGCTGGAGTTCACCGCCTTCCCGGCGATCTTGCTGGTGGCGACCATGCTGCGGCTGGGGCTGAACGTGGCCTCGACGCGCCTGATCCTGTCAGAAGGTCAGAACGGCACCGGAGCGGCGGGCGACATCATCGAGGCCTTTGGCGGCTTCGTGATGCAGGGCAATTTCGTCATCGGCATCATCGTGTTCATCATCCTGGTGATCGTGAACTTCGTCGTCATCACCAAGGGTTCGGGCCGGATCGCGGAAGTCGCCGCCCGCTTCACCCTGGACGCCATGCCCGGCAAGCAGATGGCGATCGACGCCGATCTGTCCTCGGGCCTGATCAATGAAGACGAGGCGCGCAAGCGCCGTAAGGAACTTGAAGAACAATCGAACTTCTTCGGGGCCATGGACGGCGCCAGCAAATTCGTGCGCGGCGACGCCATGGCGGGCATCCTGATCACCTCGATCAACCTCATCGGCGGCATGATCATCGGCGTCGCCCAGTCGGGCATGGATTTCGGCTCGGCGGCGAGCACGTTCTCCTCGCTGACCATCGGCGACGGTCTGGTCTCCCAGATCCCGGCGCTGATCGTGTCGCTGGCCGCCGGTCTTCTGGTATCCAAGGCCGGGGTGGACGGCGCAGCGGAAGAGGCCGTGTTCGGCCAGCTGTCGGCCAATCCCGCCGCCATGGGCATGGTGTCGGGCACCTCGCTCGCCATCGGCCTGCTGCCCGGCATGCCGCTCATTCCGTTTGCTTTGATGGCGGCGGGGTCAGGCGCGCTGGCCTGGCAAAGCGCGCAGAAACGCGACAAGGCGGTGGTCAATGAAGCCGCAGAAGCGGTCGCCCAGGAAGCCGCCGCCGCGCCCGATCCGCAAGACGCGCCGATCGAGGATACGCTGCATATCGACGAGCTGAAGATCGAGCTGGGCTATGCCCTGCTGCCGCTGATCAATGATGTGGAAGGCCGCCGCCTGACCGATCAGATCAAGGCGCTGCGCCGCAACCTCGCGCAGGACAGCGGCTTCGTTCTGCCCAGCGTGCGCATTGTCGACAACATGCAGATGCCGGGCGAACAATACGTTCTGCGCGTCAAGGAGATGGAAGCCGGGGTCGGCGAGCTGAAGATCAACCAGATCCTCGCCATGAACCCGTCCGGCGCCCAGGTCGATCTGCCCGGAACCCACGTCAAGGAGCCGGCCTTCGGCCTGCCCGCCACCTGGATCGACGAAGCCAATCGCGAGGAGGCCACGTTCCGCGGCTATACGCTGGTGGATCCCGCCGCCGTTCTGGTCACCCATCTGACCGAGATCCTGCGCGACAACATGTCAGAGCTTCTGAGCTATGCGGAGACCGAAAACCTGCTCGACGCCCTGTCGCCCCAGCACAAGAAGCTTCTGGACGAGGTCACGCCCGGCCAGGTCACTCGCGCGGGCATTCAGCGCGTTTTGCAAAACCTCCTGAAAGAGCGGGTCTCGATCCGCGATCTCGCCGCCATCGTCGAAGGCGTGGCCGAAGCGTCCGGCGCGACCAACAATCTCGACGCCATCACCGAGCATGTGCGCAGCCGCCTGGCGCGCCAGATCTGTTACGCCAATCGCGGCCCGGACGGCAATCTGCCGGTGCTGTCGCTGAGCCCGCAATGGGAACAGGCCTTCGCCGAGGCGTTGATCGGGGACGGCGAGCGCCGCCAGCTGGCGCTCGCGCCCAGCAAGCTGCGTGAATTCGTCGAAGTTGTGCGCGCCGCCTTTGACCGGGCCGGCATGAGCGGCGACGTGCCGGTGATGCTGACCAGCCCCCATGTGCGCCCCTATGTGCGCTCGCTGACCGAACGCTTCCGCCCGCAAACCGTGGTGATGAGCCAGAATGAAATTCACCCCAGCGCCCGGCTCAAGACCGTCGGCCAGATCTAGTCGCTGACTAAAGGAGAGATGGCGCGATGCGCCTGCGCACCTTCACAGGACAGACCCTGAGCACCGTCATGGAGCAAGTGCGCCGTGAGCTGGGCCCGGACGCGGTGATCATCTCCACCACGGACGCCTCTGATGGCGGGGTGGAAGTGCGCGCAGCCGCCGAACGCGGCGCGGTTCACGCCAAGGGCGAGACCCCGGAAACCGCTCTGGCGCGCCGTGATCAGGCGCGCACCAAGGCGCGGGGCGAAGCTGATGAAGGCCTGACCCGGATCGCCCGCGCCCTGGGCTGGCACCTGCCGCCTGAACGCGCCTCCGAAGCGCTGATGGACAGCGCCATGGCGCTTGAAGACGGGGAGGCCACCGCCACCCTCGCCCGGGCGCTCGATCAACGCTATGGCGTGCATCCGCTTGAGCCGGACCCCGGACGCCCTGTGCTTCTGGCCGGGCCGCCGGGCTCTGGCAAATCCTCCGCCCTCGCCAAGCTCGCCGCCCGCGCCGTCACCCAAGGCCATGCGCCCATGCTGATCAGCGCCGATAGCCGCGCCGGCTCCGCAGAACAGATGACCGCCTATGCCGACGCGCTCGATTTGCCGTTTGAAGGCGTGACGGGACCGCGTGAGTTGCGCGCCTTGCTGGAATCAAGCCGCGCCGGGCCCGTGCTGATTGATGTGGCGGGGCTGAACCCGTTTGATCTTGATCAGCTCGATGATCTGGCCGGGCTCGCCGACGCGGCCGATGGTGAGATCGTCGCTGTGCTGGATGCGGGCATGACGCCGGGCGACGCCGAAGACGCCGCCGCCCTGTTCAGCTCGATCGGGGCTGGCCGGGTGATCGCCACCAAGCTCGACATTGCGCGCCGACTGGGCGCATTGCTGGCGTTTGGAGAGGCAGGGCTCGCCTACGCTCAGATCTCCGCCTCGCCCTATATCGGCGACGGGCTGGCCCCGGCGACCGCGCTGCGCCTGTCCAGATTGCTACTGGAAGACCCCGGAGAGGAGCTCCCGGCATGACCAATTTCGCCACCGACGCCAGTCTCGCGCTCAGCGCGCCGCGACAGGCCGGACCGCTCCTCGCCATTGCGTCCGGCAAAGGGGGCGTGGGCAAGACCACGCTGGCCATCGCCATGGCGCACGCCTTCGCCCGTCGCGGTCAACGCAGCCTGCTGGTGGATGCGGATCTGGGCATGGCCAATGTGGACGTGCAATTGGGCGTCAGCGCCGCCAGTGATCTGGCGTCCGTCGTGGCAGGCGATCTCAGCCTGGCTGAAGCGGTGAATTCTGTTGGCGAAGGCAGTTTCGACCTGATCGCCGGTCCGTCCGGCTCTGCGGCGCTGGCCGGGCTCGACCTTGAAAACGTCAACCGGCTGGCCGCCGGCGTCACCGCCGCTTCCATGGCCTATGACCGCACCTTGATTGATCTCGCCGCAGGCGCGGAACGCTCCACCATCCGTCTCGCCGCCGCGGCCGACGACGTGCTCATCGTCATCAATGACGAGCCGACCTCGCTGACCGACGCCTACGCCTTCGTGAAAACCCTGCGCATGCGCGATGAAGGCGCCTGCCCGTTCGTGGTGGTCAATAACGCGCCCGATCCCGCCGCCGCCCATCACGCCTATCTGGGCTTCGCCAAGACGTGTGAGAGCTTTCTGGGCTTCCGGCCGCCGCTGGCGGGCATTGTCCGCCGCGACCCGTATGTGCCCCAGGCGATTCGCGCCCAGGTGATGCTGGAATCGCGCTATCCGGCGTCTGACGCCGCCTCCGACATCGCCAAGCTCGTCCGGGCGCTGGAGCATGGCGTCGCCGTCAAGTAAGCTGTCTGCGCCCTGGGGGGCGAAACACAATACAAACGCCTCGATTAGAGGCTGGCGAAGGGGGGACGCATGGCGGGCAATGACGCCTGGAGCCTGTTATGGGCCGGTTTCACATTCTTTGATCTGTCCTTCATCCTCATGGCGGGGATTGTCGCGGCGCTGGCCATGCGACGCTGGAGACAGCTGACCGGCGCGGCCCTGATCGCCTATGCGGTGGATGTGTTGTTGCGTTTCTCGCTGGAATTCATGAGCGCGGGCGACATGCCGGCCAATTTCGCGCTGGACCTCGCCTTCGCCCGCATGGACATGCACGCCCTGTCCGCCGCGCTACGGCCGTTTTTGTATTTCGGGGCCATCGCCATCCTGTTCGGCGTCAAGAAGCGCTATGGC
The DNA here is from genome assembly GCF_002354675.1 of Oceanicaulis sp. UBA2681. Taxonomy (NCBI): domain Bacteria; kingdom Pseudomonadati; phylum Pseudomonadota; class Alphaproteobacteria; order Maricaulales; family Maricaulaceae; genus Oceanicaulis; species Oceanicaulis sp. UBA2681. Next base: position 89,577 of record NZ_DEMB01000003.1, on the reverse strand, counting down.
GGCTAGGGCGGGCGTCCGCCTGCATCCAAAACCGACCCCAGCGTCATCTTGTCCATACGCACTGCGCCGCTGGGGCGCAGGCCCCGTATGGAGCGCGCCTGAATGCTCATCTCTCTTCTGACCCTCGCCCTGACGCTTCCGCTCGAGCCTGGCGTCGCCCTGGGCGCCTCCGAACAGGTCAACGCCCCCGCTCTCTCCCGGATCTGCGAGAGCCAGACCCGGCGCACGCTCGACCCGGCGGAGCTGCCGCTGGCGCAGTCGAGCCATGTGCAGATCGACTGTCAGGGATATGCGTTTCTCGGTGCGCCGCGCCTGGCCGAGTTCGTCTTCGCCGACGGTTCGCTGACCCATGTATGGATCCTGGTCGAGGCGGCGGAGCTGGACGCTTTGGAGGCGCAGTTTGGTGCGGCCTACGGCCCTTCAGATGCCAGCGCGGAAGGGTTCAGCGCCTGGTTTGAAGCCCGCGCCGCCGTGCGCAAGGACATGCCTGAAGCGCTGTATTACAGCGTGCACGCCGCGCCCCTGTTTGAAGCCTGGTTCAGCGGTCAGGGCGGCTAGGCCCTCAATCCCCTCAACAAAAAGGGCGCGTCCGGCCGGACGCGCCCTTTTCAGTGATGCTTGATGCGAAGTCGCTTACAGCTCTTCGCCGTCTTCCAGCTGCGGCTCGGCGGGCGCGTCGACTTCGATGTCGACATCGTCCATTTCCTCGATTGAGGCTTCCGCCTCATCCAGGGTCTCGACGATCTCAGCGTCAGCCGCGGCTTCGCCTTCCGCCATGTCGCCCTCTTCAGCCGGGACCGCAAGCGGTTCGGGGAAAGGCATGTCCGAGCTGCCTTGCTCGTGCATGTAGGCGATCAGGTTGATGCGATCTTCCTGGTCGCGAAGACCGGCGAAGCTCATCGCCGTACCCGGCATGTAGCGGCGCGGGCTTTCCAGGAAGTTGTACATATTCTCATAGCGCCACGCATCCGTGGTTTCGCCATACTCTTGCATGGCGGCGGAGTAGTTAAAGCCGTCAACCGCAGCGACCGCGCGACCCAGAACGCCCCACAGGTGCGGGCCGGTGCCGTCCGCCATGCCGGAGTCGAAAGAGTGGCAGCTGGCGCAGCGGCGAGCCACGCGTTCCCCGGCGGAGATGTCCGCGCTGGCGAGCAGAACGCCGAAATCAACCGGACCTTCCACTTCTTCCTCGGCGGGCCCGCTGGCGCCCTCGAGGGCGGCAAGATCCACCGGATAGCCGAATTGCTCGGGCTGTTCAGCATGGAACAGGCTGTCGCCCAGCGTCGTCAGCCCCAGAATGACCAGGGCGACCGCCAGGAGAGCGGCAGCCAGTTTATTGAAGAAAAGAGAGCCCATGAGCGTCCTCACCGATCCCTATTGAGACAAATGGAGTGTGCGCGGTGTTTGGCATGCTCCGTCGAAAGAGGCAACCAGTTCACACCGCTTCGAAAGGTATTGCCCAGCTCATTTTGACAAGCGCGACAGGGCGTCGCACTTCTCAGCCCGAGTCGGCCGACAACCATCTTTCTATCAGCATGCGCGCGATTGAGAAGTGCCGGGGCATCATTCGGCTCACCTCAGTGTTGAAAAGTGCGCGCACTTCGTCGCGTGTGAACCAGCGCGCATCCTCCAGATCATCATCGGGCACAAGGGTTCCCGGCTCCGCTTCCGCCATCAGCCCGATCATGAGCTGGGAGGGAAAGGGCCAGGGTTGGCTGGCCACATACTCCACAGAGGTCACCTTCAGATGGACCTCCTCGGCCACTTCGCGCGCACAGGCGGCTTCGATGGTCTCGCCGGGCTCCATGAACCCCGCCAGCGTGGAGTACATGCCTTCAGGCCAGTTCGGCTGCCGACCCAGCACGCATTGATCGCCTGCATGCACCAGCATGATCACGCTGGGATTGACCCTCGGGAAATGCTCGGTGTCGCAGCTGGGGCAGACCCGTTTCGAACCGGCGTCCGCCACATCCGTGCTCGCGCCGCAGTTTGAGCAGAACAGGTGCTCGCGATGCCACATCAACAGCGAACGCGCCCGTCCAAGCACGCTGGCGAGGTCTGAGGGCGCGTCAGCGGCGCTATGCCGAAAGTCCGGCCCCTTCTCGGCGACGCCAGGCTCCAGCGCCCCGGCGAACCAAGGCTGGCCGTCCAGCACGCCGATGAAGATCAGGCCCGGCGCTTTCAGCGGCAGACGCGCGGCGTATTTCGCCCGCATGATCAGCGGCCCGCCCTGTTCATTCAGCGCCAGATCGCCGCCGGCGAACAAAACAGCCTGCGCCTTGCGGTCGGCAAGCTGGCTTTCGATCCAGTCCGGTTTGGACCGGAGCAATCCCGCGTGATCAAGCGCGGCGTCGGTGAAGGTCATCGTCATGACGGGTTTCTACCGCGCATCGCCCCGATGACGCCAGCCCGAAACAGAATCCCGATCGCTCGCATTCCTGTGAAAACGTGTTGATCGACCAAAGGCTTTCGCTCGTCCCCGACCCCTCCCATCTGCCCATCGTCACACCGACCCGCGCCGCACATCGCGACGCTGTCCCCCCGATGGAGCATCCCATGACCGAGTTTAACCTTTACGACGAAACCAACGCCCCTGAAGCCGCCCGCCCGGTTCTGAAGACCGCCAAGGGCGCGTTCGGCTTCGTGCCGAACCTTCTCGGCACGCTGGCGGAAAGCCCCGCAACAGCCGAAGCCTATCTCACCCTCGCCGGCATTGTGGACAAGACCAGCCTGACCCCGGCCGAGCGCCAGGTCGTGCTTCTGGCCGTGTCCTATGAGAACACCTGCCATTACTGCATGGCGGCCCACTCCACCCTGGCCGGCGGCGCCGGCGTCGATGCGCCGACCCTTGACGCCCTGCGCTCTGGCGCGCCCCTGCCGGATGCGCGTCTGGACGCGCTGGCGCAGTTCGCCCGTACGATGGTGAAAGAGCGCGGCTACGCCAGCGAAGCCGACATCAAGGCCTTCCTGGACGCCGGCTTCACCAAGGCGAACATTTTTGACGTCATCACCGCCACCGCGCTGAAGACGATCTCCAATTACGCCAACCACATCGCCGAAACTCCGGTGGACGACGCGTTCAAGCCGCAAACCTGGACCAAGTCGGCCGCCGCCTGAGCCTTGCCGAAACGTTAATGCGAGACAGCCGTGACGAAATTCCGACCGGGTTTCGTCACGGCCTCGCCACGCTTCGCCATCGCTTGGTCACAGTGCGTCGCCCAAGTGCAACACTGCGTATTTTCACGCATTTTCAGCGTCAGCTCGCGTCTTGTAAGACCTGGTTTCGAGGCGCAGCTATAGGCGCGGGCTGGGCCAAGAACCGCGATCCAAAGCGTCACAGAAAGACAAAAATCATGCAAAAGACGATCCTCCTCTCCACCGCCGCCGCCCTGCTGATCGCTGGCGGCGCCTCCGCTCAAGACTCCAAATGGCATCTGGGCGCCGGCTACACCTATTTTGACGCCTCCGATGTCGAGCTTGACGTGATCAATATCCGCGGCGGCTACGACATCACCGAGTATTTCGGCGTTGAAGGCGAGCTGCTGGTCGGCCTTGAAGACGAAGACCTGACCATCGCCGGCGTTTCTGGCGATGTGGGCCTTGATTACGGCCTGGGCGTCTTCGCCAAGGCGCAATACCCGCTGGCCGAGCAAGTCTCTGTCTATGGCCGCCTGGGCTACGCCTATCACGAGATCGACGCCTCTTTCGCGGGCGCTCAGTTTGAAGACAGCTCTGACGCGTTCGCATTCGGCGGCGGTCTGGAATGGACGGTCTCCGGCCCCAACGCCGTGCGCCTGGACTACACCCGCTATGAGTATGAAGGCGACGGCGACGCCGACGCGTTCTCCATCGGTTATGTGCGCCGCTTCTAAGCGATTTGCGTCTTAGCAGCCCGGCACACAGGCCAGATGAAACCCCCGCGTCCCGGACGCGGGGGTTTTCTGCATCTGCACCGCGCTAGGACTCACACGATTTATTGTAGATGTACAACATTTTATTTTACATCACGATGTTTTTTAGCCATGACTTATACCGCAAGGAGCCAGACTGATTGATGACACGCCCGATCCATAACCGCCTTCCCGTCCTACGCGCCGAGCGCGGACTGTCGCGCAAGGATCTCGCGCAAGCGATCGGCGTGAACTACCAGACGGTGGGATATCTCGAACGCGGGGATTTCAACCCCTCGCTCGAACTGGCGATGCGCCTTGCCGAGTATTTCGGGGTGAGCATCGAGTCGATATTCGCCTTCGAACCGTTCAAGCCCCAGATCGCACGCCCCGCAGATCCTGGCGCGGGCCAGACAGGAGCAGATCCGTCATGACGTTCTTTTATCGCAGTCCCCAAGAGCGCCCGGCGCCCGTGCGTTCAGGTTTCGCAATCCGGCTCGCCTCATCGCTCGCCCTTCTGGCCTATCCGGCCGGCTGCCTCAGCCTGCTCTTCGCGCCCGACGCCGCAGCCGGACCCGCAGGCATGATCGGTGCGCTGGCATGGCTCGCCTTGCTCCTGATCTCACTGGGCGCGTTCGTCTATCTCGCGCCGTCCTATCAGCAACGCATCGTCGGCGAACAAGCGGACAAGCTGGACGAATTCGAATTGCAACTGCGTCAACGCGCCTACGCCTTTTCCTACAAGGTTTTCACCGGGCTCTGCCTGATCGGGCTGATTTATTTGGCGATTTCGCTGGATGTGGCGGATAGCGGGCGGTTCGGCCTGTGGCGTCCGAGCAGTTTTGATCACTGGAACGCCATCATATGGGGGGCGATTCTCTACGCGTTCACCCTGCCGACGGCTTATATCGCCTGGACCGTCAAAGCGCCCCGTCTCGACGCGCGCTGATGCTTATGAACGCAGCAAAACACATGCATAACTGACGACGGGCGGGGCCAGCGGACCTCGCCCGCATGCCATGGTCAGGACTGCGACAAACTCCGCAAAGGCGACATCAGGGCTGGACAAGCCGGGAGTCACTCTTAAGAATGAGAATAGTTCGCAACTAAGAGAGTCGCCATGGCCAGCGCCATTCTGGAATTTTCAACCCCCCGCCGAGTCCCGACCGCGCCCTCCGTCACCGACTGGCTCGATAGCCAGGCGCGCGTCGTCGATATCTGGATTGACCGTCTGGTGGCGGAAGGCGGAGATGTCAGTCTGATCGCGGTGCTTGATCAACACGCCGCATTCCTGCGCGAAGCGCTGGAGCGCAGCACGGATCGCATCTAGGCTGCGGAGCTGATCAGCTCCGCATAAAAATCATTGTCATAGTCCGCTTGCGCAGCCAGTTCTTCTCGCCCGCTCAGCTTCACAGCGTCGCGGAAGGCGGAATAGATCAGGCGGTCGGACAAACTCATTTCCCGTTCGGCGTCGCCTTGTCCGCGGATCCGCACCCAGCGCCAGATCGCCAGTTTGATGGCGATGCTGTCCCAGTCAGACGCCTTTTGCGCGCTGACTGCCGGGATAAGATGAGCCAGATCAGGGTTTTCACCGTCCAATTTCATTTGCTTGAATTGTTCAAAGACAAATTGGATGAACTCATGATCGTTCAAACACACACTCCGATGCAGATCGCTGGCGGTTTTTCGCCGGAGGCGCGGGTATAGTTAAATCTGACTGAAGGTCACGTCCCGTAATTCAGGGACCAATAGGGGCGCAGCGGCCCTATTCGATGCACATTTTCGCCTTAATGGCGCAATCCATGTGGGGTGAAAGCGGTTAGAGCGTTATCAAACCAGCTCTTAGCGACTTAAGCACAGCGGCGACCCGGTTTGAAGCCCCCAATTTGCCGAAGGCGCGTCGCATGACCGTATCCACGGTGTGGGGAGAAACGCCCAGAATATCGGCGATCACCGCATTGCTCTTGCCGCGCGCCAGCCAGTGCAGCACCTCCACCTCACGCTCGGACAGGTTTGGCGGCGTCAGCGCCTTGCGCTTCTGCAGCATGAGCGTACGGGCGTAAAGCTCGTTACAGGCATGCTGAAGGCATCGGCAATCCATCGCGGACAGATCAAAAGGCGCGCTGAACCGGCCGCACGCCACATAGGCGGCAAGCCCGGCCGGGCCAAAAATCGGCGTGGTCAGCCCGTCCACGAATCCGCTTTCACGCAACAAGTCAAAGATGCGCTGGCTATACCGTGTGATGGGCGTGGTCTGTTCAACCTCGAACCAGAACTGGGGATGCAGCGCCATCGCCGCCCGGCTGGTGACGGGGTCGTGTTCAAACAGGCGCTCGCCCAGATAGGCGTCCTTCATGAGGTCTGGAAAGGTATTGTACTCAAACTGGTTATCGGCGTCGGACGCCTCAAACGGGCTGGGCAGGATCTGATAGCCGACCGCTTCCACGCCAAGCGTTTCAGCGTACTGCTCAAACAGGCGGCACAACGCGTCAACGCTTGTCGCCTCGGCGCTTTCCGCCATGAAATCGAGCAACGTCTCCGCCATCATCAAACCCCGTTCCCGTGGTCATGATGATATGCCGCACGCAAAGATGGCAAGGGCGCAAACCGCCCAAGCCGCTCCGCGTCATTTCCCTATCGGGCGTCCGCGCCCGCCTGATCATAGTATCGGGTCTGGCTGAGCACCCTGACAGGGTCGGTGATGTTCAGAAGGTCGATCAGGGCCTGATCGGGGTCGTCTGCGCGGGTCACGTAATCGGCCACGATCTGGCGTCCCATCCAATAGCCCAGCTCATAGGGCCAACCATCCGGGGCGCGACCGGCGTTGGCGTGCCAGCGCGTCAGCGCCGTCGCGGCCTCCGGCGGCAGGTTTCCATAACTCGCGCCTGCTTCTGCGGCCGCCTTGAGGATGCGGCGATCCCGGGAGAACTCCGGCCACAACCCGTCCTCATTCTCGACCGCCCAGTCATGCCGGCTCTGGGTGGGGACCTGCCCCGTCACCAGCAGGGAGACATAATCCGCCTGCCCTTCCAGAAGCGACATGTAGAGCAGGGGATCGCGCGCGAAGGCGTCCATATTCTGGGTCTGCAGAGCGTGAACCGCTTCATGGGCGAAAAAGAACCGGAAGATCGAGCGGATCTCTTCTTCGCTCTGTCCAACACGGCAAATCACTTCGAGCCCCAGCACCAGGGCGTCGGAGGCGGCGGTGCCGCCTGAATTGCCCGCGCCGAACACCACATGGATCTCGGGGAGGTCACGACCGGGGAAAAGCGGCTGCATGGCGGCGTAAGTCTCTTGCAGCTCGGCGTTCATCGAGTCCGCGATGGGCAGGCAAACCTCGATCCCCCGACGATACGCCTCAGGGTCTTCGGCGACGGCGCGGGCCAGGTTGTCCGCATTCTGAATTCGACTAGGCGTGAACACCTCGACGCCCCGACCGGCGCCGTCCAGATACTCAGCCTGCAAAAGCTCGGCATCGAGCGCGCCATCATGGGCGTCAAACAGCGCGGCGAAACGGTGGGCGTCCACCGATTGCACGTGAGGGCTATGGGGAGCGTCTTGCTGCGCCAGGGCCGGCAGGCTCGCTCCCAGGCTTAGTCCTACAGCAATGGTGAGTGTTTTCAGGCTCATCTTGACCGTCTTTCGTATCTTTTTCTTTCAACCAGCTCTGGTCAGCGACGGATCTCAGCGCCCGTTCCCCGCCAGAACCTCCAGTCGAGCGCAGTCGGGCATGGATGAAAAGTGAAAAACCGGCAAGCTGTGGACATCTGCCCGCGCGTCTTGCGTTTGCCCGCCTCAATCGCGATATTGCGTACAGGAAGGCCGGCGGCGGACGAGCCCCTCGCCAACCCGGTCAGGTCCGGAAGGAAGCAGCCGTAACGAGTTTCGGTTCGGGTCGCCGTCCGGTCTTCCGCCGTCTTCCGCGTCAGTTCATCTCCCGCAGCCCCCAGACCCTTGGGCGCGCGGCCCGCGCGAAGGACCCGATCCTGTGATGGATGATCCCCACTCCGACGCGCCTGAGTCAGAAGCGACAGAGGCTTATGACGGCCCGGCCCTGCCCGGTCTTGAGCCCGAGACGCCCAAGGATGATCCCGGCTATCAGGTGCTGGCGCGCAAATACCGCCCCCAGACCTTTGACGACCTGATCGGCCAGGAGCCGATGGTGCGCACGCTGACCAATGCGTTCGCGTCTGGCCGGATCGCCCACGCCTATATGATGACGGGCGTGCGCGGTGTGGGCAAAACCACCACGGCGCGCCTGATCGCCCGCGCGCTCAATTACGACACCGACACCGTCCACCAGCCCTCCATCACTCTCACCCCGCCGGGCCGGCATTGCGACGCCATTGCGCGCTCCGCCCATGTGGACGTGATGGAAATGGACGCCGCGTCCCGCACCGGCATCTCTGATATCCGCGAGATTCTCGACGGGGTGCGCTATGCGCCCGTCAGCGCGCGCTACAAGGTCTACATCATTGACGAGGTGCACATGCTGTCCACCTCGGCCTTCAACGCGCTTCTGAAAACGCTCGAGGAACCGCCCGAGCATGTGAAGTTCATCTTCGCCACCACCGAAATCCGAAAAGTGCCGGTGACGGTGCTGTCGCGCTGTCAGCGGTTTGATCTCAAGCGCGTGGACCGCGAGGTTCTGACCGACCATCTGGCGCGCATCTGCGACAAAGAGAACACCAGCGTCGACCGCGACGGCCTGGCCGCCATCGCCCGCGCCGCCGAAGGCTCGGTGCGGGACGCCCTGTCCTTGCTGGATCAGGCCATCGTTCAGGCCGACCGGGGCGAGACCGTCACCGCCCAGCAGATCCGCGACATGCTCGGCCTCGCCGACCGCTCGCGCGTGCTGGACCTTCTGGAGGCGGCGCTGGAAAACCGCGCCAAGGATGCGCTCGACGAGCTGCGCCACCAGTATGACTCAGGCGCTGACCCGCAGGTTCTGATGCGCGATCTTCTGGATCATCTGCACGCAGTCAGCCGCATCAAGGCGGCCGGCAAGGACGCGGATCTGGGCGAGGCGCAGGAAACCGTGGACCGGCTGGCGAAACTGGCCGAGGCTCATTCCCTCGCCTCTCTGGGACGGCTTTGGAAGACCACGCTGACCGGGCTTGATGATGTGCGCAATGCGCCCGATCCGGTCTCGGCGGCGGAAATGGCGGTCATCCGCCTGATGGCGGCGGCCAGCCTGCCGAGCCCTGAAGACGCCGCCCGCCTGCTCGCCGGGATCGCCCCGTCAGGCGGTGGCGCAAACCCTAAGACCGGTCCGGGGGGCGAGGCGCCGTCCGGACCGAACGCCGCTCACGCTCCTGAGCCTGAGCCCGAACCCGTCGGGCCCAAAGATCTCGACGCGATGATGGAGATGATCGACGCTGCGCGCGATATCGGGCTCAAGCTCGATGTGGAGCGCTGCTTCCGCCCGGTGTCGATGAAGCCCGGCGCGATTGTCTTTGAGCCCACCGAGAACGCCCCCAGCAATCTGGGCGGCCGCATCGCCGCTTTCTTGCAAGAACAGACGGGCGAACGCTGGCTGGTGGATTCAAAGCCCAACACCAAGGGCGGCGAGACCATCGCCGAGCGCCGCGCGCGCCAGCATGAAGAACGCATGGACGCCATAAGGCGCGACCCGGCCATGATCAAGGCGCTGACCCTGTTTCCAGGCGCGGAGATCATCACCGTTGACGAAGCGCCGGCGCTCCCCACATCTGATGATGACGATCAAGACACTGCGCGGCAGGAGAACTCGCGATGAAAGACCTTGGCGGGCTGATGAAGAAAGCCCAGGAAATGCAGGCCAAGATGGCCGAAGCCCAGGAACGTCTGGAGACGCTGGAAGTCACCGGCGAAGCCGGCGCCGGCCTGGTTAAGCTGACCCTGACCGCCAAGGGCGAAATGCGCGGGCTTGAGATCGACAAATCCGTCATCGATCCCGAAGACCCCGCCATCCTGGAAGACCTGATCAAGGCCGCCCATAACGACGCCAAGCGCAAGGCCGACAAGGCCCAGGCCGACGCCATGAGCGACGCCACCAAAGGCATGGGCCTGCCGCCGGGCATCGACCTGCCCTTCGGCACCAAGCCGGGACCCTTCTAGGGGCTAGCTCCCCGCCTAAGGTCTCAGGACTTACGTCCGACCAGAACGCTCAGCGTGTATTTTCGACCGGGCTTTTCAACAAGCTCGTAGACAATCGCGGCGCCGGCAAAGGTCAGTAACATGACCGGGAAAAGCCAAAACAAGGGTACGGCGTCGGCCGGGTGGTCAAACACTCTCTCGATCACACTGAAGCACGTCATCTCGAAAAAGGCGTGGATCATGTAAAGCGAGTACGAGATTTTCCCCAGATAGACCAAGCTCTCATAAGGCAGCATCAGGAATGCTGGTCCCTTTGGCGTCGCCTGCTCTTCACGACCTGTTTCCAGTAGATAAAGGCTTGCGATAAGGACCGGGAAAATCAGCGTCATATACACCGACGCCTCCCAGACCGAGAACATCACCAGCGTGACCAATACAGAGCCAGCGCATGCAATCCTCACTACGGTTGGTGAAGGCCGTGAAAGGGAGCGGACGACCATGTACGTCCACCCGCCGATCAGGAATTCAGGCAAAATCCTGAGGATCGAGAAGTCATAGGTCAGGTGCACCAGAGGACGACCAAGCCATTCGCGAGCGATAATCGCCAGCAGGCTCAGGAGCACAAAGGCGGTCAGTCCAACGATCCAAAGCCTGAACCTGAGCACAAACAGCGCCATAATGGGGAACAGCGCATATGCGAACATTTCCGCTGAGATAGACCATGATGGGTAGTTGAAGCTGAGGGATCCACTCAGACCCCATGCATGCACCATCAGAATATTGATCAGGAAATGGTAAGCGTTAAACGTGTCCGGCAAGGGACGGATGCCCGCTGCAGCTGACACCAAAAAAAGGCCCGCGATCAGCACTGTTGTGACGAAATGAACGGGATACAAACGAGCGAACCGCTTCTTGATGAAGTCGAAGAATCTGAAGCGACCTCCTTCAAAGCCTTGAAAATATACAAGGAAAATTATGAAGCCGCTCAAATAGAAGAACAGGTCCACCGCCAGAAAACCATTGGCGATGATGGTCACGCTTTTCAGATTCAAGTCAAAGTGGCCGGCGAAGTGAAAAAGAACGACCCAACTGGCCGCAACACCTCTTAATACCGTCAAGGTGCGGATTTCTTGTGGTTTTATCGATTCGCCCGTCACCCCTCGCCCCCCGCAACTAGCCCACCCTCATGAGTTGCATCCAGTTAACAGCTCCCTTGATGCATGGACAAGGCGTAAACAGGGACGCGAGCACTCGCAATGTCGCTTGCTGGCCGCCCATATAGCCTTGGCTAGCCTCGCGCCCTACCCTCACAACAGTGATTCCCAATCGAGGCCTCCATGTCCGCTGGTCCTGAAATCGAGCGTCTGATCCAGCTCCTGTCCAAGCTGCCCGGGCTGGGGCCGCGCTCGGCGAGACGCGCCTCGCTATCTTTGTTGCAAAAGCGCGAGCAATTGATGATGCCGCTGGCGGACGCTCTCGCCGAGGCGGCGGAGAAGATCAGCGCCTGCTCGACCTGCGGCAATCTTGACGTCACCGACCCTTGCGCGGTGTGCAGCGATCACCGCCGCGATGACAGCGTTATCTGCGTGGTGGAGACCGTGGGCGATCTGTGGGCGCTGGAACGCGCCAGCGCCTTTCGCGGCCGCTATCATGTGCTGGGCGGGGTGCTCTCCGCGCTCGACGGCGTCGGCCCTGAAGACCTCAATGTCGCCGGCCTGATCGAGCGGGCGGGCCGTGAGGACGTGAAAGAGATCATCCTGGCGCTCAACGCTACTGTGGACGGCCAGACCACCGCCCATTTCCTCGCCGACAAGCTGGCGGAAGCGAGCGTGGACATCACCTCGCTGGCGCGCGGCGTGCCGGTGGGCGGCGAGCTCGATTATCTCGACGACGGCACCCTGACCGCCGCCTTCCGCTCACGACGCCCCGCCTGATCCAAGGAACCCTAATGACCCGTCGCACCACGCACCCCGCCGGAACGCTGACCCGGATCACGGTCCAGTCCAAGCTGCTTGAAGGCAATCTGCTGGGCGATCCCACGGCGCGCGAGATCGACGTCTATACGCCGCATGGCCATGACGGGACGGATCTGCCGCTGCTGGTGGACCTGACGGGGTATACAGGCTCCGGCCTGTCTCATACGGCGTGGAAGAATTTCGGGGAGAACGTGCCTGAGCGCCTGGATCGGCTGATCGGCGACGGCGTGCTGCCCCCGGTGGTCGTGGCGTTTCCCGACTGCTTCACGCGCCTGGGCGGCAATCAGTATGTGAACTCGTCCGCCATGGGGCCGTGGGAGGACATCCTGATCACCGAGTTCGTGCCCGCAGTGGAAAGCCGGTTCAACTGCGGCGGCGCGGGCAAGCGCGGCGTGTTCGGCAAAAGCTCGGGCGGCTATGGTTCGATCGTCCACGCCCTGAAGCATAACGATTTCTGGGCGGCTGCGGCGTGCCATTCCGGCGATATGGCGTTTGAGCTGTGTTATGCGCGCGATTTTCCCGCAGCCCTGCGCGCCATCGCCAAGCATGGCTCGGTGGAGGCGTTCATCCATCAGCTTGAGACCAGTGAAAAGCCCAAGGGCGACGATATTCACGCCCTGATGACGTTTGCGATGGCGGCGACCTATGACCCTGATCCCAGTCAGCCCTTCGGCGTGCGCCTGCCGGTGACGCTCGACACCTGCGAGCGCATCCAGGACTTGTGGTCAAACTGGCTGGCCTGGGATCCGCTGACCCTGGTGGAGACCCATCATGCCGGGCTCAACACCCTGAAAGCGCTGTTCATTGATTGCGGCGACGTGGACCAGTACGACCTGGTCTATGGCGCGCGGCGCCTGACCCGGCGCCTGACCGAGCTGGGCGTCAAACACCGCTATGAAGAGTTCCCCGACACTCATTCCGCCATTGATTACCGCATGGATGTCAGCCTGCCCTATCTGGCGAACGCCCTGATCTAATCAGGCGCTGTCAGGGTAGATGTTGGCGGCCACCTGGCCCACTTCCAGCCGGTTTCGGCCCGCATGCTTGGCCCGGTAGAGCGCGCGGTCGGCCAGTTCGATAAGATCATCAGACGATAGCGAGTAAGAAAACAGCGGCGCAACGCCAAAGCTGGCGGTGACGCGCACCTCGTCGCCATTGGGCGCCGTCAGACGAATGTCCTCGATGGCGCGGCGACACCGTTCGGCGGCGACCACCGCCTGGTCCAGGGCGCATTCGGTGAACAGGAGCACAAATTCCTCGCCCCCCAGGCGGCCCAGCTTGGAGCCGGCCCGGACATGCTCCAGACAGGCGTTGACCACACTCTTGATCACAAGATCGCCGAACGCATGGCCATAGGTGTCATTGATGCGTTTGAACTTGTCGATGTCGAACATGGCGATCGACAACAAGTTGGCGTTACGCGCCGCGCGCTGGATCTCTTCCTGGACCGTCATCATCCAGTACCGGCGCGACATCACCCCGGTCAGCTCATCCGTGCCCGCCTGCAATCGCAGCTCCAGCTCATCAACCACCAGCTTGGCGCACTTGGTGAGCAGCTTGATTTCATGCTCGGCAAAGTCGCGCGGCTTGGTGTCGATCGCGCACAACGTACCAATCTGGTAGCCGTCGGGAGAGACAAGCGGCACGCCGGCATAGGCGCGGATATGCGGCTCGCCCGTCACCATCGAGTTCTCGGCGAAGCGCGGGTCCGCCGCGGCGTCGGGCACGATGAGAGGCTCGGCCTGCTTGATGGTCTGATTACAAAAAGCGATGTCGCGAGCCGTCTCGCAAACATCCAGCCCGCGACGCGCCTTGAACCATTGACGGTCGGCGTCAAGCAGGTTCACCGCGCAGATCGGCGTCTCCAGCAGATCCTCGATCAAGGAAACCACAGTCTCGAAGGGGCGTTCCGGGCCGGTGTCGAGCACCTGATAGCGATAAAGCGCGGCCAGCCGTCCCGGCTCGTCATTAAGTTTCACCCTGCCGAGCACAGGCGTCTCCTTCATCCACGCAGTTTTGCGAAAAACCTGTGCGAACGATAACAGACGGAATTTGATCAAGCTTTAATCAACAGGATGAACGAAGCCTAGCCCAGCCGATAGGCGCCGGTCGGCGGCGCATAATGAAAGGCGATCCGCCGGGCGGCGCGGGACAGGTTCTCGGCCACTGTCATCATGTGATGGCCATTGGCGTGCAGCAGAGTGTCGGCGTCCGTCATCACGCCCACATGCCCGGGCCAGAACACCAGGTCGCCGCGTTGGAGACCGCTGAAATCCTCGGTCAGCGCCACGGCTTCCCCGTGCTCTTTCGCCCAGGCTTCCTGCTGTCCGGAATCGCGCGGGATGAAGCGTCCCGCCGCCTCCATGGCGGTCTGGATCAAACCGGAGCAATCAAGCCCCAGGCTTTCCTTGCCGCCCCACAGATAGGGCGTGTGAACAAACCGCTCCGCCACCGAAACCCAGTCGGGCTCGGCGTCTTCGCCCACCGCGCGCAAATGCCCGTCAAACACCCAGCCCATGCGCTGCGCCTCGATGAAGCGCCCTTCGCGCCGGGCGCCGACAATCTTGGCGTTCATCGAGATCAGGCAGACCGGCGCGCTTTTCAGGTCCGGCTCTGAATAGACATAGGTGCGCAGCGCCTTGACGGTGTGGGTCGGGATCAGAGCGGGGGCGGACAGCGTCGTCATGTCCACCCAGCCTTCATAGCCGTCGAGCGGCGCCCGTCCCCGGCCCCAGCCGTTCGCCTCCTCACTCACCTCAAAGGTCTCGCCCGCGAGAAGCTGGGTGTCCATGGCTCCGTCATCGGCCGGCGTGCGGCGCAGCGCGGAGACCCCGGCGGTGACTTGATAGGTGACAGGAGCGGCGCGCATGGATCAGGCTCCGAAACGGGTCTTGAGATAGGCGTAGACGGCTCGGCCCGCGAGCATTTCACCGCCCTGCGGACGCCCCGGCCGCGCCGCCGGGGTCCAGCCGAAAATGTCGAAATGCGCCCATTCTTTCGCATCCGATCCGAACCGGCGCAGGAACAATCCCGCGGTGATCGAGCCTGCAAAACGGCCAGAGCCGGTGGAGCTGAGATCGGCGATCGGGCTGTCGAGCCATTCGTCATAGCGGTTCCACAAGGGCAGGCGCCAGACGGGGTCGTCAATGGCCGCGCCTGCTTCGGCCACACCCTCTGCGATCGCGTCCACATCGGTGTAGAACGGCGCCACATCCGGTCCCATCGCCACACGCGCGGCGCCGGTCAGCGTCGCCATGTCGATCAGCAGCTCGGGATCGGATTCGCACGCCCTGGTGATGGCGTCCGCCAGCACCAGCCGGCCTTCCGCGTCGGTATTGCCCACTTCAACGGTCAGGCCCTTGCGGCTTGTCAGGATGTCGCCGGGGCGGAAGGCGTTGCCCGCAATGGCGTTCTCCACCGCCGGGATCAGCACATGCAGGCGGACCGGCAGTTTGGCGTCCATGATCATGGAGGCGAGGCCCAGCACCGTGGCGGAGCCGCCCATATCCTTTTTCATCAGCAGCATGCCGTCGGCGGGTTTGATATCCAGGCCGCCGGAGTCAAAGCACACCCCCTTGCCCACCAGCGTCAGGCGCGGATGGCTTTCATCGCCCCATTCAAACTCGATCAGGCGCGGCGCATCCGTCGCGGCGCGGCCCACGGCATGGATCATCGGATAGTTCTGCGCCAGCAGGTCATCGCCTGTGATCACGCTGACTGAAGCGCCATGCGCCTCAGCCAGTTTGCGCGCCTCGTCTTCCAGATGCGACGGCAGCATGTCGCCCGCCGGGGTGTTGATCAGGTCGCGCGTCAGCATCACCCCTTTGGCGACGCGTTCGGCTTCGGCCACATCGCAATCTTGCGCCGTCACCAGACGCGCCGGGGCGCGCTTGGGGGATTTGTAGCGCGTGAACTGATACCCGCCGAGCGCAAAGGCGATGGCGGTCTGGGTGGCGTCCCAGCCCTCGGGCAGGCCGTCATAGGCCCAATCGCCTTCAGGCAGGGCCAAAGCCGCGCCCGCGGCGTCGAAAGGCGACAGTCCCGCGCCTGCGCCGACCAGCGCATCGAGCCCCGCCTCGCCCGGCAGCATCACCACCTGCCCCGGTCCCGCCTCGAACCCGCTGGCGCGCGCATGGGCGGCGCTTGCATCGCTCAGACGCGACAGCTCGGCCTCCAGGCCGGAAGCCGTGACGAGGCGTGCGGTGCGGGCGAAATCTGACGGCGAGGCGAAAAGGTCGGTCATGCTAACTCTTTCAATCACACAAGGGTCTTGCAGGCATCAGGCGCCAAAGGTGAACACGGTGGAAACGTTAACGACTTCTTGACCGGCTCACAGGCACTCTCACTGCATACAATTGGATGCGTACAGCCTGACGTCAAAAAGGTAGAGCATGGCCCGCCCGTCTCCCGCAATCACCGCGCTGTGGATCACCGCCAGTCTGGTCGCCCTGTCCGGCTGCGCGACCCATGCCGAGCTGCAACCCACCGATCAGGAAGCAGAGCTGACGGAAACCCTGCAAGGGCGATCCATCGCACCCGCCACGGCGGCCGAGCGCGACGCCATCCATAATCAGGACCTTCTGACCCAGGCGGCGTTCTGGGCGGAAGCCTATGAGCTGAACCCCGGCGACCGCGAAGCCGCCTATGAATTGTCAGACGTTTTGCGACAGCTGGGCTCCAGTCAGCGCGCGGCGGAAGTCGCCCGGCAGGCGTTAGCGCTTTATCCGGCAGATCAAGAGCTTCTGAGCGCATACGGCATGGCGCTGACGGCGGACGGGCGCGGCGCGCAAGCGGTGGAATATCTGATGCGGGCGCTCAATGCAGGCGAACCGGACTGGCGCCTGATCAACACGCTGGGCGTCGCACTCGACCAGAGTGGGCGGCCTGACCAGGCCCGCGTACGTTTCCAGGAAGCCCTGGGCCTCGCGCCCGGCGAGCCGGCGATCCTGAACAATCTGGCGCTGTCCTATCTGCTGGGCGGTGAACCCGAACGCGCCGAGACGGTTCTGCGTCAAGCCATGCAAACCGTGACGGCAGGCCCGGAAGTGCGGCAGAATCTGGCCATGGCGCTGGCGCTGCAAGGCCGGTTTGATGAAGCACGCGAGATCGCGCTGATTGATTCAACGCCTGAAATGGCGGACGCCAATCTTGAATATATCCGCGCCCTGATGAGCAGCCCGCGCAGCTGGGATCAGCTTCGGGGCTCTGAAGCGCTCGGCGGCTAGCCTGCCGCCTTGAGCGCGCCTAGACCTCGCCCACATCGGGCGGGGGCGACATGGGCGGCGGGGCGGTCTGCACGTCTTCAACTTTTTTGAGCGGAAACCGGGTCTTCAGCGACTGGCTGACCATGATCTGGTCAAAGCGGAAATTCTCCGCTTCAGCCCGCAACTCGACCGGCGCGCGGCCATCCTTGGACGCTTCAATGGCGCGATAGAGCGCGTACAGGCGCAGATAGCCCTTGTCGTCCTTGCTCAGCGACGTTTCATCAAGCCCGGCGCAAACTTCCAGCAAACGGGCGTTGCCCGACCGGCGCTTGCCGCTGGCGAG
>NZ_DEMB01000003.1:69298-71937 GCF_002354675.1 Oceanicaulis sp. UBA2681 | reverse complement strand
GCCAGCGCATCCAGGGCGTGCTCCGCCGCCTGATCGGCGATCCGGATCGCCTCCCGACGCTTGGCTACAGCCTTTTCACCACCAAACATGCCTTGACGGCTCCCTCTGAACGCGACGCTTCGACATAGACCAAAGCGCGAGCCACACCCTAGCGGGGCTTACATGTTTTGGAAACTGATCGCGGCGGGACCGATGATCACGACAAACAGAACCGGCAGGAAAAACAGGATCATCGGCACAGTCAGCTTGGCCGGCAAAGCCGCCGCCTTCTTCTCCGCATTGCTCATGCGCATGTCGCGGTTTTCCTTGGCCATGACCCGCAGCGCCTGACCCAGCGGCGTACCGTAACGCTCCGCCTGGATCAGTGCGGTGGCCACCGCCTTAACCCCGGCGTGATTGGTGCGTTTGCCCAGATTCTCAAACGCCATGCGCCGGTCCTGAAGATAGGCCAGCTCGGCGTTGGTCAGGGACAGTTCCTCGGCCAGCTCCATCGAGTTCGTGCCGATTTCGGCCGCGACCTTGTGCAGGGCCGCTTCGATGGACATGCCCGCCTCAACGCAAATCAGCAGCAGGTCTAGCGAGTCCGGAAAGGCCTGCATGATGGAGTCGCGCCGCTTGGCGGCCTTGTTGGACAGGTAAATGCCCGGCGCATAATAGCCCAGCACCGCCAGCCCCATCACCACGGTCAGGCGCTGCATCAGCGGCAAGCCGAAATCATTGACCACCCAGAGATAGACGAATCCCATCAGTCCCAGCACGGGCGGAATGGCGAAGCGGGCGAAATAGAAAGCGTAGACCGGGCCCTGGCCCCGGTAGCCGGCCTGGACCAGCTTGGTCTTCAGATTGGCGTCTTCCAGCAAGGTCGCGAGATTGAGCTTCTCCACCACCTTGCGATAGAGCGAGCGCGTATCCTTGCCGCGCAGACCGCCCTTTTTCTCAGCGGCGGACTTCTCAAGCTCCTCGCGCGCCTTGCGCCGCAGTTCATCGCGGCGATTGGCGACCGCTTTCATACGTTTGTTGAGGTCATTGCCGCCGAACGCCGGCGCGGACAGCGTCCACACGGTCGCAAAAACAAGCCCGGCGGCGATGACCGCGAACAGATTGGCCGGGGTGACGATCCAGTTGATGAAATCACTCATGTCGCCCCCCTACATTTTGAAATTGATCATGCTGCGCATGACCAAGATCCCGGTGAGCATCCACACGCCGCCGCCCAGAAGCAGGAAATGCCCTGTCGGCGTGGTCAGAAGCGGCGTCATGTAATCGGGCGACATGATCGACACCATCACCCCCACGCCCGGCGGCAAGGAGCCGATGATCCAGGCGGAAGCCTTGGCTTCAGACGACAGCGCGCCGACCTTCTCGCGCATCATCTTGCGCGCGCGCAAGACCGTGGAGAGGTTGTTGAGCGCCTCGGCGAGATTGCCGCCCGCCTTTTGCTGAATGGCCAGCACGGTGGTGAAAAACGACAATTCAGACAAGGGCATGCGGCGATACATCCGGCGCATGCCTTCTTCCACGTCCACCCCGACGGCGAGACCTTCCACCAGAAGCTGGAATTCCTGCTTCACCGGCGCCTCGCCTTCCTGGGCGATGATCTTCAGGGTTTCATTGAGCGGCAGACCGGATTTGACGCCGCGCACGATGATGTCGAGCGCGTCGGCGAAATTCTCGGTGAATTTCTTCTGGCGCGCATTGCGCATCATCCCCAGCACCCAGCGCGGCAGGCCGAGCCCGGCGATAACGGCGGCGGCGATCGAGATCAGCGGATTCAGGCCCGCAACGATGACAGCGAAAGCGGCGACGATCCCCAGAATGGCGGAAATGATCCAGAACTGCATCGGCCCGGTTTTCAGCAAGCCTGCCTGGTCCAGACGTGCGCGCAGAGTGAGCGATTGTTTGCGCTCGGCCTTCTGGCGCTCTTCGAGCTCCTTGAGGCCTTCCTGGATCTGGCGACGCTTCTGGTTGGCGCTGTCCACCGCCGAGACCCGGCGGCGCCCGGTCTGCACGGGACCGCCCACGGCGCCCTCCAGGCGCATCTTGCGGTTTTTCTCCTCGCCGGAGCCCACAAACGCAAAGCCCACGCCGGCCACGGCGATAAAGGCGCATCCAGCGGCGACATAAAGGGCGAGTTCGGGGGGCATGGCTCAGGCCTCCGACGCGTCGAGAGCGGCGGCCAGCTGGGCGTCGAGCCCGAAATACCGCGCGCGTTCCCAGAAATTCGGACGGGCGATGCCGGTGGAGACATGACGGCCGGTAATGTCGCCGTTTTCGTTTTCGCCTGTGATCTCGTACAGGAACAGGTCCTGGGTGATGATCACATCGCCTTCCATGCCCAGCACTTCGGTGACATGGGTGATCTTGCGCGAGCCGTCGCGCAGGCGCGCGGCCTGGATGATCACATCGATCGAACCCGAGATCATCTCGCGGATCGTCTTGGTGGGCAGGTTGTAGCCGCCCATGGTGATCATGGATTCAATCCGGCTCAGCGCCTCGCGCGGCGAGTTGGCGTGCAGCGTGCCCATGGAGCCGTCATGGCCGGTGTTCATGGCCTGCAACAGGTCAAAGGATTCAGGTCCGCGCACCTCGCCCACGATGATCCGCTCGGGGCGCATCCGCAGACAGTTCTTCACCAGATC
>NZ_DEMB01000003.1:65616-69043 GCF_002354675.1 Oceanicaulis sp. UBA2681 | reverse complement strand
GAGATCAGCACATTGGCGCGGCAGGCGCCGATGATTTCAAGGATGCGCGCGCCTTCCGGCGAGATCGAGCCGAACTCCACAAGGTTCTGGAGCTTGAGCTTGTCTTTCTTGAATTTCCGGATGGTCAGCGTCGGACCGTCCAGAGACAAGGGCGGGGCGATGACGTTCACCCGGCTGCCATCGGCCAGACGCGCGTCACAGATCGGCGAGCTTTCATCCACCCGGCGGCCCACCTGGGACACGATGCGCTGACAGATATTCATCAGCTGGCCGTTATCGCGGAAGCGGATATTGGTCTTCTGAACCCGGCCATTGACCTCGATGAACACGTCGCCTGCGCCGTTGACCATGATGTCGGCGATGTCATCGCGCGCCAGCAAGGGCTCCAGCGGACCATAGCCAAGCACATCATTGCAGATGTCCTGGAGCAATTGCTCCTGCTCGGCGATGGACATGGCCACGTTCTTGATCGAGATGATCTCGGTGACGATGTCGCGGATTTCATCGCGCGCGGTTTCATTGTCCAGTCGCGCCAGCTGACCCAGATCGATGGTGTCGATCAGGGCGTTAAAGATGGTGGTCTTGACCGCATAGTATTCCGCCGACCGCTCGGCGCCGATGGTGGCGGCCTGGTTGGCGGCTTTGGGCTTGAGCGCAGCGGCAGGTTTCGGCTTGGGTTTGGGCGCAGCGGCGGGGGCCGGAGCGGTTGCAGCCTGAGCCGCCGGGGCGGCCGACGCCGGTTTTGCCGGGGCCGACTGGGGCGCAGGCGGGCGCGACTGGGTCGCAACGCCGCTCTCGCCGCCCTGGGACGGACGCGGAGCGCCGCCGCCGAACGA
The DNA here is from genome assembly GCF_002354675.1 of Oceanicaulis sp. UBA2681. NCBI lineage: Bacteria > Pseudomonadati > Pseudomonadota > Alphaproteobacteria > Maricaulales > Maricaulaceae > Oceanicaulis > Oceanicaulis sp. UBA2681. The sequence continues at coordinate 68,207 of NZ_DEMB01000003.1, read as the reverse complement.
TTTCGGCGGGGTCTGCGAACCGGTGGGGCGCTTACCGAACATGAGCGAGCGTTAGCCTTTTCCCAGAAGCGAGCCGAACAGGGATTTGCGACGCGGCGAGGCCGGCGCGCGACCAGTCAGTTGCGCAGCCAGATGAGAGAACCCGTCCGCCGCTTTCGACTTGGGATCCACTTCAGGGATCATCTGGCCGTTATTGGCGGCCTTGCCGAACAGCGCGGGCTCGAACGGCAGGACCAGAACCGGCGCCGCGCCCAGCGCATCCGAGAAATCCTTGAGCGGAATATCAGGTTTTTTCGGACACCCGGCCATGTTCACCACCACTTTGGGCGGTTCGTCATTGGGGCGGGCGTTATGCACCAGATCAAACAGGTTCTTGGCGTTGCGCAGGCTTGCGAGATCGGGCGTTACCGTCACCACGACCTGATCGGCGCTGAGCAGGGTCTGGCGCACCCAGGGGCTCCAGGCGTGCGGCAGATCGAGCGCCACGAACGGCGCCTGACGGCGCACCTTGTCGAGCACGGTCTCAAACGCTTCGGATCCGAAATCCCAGTCGCGCTCCAGCGTCGCGGGCGCGGAAAACAGGCTGAGCCGTTCCGTGCAGCGCACCAGCAGGCGATCCAGCAGCGCATCGTCGAGCCGGTCCGGCTCCTCAAGCGCCATGGCGATGGTCTGGGCCGGGTCCTGATTGAAATCGAGGCCGGCGGTTCCAAACGAGAGATCGAGATCGACCAGCACCGCGTCCGAGCGCAGACCTTCGGTCAATTGCCAGGCCACGTTATGAGCGATGGTGGACGACCCCACCCCGCCCTTGGCGCCGATAAAGGCGATGGAGCGGCCGGCGAACGGCGCTTCAGGGTCGAGAAACAGGCCGGAGATCGTCGAGATCAGGTGCAGCGGCGTCATCGGCGGCACGAGATACTCGCTCACCCCGCGCTTGATCAGCTCGCGATACAGGGTGATGTCATTGGCCGCGCCAATGATGATCACCTTGGTGTCTCCGTCACAGACCGCGGCCAGGTCTTCAAGCTGCTGGAACAATTCACGACCGCGCATGCCGGTCTCAAGGATCAGCAATTCCGGCGTGCTTTCGTCATGGAAGCGCTCGATGGCGGCGGACAGACCGCCCAGCTCGACGGTCACATGGGTGCGCGCCATGCGGCGGTCATCCGCGGCGTGATGGATCAGACGCCCGGTCTCCGGGCTCTCACAGAATGCATGGATCGCGATGCGCGGCACAGGCTGGTTGATCAGGGATTCATCAGGGCCGGACACCGCCGAGATCTCGCCGCTCATGCCGCCCGATCCGATGGGCGATGTCAGCGGCAGGGAATCCGCATCCCCGAACGGATCGGCTTGGGCGTCGCGCGCCGGGGCCGGAGCCGGGCGCAACGGCGCCGCCGGCTCATAGCCGTCAAACTCATCATCATAGCCGGCGTTCTGATTGGCGTCGGCCAGACGCGCGCCAAACGGGCGGGCGCCGGGATCCGCAGCAGGCTGCGCGGCTGTGTTCACATCGCCAAAGCCATCCTCTTCACCCAGCATCCGGCGTTCAATGCTTTCCGCATCATAGAACGGATCTTCAGGAGCCGCGTTCAACGGCTCGTGCGGGGTGTACGCGTCCTCGGCGACGAACTCGTCGGCGGCGTCAAACGCTTCATCTTCAAAGGCGTCAGCGGTGCGGTTCATAGCCATACCCTAGTTAATTGCCGACACTGGAGCTGATCGCCCCACTTTCGCGGTCGGAGCGTTCACTGGCGGTGGACTGGCCCCGCCGGTAGTTGTCGAGCACGCCCTGACGACGTGCGGAATCTGGCGCATCCAGGGTGCGCGGCGCCACCAGATCGCGCGGATCGGCGACCATGCTGGCGAGATTGTTAGCGGTGGCGCAGCCAAAGCGCGGCCAGGTCTCATTGGGACGCGCGCGCGCCATGTCGGTCCAGGTGGTCGAGCACTCCGGCGCAATCGCTTCGTATCGGGTGAAGGAGAAGATCACCGGCGCGCTGGCCCGGCCGCCCGCCTCGTAGGCGCCGCCTGAAATCTGACGCCAGTCGAGCCCGGCCGCATACAGCCGCGTGCGCGCCTCGGCGATGGCGCCGATGGCGGCGTCGGCGTTGCCGGCGTTTTGCGGATAGGAGATCACGAGCGGACCATGGCCGCGCGCCTTGTACTCGGCGGCGACGGCTTCGATCACATCGATCTGGTTCCAGGTCAGCCCGTTGTCGATGGCGCTGACGTCCATGCTCACGCGGACGGTTTCCGCCGCAGCCGTGGCGCGCGGACGCGGGTCCGGGGCGCTGGCGCAGCCAGCGACGACCAGAGCGCCGGCGACCATGAGGCTTTTGAAGACAAGGTTCATCACGCTACTCCAGCACAAAGCCGACCGGACCCGACCAGCCGCGATTTTCCACCTGCGCGCCCGGCGCGGCGTAAACCCGGTTCAGACGCCCCAGAAAGGCGCCGGCGGCGAGCGAGGACACGGCGAACCCTTCCGCCGGGCTTTCCAGATCATTGGAATTGACCGGGTCCACCAGATACGGCGTGACCACGACCACAAGCTCGGTTTCATTGTTGGCGAAATCACGAGACCGGAT
>NZ_DEMB01000003.1:0-65528 GCF_002354675.1 Oceanicaulis sp. UBA2681 | reverse complement strand
GGAAGAGCGAGCCCAGCACCGGCATGCGCTCGATCCCCGGAACACTGTCCATGGCCTGACGCGTCTCTTCGCGGATCAGGCCTGCGATCACCATGGAACCGCCTGAGGGCAGCTCGACAGTGGTCTCGGCCCGGTTCACCGACAGGGCCGGAATGGTCACGCCGGGCACCGTGCCGGTGACATTGCCGTCGCTGTCCGTGAGCACGGTCGAATTCAAGGAAATCGCGCCTTCATTGGACAGCTCGGAGACTTCCGTGGAGACCCGCAGCGAAATCCGGCCTTCAGACAATACGACCGGGGTGAAGCCCAGACCGACGCCGAAGGGTTTGAATTCGATGGTGACATTGCCGTCGCGGTCGCGTCCGACCGGCACAGGGAACTCCCCGCCCGCCAGGAATTGCGCCGGCTCGCCGGAAATGGCGGTGATGTTGGGTTCGGCCAGCGTCCGCACGAGCCCCACGCGCTCGAGCGCGTTCAGCGTGGCGGAGATGGAGCTTTGCAGCACGCCATCCACCAGGTTCCGCGTGCCGATCGTGCCTGCCAGACCGCCGAGCGCCGCGCCCGCGACGCCAAAGGCGTTCGAGGTGCCCCAGGACGACGAATTCTGGAACCGGCCGGGCTGGTACACTTCAAAGATGGGTGCGCCGTTCTGGTCAAACAGCGGATCGCCGCGATCATTGGTGGCGGCGGTGCGAATGTTCGGCGTGAACTCGCCAAAGGCTTGTTCACCGCTCAGATTCACGCCCAGCTGGCGCACCAAAGTACGCTCCATCTCGACGATGCGCACCTGCAAGGTGACCTGGTCGCGCCCTTCCACGGTCAGGAAGGAGACCACCTGATCGGGATTGTCCACCCAGCGCCGCGCCACCTGCAAGGCGGTGTCAGCGGCGGAGGCGGAGGGAACCTGGCCGGACAGCACGATATTGGCGTTCATGCTTTCCGCCTGCACCCGGCCTTCGGGCACAAAGCGGTCCAGCGCATCCTGAAGCGCGGCGATGTCGCGCTCGACCCGGACATTGAGGTCGAGGATCAAGCCGCCATCGGCGTCAAAAAAGAAGATGTTGGTGCGGCCCACGGCCTGTCCCAGCACGAAAGCGCGCCGGGTTGTGCGCACCACGGCGCTGGCGACATCGTCATTGGCGATGACCACATCGGCGGCGTCATCGGGCAAATGGATGACGGCGGCCTGCCCCAGCGGCAGCTGCAGGCTTTCCGACGCCGGACCCGCGCCAGGCTCACGGATATGCACTTGCAAGGTGTTGTTGGCTTCGGTCCGGCCGCCAGACAATTGGCCCTGGGCCGGAGACACGCAAGCCGCCGCAAGAAGAGCGGCGGCGCAGACAGCCTTGGAGATGGATATCATCATGGCGTCCCTCCCAGGGCGACGCGCTGTTCGGCGCCATACCGGATGATGCGCACTTCACGGCCATTGCCGCTGTTCGCGCCAGACGATCCATCCGGCAAACGCGGCCCGCCTTCGCGATCCGCGACCGAGCGCAAGGCCAGAACGATATCGCCCGCCGCGACGCCCAGCGCGACGGCGCGGGTCTGTTCAGGGGTCAGCTCCAGCGTGGCGGTCGAGCCCAGCACGACGCTTTCGCCATCCTCCACATAGGTCTGATCAATAGCGAGCACGCGCACATTCTCGACCAGCACTTCAGAGACATAGCCCATGTCGCGCGCCGAGGTGGTGACCAGAACATCCACCCGGTCATTGGGCAGGATGAAGCCGCCAGCGCCGGATTCCGCCGAGATCGGCACAGCCACAGCGCGCATGCCCGGATCAATGACGGCGGCCATGAAGCCCGCCTCGCCCGGCTGCACCAGCTTGCCAGGCAGGATCGGCTCGCCGTCCACAAAGGCGGCGCGAGCGATCGAGCCGCTCAGGGTTTCAAGCGCGTCCGGATTGTCATTGCGATTGAGGAAGGCTGGCATGACGGCTTCGACCGGCCAGTCCGCCCAGCGAAAATCAGAAGCGCTGACGCGCATGGAGGGGCTGACGTCGCGCGCAGCGACCAGCACCTGCATCACTTCAGGCTCGGCCGCCTGCTCTACAATGACAGGCGCCGGCGCGGCGGCAGGCTGCATGGCGCCGCGCACGAAGACGGCGGCGAAAACAGCCGCCAGCGCAGCGACAGCAAGCACGATCAGGCGGACAGCGTTCATGTCGGACCCCAAAACCCTTTTGCGCACAAGGCGTCAGCAGGCATCAGAGCCGATAATTCTCAAGGCCGCGTTAATGCTGGGTGATCAGCGCGTTAACTATCCGGTGTAGACGGCGAACATCTGGGCCTGAGGCAGCACCAGCAACGCCCCCGCCGTAATGGCGATGGCATAGGGCACCGGCGCCCCCTGAGCGAGCGCGGTCGAGCCCAGAACGTCAGATGAAATCGGCAGCAAATGTGCGACCTGGCGCAAGACCACCAGGATCACTGCCAGGACGCCGCCCGCCGCCACCGCGATCAGCACAAAGGCCATCGCATCCGGCCAGCCGAACCACAGCGCGCCCGCGGCCAGCAATTTCACATCACCGCCGCCAACCCAACCCGGCGCCCAGAGCGCCATGCCGAGCAACAAAACGCCCAATCCCGATAGAAAGGACAAACCGGCGTCCATCCAACTCAAACCCAGAAAAGGCGCGGCCACGACCCAGCAGACAATCAAGGCGCCCGGCACCCAATTGGGAATGGTGAAGCTGCGCACGTCATACCAGACCGCGCAGAGCATCAGAAATGCAAAACCCAACAGGGCGATATTGGAGATCATGACCCGGACCCGGACTTCGTAACAGGAAGCGTGGAGCCTAGGCGCTTATGCTTAAGGCTTCTCAAACAGCGATCAAAGTCTCGTCAAATGCAGAAAAGCCGTCCCTTTCGGGACGGCTTTTCACATGCGTTGCTGTAGTCAGCGCTGCGAGGCTTAGCCTTCGCCGCCGCCTGCACCGCCGCCAGCCGCGCCGCCGTTTGCGGTCGAAAGCTGCGTGCCCACATTGGTGAAGGTGGTGCTGAGGTTGGTGCCGAGGGTCGTCACGGCCGTAATGATCACGACAGCGATCAGCGCGGCGATCAGGCCGTATTCGATCGCAGTAGCGCCAGACTCATCTTTCAGAAAACGCGAAACCAGATTGTTCATCCCATCCACTCCATAGATATTTTTCTGTGGCCCCAGGAGCGCAGCCTTGTTCCCGCCCCGTCCTGAATGCATGTGGAGTAAAACCCGAAGACGATTTAAAGCGAGTAAAAATCCATGCTTTATTTTGGGTAAATATCAAAAGCTCACGCCATGACTAATGAAAAGTAAACAGCATTCAATGCGACCTTAAAAATTCAATACAAATAAACAATCGCCTAACAGGCCTTTCCACTACCCCTCCTCGCAGCCCGATCGCAAGACGGCGACACATAAGCGGCGTTTAGGTTTCCTTCACGGCCCAAGCCCATACTGGTGTCAGCTATATATAGAGAGGCCTGTCATGGGTTTTCGTGCTGCCGCCATCGCTGTGTGTCTGGTTCTGGGTCTGGGGTCCGCTCAGGCGCGCGAATTTGTCGTGTCCGCTGATCAGGCCGGCCTGATCCGGCTGCCCGGCGACGCGGCGGGCGTGATCGTGGGCAATCCGGGCATCGCCGACGCCACGCTCTATGACTCCCGCACCTTGTTCGTGACCGGCAAGGTGTTTGGCCGCACCAATCTCATCGTGCTCGATGACGCAGGCCGCGTCCTTTACACCTCCGACCTGGTGGTCGCGCAGCCTGACAGCAACGCCGTTCAGATCTTTCGCAATTCAGGACGGCCTGAAACCTATGTCTGCGCGCCGACCTGCCAGGCCCTGCCCCAGATCGGTGATGACCAAGTCTGGTTCAATGACATGAACATCCAGCGCAATGCGATCCGTGACGGCGCAGGACCCGCGTCGAATTAACCCTTCCGTTTCATCGGGCATTAAGCGCTTTGCCGCATACTCCTCCCTTCATTGAGAGGGACGGATCATGCCGCTGAGGGCGACGATCAAACACAGCTTGCAACGGTTCATCCGTGCGCGACGGGGCGCGGCGGCTGTCGAGTTCGCGCTGATCGCAGCGCCGTTCTTCCTGTTGATCTTCGCCACGCTGGAAGTGGCGCTGTTCTTTCTGGGCTCCACCATCATCGAGAATGGCGTCCATGAAGCCGCGCGCACCATCCGGACCGGCCAGCTGCAACAATCCAATGAGACCGTTGAGGATTTTCGCGGGGCGATCTGTGAACGCATCAGCGCCGTCGCCGATTGCAGCCGCATTCAGGTGGATGTGCGCACCTTTGACTCCTTCTCATCAAGCTCCACCAATACGCCCCTGAACGGTGACGGCGACATCGACGGTTCCGACTTCACCTTCGATCCGGGGGGCGGCGGCGATGTGGTGGTGGTGCGCGTGTTTTATGACTGGCAATTGCTGGCGCCGGGCGTGATCTCGGGCATGTCCAATATGAGCGGCAACAAGCGCCTGATCACGGCGACCGCCGTGTTCCGCAATGAACCGTTTGAGTAGCCCCATGCGCCAATTCATCCAATTGTTGCTGAGCTTTCGGCGCGACACGCGCGGCGTCTCGGCCGTGGAGTTCGCCCTGCTCGCGCCCTTCATGATCGCGCTCTATCTGGGCTCGGTGCAGCTGACGCTGGGGCTGACGGCGGATCGCAAGGTCTCTCAGGTCGCCAATTCCGTGGCCGACCTTGTGACCCAGGACGATTTTATCACCGATGCCGACCTGATCGACATCTACGCCGCCGCGGACGCCATCCTGAACCCGTTCGACACCGCGCCGCTGAGCCTGCGCATCACCTCGATCCGCATGGATGCCGACGAAGAGATTTTCGTCGACTGGAGTGATGGCGAGGGGATGACCCCGCTGGACACAGACAGTCTGCCCGAACTGCCCGATGGGCTTTTGGCGCCGATGAACTCGATCATCATGGTGGAGGCCGATTACGTCTTTTCCACCAATCTGGGCGAACTGACGCGCACCCCGATCACCTTGTCTGACACCGCCTATTTGCGCCCCCGGCGCGGCCCCTGGGTTCGCCGCGGCTAGAGCGCGACGTCACAGAGCGCCTTCATCCGGGAAAGCTGACTGTCTTCAGTTGAAAAGCCGCGATCATCCACGCGCGAGAGCGGCACGACGCCTCGCACGGCATTGGTGACGAACACTGCGTCAGCCTGCATCAGGACGTCCGGCGAGAACCGGCCCTCGATCACAACCTCTCCCTCAGCCTTCAACGCCGCAATCAGCGCCGCGCGGCTGGTCCCCGGCAAGCATCCGCAGGAGAGATCCGGGGTAAATAGCCGCCCCTCTTTCACCCAGAACAGATTGGCGCTGTCTGCGCTGGACACATGATCCTGGGCTGACAGGACCAGCGCCATGTCCGCGCCCTGGCGCACCGCGTCGCGCCGCGCCGCCAGCATGTCAGCGTAAGTGGTCAGCTTGTAGCGGCTGGAAATGTTTCGCGCATCGCGCCGCGCACTTTCAACGATCCGCGCGCTCAGTGCAGCGGGCGCGGTCGGCAGTGCAGCCGCCGTGATCAGCACCGTCGGCTCAGTTCCCACAGGCGGCGCCAGGCCAGCTCCGGACGGGCCGCGAGACACCGTCAGCCGCACCATGGCGCGCTCAAGCGCGTTCGCCTGACACAGCTTTGTCGCCGCATCATGCAAGAGATTCCAGTCCGGACAGGGGATCTCGATGTGCTGCAGGGCGCCTTGAAGGCGCGCGCTGTGGCGCGGCCAACGCCGTAACTCGCCCGTCTCATACCGCAGGGTTTCAAACGCGCCGTCGCCCAGAAGAAAACCGCGGTCGGACGGACCAATACGGGCGGCGTCCGCATCCAGCATTTCACCGTTCAGCCAGAGCTTTGTCATCGACGCCCCTCAATCGCCGCCTTCAAGGCCGCCGCCTTGTCCCGGGTTTCCGCCAGCTCGTCTTCAGGGACTGAATCAATCGTGATCGCGCCGCCAGAGCGCACCTGAACATCCCAGCCCGTCTCGGCCTTCCGAAGGCTGGCGGTGCGGATCATCACGTTGAGATCACACGCGCCATCGGCGCCCAGCCAGCCCAGCGCGCCGCAATAGGCCCCGCGGCTTTGTTCTTCGAGTTCAGCGATAATCTCCATGGCGCGCACTTTGGGCGCCCCGGTGATGGAGCCGGGCGGAAACGTCGCCGCGATCAGGTCAAAGACGTTGAGGTCGGACCGCAACCGCCCCCGAACGGTGGAGACCAGATGATGGACATTGGCATAGCTTTCCACGCTGAACAGTTCGGGCGTCTTGACGCTGCCGGGCTCACAGACCCGCGCCAGATCATTGCGCATCAGATCCACGATCATCAGGTTTTCCGCGCGATCCTTGAGCGAAGCGGCCAGCGCGTCCGCTTCAACCCGGTCCTGATCGGGGTCCGCCCGGCGCGGCCTTGTGCCTTTGATGGGCCGGGTCTCCACCTCACCGCTTGCTGACGCCTGCACGAAACGCTCGGGAGAATTGGTGACGATGACCTGGTCCTCACTGAGACGGAACCAGGCCGAGAAGGCGGACGGGCTGTCGGCGATCAGACGCTCAAAGAGCGCCAGCGGCGCTTGCGGTCCCGTCATATGACCGGTGAAAGCGTGGGAGAGGTTGACCTGAAACACGTCGCCCGCGCGGATATAATCCCGCGCCGTCTCGACGGCCTCCAGATAGCGCGCATCGGGCCAGTCCTGAGACAAGCACCCTTCGCTGACGGACGGTTCAAATTCAGATGCAGCCGTCTTGAGCGCATCAATCAGCCGGGCCGCCGCCTTCGGCGCCCCTAACGCCCGGACGGTTCGCGTCCCGTGATCAAACTCCAGCACCGCCTCATACCAGCCCATGGCCACGACGGGACACCCGCCGGGCGCCGGGGGGCAGACCGGCAGGTCTTCGAACGCCTGGCCCAGATCATAAGCGAACAGACCCGCATAGCCGCCGGAAAACCCGTCAGCCTGCGACAGGCTCACAGGACGATAGCCCGCCTTGAGACGATCAAATCCTCTGGACGGGTCGTCGTCTTGAACGATGAAGTCAGGATAGGCGCACAGATAGCTTTTACGCCCCCAGGGCTGGGCGCCGCCACCTTGAAGCAAGAGGGTATAGGGCACAGCCTCGAAAGCCTTGAGCGCCTGGACCGGCTCGACCCAGTCCAGCGTCTGCGCCCGGTCCGGCGCCGCGATCACGAGGTTTTCAGCCGCTCGTGCAATTGCGCGATCACGGCGTCACTCAGACCCAGCTCGCCGCGCAGATAGCCGGGCACATCGCCCACGGCGTCCATCGCGGTGTCGAGATAGGACTCCTCCACCCCCAGAAAGGCGCGGATCTCACGATCGCCGACATCACGCCCCATGCCTTCGCGGATGCGTTTGGCGAAGCGCGGCGCCAGCTCGTCATAATCCACGGCTGTATTGGTCATCAGATAATCTTCGCGCACGGCGTCCGCATCGACGCCCAGCTCCAGCAGCAAGAAGGCGCAGAAAATGCCTGTTCGGTCCTTGCCCGCTGCGCAGTGCACAACGAACCCGTCTTCAGGGTCAGAGTGCGCCAGCGCTTCAAACCCGGCCTTGAACACCGCCTTGTTGCCCGGGTCAAAAGGCAAACGCTCATAGGTCTTCTGCATGAAGCCGCGGATGTTATCGAGGGTCAGATCGCTCTCTCGCAAGAACGCCAGATGCGGCGGCTCGGCATGTCCGGCATGGTCAGAGCTAAGCACGGTCACAGCGTCGCTCTCGCCCCAATGGGACGGCTCCAGCTCACGTTCCCTGGGGCGACGCAAATCGGCCACGACCTTGATATTGAGCCCGTCCAGGGCCTGCACATCCTCCTTGGTCGCGCGGGAAAACTGGCCCGAACGATAAAGGCGGTCACGCACCTGTCCCCCGCCGTTGAGCGGGTAGGCGCCGAAATGGCGAAAGTTATAAACGCCGGCGAGAGGCAAAACGCGATCTGTCATGCAGATGAGGTAAATCTGAATACGTTTATGAGCAAGAGGGCGCCAAAAAGTTCCCAACCATAAGCGCGAGTTAAGGGTGTGCTGCTAGCAAGTTTACACCTTAAGGAGAATCCTTTGCGCGTCCTCACCTGCCTCGCCCTTGAACACCATTTCCCAAGCGTCCTGCTGGCGGGGCTGGTGTGTCTGCTGAGCTGTTTGCTCAGCATGCGTCTGCAGCGGCGAAGCGAACAGAGCGATGGCGGCGTGCAAGTGGCGTGGCTGGTGATCACGGCCATCTGTCTGAGCGCCGGGATCTGGTCCACCCATTTCATCGCCATGCTGGGATATCGTCCCTCTGCGACTGTCACTCTGGATGTGGACCAGACGGCGCTGTCCGCCCTGATCATTATGTGCGGCACGATTGTCGGCAGTTATCTGGCCACCCTGTCATGGTCGTTCGCGCGCGCTCTGGCCGGCGCCGTGGTCGGGCTGTCCGTCACCGGCATGCATTATGTGGGCATGGCGGCCTATCACCTGGACGCCATTGTGACCTGGGATTTGCGGTATGTGATCGCCTCGGTCGTGCTGGGCGTCTTCTTCGCCTCGCTGGCGTTTGAAGTGTCAGGCCGTTTCGACAAAGGCCTGAAAAAGCTCATTCCGGGGCTGATGTTGGCCTTGGGCGTGGTCAGCCTGCACTTCACAGGCATGGGGGCGATGATGGTGATCCCCCTGGGCGTGTCAGAAGGCCTGAACCCGGTCACCTTCCAGATCCTCGCCTTCACCACCGCCGTCACCACGCTTGTGGTGGTGGGCGCCGGGGGCATCGGCTATGCGGTCGAAGCGGGGCTGCGCGAACGCGCGGACCGGCGCATGCGGCATCTGGCGCTGCATGACATCGTCACCGATCTTCCCAACCGGGCCTGTTTTTCCGCCATGGTCGATCACGCGATTGAAACGCGTAAAGACAAGCGCCTCGCCGTCCTGATGATCGACCTCAACCGGTTCAAGGAAATCAACGATGTCTGGGGCCACCAGGCCGGCGACACCGTGTTGTGCGACATCGCCGACCGGTTGCGCGGGCATGAGCGACCGGGCGGGTTCGCGGCGCGTCTGGGCGGCGACGAGTTCGGCATCGTCATTCCGGTCGAGGACGAAGCGGCGCTGACTGAAGAGCTGAACCTGATCGATTCGCTGTTCCAGACGCCGGTGCGTCACGCTGATTTCGAGATCGTCACCAGCGCCAGCCTGGGCGTGGCGCTCTATCCTGACGACGGGGAAGATCGCGAAACCCTGATGCGCAATGCGGATCTGGCCATGTACAAGGCCAAGACCGACCCGCTGCACCGCATCCAGCATTATGAACACGCCCTGGGCGAGGCCGTCCGGCAGCGGCGCGAGCTGGCGCAGGATTTGCGCCGGGCGCTCGAGCTCGACCAGCTGAAAATGCATTACCAGCCGCAGATCGATCTCAAGACGGGCGAGGTCTGCGGCTATGAAGCGCTGGTGCGCTGGCCCCACCCGGTCCGGGGCATGGTGTCGCCCGCCGAGTTCATTCCGCTGGCCGAAGCGAACGGCCTGATCGGACGCCTGGGCGACTGGGTGCTGGAGACCACGTGCGAGGAAGTGGCGCGCTGGCCGGGTTCGCCCAAGGTGGCGATCAACCTGTCCGCCATCCAGCTCAACGACCCGCATCTGGTGGGCAAGGTGCTGCAGGCGATGGTGTCGACCGGGCTGAGCGCCAGCCAGCTGGAAATCGAGCTGACTGAAACCGCCCTGATCCATGATTTGCGACAGTCACTGAGCGTCCTGCGGCGGATCAAGGCGCTCGGCGTCTCCATGGCGCTCGATGATTTTGGCACCGGGTATTCGGCGCTGGAGACCTTGCGGCAATTCCCGTTCGACAAGATCAAGCTCGACAAGGGATTCACGGACGGCCTGTCAGACGGCGGGCGCTCCCGCGCGGTGATCAGCGCCGTGGTGACGCTGGCGCGCAATCTCGGCGTTCCTGTGCTGGCTGAAGGCGTCGAGACGGCGGATCAGCTCGAACTTCTCAACATGGTCGGCTGTGAGCAGGCGCAAGGCTATCTGATCGGCCGCCCGGCGCCCGGAGAGAACGGCGCGCCGCCCGCGGTGCAGGACGTGATGTGGCGACCGGCTGACCCGGCCGCCACTCAGACTGGAACCTGATCACAGCGCCTAGCGGAACGGCGGCTCGTCAAAGCTGCGCAGCTTGCGCGAATGCAGCGCATCCGCGCCCTGACGCTTGAGGATTTCCACCGCTTCGATCCCCGCCGCCAGGTGTTCAGACACCGATTTGGCGTAGAAGCGATTGGCCGCGCCGGGCAGTTTCAACTCGCCATGCAAGGGCTTGTCGGACACGCACAACAGCGTTCCGTAAGGCACCCGCAAGCGGAAGCCGTTGGCCGCGATGGTGGCGCTTTCCATATCCACGGCGATGGAGCGCGACTGGTTGATGCGCCGCGCTTCCTGCGTATAGCGCAGCTCCCAGTTCCGGTCGGCATAGGTCACCACGGTGCCCGTGCGCAAACGGCGCTTGAGCTCGCCCGCATCATCGCCGCTGACCGTCTCCACAGCTTCTTGCAAGGCGACCTGGATTTCCGCGATCGGCGGGATCGGGATCTCCACCGGCAATTCGCGGTCCAGCACGCTGTCATAACGCAGATAGGCGTGCGCCAGCACGTAATCGCCCAGACGCTGGGAATGACGCAGACCGCCGCAATGGCCGATCATCATCCAGCATTCAGGCCGCAGCACGGCCAGATGGTCGGTGATGTTCTTGGCGTTCGACGGTCCGACCCCGATATTCACCAGGGTGATGCCGCGGCCATCCTTGGTCTTCAAATGATAGGCCGGCATCTGGAAGCGCCGCCAGGGCGCCGCGCTGATCTCGCCCACAGGATCTTCGCTGCTGGCGTCTACATGGACGAAGCCCGCCGCAGACAGGGAGTCGTATTCGGTGTTCTCGTCCTTGACCTGCTCGACCGCCCAATCCACGAACGCATCCACGTAGCGATGATAGTTCGTAAACAGGATGAAGGGCTGCACATCCTCGTAGGGCGTGCCGGTATAGTGCCGGATGCGTTGCAGCGAGTAATCGGTGCGCACCGCGTCAAACAGGCTCAGAGGCCGCGGACGTCCGGGTATCGAAGGACGCTCGCCATTGGGCAGCGCATCGTCGATGCCCGCCAAATCCGCATAGGGAAAATGGCGCACCAGCTCGGCGGGCGAGGCGGCGTCCATGTCCAGATCGTCCGCACCGTCGAGCACATAGGAGAAGGGTATCTCCTGCACCGACAGGCCGGTTTCGATTTTCACCGGATACATGTCCGACAACAGCTCGATCTGCTCGGTCAGATAGCGGCGGAACTGTTCGGGATGGGTGATCGTCTGCTCATAGACGCCCGCTTCGGAAAACTTGCCGAAGGCGCGGCTGATAGGCGGCACGGCTCCGTCAGGCTGGTAGATGATGCGCAGGGCCGGATAGGCGAAGGCGCCCGAGAACCGGTCCGCCTCGGACGGCGGCGGGCCGCCCTCGAGATAGATTTTCAGCTCTTCGCGCAGCGCCTTGACCGACGCTTCAAACATCACGCACAGCCGGTCCACCGCCTCGGCGGCGGTGGCGGCGCGTTTGAAGGTCTTCTCGACAGCCTCGTGTGACACGATGTCAGTATCGCCCAAGGCCTAGTCCTCGCGCTTGACGAAAGTCACCGTGAACAGCGGCTCGCCGTCAAACACCTTCTCGGTCTTGCCGTCTTCGTCAATCATCTGAAAGGCGGTGGGCTCGATCCGGCCTTCCATGCGATAGCCGCGTTCGGCCATGCGGCCGCGATGAAATTCGAGAGCCGCCGCCGAAAACGTCTTGGCCAGGAAAGTGATGCGATGCGGTTCGTCTGCCATGACGGCCTCCTTAAAACTCAGGTGCGCGCGAAGCGCGGTCTCTAAGTCGTACCGCTATCTCCGCGCGCTTCCAAGCCGGGATGACCACCCAGAGCGTGCGACTTACTGCGCGGGGCAGCGCCCGCCGGTCACGCGCGCCACCTCTGACGGATCGCCGTCGGTCTCAGCAGGGTCCAGCCCCAGCGCGCAGGCGATCATCAGATAGACGTTGACGTTCTCGAACGGAGCGACCTCGCCCACCCCGTCAAAGCGGGGACCAGCGGCGACGAAGGTCGCGCCCATGACCGGGTCCAGATTGTCATAACCGTGATTGCCCGGAATGATCCGGCGCGGCGATTGCTCGAGGCTCGGCGCGACCAGAGACCAGCCCGCCTCCGCCACCACCAGCAGGTCAGGGCCGCGCGTGGGATGGTCGAGATGGTAATGATCGGGCATCTCGCCCGCCTTGTAGGCGACCACATGATCATTGCCCGATGCGTTGATGGCGTCATGCGCCTCATCAATGGCGGCGTCATCCCCGTCTTCGGAGAACAGGAAGATGTAAGGCTGCGCGCCGGCGCCCCAGCGCCCTTCCATGTGCGGCGAGTACACGCGCTCAAAATCGATCCAGTCATCGACCGCGACGATGCGCTCATCTGAAAGCTGGGCCATGCCATGGTCGGAGACGATGATGATGTTGGTGGTGTCCAGAAGGCCGCGCGCTTCAAGCCCGGCCACCAGCTGGGCCACATAGCCGTCCACTTCCGCGACGGCTTCGGCGACCGCCTCGTTCTCGGGCCCGTTACGATGCGCGACGCTGTCCACGCGATCGAAATAGACCGCCGCCAGCCGCGGCATGTCTTCGGCTGGCGCGTCATACCAGGCCAGCACCTCGTCCACGCGCTCCTGATAGGGCTTCTCATGCTCGTACGGCGTCCAGATCGACGGGCGCAGGCCGTCATGCTCCACTTCCGAGCCCAGCCAGAACATGATGGCGCTGGTGAGCCCCTCACGTTCGGCGGTGGTCCAGATGGGCTCGCCCTGCCACCAGAACGGATCCTGCGCCGACATCGGGTTCACAAACCCGGTGCGCGCCTCGCGGTCATAGGGCGCGTTTTCTGTCATGCCATGGTTTTCAGGATAGAGCCCGGTGGCGATGGAGTAGAAGTTCACGAAGGTTTTGGACGGCATGACCGGGATCATCCGCTCGGCGCGCACCCCGCGCTCGGCCAGCGCCTCAAGGGTCGGCGCATCATACAGATCCAGGAAGTCGGCTCGGACGCCGTCGAGCCCGATCATCAGGACGCGCTCAGGCTGCTCGGTCGCAGCAACATCTGGCGCAGAGGCGGTCTCAGAGACGCTGGCGCAGCTCGCCAGCACCAGCGCACTGCAAACGGCGGCGGTATTTACAAATGACCGGAACATGACGCATCCCCATGCGATGACAGTAAAATCTGCGCTCGCCCTACCCCATGGCGCCGCCGGGGTAAAGTGACGGTCTCGACAAGAAACTTTCGCACTGCAGCATGGCGGGCTATGTCCATCGTCCTGTTGAAATTCTGGACGATCCGATGACTGATCAATCCCTGCCTTCCTCGCGTATCTGGACTGTTTTGAAATTCGGCGGCACCTCCGTGGCCAAGCCGGAAAACTGGGCGGTTATCGCAAAGCTTGCGAAGGCCCGGATCAAACAGGACAAACCGGGCGGCAAGGTGCTGATCGTCCATTCAGCCCTGTCCGGCGTCTCAAACCGGCTCGAAGCCCTGCCCGACAAGGCGCTCAAAGGCGATGTCAGCGTCGAGATCGCCGCCATCAAGGCGGTGCATCTGGATTTCGCCGAGAACGCCGCGCTCGACGGCCCCACTTTGCTGGCGTCCCATTTTGAGACACTGGATCGCCTGGCCGCCGGCATTGCGCTGGTGCGTGAAGCCAGTCCGCGCGTGCGCGCGGAATTGCTGGCGCTGGGCGAACAGATGGCGAGCGTTCTGGGCATGGAACGCCTGCGTCAGGAAGGGCTGAGCCCGGTTCTGCTGGACGCCCGTGATGCGCTGAAAGCCTCGTCTGACAGCACCGACGCCAGCGGCTATCTGTCCAATTCCGTCATCGAAGGCGCCGACAAGACGCTGCAGGCGCGGCTCAAAGACGCCGACCTCGTGCTGACCCAGGGCTTCATCGCCCGCAATAGCCGCGGCGAGACCGTCTTGCTGGGCCGGGGCGGGTCGGACACCTCGGCGGCCTATTTCGCCAACAAGCTCGAAGCGGCGAAGCTCGAGATCTGGACCGACGTGCCGGGACTCTTCAGCGCCGATCCGCGCCTGACCGAGGGCGCGCGCCTGCTGCAGGCGCTGTCCTATGACGAGGCGCAGGAAATCGCGACCATGGGCGGCAAGGTGCTGCATCCGCGCTGCATCGGCCCGGCCCGCCGGGCGAATGTCCCTGTGGAAGTGCGCTCCACCTTGCGGCCGGAACTCGCCG
Organism: Oceanicaulis sp. UBA2681; assembly: GCF_002354675.1. Taxonomy (NCBI): domain Bacteria; kingdom Pseudomonadati; phylum Pseudomonadota; class Alphaproteobacteria; order Maricaulales; family Maricaulaceae; genus Oceanicaulis; species Oceanicaulis sp. UBA2681. The sequence continues at coordinate 51,197 of NZ_DEMB01000003.1, read as the reverse complement.
GCACCTTGATCACGTCCGAGCCCGGCGATGACGCGCCGCAGCTCAAAGCCGTGTCGGTGAAGACAGGCGTGCGCATCGTCGCCATGGAAGGCGCGGGCATGTGGCGGCAGGCGGGCTTCCTCGCTGATGTGTTCGCCTGTTTCAAGGCGTGCGGCGTGTCGGTGGATCTCGTCTCCACATCCGAAACCAACATCACCGTCAGCCTGGACCCCGACCCCAGCCTCGACCAGGCGCGGCTCGACGCCCTGCGCGCGCGGCTTGAGCCGTTCTGCCGGGTGAAGATCATCGAGGACGGCGCCGCCGTGTCGCTCGTGGGTTATGGCGTGCGGCGCATCCTGCACAAGCTCGCCCCGGCGCTGGAAATGTTTCAGGACAAGCCGATCCGGCTGGTCAGCCAGGCCGCCAATGATCTCAACTTCACCGTGGTGGTGGATGAAAGCGAGGGCCGCACCCTCGCCGCCCGCCTGCATGAAGAGCTGATCGCGCCCGCCCCCTCCGGCCCCGTCTTCGGGCCGAGCTGGGCGGAGCTCAATGACACCGCCGCCGCCAAGCCACAGCGCCCCACGCCCTGGTGGGCGACCAAGCGCGACCAGCTGATCAAGCTGACCCCGCAAACCGGCGGGCGCTATGTCTATGACCTTGAGACGATCAAGGCCCGCGCCAGCGCGGTGGCGGGCATCAAGAGCGTCAATCGCGCCTTTTACGCCATGAAGGCCAATCCGCACCCGGAGGTCCTCAAGACCATTTTCGAGGCGGGCCTCGGCTTTGAGTGCGTGTCGCCGGGCGAGCTGATGCGCCTGAAAGACACCTTCCCCGGGCTTGATCCGAAGAAAGTGCTGTTCACCCCCAATTTCGCCTCGCGCCATGAATACGCCGCCGCGATCGAGCTGGGCACGAACCTCACCATTGACGGCCTGCATCCGCTGACTCACTGGCCTGACATGTTCAGGGGCGCGGAGATCATCCTGCGCATCAATCCAGACCGTCCGCGCGGCCACCACCAGCATGTTCAGACCGCCGGGCCGAAAGCGAAATTCGGCATTCCGCTCGACCAGCTCGACGCCGCGCGCGAGGCCGCCGCCAAAGCCGGCGCCAAAGTCATCGGCCTGCACGCCCATGCGGGCTCGGGCGTGGTGGAGGCGAACCATTGGCGCGAGATCGGGGCGATCCTGGCTCGCGCCGCCGAGGGCTTTGACGATATCCGCATCCTCAATGTGGGCGGCGGCCTGGGCGTGCCCGAAAGCGCGGAAGCGCCCGCGCTCGACCTGTCAAAAGTGGACGCCGAACTCGCCACGCTCAAACAGGCCCTGCCTGATTATGAAATCTGGATGGAGCCGGGCCGCTATCCGGTGGCCGAGGCGGGCGTGCTGCTGTCGGGCGTCACCCAGATCAAGCACGCCTTCGGCACGCGCTTTATCGGCCTTGGGACCGGCATGAACTCGCTGATCCGCCCGGCGCTCTATGGCGCGCGGCATGAGATCGTGAACCTCACGCGCTATGATGAAGAGGGCGCAGGCATGGCCTCCATCGTCGGCCCGATCTGCGAAAGCGCGGACCTTCTGGGCGCCGACCGCCTGATGCCCGACACGCAGGAAGGCGACGTCATCGCCATCGCCGAAACCGGCGCCTATGGCGCGGTCATGGCCAGCCGGTATAATTTGCGCGAACCGGCGGACGAGGTGGTGATTTAACTCCTCCTGCCCCTGTCATCCCCCGCTTTATGCGGGGGATCCATGCCGGTTGTAATGATCTCAGGTCACGGCGTGAGTTCGCCGGGTGAACCGGCGAATGACACTCATAGGGACTGAAACCCCGGCCAAGCTCAGCGCCGAGCCGGGGCCTCAATCAGGATTGAGCGCCAGACGCGGAGGGAGGTCCCGGATCGCTGCGCGTCCGGGAATTTATTCGCCACCTCTTCTCTTCCCCGGCCCCAATCGAGTTGAGGGTAAACACCGACCGGGGCCCAGAGACAGATAGGCTGCGTTCCATGATCTCTGGATCCCGGCCTGCGCCGGGAAAGAGGAGATGAACAAAAAAGCCCCGGTCACATCGACCGGGGCTTTGTCGTTTCAGGGATGACGCGGCCTAGTCGTCATCATCCTCGTCTTCATCGTCGTCATAATCCGCATCCACCATCGCGGCGGTGGCGCTCCAGCCATAGGCATGGGTGATGACGTGATGGAGGGTGTGTTGCTCCATGGAGCCGTCCACCAGATGGGCCCAGGGGCCGACAGCGTAGGCGATGACGTCTTCGCCCGAATGGGTTTCAGAGCCCATGGGCACCGCCGCTTGCTGGCGATAATCAGGGTCCATGACGATTTCGTCGGTCAGGGGCTCGGCATCGTCGCCGCGCGGACGCAGCGGTCCGCCATTGTGATAGCCCAGCGTGGTGTAGGGACGACCGTCGCCCGCCGGCAGCGGCGGGGTTTCAGCGTCACTGAGGTTCGGGGCGGGCGGTCGCACCAGCCCGAGGATCGGATTGCCGCGACGCGGATAGCCCGCAATGGTGAACACATGGCCGTGGTCGGCGGTGACCAGGATCAGCGTCTCGTCGAGATCCACCATCTGCTGCGCCCGATCAATGGCTTCAGAGAACGCCAGCGCGTCATTGAGCGCGCGCGCGGCGTTGGCGCCATGGTGGGCGTGGTCGATCCGGCCACCCTCAACCAGCAAATAATAGCCGTCGTCATTGTTGGAGAGCCGCTCGATGGCGAACTCGGTCAGCTCGGCCAGAGACGGCTCCACCGCCGCATCGCGATCCAGTTCAAAGCTGAGATGGGAGTTGGTGAACAAGCCCAGCACCGGCGCGTCGTCGTCTGCATCCAGCGCGTCAAACCCGGCGCGATCCTCGATATAGACGCCGCCCAGATTCGCCCATTCGGCAGTGAGATCGCGGTCGGCGCGCTGGCCGCCCTGCTCCTGGGTGACAAAGGCCGCCCGGCCGCCCCCCAGCGCCAGATCAAGGCCATCGCCATACTCCCCTGTGCGCGTGCCGATCAGCTGCGCGGCGATGTCGGTGCAGCCCGCCGCTGCGGCATCCGCCGGCAGCGCCGTGTCGGTTTCCCAGTTGCGGCTGGTGACATGGGCGTAGGTGGTGGCGGGGGTGGCGTGCGTCAGCCGCGCCGAGGAGACGATGCCCGTGGACAGGCCGCGCGCTTCCGCCATCTCGACAAGCGTCTGCGGCACCGGGCCGCCCTGACAGGGTTCGATGGTGTCGCGTGCATAGACCGAGATGGCGCCTGAATGGGTTTTCACACCGGCATGAATGGCGGTCGCGGTCGCGGCGCTGTCAGGCACTTGCGCATTGTCGGAATAGGTCTTGATCAGCGCCGAATGGCCCCAGCGCTCGAACGGCAGGTAATTCTCCTCGCCGCTCATGCCGCGGTTCTGGCCGTCGAGGATGCGGGCGGCGGTGATCGTGCTGAGGTTCAGACCATCACCGATAAAGACGATGACGTTACGCGCCCGACCTTCGCGTTCGGGCCGCGCCAGACGATCCAGAATTTCGCTTTGCGCCAGCGTGCGCCAGTCTGCGCCCGGTCCGTCAAATTCGGCGGGAGCGACGGCGGCGGCCTCGGGTGCGTCATCATCACGGCCCGACCAATCGATATCGGACTGAACATTGACGGACTGACAGGCGGTGAGCGCCAGGGCGCTGACGGATAAAAGTATGGCGCGGACGATCATGATGGATCCCTTCTCAAACTTGAGCGTTGTTTAGCGCGGGAATGTGACGGATCAAAGCATCTCCCCTGACTTCCCTGCACGCGTGGCCTAGGGTGATCGCCTTCTTGGAGAGTAGACGCTTGAAAACCTTGTCCCTTGTGCTCAACGCCCATTCTGGAACCACCCGAGAGCTGGGACGGGACAAAGTGCTCGACGCCGTCACGCGGTCCGCCGACTGGGCGAAGGTGATCGTGCATGACTGCGAAGACGGGTTTGAAGACTGCATCAGCCAGGCTTGCGCCGCTGCGTCAGACTATATCGCGGTGGCGGGTGGGGACGGCACCGCGGCGGCGGTGCTCAACCAGCTCGTGAAAACCCAATGCAAGACGCCGGTGATCGCCTTGCCGCTGGGGACGGCGAACCTTTTGCCCAAACGGCTTTATGGCGACCGCTCCATCGAGACCATTCTGAAAGAAGCGCCTGCTTATCCCATCGAGCCGCTGCACGCCGGCGAGGTGGAGGGGCATCTGTTTTTCTGCGCCCTGATGGCGGGCTTTCCCGTCCGGGTCGGCCAGGCTCGCGAGGCCCTGCGCCCCGACGGAGACGGCCGCCGTCCGTTGCGCGCCCTGACCCGGTTGCGTCAGGCGCTGCGCGCATTCCTGAAGACCCGGTTGCGATTGACCCTGGATGATGACGAGGTGCGCAAGCTGAGCCGCGCCAACGCCTTGATGACCATTCCCGGCGGCGCCATGACTATGATCCACGGCGCCCGTCCGGGCGATGAGGTGCTCGAGCACATTTTCACCCATACCGATGATCTGGGCGACGCTCTGGGCGCGATGACCGGATTTCTGGGTGAGATGCTGAACATGGGGGAGCTCGCGCCCCAACGCTCCTATGAAAGCGCAGTGCTGGACGGCCCGTCAAAAGTCACGGTGATGCTGGACGGCGAAACCCTGACCCTGAAGACTCCGCTGCGCATCACCTTAAGGCCCAACGCCGCCCTGTTCGCTGCTCCGGAGGCCCAGGCATGACTCGACTGGCGCAGATTTCAGACCTGCATTTCGGCGCGGAATCCCCCGGCCTGCCCGACGCCTTGCTGGAGAGCCTCGCCGCGCTCAAACCCGACGCGGTGATCGCATCGGGCGATTTCACCCAATATGGCCGCCGGCGCGAGTTTGACGCCGCACGCGATTTCTTCAGCGCCATTGATGCGCCCGTGATCGCGGCGCCGGGCAATCACGATACGCCCTATCTTAACCTCGCCGCCCGTGTCGCCGCGCCCTGGGCGCGCTTTGAAAAACGGCTCGGCCAGGGCGTCACGCCCAGCTGGCGTTCTCCGCTGGCGGCGGTGGAATCCTTTCTGACAGCGCGTGGCCTGCAAGCCCAGCTCGACTGGTCGCTGGGCCGGGCCAATCCCAGGCAAGCCGCCAAAATCGGACAGATGCTGTCTGATTTTAATGGTCTCAAAGTCGTCGCCGCCCACCATCCGCTGGTTGCGCCGGGCGGCCTGCATGGACGCGCGAAGACTCATGGCGGTCGCGAAGCCGCAGAGATCTTCGCCCAATGCGGCGTCGACCTGGTGGTGACAGGCCATCTGCACCAGGTGTTCGCCCTGCCCCAACGCCGCCCCGACGGCAAGGCGTGCTGGTTTGTCGGCGCGGGCACGGCGCTGTCTCACCGCACACGCGGCGAACCGCCCAGCTTCAACCTGTTTGAGCATTCCCTGGAAGGCCTGAGCCTGACCGTCTATGCCGCACAAGACGGCGAGAACCGCTTCGCCCCGATCAAGACCCAGGCTCTGCACGGCTAGCGCATCCCGCCCACTGATGAAAAACCCCGGACGCGGCGCGCCCGGGGCTGATCCAGTTGCAGTCGCGTCAAACGCTTACTCGGTGACGCGCTCCGCCAGGATTTCCTGACCACTCTGTTGCAGCGTGACAGACGGAGCCGGATCGCCTGGTGAGAAGACAAGGCGCGCATCCACGCCGGACACCAGAAACTCAACGTCGCTGATGGCGTTGATGGCGATGGGGTCCTGGCCTGTGAGCTGGGCTTCCAGAACGCCGGTCTCGGTGAACCGGATCTCAAGCACCGCAGCGCCCAGCGCATATGCGCCCACATAGGCTTCAAGCGTGCTGGCGGGCAGTTCGATGACGTCAGGCTGCTCGGGCACGGGGCCGGACCAGAGCGCGGGTTCCGCCTCGCTGGCGCCTTGCTGATACATATTCATCTGGGACGTCCCATCGGGTGATGACACGATCTCAAACCAGGTCAGGCTGTTGGGGCCGTAAAAGAACCGATTGTCGCCCGCCGGAAAGACCTCGCTGGCGCTGGCGCCAGAGCGCAGCGTGTACAGCTGGCCGTCACGAGCGAAGAACTGACGCGTGTCGTCCGTGCCCTCAATCGCATAGACCCCGTACAGATCTTCCAGGCTCGTCAGATCGGTCTCGACCGCTTCAAACAGCGGATAGGGATCGTTCAGCGCATAACTGGCGATCCGCCGCATCAAGACGCCCGCATCAAGCGGCGGTTGATCTGAATTGGCCAGCACGGTGACGTACAGATTGTCGTCCGGCACATAGACGCTGTCAGTGTTGAAGCCGAAGATCCCGCCGCTATGGCCGATCGCGGGATGGCCGCGCACATCGTCCACAGTCAGGCCGAAGCCATAGGGAATCTCCGTCCCGTCCGCCATCTGGGTCGGCGCCGTCATTTGCTGATAGAGCTCCGGCGAAACGATCTCGCCGCCATGAAGCGCTTCAAGCCAGAGCGCCAGGTCTTGGGTGTTTGCGATCAGCGCCCCTGCAGCGTGGGGCACGCTCATGTGAATGGGTGTGGACGCTTCAATCTCACCGTCATCGTTGAGGGTGTAGCCAGACGCCATGTTCGCCATGGACGCGCTGTCCTCGCCATAACTCAGCGTCTCAAGACCGAGCGGTTCAGCGATGCGCGCCTCGACAGCCTCGTGCCAGGCCATCCCGGTCTTCATCTCGATGATGGCGCCGAGAAGGACATAGCCTGAATTGTTATAGGCATAGGTCTCGCCCGGCGCGTTGGGCGAAGGCAGGCCGGAAAACTCGGCGATCAGCGCGTCGGTCGTATACGCCCTGTTGGTGTTGGCCTCGACCATCCAGCCCGGAATGCTCGTATAGGACTGAATACCGGAGGTGTGGTTGAGAAGCTGGCGCACGGTTGCGCTGGCGCCCGGCGCATCAAAGCCCTCAAACAGGTCACCGATGGTGTCGTCGAGGGAGAGTGCGCCCTCGTCCACGAGCTGCAAGATCACGGCGGCGGTGAATTGTTTGGTGATGGAGGCGAGGCGGAAGACGGTGTCAGGCGTCACAGCGTCCCCCGTTTCCAGATTCGCCAGCCCGGCCCCGCGCGCGTAAACGACATCGCCATTCTGGCGCACCAGAACCGAAACGCCCGGCGTTTGCGCCGTCCAGTGGGCCTCAATCAGGGCGTCGGCCTGGTCGGCCCAATCCGGCGCGGGATCGGATTGAGCAAAACCTGCGTTGAAGCCCGCGCCCATCAAGGCGACGGCGGATAGTCCGGCGCGTAACATGCTTGGCATTCGTCTCTTCCTTCTTTCAAGGCCTGGTCCCGGCGCCCCACCCTGTTGCGGGGCAAAAAATAACCCCGGGCGGCGAGCCACCCGGGGTCGTCAGTCATAATGATGCACGAAGTGCGCTTACCAGATGCGCACGCGCTGTTCTGGCGGCAGATAAAGCTCATGCTCTTCGGTGACGCCGAACGCTTCGTACCAGGCGTCCAGGTTCCGAACGACGCCGTTGATGCGGTATTGCGGCGGGCTATGAGGTCCTTGCACCAGCTGAGCGCGCAGGGCGTCGTCGGTGTACAGGTTGCGCCAGACTTGCGCCCAGCCCAGGAAGAAACGCTGATCGCCGGTCAGACCGTCGATCACCGGCGCTTCGCCGCCATAGACTTCGTCCACATAGTCACGCCAGGCGGTGTAGGCCATTTGCAGGCCGCCCAGATCACCGATGTTTTCGCCCATGCTCAACCGGCCGGACACGCACATGTCGTCGATCGGGCAGAAGCCGTCATACTGCTCGGCGAGCACGGAGGAGCGCTCTTCAAAGCGGCTGTTGGTTTCTTCCGTCCACCAGTCGCGCAGACGACCCTCAGAGTCGTACCGGCGGCCGTTATCGTCAAAGCCGTGGCCGATCTCGTGACCGATCACGCCGCCAATGCCGCCAAAGTTCAGCGCCGGGTCCGCGTTCGGGTCAAAGAACGGCGCCTGCAGGATGCCGGCAGGGAAGGTGATCTGGTTTTGCAGTGGATTGTAGCTGGCGTTGACGATCTGCGGCGGCCAGCCCCATTCACGCGGGTCGACCGGATTGGCCAGGTCTTCCAGCTGCTCGGCCCAGCCGCGTTCGGCCATGCTCACCCGGTTGCCGAAATAGTCATCGGCGGAAATCTCAAGGCCCTCATAGGTGTCCCAGATTTCCGGATAGCCGATGCGCGGTTCGAAGGTGGACAGCTTGGTCAGCGCCTGTTCGCGGGTCTCGTCATCCATCCATTCCAGCTGCTCGAGGCGGCCGCGGAAGGCGGTGGTCAGACGGTTGACCAGGTCTTCCATCTGGGTTTTCGAGCTCGGCGGGAAGTGACGCTGCACATAGATCTGGCCCACGGCGTGGCCCAGGGCGCCGCCCACCAGGTTCACGCCCCGGCGGTCGCGCGGACGCTGTTCGGTCTGACCGCGCAGGGTCTGGCCGAAGAACTCAAAGCTCGCCTGATCAAATTCGGCCGGCAGCCAGGAGGCGCGGTCGGAGATGAAGTGGAAGGTCATCCACGCCTTGATGGTGTCGATGTCGGTCTCGGCGAAGATTGCGGAGGTCTGCTCGATGGCGGTGGGCTGCACCACGATCAGGTTTTCAACGTCCAGACCCAGCGCCTGAGCGCCTTCGACGAAGTTGAAGGACGGCGCCAGCGCGTCCAGCTCGTCCATGGTCATGACGTTATAGGTCTGCGTCACGTCGCGGCTGTCTTCGCGGGTCCAGTGCGCCTCGGCGATGCGGGTTTCCAGCGCCAGAATGGCGTCGGCGTTGGCTTCGCCGTTCTCAAGGCCCGCCAGCTCATGCAGGCGGATGATGTAGTTGCGATAGCCGTCGCGATACTGCTGGAAGCGCTCGGTGTCTTCGAGATAATAGTCGCGATTGCCAAGGCCCAGACCGCCCTGGAACAGGCGCAGCGCGTTGACCGTGGGATCGGACGGATCCGCCCAGACCGCGAAGCCGTAAGGCGACTGATGGTGGATCGAGTTGAACAGGGCCGCTGCATCGTCCAGCGTCTCGACCGCGTCGATTTCAGCCAGATACGGCTGAAGCGGGGCGACGCCCGCCGCTTCGATGGCGTCGGCGTTCATCCAGGAGGCGTACAGATCGCCCACCAGCTGGCTGTTGGAGCCGGCTTCACCGCCTTCAGCCGCGGCGTCATCAATGATCGCCTGAACCTGTTCTTCCGCTTCCAGCGCCAGGATCGAGAAGGTGCCGTAGCGAGAAAACTCGCCCGGAATCTCGGTTTCCGTCAGCCAGGTCCCGTTGGCGAACTGGTTGAAGTCGTCACCGGCGTGAACGCTGGAATCCATGCCGTCCACGTCAAAACCGAACGTGCCATAGACCGGCGCGGCGGCGGTTTCGGTGGCGGCGACTTGCGCGCCAGAGTTTGAGTCAGCAGGCGCGTCGGCCGGGCCGCACGCCGCAAGGCTGAGCACGGCGAGCGCCGAGCATGACAGCAGCATTTGTTTCATATGATTTTCCCCTTGATCGTCACAGATGACGTCTGCCCGGCGCGCCGGGTGATGTCATAATTGTGCCGCACCCTCACGTTCGCCAAGATGGATAGCAAGTGAAATTGCTGAAAGTCTGGGCTAACCCCATGAAAAAGCCCGGCGCCGAGGCGCCGGGCTTCAACGGTTCCGATCAGAGGTTGGTCTACCAGATCGAAACGCGTTGTTCGGGCGGCAGATAGAGCTCATCGCTCTCATCCACGTCGAACGCGGCGTACCAGGCGTCGATATTGCGCACCACGCCGTTGACCCGATACTCGGACGGGCTGTGCGGGTCGGTCCGCAGACGGCTGATCAGATTGTCCTCGCGATACAGGCGACGCCAGACCTGAGCCCAGCCCAGGAAGAAGCGCTGATCGCCGGTGAAGCCGTCAATGACCGGCGCTTCGCCGTCATAATGCTCGTCCACATAGGCGCGCCAGGCGGAGTACGCCATTTCCATACCGCCCAGATCGCCGATGTTCTCACCCAGGGTGAAACGGCCATTGACGGTGTGGCCTTCGAGCGGTTCGAACTGGTCATACTGGGCGACCAGAGCGTCCGAGCGTTCGACAAAGCGCTCATTGGTCTCCGCCGTCCACCAGTCGCGGATGCGGCCCTGAGCGTCGAAGCGGCGGCCCTGATCATCAAAGCCGTGGCCGATTTCGTGCCCGATCACCGCGCCGATGCCGCCGAAATTGACCGCCATGTCGGCGTTCGGGTCAAAGAACGGCGCCTGCAGGATGCCGGCGGGGAAGGTGATCTGGTTCAAAAGCGGATTATAGCTGGCGTTGACGATTTGCGGCGGCCAGCTCCATTCGCGACGATCCACGGGACCGGCGAGATCTTCCAGCTGTTCCGCCCAGGCGAATTCGGCCATGCGCATGCGGTTGCCAAAATAGTCGTCCGCTGAAATCTCGAGACCTTCATAAGTGTCCCAGACTTCCGGATAGCCCACGCGCGATTCAAAGGTGGAGAGTTTCTCCAGCGCCTGCTCGCGGGTCTCGTCATCCATCCAGCTGAGGTTTTCAAGGCGAATGCGGAACGCGTCGCGCAGGCCGAGCACCAGCTCGTCCATCTGGGTTTTGGATTCCGGCGGGAAGTGCCGGTCCACATAGATCTGGCCCACGGCATGGCCCAGCGCCCCACCGATCAGATCCACGCCGCGCTTGTCGCGATCGCGCTGTTCTTCGACGCCATTGAGGGTGCGCGAGAAGAACTCGAAACTGGCCTGATCAAAGTCATCGCCCAGCCAGCTGGCCCGGTCAGACAGGAAGTGGAAGGTCATATAGGCCTTCAGCGTGTCCAGATCCGTTTCGGAGAAAATCTCACCGGCGTCCGCGATGGCGCTCGGCGTGGCGACCATGAAGCGTTCCTGGCCGCCCAGGCCGAAACGCTCGAGATTGGCGCGGAAATCAAATGGCGGCGCGAGCGCCTCCACTTCATCCAGGCTCAGCACATTGTAGATCTCGGTGATCTCGCGGGTGCGCTCCTGGGTCCAGTGAACCTCGGCCAGCGCCGTTTCCAGCGCCATGACCGCCTGGGCCTTGTCGGCGCCGCTGTCAATGCCGGCCAGATCGAAAATGCGCTCGATATAGGCGAGATAAGCCTCGCGATAACGGGCGGAGGACTCATCGTCTTCCAGATAGTAATCGCGATCGGGCAGCCCCAGACCGCCCTGCCCCATATAGAGGGTGTAGCGGCTGGTGTCGGCAGGGTCGGGGATCACGCCAACGCCCCAGGGAGAGGCGTAATGCACGCTGGCGAACAGACGCGCCACATCCTCCCAGCTATTGGAGGCGTTGATTTCGTCGAGATAGGGCTGCGCCGGCGCCAGGCCGCGCGCATTGATCGTGTCGGCATCCATCCAGGACTTGAACAGATCACCCACCAGCTGGGCGTTGGAGCCCGGTGCGGCGTCTGTGGCGGCGGCTTCGTCGACAATTTCGCGCACATGCTCGTCCGCTTCGATGGCGAGCTTGGTGAACATGCCGTAATTGGAGCGGTCGGACGGAATTTCCGTACGCTCAAGCCAAGCCTGGTTGGCGTACTGGAAAAAGTCGTCGCCGGGATCAAGCGTGGCGTTCATGCCGGTGGCGTCAAAGCCGAAATCACCCAGCACCGGTTCCTGAATGGCGAAGGCGGGCGTGGCGGCGGCGAGCGCGATGAACGCGGCGCCGGTCATAAGATGTTTCATCATTTTCCCCTTTGAGATTTTTATTGCAGGCGCCTCAAAAAGATCGGCGTCAGAGGTAAAAGTTGTCGCGCGGAGCCTGTGAGGCAGCACTCCGCGCGACAATCCGGAGGGTTCATTCGGCCGGAGCCGCGCCCTCTTCAGGATGGCCCACATCAACGCCGTCCAGGCCAGAGTCATGACCACTATAGCTGTCGCCGACGCGGGGCTGTTTCTCACCGGTCCACATGCCCTTGAAGAAGCGGCCGATATCCGCGCCGATGGCATAGAGCGCCGGCACCATCAGCAAGGTCAGGAACAGGGCGAAGATCACCGCGAAGCCCAGCGAGATCACCATGGGCTTGAGGAACTGCGCCGCGGTGGAGCGTTCCGCGATCATCGGCAGGATGCCGATAAAGGTGGTGACCGTGGTCAGCAGGATCGGACGGAAGCGTTGCACGCCCGCATCCACCAGGGCCTGCATGGCCCCCACGCCGCGATCGCGCAGCCGGTTCACAAAGTCCACCAGCACCAGGTTGTCGTTGATCACGATCCCGGCCGCCGCCCCGATGCCGAACATGGAGAACAGCGCGAAGGGCTCGCCCAGGATCAGGTGGCCGAACACCGCCCCGGCATAGGCCATGGGGATGGCGGTCATGATCATGATGGGCTGGGCGTAGGACCGGAACGCCACCGCCAGCAGGACATACATCATCACCAGCATCATCAGCTGATACTTGATGACTTCGGCCAGGAACTGGGCTTCGCCCTCCGCCTCGCCGATGGCCCCGGTGGAGATGCCCGGAAAGCGCTCTTCCCACTGCGGGAAGAACTCTTCCTGCAATTCCTCGCGGATGCTGGCCGCCGCGTCATTGTCGGTCAGCTCGGCGCTGACCGTCACGGTGCGCTGACGCTCACGACGGCGGATCTGGTTGATCCCCGGCGCAAACTCGGCGTCGACCACGGCCGCCAGCGGCACTTCCCGGCCGTCGCTGGTGCGGATGCGCAGATTGTTCACCGCATCCAGGCTGTTGCGAGCCTCCCGGGGATAGCGAACCATCACCCGCACATCCTCGCCGTCACGCGGCAAGCGCTGGACTTCATAACCGTAGAACGCCTGGCCGACCTGACGGGTCACGTCCGCCAGCGTCAGGCCCAGAGCCCGTGCGTCGGGCCGCAGCGTCAGACGCAGCTCGTCCGCGGAGGACTGCAGATTGTCCACGATGTCATAGGTGGTCTCGAACGTCGCCAGATGCTGGCGCAGCTCCGCCGCCGCCGCTCGCAGAACGTCGAGATCGGGGTGGTTGATGGCGAACTGGATCGCCGGACCATTGCCGTTCAGCGTCGCTTCGAAACGGATTTCCTCCGCGTCCGGCACAGGGCCGAGCGCATCGCGCAGACGCTGCGCCACATCCGCTGTCGGGATCCGTCCCGGACGGTTTTCCGGCGGGGCGATGTTGATCCAGGCGCGCACCGCGCCGTCCACGGCGAGGGTGGAGCGCGAGCGGATCATGTCGTCTTCGTCCGGAAACTCCTCGCGATACGCCTGCTGAACTTCCAGCTCGGCCTCGTCCAGACGCGCCCGGATTTCATCGGTGCGCGACCAGGGCGTGCCTTCGGCCAGCTGGATGTTCACCCGGATCAGATCGCTCTCGATTTCCGGCATGAAGGCAGATTTCACATAGCCGTTCGCCTGCAGGGCGATGGCCAGGCCGAACACGCCGATGAAGAACATCAAGGTGGCGTAGCGCAAGCGGATCGCCGTCGCCAGGATCGGCCCGTAAACGGCGTGCGCGAACCCGAGCAGGCTATCGGCGATCATCGCCTGGAACTTGATGAAAGGCCCGAAGAACCCGTCCGTGCGCTGCGGTTTGATATGCGCCAGGTGCGCCGGCAGGATCAAAAGCGATTCAATCAGCGAGAAGCCCAGGGCCGCAATGATCACCAGCGAGATCTGACGGGTGAACTGAACCTCGGGTCCCGACAGCATCATCCAGGGCGCGAACGCCATCATGGTGGTGATCACGGCGAACACCACAGGCTTGGCCACCATCTGGGTGCCCACGACTGCGGCCGTCAGGCCCTGTTCGCCCCGTTCCACACGGGCGTGAATGTTCTCACCCACGATGATGGCGTCATCGACCACCACCCCGATCACGATCAGGAAGGCGAACAGCGACAGGAAGTTCAGCGTCAGACCGATCATCGGCAGCACCAGGAAGGCGCCGGCGAAGGCCGTGGCGATGCCGATAGTCACCCAGAAGGCCACGATGGGCCGCAGGAAGAGCACCAGAATGCCCAGCACCAGCACCAGACCCAGCAGGGCGGACGAGCCGATCACCTGCAATTGCGAATTGAACTGGTCGGCGCCGTCCCACCACACCGACAGCTGAACGGTGGAGGGCAGTTCGGTGTTCTTGCGCTCGAGATACTCCTTCATGGCGTTGGACACGTCGATAATGTCCGAGCTGCCGGTGGAGCGGATCGCGATGATCACCATCTGCTCGCCATCAAAGGTGGCGTTCAGATTGGCGTCCACCAGACCGTCAATCACGGTCGCCACATCGCCGACGCGCACCACGCCGCCATCAGGCGTCTGACGCACGATGATGTTTTCAAAGTCGTAAGCGGTGTCCGCCAGCTCTCGCGAGGCGATGCGCACATCGCCCAGATCCGTCCGGACCGAGCCGGCCGAGGTGTTGATGGAGGTGCTGGCGATCGCCTGGGCGATCTCGGCGAAGCCCACGCCATAGCGGCGCATGTCTTCTTCCGACACTTCAATCGCGACTTCCTCGCCCAGCGTGCCCATGATCTCGACCAGAGAGGCGCCGGGGATGGTGGAGGAAATCTCGTTGCGGATTTCACGGGCGATCCGTTGCAGATCACGGCGGTCAATCTCACCATGCAAGGCGAAGCCGGCGATCTGGTCGGAGTTCTGCCAGCGCGAGACCTGCGGGCGATAGGATTCGCGCGGCAGGTTGTTGATGGAGTCCACGCGCAGCTTGATCTCGTCAATAAAGGCCGAGGCTTCCTGGCTGGGCAGACCGGACACATAGACCGAGCCTGAGCCTTCACGGGCGACGGCGGAGAGTTCGTCCACCCCGTCCAGATCGCTCAGCGCTTCTTCAATGCGCACAATGATCTGTTCTTCAATCTCCTGGGGCGACGCGCCCGGCCAGGCGACCGAGATCGATGCACCGGGGAAGACGGCGCCGGGGTTGTTCTCCCGTTGCATGGAGAAATACCCCACGACGCCGCCGATCAGCGCGATCAGCATCAGAAGGTTGGCGGCCACCGAATTCTTGGCCCACCAGGCCAGGATGCCGGTGTGTTGGTCATGTTCAGGATTATGAACCATGATCGTTCTCCTCAATCCTGATTAATTGGCCCGCGATGCGGTGGTGGTCTGTTCGACCATCGCATCCGTGGCGGGTTCATCTTCGGACTCGTCTTCGGCCTCAGGCTCGGGGTCGAGCGGATCGCCATTGGCGTCCAGCGCGCGCACCAGCATGCCGTCGGCTGCGCCGCGCAGCGGCGAGGTGACGATGCGGTCGCCCGGCTCAACGCCAGCGGTGACCACAACGCGCTCCGCGCTGGTGTCGATCACCGTCACGCGATGGATGGCCAACGTGCCGTCCAGCTGCGCCACGAACACCTGGTCCGCGCCGCGCAAGGCGCTGCGCGGCAGCACGATGGCGTTCTCCAGCTCGCGCCCGTCAATGCGAGCCGTGACGAACAGGCCCACAGCCAGCGGGGCGCCGGCGGCTTCAGCCGCTTCACCATAAGGGTCTTCAACCTCGATGATGGCGCTCATGGTGCGGGTCTGCGGGTCGATGGCGCTTTCAGAGCGCACCAGCAGGCCTTCCCAGTTGCGCACCTGGCCGGCCACGTTCGCGCTCAGATGCGCCGGGCGGCCCGGATTGGTTTCATTGGCGTGGAAGGCCAGCGGCAGGTTCAAGGTGGCCAGCTCGGCATTCGTCAACGGCAGACGCACCTGCACCCGGTTCGTGGCGAACACGCGACCCAGTCGTGCGCCCGGGCCCACATACTGGCCCAAGTCAGCGGACTTGGCGCGCACCCGGCCTTCAAACGGGGCGGTGATGCGGGTGCGGCTCAGATTGAGGCGGGCTTCATCCAGGGTGGCCTGAGCAGACGCCAATTGGGCACGCGCTTCGGCCATTTGCGGTTCACGCAAAGTCAGCGGGCTGGCTTCGCCTTCACCCAGAGAGGCCCATTCTTCACGCGCCAGCTCGGCTTCGGCCTGTTCACGCACCAGCGCCTGGCGGCTCTGGGCGACAAGGGCTTCCGCACGGGTGACGGCGAGGCGGTAGTCGGCGTCTTCCAGGCGAACGAGCACTTCGCCCGCTTCAAAGAAACCGCCATCCACGAAATTGGGGTTCACATAGGTGATCCGGCCCGACACTTGCGCCGTCAAATCGATCTCGGTGAGCGGGGTGACCTCGCCCTGGGTGGTGACCGACAATTGCACCGGGCTCAACTCGGCTTCGGTGACGAACACCGCAGACGGCCGCGCGACGACTTCAGCGCGCTCAGCCTGCGGCGCAGCCGCCGCCAGCACGACGTACAGAACGATGAATGCGAAGAGCACCGCGACCGGCAACCCTATAATCAACAAACGACCAACAAACTTGCTCATGACCAACCTCTATTATGCCTGACCGGTATGCCGGTCTTATGATGTCCTAGTTATCGATATTGGATGCAGTGACGCCGCCGCCGGCGCGAAAATCGCCCGCAATGGCCAGATGCAGCGCGATCCGGTTGTCGACCCGGTCATTGCGCGCTGTGATCAGCTGCGACTGCGCGGAGATCTGTCGTGTCTGCGCGTCAATCAGTTCAAAGATCGTGGACAATCCCGACGCGTACTGACGCTCGACCAGCGCCAGCGCTTCGCGGGCTTCATCCGCCGCAACGGTCAGCGCTGCGACCCGCTGGTCCAGACGGCGGTCCGCCTCGATGGCGTCCTCCGCTTCACGCAGCGCCGTCAGCGCCGTGCTCACCAGCCGGGCGGACAGTTGCTCGGCCTGGGCGTCAGCCTGATCGCGCTGTGCGCGCAGGCGGCCGCCCTGGAAGATCGGCGCGGTGATGGACCCTGCGACCGTGCGGACCAGATCGTCAAAATCGAGCGCATCGGCCAGATCCGCGCCGCCATCGCCCAGGCTGGCCCGCAGGCTCAGACCGGGATAGAGCGCTTTTTGCGCCGCAGAGGCGGAATAGCCCGCCGCCGCCAGACGCGCCTGAGCCGCCACCACGTCAGGACGACGCGCCAGCATGGCTTCAGGACGCCCCGGATTGGGCAAAGCGCCCAGCGTCGGCAGATCTTCGGCGGGCAGGATCTGGGCGGAGGGATACCGGCCCAGATTGACCTCCAGAGCGCGCGCTGCGTTAGACACCGCCCGCTGGCGCGAGGCCAAGGTGGCTTCAGACGACGCCAGAGCAGAGCGCGCTGTGCGCACGTCCGAAGAGCGGACAACCCCGCGCTGGAAGCGACGCTCGACGATTTCAAGCTGATTGGTGCGCGCCTCGACATCGGCCTGGGCGAGCGCGGCCTGCTGGCTGGCGCCGATCAGGGCGTACCAGGACCGCGCCACGGAGGCGGCGATCGACAGCCGCGCCCCGTACCAGTCCGCGCGGGCGGCGTCAGCCGTCAGCGCGCCGGACCGGGCCTGATCGCTTAACCGGCCCCAGACATCCGCCTGCCAGCTGGCTTCAAGACCTGAGGACCAGCCCGTATTGCCCGGCGTCTGGTCGGTATATCCGCCAGACGCGTCCAGAGACGGCAAACGCGCTGCGCCGGAAACCCGCGCCCCGGCCTGCGCCGCATCATAGTTGGCGAGCGCCGCAGCGACGGTGGGGTTGGCGTCGAGCGCTTCAGACACCAGAGCCTGCAAAATGGGATCCTCAAACGCCGCCACCCAGTCAGACGCGGACGCATCCATCTCCGACGGGATCGCTGAAAACGTTTCAGGAGAAACGACAAGGTCCGATGCGCCTGGCGTGACGACGCTGGCGCAAGCGCCCAGCAGCAAAGGCGCAAAAAACGGTGAAATACGCAAAAGGGACACGGGCCCTCCCCCGAACAAAAAGTACAAAACCTGAATTGCACCCTATAAGCGCGCTCTCGAAAGTCAATCAAAGATTATCGAAAAACGCTAAAAGTTTCTCGAATTACAAAAAATTTAGGCGCTCACACTTAGCGTCAGACATGTTGAATCCATAAAACAACAAGGGTTTCCGAGGTGTCACATTCCCGTGCTACCAAAAGGCATGGCTGAAGACCGCACCCCTGCTCCAAAGCGCCTCACCGGTGATCGTCCGCGTCGGCGCGACATCGCCCTGACCGCCTCGATCGGACTCAGCGTCATGCTGGTTCTGACCCTGGCTGGCGAATTGTCAGCGGGCGCGTTTCTAGGGGGAAGCCTGGCCTTTATCGCCTTGGGATTGATCTATTATCTCACCGCCCTGACCACCGCCGAGCCTCGCCCGCGGCCGGCGACAGTGAACACGCCGCGCGACCTGGAGGGCGAGGCCAGCGTCACCATGCTGGAGCGTCTGCCCATCCCGGTTCTGCTGATCGGCGCGGGCGGGCGAATCGAGCGCGCCAACCCTGCTGCTCGGACCTTTCTGGGCTTGGGATCGGAACGCGGGCTTCTATCGACCGTGCTGCGGCAGCCCCGCGTGCTGGAAGCGGTGAGCGCGGCCCTGCGCGGCGATCGAGGCGCGACGGTCGAATATTCCACCCTGGCGCCCCTGGAAAGCCATGTGCGCGCTTTTGTGGAGCCGATCCGCCTGTCTGCGCCTGGCCCGATGCCGTTTCGCGCCATGCTGGTGCTGGCCGACGACACCAACTCCAAGCGCGCCGAACGGATGCGCGCAGATTTTCTGGCCAATGCCAGTCACGAATTGCGCACGCCGCTCGCCTCACTGGCGGGCTTTATCGAAACCCTGTCCGGCCCGGCGCGGGACGATGAAGAAGCCCGAGACCGGTTCCTGGGCATCATGACCGTCCAGACCGAGCGCATGCGTCGCCTGATCAATGACCTTCTGTCGCTGAGCCGCGTCGAGATGAACGAACACATGCCGCCCACCGGGCTGGTTGATCTTAACGCGTTGACCGTCGACGTGGCCGAAGCGCTGGCTCCCGTGGCGACGAGCCGGAAAATCACCTTGAAGCTTGATGAAACCGAGAACGGCGTCGCGCCGGTTCGTGGCGAGCGTGATCAACTCTACGAAGTGATCGAGAACCTGGTGCAAAACGCCATCAAGTATTCGCCCGACGGCTCCCGGATCGACATCAGCGTCAGCCATAGCATTTCGCGCGACGCCGCCGAGCATCTGGGCGCGCGCATCGCCCCGGATTCAGGACGGTTGACCCTGACCGCACCCGCGCTGGATCCAGACGCCCGCTTTGGCGTTGTCCGCGTGCAAGACCAGGGCGGCGGCATCGAGCGGCGCTATCTGCCCCGGCTGGCGGAACGGTTCTTCCGTGTGGACGGTCAGAAAAGCGGACCAACCTCGGGGACCGGATTGGGGCTGGCGATCGTCAAACACATCGTCAATCGCCACCGCGGCGGCTTCACTGTTGAAAGCGCCCCCGATATCGGTTCGGTTTTCACGGTCTTCTTCCCGGTCGCCACAGAGTCAAAAGGCTCAACGCAGGCTGAAGGGCAACGGATCGAAACCAGCGCAGGGCGATAAGTCGACCGCCTGCGTCACGAAACTGTCATCGTTCCTTCATATTGGATTGATCGATCCCGACCATGTTCCCGGCTCAATCAGTCTGAAAGGGCCCTGATCCGTTTCTTACGGAACCGAGCCCTCACCCGGTGGGTTCATGCAATCGTCTCTCTTTGCTGTCCTGGCGCTTTTGGTGCTGACAGCTGTCGGATTTCTGGTCGGTCGTCGCCGCGCTGTCGCGGTGTCGAACGGGCGTGCGTCCTGGTTGCATTCCCTGCCCAATTACTACGGCTATTATCTGGCGCTGTGGACCGGACTGCCCGCCTTCATTTTGCTGGCTGTGTATGGCCTGTTCGGCGCAAGCCTGGTCAACACGCTGGCCTTTGGCGAGCTTGAGCGAGAAGCCGCGCCGCTGATCCGCGAATACGAAGCCCAGATCGCCGCCGACACGGATTATCAAGCTCTGGCCGAGCAAGCGCTGCGCATTGAGGCCGAGGCGCAATCGGCGCGCGACGCCATGTCCCGCGCCGAACGTGAGGGCGGCGACGCCGAGCGTTATTTGCGTGCGCTCGGGGCGTTGACCGCCGAGCGCAATGAAATCGCCGCCGAGCGTGAAGCACGGCGGACCCTGATCGCAACCTCCGTCGCCGCCCGCGCGCCGCATACCGTTCCAGGCGTACGCGCCCGCGCCGGTTTTGAGTACTGGCGGGCGCCCAGAGAGCGGCGCGAGCTTTTCATCGCTGACGCCCGCGCGCTGGCCTTCAATGAGGGCCTCGCCAGCCGCAACACCGAAGATGTGCGCGCCGCCGCGCTGGCGCTGCGCCCCTGGGAGGACCTGTTTCGCTGGAGCGCGGCGGGCGTCGCCCTGTCCCTGGCGCTGGCGGGGCTGGCCTTCGCCCGCACCCGCATCAAGACGGACTTCCGCGCCCGCGACCGTGTGGAAGGCGTGGTCAGCCTGGCGCTGATGATGACCTCGGCCATCGCGATCCTGACCACATTGGGCATTGTCTTCTCGCTGTTGTTTGAATCGATCCGCTTCTTCGCCTCCATCGACTGGCGCATACACGAGTTCCTGTTCGGTCTTCACTGGAGCCCGCAAATCGCCATTCGCGCGGACCAGATTGGCCAGTCGGGCGCCTTCGGCGCTGTGCCGCTGTTCGCTGGCACGGCCTTGATCACCCTGATCGCCATGACCGTGGCCGCGCCCATCGGCTTGCTCTCCGCGATCTATCTGTCGGAATACGCCAGCCCCCGCATGCGCGCCTGGGCCAAGCCTGCGCTCGAGATTCTGGCGGGCGTGCCCACCGTGGTCTACGGCTTCTTCGCGCTGTTGACGGTGGGCCCGTTCCTGCGCCAATTCGCCCTGATGCTGGGCTATGAAGACGCCGTCACCCAGTCCGCCCTGTCCGCCGGGCTGGTGATGGGCGTGATGATCATTCCGTTCGTCTCCTCGCTGTCTGATGACGTCATCAACGCCGTGCCTCAGGCGCTGCGCGACGGCAGCTACGCCATGGGCGCGACGAAGTCCGAGACCGTCCGGCATGTGGTGTTTCCCGCCGCCCTGCCCGGCATAGTCGGCGCGCTGCTGCTGGCGGTGTCGCGCGCGGTAGGCGAAACCATGATCGTGGTGATGGCCGCCGGACAGGGCGCGAACCTGACCGCGAACCCGCTGGAATCGGTCACCACCATCACCGTTCAGATCGTCATGCTGCTGACCGGCGACCAGGAATTCGACAGCCCCAAAACTCTCTCCGCCTTCGCGCTGGGACTGGTGCTGTTTGTCATGACGCTGATCTTGAACATCATCGCGCTGCGCGTGGTGCAACGCTTCCGGGAACGCTATGAGTAACGCGCCGTCCATACGCGACGCGGTTCAGGCGCGCCTGGCCCGCCGGCATCGCGCCGAGCAACGTTTCCAGTTCTACGGACTGGCGGCGATCAGCGCAGCCGTGTTGTTTTTGTGCCTGCTTCTGGGCTCGATCATCGTGCAGTCGCTGCCCGCCTTCACGGCGCACAGGATGGTGCTGGATGTGCAAATCCACGCCGAGATCGCCGATCCGCGCGGCGATCGCAGCGAAGCCTCGCTCAGGCGCGGCGCGTATAACACCTTGATCCAGAACAGCCTGCGAGAACAGTTTCCGGAAGCTGACACGGTCAGCGAGCTGCGCGAACTGTACGGGCTCTATAGCGCGGTCAACGCCGCACGCCTGCTCAATCAGGTCGTCAACGCACCTGAATTGATCGGCGAACGCGTGTCTTTCTCTTTTCCACTGTCTGATGACGCCGACCTGTATCTCAAAGGCCTGGCCACAGATGAACGCCGTCTGTCGGGCGACGCGCCGATCACATTGAGTCAAAGCGCGAACGGCCCCGTCGAGATTCAGTCCGCAAGCTCAGACCCGGTCTTCGCGGATTTCGTCAACAGCGTGCGCACCCGCCTGGAAGTCGCTGCCGATGAGGCCCGGCTGCGCGCCGCGCGAGCCCGCGAAGACGCCCAGGCCGAACTGGACTCCGACGCCCGCGACAGCCTGGACTTTGAAGCCCGGCGGGCCGAGGCCCTGGCGGAGCGACTGAGCGCAGAAGCCCGATCAGACAACGTGATCACGCTGGGCCCGCAAACCGCATCCCTGATGTTGCGAGCGCAAGGCGGAGTGCTGCGGGTCAATGAAATCCGTGCGGACGCCCGGCAGGCGACCGGCGAATGGCTGATCGCTCCGGACGACGCGGCGCGCACCGTCGAGCGCTGGTCGCTCTGGGTCATTGAAACGCCGGCCATCGCCCGGCGCATCAGTGATCGCCAGATCGTCTGGGCGCGGGCGCTGAAAGAGCGCGGCCTGGTCAAGAATGGGCTCAACACCACCCTGTTCACCAGCGCAGACAGCCGCGAGCCGGAACTGGCGGGCGTGGCCGGCGCGCTGGCGGGCTCGGTGCTGACCATGATCATCACCATGTTCCTGGCGGTGCCGATCGGGGTGGGCGCGGCGATTTATCTGGAAGAATTCGCGCCCAAGAACCGACTGACCGATTTCATCGAGGTGAACATCAACAATCTCGCCGCCGTGCCCTCCATCGTGTTCGGGCTGTTGGGGCTGGCGGTTTTCATAAACCTGTTCGGCCTGCCGCGGTCCGCGCCGCTGGTGGGCGGCATGGTGCTCGCCTTGATGACGCTGCCCACGGTGATCATTTCGGCCCGCGCTTCACTGAAAGCGGTGCCGCCCTCCATCCGCGAGGCGGCTCTGGGCGTGGGCGCCTCGCGGACCCAGGCGGTCTTCCACCACGTTCTGCCGCTGGCCATGCCGGGCATCCTGACCGGTTCGATCATCGGTCTGGCGCAGGCCTTGGGCGAGACCGCCCCTTTGCTTATGATCGGCATGGTGGCGTTTATCGCCGACCCGCCCACGCTGGGGCTCGCGGGCTTCACGGAACCGGCCACGGTCATGCCGGTTCAGATTTATATCTGGTCTTCAAGCGCAGAGCGCGCCTTCGAAGCGCGCACCGCCGCAGCGATCCTGGCGCTGTTGACGCTGCTGATCAGCTTCAACGCCGTCGCCATCTATCTGCGGCGCCGCTTTGAGAGGCGCTGGTAAGGTGAACACACTGATGAAACCTGATTTCCAAGCTCAGGGTGAGCCGACGCGCTATCACCCGCTGACAACGCAGAGTCCCATCAAGGTGGCGACGCAAGATGTCAGCGTGCGGTATGGCGACAAGCCGGCGCTGGAAAGCGTCTCGCTGGAAATTCCAGACCGGGCGGTCACCGCCTGCATCGGTCCGTCTGGCTGTGGCAAGTCCACATTCTTGCGCTGCCTGAACCGCATGAACGACACCATCGACAATGCGCGTGTCTCCGGCTCCATCCGCATCGACTCAGAAGAGGTGAACGGACGCGATGTGGACCCGGTGGTGCTGCGCGCCCGGGTCGGCATGGTGTTCCAGAAGCCCAACCCCTTCCCGAAATCCATTTTCGAGAACGTGGCCTATGGCGCCCGCATTCACGGACTGGCGGACACCAAGAGCGAGCTTGAAGACATTGTCGAGACCAGCCTGGTCAAGGCCGGGCTCTGGGCTGAAGTCTCAGACCGTCTGCACCATCCCGGCACCTCGCTGTCGGGCGGCCAGCAGCAACGCCTGGTGATCGCGCGCGCTATCGCGGTGAACCCCGAAGTCATCTTGATGGACGAGCCGTGTTCGGCGCTCGATCCCATCGCCACCGCGCGCATTGAAGAGCTGATCGACGAACTGCGCGAGAATTACACGCTGATCATCGTCACCCACTCCATGGCCCAGGCGGCGCGGGTGTCGCAAATGACCGCCTTCTTCCACCTTGGAAAGCTCGTCGAGTACGGGCCGACCGAAGAGATTTTCACCAACCCGCTCGACCAACGTACGCAGGACTACATCACCGGACGTTTTGGATAAGCCTCACGCGGCAACGGACCTTTGAAAGGCCATCGCAATGAACACGACGCATAATGCGCCGCACATCGTCAAAGCCTTCTCTGAAGAGCTTGAACAATTGACCGCAGATGTCGCGGCCATGGGCGGTCTGGCCGAAAGCATGGTCAGGGATGCGCTGCATGCCGCGACCAGTCGTGACGGCGATCTGGCCGACGAGGTGCGCCTTCGTGACGCCCGAGTCGACCAGATGCAGCGTGATATCGAGAAGAAGATCATCCGCCTGCTGGCTCTGCGCCAGCCCATCGCGCAGGATCTGCGCGTGTGCATTGCAGCGCTGAAGATCGTGTCCGATCTCGAACGCGTTGGCGATCTGGCCAAATCCATCGCCCGCCGCGTTCATACGCTGAACGCGTCCGAACCCACCGCGCTCAACAGCGCGGTGGAACGGATGGGGCGTGTGGTGCAAAGCCATCTCCATCAGGTTCTGGACGCCTACGCGACCGGCGAAGCCAGCCGGGCCGTCGCTGTCTGGGAACGCGATGACGATGTGGACGAGCATTACAATGCTCTGTTCCGCGATCTCGTCACCGCCATGCGCGAAGACGGTTCGATGATCGAACCGGGCGCGCACCTTCTCTTCATCGCGAAGAATCTTGAGCGTATCGGCGACCATGCAACCAATGTCGCCGAAGTGGTCCATTACCTGGTTACCGGGCAAGAGCTGACGGCTGATCGGCCGCGCGGCCCTCGTCCTGAAACGTCCTGACGAAGGGGATCGCCATGCAACCGCATGTCCTGGTCGTAGAAGACGAAGACGCTCTGTCCGAGCTGCTTCAGTACAATCTGAAAAAAGAAGGCTTCCGGGTCTCGCTCGCCGCCGATGGCGAAGAGGCGATGATGCTGGTGGAGGAGCGCCAGCCCGATGTGGTGGTGCTCGACTGGATGCTGCCGAAAATCTCGGGCATCGAAGTCTGCCGCCGGCTGCGCAGCCGTCATGAGACGCGCAATCTGCCGATCATCATGCTGACCGCACGCGGCGAGGAAGCGGACCGGATTCGCGGGCTCGACACCGGGGCGGACGACTACATCGTCAAACCCTTCTTGATGAAAGAGCTGTTCGCCCGTGTCCGCGCCGTTCTGCGCCGCATCCGGCCGGGCCTGGCCGAAGACACCGTCAATGTCGGCGACATCACCATCGACCGGGTGGCCCACCGCGTGGTGCGGGCTGACACGGAAATCCATCTCGGCCCGACCGAATTCAGGCTGCTCGACTATCTGATGCAGCACCCCGGACGGGTGTTCTCACGCGAGCAACTGCTTGATGCTGTGTGGGGCTCTGATGTTTATGTAGAGGCGCGCACCGTCGACGTGCATATTGGTCGCCTGCGGAAGGCGTTGAGCATCGGGGGCGAACTCGACCCGATCCGCACCGTGCGGTCAGCCGGATATGCGCTGAACGCCGGATAGAATTCAAATGCGGCGATTTGGGAACTGCAGACCCTGAAACGCTGTTACAAAAGGCCGGCCTGGATCACCAGGCCGGCCTTTAACATTTCGGGATATTGAGCGCCTTACAGCACTTCAAACAAGCCCGCAGCGCCCATGCCGCCGCCGACGCACATGGTGCAGACGACGTATTTCACGCCGCGGCGTTTGCCCTCGATCAGCGCGTGGCCGACCATGCGCGCGCCGGACATGCCATAGGGGTGACCCACCGAGATCGCGCCGCCATTGACGTTGAGATTCTCATTGGGGATGCCCAGCTTGTCGCGGCTGTACAGGACCTGCACGGCGAAGGCTTCATTGAGCTCCCACAGGCCGATATCATCCATGGTCAGGCCATTCGCTTTCAGAAGCTTGGGCACGGCGTAGACCGGGCCAATGCCCATCTCGTCGGGGTCCAGGCCCGCCACGGCCATGCCGCGATAGGCGCCCAGCGGCTCAAGACCACGTTTTTCAGCCTCTTTGCCTTCCATCAGCACGGCGGCGGAGCCGCCATCAGACAGCTGGGACGCGTTGCCCGCCGTGATGAACTTGCCTTCCTTGATCTGCTGGCCGTTGGAGAAGACCGGGTTCAGAGATTGCAGATTCTCAAGCGTGGTGGACGGGCGATTGCCCTCGTCCTTCTCAAGCGTGACCTGTTGCTTGGAGATCTCGCCCGTCGCCTTGTCCTTCACCAACATGGTGGAGGGCAACGGCACGATCTCGTCGTCAAACTTGCCCGCCGCCTGCGCGGCTGCGGTGCGCTGTTGCGATTGCAGGGCGTATTCGTCCTGGGCTTCGCGGGACACGCCATAGCGCTCGGCGACGATCTCGGCGGTTTCCAGCATGGACATGTACAGGTCCGGGCGGTGTTCGTTGATCCACGGATCAAACGCCTTGTGCAGATTCATATGCTCGTTCTGCACCAGAGAGATGGATTCCAGGCCGCCGCCGACGGTGACGTTCATGCCGTCAGAGATGATCTGCTTGGCGGCGGTGGCGATGGCCATCATCCCCGAGGCGCACTGGCGGTCCATGCTCATGCCGGACACGGCGGTGGGCAGGCCGGCGCGAATGGCGGCCTGACGGCCGATATTCTGGAAGGTCGAGCCCTGCTGCATGGCGGCGCCGATGATCACGTCCTCGATCTCGTCGGGCGCGACCTTGGAGCGTTCGACGGCGTGCTTGATGGCGTGGCCGCCCAGTTCCTGGGCCTGGGTGTCGTTAAAGGCGCCGCGATAGGCCTTGCCGATCGGCGTACGGGCGGTGGAGACGATAAGCGCTTCACGCATGGTGAGGCTCCTTTGCTGGCGTTAAGGGGGTGGACCTAGCCCAGGGCGAGGTCGAAATGCTTGGCGGCGTACTGGATGAATTTGAAGGTCTGGCGCGCGCCTTCTTCATATTCTTCCTGGCCATGATCAGAGGTGATCTTGTCCATGTTGGCCATGACGTTCTCCGCCGTCTGGTCTTCAGGCGGCAGATAGACGCCCGGCGTCTCGTAAATCTTGGTGGCGGCGTACCCGCCGGCTCCGGCGCACAGAATGGTGCGGTCTGGCGCGTTTTCGGCGCACAACGCGATCAGGCCCGCCGTGACGCTTTCGGGCGTCATCAGCTTGGCGGCCTCTTCAGGGATCAGCCCTTCGGTCATGCGGGTATGGGCGGTGGGCGACAGGGTGTTGACCTTGATGTTGTTCTTGCGCCCTTCCAGATGGAGGACGTTCATCAGGCCCACAACCCCCATCTTGGCGGCGCCATAGTTGGATTGGCCGAAATTGCCATAGATTCCAGAGGATGAGCTGGTCATCACGATTCGGCCATAACCCGCCTCTTTCATGTGATCCCAGACCGCTTTGGTGCAGACAACCGCACCCCACAGATGGACCTCCATCACGGCGCGGAAGTCCTCAAGGCTCATTTTTGTGAAGCTCTTGTCGCGCAAGATCCCGGCATTGTTCACCAGGATGTCGACCTTGCCCCAAGTCTCGCGCGCGGCGGCGACCATGGCGGCGACTTCATCGGGGTTGGTGACATTGGCGCCGTTGGCCATCGCCTCGCCGCCAGCGGCCTTGATCTCTTCGACGACGGTTTCGGCGGCGCTGAGCGAAGAGCCTGTGCCATCCACGGCGCCGCCCAGATCATTGACGACGACTTTGGCGCCGCGACGCGCCAGCTCCAGCGCATGAGACCGGCCCAAACCGGCGCCTGCGCCCGTGACGATGGCTACGCGCCCGTCAAAACGAATATCGCTCATGGCAATATGCCTCCCTGATCAATCGGTCTTTTCGCTTATGCGAACCGGTTTTGATCAGGAAAGCAATTGCTGCGGCGCCGCGCAAGCTAGTTAAGCTATAAAAGAAATGCCGGTTCAGACACGGTGTCAAAACCGCTGCGGCTGATAAAGGCCTGTACCGACGCGGCGGAGAGCCCGGCGATAAAGGCCGTATCGGCGAGCGGGTGTCCGCCATCGGACGATCGGCTGACAGCGCTGCGCTCATCGCCTTTGGCGCCCACATGACGCTCCCAGTCCTCAATCGCCAGTTCGATAGCGGTCGGGTCCAGGTTGAGCGCATCCACACAGGCGGACAACCGCGCGCCCGTCATATGGCGCAGGTCGAGCACAATCTGAAGCTTGAGCACCTCTACAATCGGCCAGAGTCTCATGCGCCCGCCATGGGGGCGCACGCCATGAACAGCTTTGATGAAACCCAGACGCTGCAGGTGACGCAATACGCCGGTCGAGACGGGCCGATCCACCGCTTCGGTGATCACTTCGTCATCAGTGAGCAGTTTTCGCAAACGCCAATCGTAAACAAGCAAGGCCCCAAGAGCGCCAGGGTCACGCAGGGTGAAATCCGTCCGTTCGGCGAAAGCTGGCATATCTGCCCCCTATTTATCCGTGCGAATCTCAATATTGAATACATATATTGAGTTCGTCTAATAAACAGATTCGTCGAATTGTCTTAACGAAGCATTTCCACGATTCCTGAGTTATACGCAAATAACTCTCAGAAAACTCGATTAACCCCTTGGATTAAATATAAAAACCCCGGAAACGGGCATTTCCGGGGCACGAAAATAAAATCACCTAAGCGTGTATTGCTAGAAGCGCACTTGCAATCCGCCGCCTTTTCCATCCGACCAGCGCACCTGGCAAGACATTGTTTTTCCTTCATATTCCAACTGGAAATGGCGTCCGATATCGATTGACGTCAACCCTTTGACTTTGAAACCGCCCTCGCTCTGATCCACCAGCTTCACTTCACGCCGTTCATCACCGCTTGTCAGCACGATCGTATCGCCAACGACAGGAGTCCGGTTTGACTGGCGACGATCCGTCTTGGTCTCGCCTGCACTGAGATGCTTCGACACCTCTTCAAGCAAGCTGACCACTTCGCTGCTGGCGGTCTCAAGCGCTTTGAGCTCTTCAATGGCTCGATCCTGATCGCCGGCTTCATAGGCCTTCAACGCAGCGCGGGCGACTTCATGGACCCTGGCGTGCGGCGCTTCGAGCGCTTGCATCGGGGCGATCCGCTTCAGCGACTCATCGGCGGTTGAATCAAACCACCGGCCCAGCCGGCAGCTATGATGGTCCGGCACATCTGCTGACGGCCAGGTCTCCTTGCCGAGCACGACCTCGACCACGCGCTTCTTGAACAAGACGTGATCGATTTTCGCCATCTCGCACAAGGACCGGTCAGAGCCATTGCGGTGCCATTGAGCCGCCGTCCCGGCGAAGCGCGAATTGCTCGCCCGCAAGGCCTCTGCGATGGCGGACAGGCGCTCGGCGTTATCTTCAGTCAGATCCGACATCTCTCCGGCGTGTTCGGAGATTTTGGTGCTTGAGTCCTTTTGCTGTTCGAGAATCCCGGCGACTTCACTCATCCCGCGCGTCACAGAGCCCATCCGGCTGCCCGCTTCTTCGATCTGAACGCTGGTTTCATCGAGCGTGCTCTCGCCTGTCTGCAAAGCCTCATGGGTTTCAGCGAATCCGGCGCTGATCGCTTCAATCCCGCGCTGCAGCGCCTCGATCTTGCCGCCGATATCCTCGGTGGCGGAGGCGGCCTGACTGGCGAGCGCCTTCACCTCGCTGGCCACCACCGCAAACCCCTTGCCCGCTTCACCGGCGCGCGCGGCTTCGATCGTCGCGTTCAGCGCCAGAAGATTGGTCTGATCGGAAATGGACTGGATCACCCCCAGAAAGTCGGTGATCTCCTGGGAGGCCTGTTGCAACGCCTTGAGGCTCTCTGTTGACCGTTGCGCCGCACCGGTCACGCTCGTGATGGCGGATTTGGCCTGCATCATGCTCTGCACGCCGTCGCGCAGCGCTTCATGGGTCTGCTCAGCCTCACTGGACGCCGATTGCGAGGTCTCCGCGATCTGCTGCATGGCCTCGACCAGTTGGCCTACGGAGTCCGAAATCGCATGACTGCCCGTGGTGGTTTTTGCAGTCGAGCTGCTGAGCACCGCCAGGTTGAGCATCACCTCATTGAGCTCGACAATCGTGCTCGCGACGGTTCTCAGGCTCGTATAGTCGTTCTCCTCGCGCCAGCTCTGGCTTTCTTGCTGGTTGACGCCCATGGAATAGGTCGCGTCCGCCACTCCCATGTCCAGAAACATGCGTGAAATCAGGATCTGCAAATCACCCGCCGCGCGCTGCGGCGTAAAGCGGTGCGCCTGCAAGATGGCCGGGATCGCCTCCATCAAAACGACGCCATACCCGGCGATGAACCAGTCAGAGGAAAGCCCGATGCGCACATGCGCTTCGCCGACTTTACGGGCGCGCGCGTCAAAGGCGTCATCAACCGGGCTGCAGAACATGGCGCGCCAGTGCTCGGTCTGTGACGCCTTGAGCTTGGCCACGCCCTGCTGGGAGCCTTGCAGAATCGCGTTCAGGTGCGGCTGGTTCTGAATATGCGCGTAAAAATGATCCAGAATCCGCGGCAAGGCCGGTTCCAGTTGCGACCAGATCGCCTTGGCTCGGCCCCCATTGGGGTCGGCCTTGTCCAGAAAGCTCAGTAATTGCCGTCCCGACGCCGCACCCTCTTGAGGGGCCTGGTCCGTCGCAGCCTGGGTTGAGAGCGCCGCCGCCATGTTCACCTCCCGGTCACAGAGGTTCAGAACGGACCACCATTCCACTTGTAGATGTGTTAATCATACGCGTCAGGCGCTTAACCGTGATCGCTCTCGCCTTCAGACAACAGCTGCTGATAGCTGTCCACAAGCGCGACATAGGGCGGAACATTGACGTTCTGCAGGCCATGAGGCGTCTCAAGCGCCATCTTGATCTCGAAATGCAAGTGAATGGTGGTGGGCGTGCCGCCAAACTCGTTAGACACGAAGCCCAAGCGCTCGCCTTTGCTCACAGTGTCACCCGGCGCCACCTGCAAGCTGTCGCGCTCCAGATGCAGATAGGTGTAGCGAACGCCGGTCTCGCTCATCAGGCGGACCGAGTAACTGCCCACAGACGTGATCACGCCGTCATCAGCGGCGACGGCCCAGTGCACCGCGTCCTGACAGGTTGCGGGACGGATATCCTGCCCCTGATGCCCCGTGCCGGACGGACAGAGCGGCGCGGAATACGACCGCGTTTCGCAAAAATTATCGCGCCAGGCATACGAATAATTCGCGGCGTCGCACTGGCCGCCGCCCGGCCCCAGATAACCGCCATGCCCATAGACCTGGGAATTGGCGTAGGCCTGTCCGGCCTCCAGCGGAAACCGCATCTGCGGGGCATAATTGATCTGCTCGGTCTGCCCCGATCCACTGCCCGGCGTCAGATCGCCCGGCGGCATGAATGACACTGGGTCCCCCGACGCATCAACAACAGGCCCTTCCGGCTCAGGCTCCTCAGGCGGTTCGACGGGAGGTTCAGCCTCTTCCTCGGACGGCTCGGCCTCTTCAGCGGGCGCTTCCTGTTCGGCAGGCGTATCAGGGGGCGGCGTGTCCGAAGCGTGCGGCCAGAACACCAGGACGGCGCCACCAACCAAAGCGACCAAAAGCGCAAGCCCGTATTCGACAGGACGCCGGCTCATCCCGCGCCCTCCCGTCCCCGTGTTCCGGGCATGACTTGCAGCGATTGCATCAAACGCTCGCCATACTCCGGCTCGACGCAGCGCACATCCTGCTCCGGGGCGTCACACTCGAGCGTGATGGAATAGGCTGCATTGTAGCGATTGAAGCTGAGCTCCCGCCCCGAACGCGTGCGCGTCGTCCGGTAGCCTTCAGGGCCTGATCCGCGCAGGAAGCGCGCAGTTCTCGCATCCTCGACCGGTGCATGGGCCAGCCGGGTGCCGAACACCTCGATGATGACGCCCTCGCCCTGGATGACGAGCGTGTAAAAGTCTCCGCGGGCGAACAGAAGGACCTCGGCCTGACGCTCAAACCCCAGCGACGCAGTGCTCGGCGTCAGGATCGGAACCTCTGTCTCGATGGATTGGCCAGCCTCAAGATTGCGCGGCAGCACCGGAAAGATCACAGGCCGCGCCGCTGTCAGCCGCCCGGCGCTCTGGCTTCGGGCGACATCAGCGCGCACCGCGTCCCAGTCCACCTCGGCCGCGACCGGCTGGTCTGGCCGAGGGATACTCTGGGGCTGGGCGAGACGGGCCGGCTGAGCGGTCTGGGCCTGCGCCGCAAATCCGCTGCAGATGGCGAGACTCAGCCCCGCCAGCATGGCTCCCAAACCTCGACTGCGCCCGTCAGACATGCGCGCCTCCCGACGCCAGAATACCAGATTTACCCTAATTCTGGCGCGGTTTTTTGCGATCCTGTCGGCCCTCCTTGTATTTCAAGATCTTGCGGGTGTTCGGGATAGGCTGGCGCGAACCAGGCGTAGACCGCAGGCAGGATGAACAGGGTCACCAGGGTCGAACTGACCAGACCGCCGATCACAACAACCGCTAGCGGGCGCTGCACTTCCGAGCCCACGCCATCGGCGAACAATAAGGGCGCCAATCCCAGCAAGGTGGTGGAGGCCGTCATCAGAACAGGCCGGACCCGCAACAGCGCGCCCGTCACGCTCAACGCGCGGCGATCGCGCTGCGTGACCGCCAGACGGTCCAGAAAGGACACCAGGACCATGGCGTTGCCCAGCGCAATGCCGAACAGGGCGATAAAGCCCACGGACGCTGGCACCGACAGATTCAGCCCCGACGCCCATAGCGCCACCAGCCCGCCAACCAGCGCCAGCGGGATGTTCAACACGATCAGGACCGCGCTTTTGAGGCGGTTGAACGCCATGAGCAACAAGACAAAGACCAGCGCCAAAGTCACCGGGATGATCATGGCGAACCGGGCGTTCGCCTGCTGCTGCAGCTCGAACTGGCCGCCCCATTCCACGAGATAGCCGGGCGGCAGATCCACCTCTTGCTCTACGGCGGCGCGCGCCGCTTCCACGAAGGAGCCGATATCGCGCGCCCTCACATTGCTCTGAATAGTGATGAAACGCCGTCCGTTCTCGCGCGTCACCTGACGTGGCCCTTCAATGCGCTCCACCCGCGCCAGAGCGCCCAGCGGCATACGCTCGCCATTGGGCCCCTCTATCAGGGTGCGGGCGATGCGTTCAGGCGTGTCCCGATCAGCTTCGGCATAGCGGGCGACAATGTCAAACCGGCGCACCCCGTCATAGACCTGCCCGGCCTGGGCGCCGCCGACCGCCTGTCGGACCGTCTCCAGCACGTCTGCGACCTGCAGGCCGTAGCGGGCGATGGCGGCGCGATCCACCACAATGCGGATTTGCGGCGCGCCGGTGACCTGTTCCACCTGCACATCCGCTGCGCCGCGGACGCCGCCCACGACCGAAGCGATGCGGCTCGCCTGTCGCGCCAGCACATCCGTATCAGGACCAAACAGCTTGATGGCGATCTCGGCGCGCGATCCCGTCAGCAGCTCATCGGTCGCAGCGGCGATCGGCTGGGTGAAGTTGAACTGGACGCCGGGGAAATCCTCGAACGCTTCACTCATCACATCAAGCAGCTGGGCCTGATTGCGGGCCGTCAGCCAGTCTGATCGCGGTTTGAGCGCCAGAAAGGCTTCCGCATTGTTGACTGGATCGGCATGGGCGCCCACTTCGCCGCGGCCCACGCGCGTCACCACACGCTCGACCTCGGGAAAGCGCTCAAGCACTTGCCGTTCAAACCGCGTGACCGTCTCGCCCGCCGCTTCGAGTGAAATAGACGGCGCCATGGTCAGACGCACCAGGATATCGCCCTCGTTCAGACGCGGCGAGAACTCCGAACCGAGCCGGGTATACGCCAGACCGCCCATGAGCAGCATCACCGCCGCCAATCCGGCGGCCAGGCTGCTCCGACCCACGAAAAACCCGATCGCCCGCCCCAT
This sequence comes from Oceanicaulis sp. UBA2681, assembly GCF_002354675.1. Taxonomy (NCBI): domain Bacteria; kingdom Pseudomonadati; phylum Pseudomonadota; class Alphaproteobacteria; order Maricaulales; family Maricaulaceae; genus Oceanicaulis; species Oceanicaulis sp. UBA2681. The sequence continues at coordinate 17,652 of NZ_DEMB01000003.1, read as the reverse complement.
CAGCCGGTCGATCCGTCCTGCGCTGACCGCCTGAGCGCGCGATACTTTCAAAAACCGCGATGCGGACGGCGCGATCACCAGCGCAAACACCAAAGACCCCGCCATGGCGAGGATGACGGAGAAAGCGAGCGGCCGGAAGGTCTTGCCCTCCACACCCTGCAAGGTGAGAATCGGCAGGAAGACCAGCATCACAATGGCGATGGAGACGCTCAAGGGTTTGAGCACTTCCGTCACCGCACCCGCGATGACGCTCGCGCGATCGCTGTGCGCCGTCTCGGACACATGCCGACGAGCGTTCTCGACGATGACCACGGCGCCATCCACCATCATGCCGATGGCGATGGCGATCCCGCCCAGAGACATCAGGTTCACAGACACCCCGAAGCCCCGCATGGCGATCAGGGCGAAGGCGACCGAAAACGGGATCGAAGCGGCGACGATAAGTCCAGGTCGCCAGCCGCCCATGAACACCATCAGGACCAGCCCCACCAGCAACGCCCCCTGCCAGAGCGCGGTCGTCATGGTGGAGACCGCCTGCCCGACCAGTTCGGACTGGTCATAATAGGGCCGCGCCACCACACCGTCGGGCAAGGCCGCATTAATGGCGTCGAGGCGCGCCTGGACGCCCTCGATAACGGCGGTCGTATTGGCGCCGATCAGTTTGAGGACCAGTCCGGCCACGACCTCGCCCTCGCCATTCATGGTGGCGAGCCCCTGCCTCGGGGCGCCGCCTACGGCGATCTCGGCGATCTGGCTCATCAGCACCGGCACACCGTCCACAGCCTTGACGACCACCTGGCGCAAATCCGCCTCACCTTGCAAAAGCCCCTCGGCGCGCACCGTGTATTGCTCGTCATTCTCCACAATGTATTGCGCGCCGGCGTTCAGGTTCGCGCGTTCAAGCGCGGTTACGACTTCGCTCATGCTCAGATCGTACTGGACCAGCGCCTGGGGGCGCACATTGACCTGGTACTGGCGCTCAAACCCGCCCAGCGACAACACTTCAGCGACCCCCGGCACGGTCTGGAGGTCAAGCTTCACCAGCCAGTCCTGCACCGTGCGCAGACCGATCAGATCGCCATCCGCGCTGTCGAGATAGTAAAACAGGACCTGGCCCAGCCCCGAGGCGAGCGGCCCGAGTTCAGGCTCGCCAAAGCCGTCCGGGATAGCGTCTCGCGCCGCCGCCAGACGTTCAGACACCAGCTGGCGCGCCAGATAAATATCCGTCCCGTCTTCGAAATACACCGTCACCACGGACAGGCCGAAGCTTGAGTTCGAGCGCACCTGCCGCACGCCGGGCAGGCCGCTCATCACGGTCTCCACCGGGAAGGTCACATAGCGCTCCACCTCCTGGGGCGACAGCCCGTCCGTCGTCGTGAAGACCTGAACCAGCGGCGGGGTGATGTCGGGAAAGGCGTCCACCGGCGTGGTGCGCCAGGCCCAGACGCCCGCCGCCAGCACGGCCAGGAAAACCAGCGCCGCGATGCTGCGCGCCGAGACAATCTGTCGAACCAGGCTGAAAGCCGCCGAATGCGCGGCGTTAATGGGCGTGGCCATCACCAAACTCCCCTTTTTGAAGTTCGGCCTTGAGCGCAAAGGCGCCCTCCACCACAAGCGCATCGCCCAAAGCGAGCCCGGAGACGATCTCGACAAAGTCCGGCCCGCGACGGCCCAGACGGACCGGGCGCGCCTCAAATCTGTCGCCCTCAGGGACGAACACCACCGTCTCGCCCTCCAGCATCTGGATGGCGCTCGCCGGCGCCCGCAGGCTTTGCGCCGCCGCCGCGTCTTCAAGCTCGACCGTCACGAACGCGCCGGGCATCAGCCGCCCGTCCTCATTGTCCACGATCAGGCGCGCCAGACCGGTGCGGGTCGCCTCACCGATCTGGGGCGCCACGAAACTGACCTCTGAACGGATCAGCCCGGCGTCATTGAGACGGATGCGGGCGCGGGCCCCTTGGCGGACCCGCAGCATGTCCGGCCCGTAGATCGCCGCATCCACCCAGACCTGACGGGAATCGGCGATGACGAAGGTCGGCTCCACATCGCCAGCCTCGGCGAATTCACCGCGCACCGCATGGCGCTCGGTGATCACGCCGTCCATGGGCGCGATCAAGGCGTAACGGCTGAGCGCCCCCGTCTCGGGATCCGCCAAGGCGTCGCGGGCGGTCTCATCCACGCCCAGCGCGTCCAGCTGGTATTGCGCGCTCCTGACGGCGATGCGGGCTTCTTCCAGCTCTCGCCGTGCGGTCTGGAACCGGCTTTCGGTGGACACGCCGCGATCAAACAAGGCGCGCTCGCGCTCAAACTCGGGGCGCACCAGCTCCATCGACGCCAGGGTCGACAGATAGGCCGCCTTGGCTTCGGCCAGCTCCCGGCTGTCGAGCACCGCCAGCACATCGCCTTGCCGCACCTGATCGCCGACGCTGGCGAACACGTCACGGATCACGCCCTCAACCGGCGCCGAGACCAGAGCGATGCGGTTCTCATCAAAGCGCACCTCGCCAGGCAGCTCGACCCAGCCCTCGACCGGCCCGCGGCTGACCGCGCCCAGCACCACGCCCAGCGCATCGCGCTCGGCGTCGGTCAGCGCGATTTCGGTGTGAGAGTCAGCGTGGCCGGACGGTTCAGACTCCTCCGCCTCACCATGAGGCGCGTGGCCGTCAGCGTGACCATTCTCGTCCGCATGGGAATGTGAAAGCTCTCCCGGCGCTGCATCGCTGCAACCGATCAAAGCCAAGCTTCCCGCCGCGCTGCACGCGGCGAGGAAGAGGGCGAACCGCCCCAGTTCATAAGTCAATGTCATGTCAGTCCCTGGAGGTCAGTGCGTCTTCAAACGGATCAGACGGTGACGCTCCGGGGCGGTGAAAATGGCGGCGCAGCGGGGATGGAGGTGAACGCCATAGGCTTCAAAACCCGACGGATCGGCAAAGCGGCGCGCGCTTCTGTGACGGCCAGATCGGGGAAAATCACCAGATGGTGCGTCGCGCATACATCCGCGCACGGCCCGTCCGCGTCATGCTCTTCTTCGGCGTGATGGATGGAATGCCCGGGTCCCGCTTCGGTCACCGCGTCCACAGCCGCGCACGCGATCTGTCCGCCGAGCAGGATGAGGGCCAGCGAAACAAACACGATTTTGAACGCGCGAAACATCATGATCGTGAAACTAGACAGCAGCGTCTTCGCGGGCAAGCCGGGCCGAACAGACTGCACATTCACGAACGGAACAGAGCCCGCCAAGTTTCTGACGAGCTGAAAGATCAAAGATTATAGATTTGAGTTTTGGGAAGAATGGCGCGCCGGGGAAGATTCGAACTCCCGACCCCCAGATTCGTAGTCTGACTTCAAGATAATAATTTCAATACCTTAACTGCTCCATGCAGCATACGTGCAGCATGCTCCCGCCAGCCCTGTTCCCGGCCCGTGCCGGGTCCGTTCCTGATGACCGCACGTCCAGAACAGAGAAGTCTTAGAAAAAAACCGGCTCAATAACCCGGGTCCTTCGGGTGTAAATCACCTCTGAAATCGATTTGACCCATATGAGTTTCGGATTTGAGCGAAACACCGATTGCCAGTCGGTCTTTCAGCGGGTATCCCCTAGACTTCAAGGAGACCGGCATGTCGTGTTCGGAGTTGAATCTGGGTGAGCTGGAAGTTGCGGTGCTAGAGGATATCTGGCGCCATGACGAGGTCGAAGCGCGCGATCTTCATAGACGCATCGGAACGCAGCGCGGCAACTCGCTTCAGACAATTCAATCGACGTTGGAGCGCTTGCATCGCAAGGGACTGCTGACACGTGAGCGGGTCAGCCATGCCTATGTGTATCGGTCGACCGAAACCCGCGAGGCGGTCATGGCGCGCCTCATAGAGGGTTCGCTCAGCCGTTTCAGCAGCGGACATGAGGGCGGGCTTATGGCGGCGTTCGCCGGCTACGCCTCGCAGGCCGACCCCGATCTGCTCGACGAGCTTGAGGCGCTCATAGCGAAACATAAGCGCATGATCGCTGGAGAAGACCGGTGACCGGCGGCGAGGCGATCATAGCGCTTGCCGCAGGCATGTTTGTCTTCGCGGTCTCATGGGGTGCGGTGTCGATTATGGCCGAACCTGTGACGCGGAATTTGAGCCATACCCGCCCTGATCTTCGGGCCGTCATGGTGCTCCTTCTGGCCACAACCCCCTTCCTGTTCGGCGCGTTCGGACTGGTGGGCGTCATTCTGTTCCCGCATGCATCTCCCCTGGACCTCGCCCCGGTCCATCGACACGGCAGCCTCGCAGGTTGGTCGACCCATCGGGCATTCACCGGCTCTGGCGTGATCGCATGGGTTACGCTGATCACGGCGTCCCTGTTGATGCTGCGTCTTGTGCAGGTGACCACCGAGAGCATTCTTGCGATACGCCGCATCAGGCGGCTCCTGGAGCGTAGCGCGACCCGAACTGCTTCGGGGCGCTGGAATGTGCCTTACGCTGAGCCTATCGCGCTAGCCGTCGGTCTGTTTCGGCCCTCTATCTTCATCAGCAACGCCGTGGCGGAGCACCTGGGTCCTGATGGATGCGAAATCGTTGAAGCACATGAGCGGGCCCACCTTGCCCGCGGCGACCTCTGGGCGCGCTTCGCGATGACCGTGGTCTGCGGGCTGTATCCCGACCGGGTCGTGGCCACGCTCCAGCAAGCGTTGATCCTGGCCCAGGAACAAGCCTGTGACGCCGCCGTCTCGAACAGCCATTCGCGTCTGGAGATCGCAGAAACGCTTGTGCGCATGGAGCGGAGCCGGGGTGTGCGCTCTCATCTTTGCGCCGGGTTTCAGAATGCGGACATCGCCCTGCGAGTCCGCGCATTGCTTGAGCCGGATTTCGAACCTCTCAATCGCTCGATGATGCGCACCAGCGCGATCAGCGCCGTCTTGATCGCAGCAGTTTTTGTGGCGCTGGAGCCGCTTCACCACAAGATCGAAGCCCTTTTCCTCATGCTTGGAGGCTAAGCCGTGCGTTCCCCAGACCGACGACCCGTGTTGAAAAGGCCGATCCTGGCTCGGTGTTTCGCTGCTACAGCGGTGACGCTCATCTGGACGAGCGTCGCCACGGCCCAGACGCTGACCGCCGAGCAGGCCGTTCAGCTGGCCCTAGAAAATGCAGAGAACCGAGTGTTCGCAGAAGCCCCGGCTGAAGCAGCGCAGGGTGCGGTAATCTCCGCAGAGACCTGGCGCAATCCGGTGCTGTCTGTGGACCGGGAAGGCGAGGACGGCTTTGGCGGTGACGGGTCGGAGACTTCAGTGTCCATTGAACGCGATTTCGACTTTTCAGGTCGTCGCACTCTGGAAATCCGCAGCGCCCAGGCTGAACTGCTCGCCGCACGAAATGCAGGGCGGATCACGCTCGCAGAGCTTAGGGCCGAAACGCTCACCGCGTTCTATGCCGTACTCGCGGCCGAAGCCGAACAGGCGGCGGTCACTGCGCTTAGCGACCAGCTGTCCGCCCTTGAAGACGCAACGCGGCGCAGGGTCGATGCGGGCGACGCGTCACGTCTGGAGCTTGAGCGAGTGCGTCAGGAGACACTGCGCCTTCCGGCTTTGACCGCAGAGGCGCGGCTTGCAGTGCAAGCGGCGCGCGACGCGCTTTTCGTGGCGACCGGAGCGGACCTCGTCACTACAGCTAATCCGGTCGGCGACTTACTGCCGGAAACGGTTTCAGCTGAAGCACTGTCCTCGCTGGACGGCTCGGCACGGCTTAGCGTGCTCGAAGCCGAAGTCGCAGCGGCTGAGGCCCGAGAAGACGCGGCTTCTAGGATCGCCCCTGAGGTAACGCTGGGTGTGGGCGTGCGTCATATTGAAGGCATGGGCGAGGAGACCGGCGTCCTTATGAGCGCCAGCGTTCCGCTTCCCTTGTTCGACAGGAACCGGGGCGAGCAACACGCGCGTGCGGCTGACGCTAGGCTGGCCGAAGCTCGTCTGCGTCGCGAGCGCCGTCGCCTGGAGGCGGAGGCCGCGCTTCTTGCCCGCCGATCCCTCGCATTGCATGAGACTGCGCAGAGCTATGAAGCTGAAGCGCTGACCTCGGCACGCGAGCTGCGCCGGATCGCGCTTGTTTCCTACAGCGCCGGCGAGATAGGCGCGCTTGAAGCCATAGACGCCATGCGCGCGGCATTTGAAGCCGAGCGGCAGGCCATTTCCCTTAAACATCGCATGCGCGAAGCTGAAATTGCGCTTCACGCCCTTCTTGCGGAGACCGAATGATGCGCCGCGACTTTTTGCTTTTGACCGGACTTCTCTCCGGCCTCCTCGCCGGCTGCAATGGTTCCGGCGAGACACATAATCACGAAGATGGCGGGCACAGCCATGGCGCGGACGACCATGGTCATGGCGATGGCGACCATGGAGATGACGAACACGCCCATGGAGAAGACGAGCACGGCCATGGTGGCGGCGTTGTAGTCACTGACTTCACCGATGCGACCGAGCTGTTCGTCGAGTTTCCGCCATTCGCTGTGGGACGAGAGTCGCCTTTTGCGGCCCACTTCACACGGCTGAATGACTTCACGCCTGTAGCCGAAGGAAGCGTCATGATTCGACTGGCGGGAGGAGGCGCGCCAGAGGAAATCTTCACCGCAGGCCCCTCGCCCACGGCGGGCATATTTAGACCAATCGCGAGGCCAAGACATGCCGCCATGCGCGAAGTGACCGTGATCCTTCAGTCAGGCGACCTGGTATCCGTGCATCAGCTTGGGAACTTTCAGGTTTTTGAAACGGTCGCAGACGCAGACGCTTCTTTGCCGGACGAGGCGGCGGGAGAAGGCCTGATCGCCTTCCTGAAAGAGCAGCAATGGCAGGTCGATTTCGCGACCGCCCCGGTGCGTGAGGCCGTCCTGTTCCACTCTGTCCGCGCGCCAGCCACTCTTGAGCCCGCCCCCGGCGGCGACGCCACACTGACCGCACAGGCCGAAGGGGTCGTGCTGGCCGCAGAAGACGGGTTTCCTGAAATCGGTGACAGCGTCGAGCCCGGTCAAGTGATTGCACGCATCGCCCCAAATCTGGGCGGCGAGCGCGACTTCGCGAGCCTTCTCGCCGAGCGCGACGCTGCGCGTGCCGCCTATTCGGTGGCTCAGGCCGAGTTTGAACGTGTTGAAGGCCTGTTCGAGGCGGGTGCGGTGGCGCAAAGCAGGGTCGAACAAGCCAGCGCCGATCTCGAAACAACGCGCGCGCGCCTGTCCGCCGCTCAGGCTCGTCTGGAAGGTTCGCAGGGTAGCCTGGAAGGCGGCGTCGCCGTGCGCGCCCCTGTCGCCGGACGCATCGCAAGGGTCAATGTGGGCCCCGGAAGCTACGCTCAGGCAGGCGAACAGCTGTTCCGGATTGTCGATCCGAGCCGTATGCGGCTTGTTGCCCAGGTCGCTGAAATAGACGCGCCCAACCTTGGCCAGCCGCAAGGCGCGTGGTTCACCCTACTTGGACAAGACGCCGCTTATGACCTAGCTGATTATGGCGGCCGTTTGGTCGCGGCTGGCGGCGCGGTGGACACGGTCCGACGCACCATGCCCGTGATTTTCGAGTTCGAGAACGCGTCCGGCTTCGCCGCGGGGGCCTTGGCCTCCGCGCGCGTACGCACATCTCGGCGTTTTGACGGACCGGTCATTCCAGCGAGCGCCATCGTGGACGAGGCCGGCGTGAGCGTTGTCTTCGTGATGGAGAATGGAGAGAACTGGCGCCGCCAGCCCATCCGCATTTCCGTCAGAGACGGTGACCTCATCGGTGTGGCGTCCGGCGTTGAGCCTGGAGACAGGGTCGTCAGCCAGGGCGCTTATCTGGTTCACCTGGCCGCCAGTGGTCCGGCGGAAGCCGGCCACGGCCATGCACACTGAACCGGGACGATCATGATACATCAGACCATACGCTTCTCGCTTCTGAACCGCGCCTTTGTGCTAATCGGCGGCCTCGCAATGCTGCTATGGGGCGCATGGGAAGCCACGCGCATGCCGGTGGACGTATTTCCCGATCTGACTGCACCCACCGTGACGGTGGTCGCCGAAGCGCACGGCATGGCCCCTGAGGAGGTAGAGACCCTCATCACCCTTCCCATCGAAACCGCGCTGAACGGCGCATCGGGAGTGCGCCGCGTCCGGTCGTCCACCTCAGTGGGCAGCGCGGTGGTCTGGGCCGATTTCGAATGGGGAACAGACATCTACCGCGCCCGCCAGATCGTTGCAGAGAAGCTTCAGCTGGTGCGCGAGACTTTGCCCCCTGATGTACCCGCCCCGGTGCTGGCCCCAGTCTCGTCGATCATGGGCGAGGTCATGTTCATTGCGCTCGGCTCCGACCGGCATAGCGAGATGGACATACGCACCGCAGCGGACTGGAATTTGCGCAGAAGGCTGCTAGCCGTTCCAGGCGTCGCCCAGGTCATCCCCATCGGCGGCGAAGTGCGTCAGTATCAAGTGGATGTCCGCCCCGAACGCCTCGCCGCTTTTGGCGTCACCCTGGAAGCGGTGATAGAGGCGGTGTCCGAGACGAACGCCAACTCTGCAGCCGGCTTCGTCTCCCAAGGCGGGCAAGAATACCTGATCCGGGGATTGGGGCGTATTGAGTCCCTGGACGACATCGCCGCTACTGCGGTGGGTCAGGTGGACGGCGTACCCGTTCTGGTGCGCGACGTGGCCGAGGTGCGCATGGGCGCAGCGATCACGCGCGGGACAGGTTCTCAGAACGGCGATCCGGCTGTAGTCATCGGCATACAGAAGCAACCAGACACCAATACGCTCACCCTCACTGAAGAGCTGGACCGCGTCATCGGCGAGGTCGAGGCGGGCCTGCCCGACGGCATGTTCATCGAGACTAATCTGTTCCGTCAGGCGAACTTCATCGAGGTGGCGGTCACCAATGTGCTCCACGCCTTGCGCGACGGGGCGATCCTCGTCGTAGTGATTGTCTTCGCCTTCCTTATGAGCGGGCGGGCGACATTAATCTCGCTACTGGCCATTCCGCTCTCGCTGGTCGTCTCCATCCTGACTTTGCGCCTGCTGGGCGCGAGCATCAACACGATGACGCTCGGTGGCATGGCGATCGCGCTCGGCGCTCTTGTGGACGATGCTATCATCGTGGTGGAAAACGTGGTGCGCCGCCTGCGCGGCAATCTCGTGAAATCCGAACCGCAACCGGTCCTGAAGGTAGTCGAAGAGGCCACACGTGAAATTCAAGGGTCAATCGTGTTTGCGACCCTGATCATCATGCTGGTCTTCCTGCCGCTTTTCTTCCTGTCGGGCGTGGAGGGCCGCCTGCTACAGCCCCTGGGTCTCGCGTATGTAATCGCCCTTGCAGCTTCGCTGCTCGTCGCAGTTACGGTCACGCCTGCGCTGGCCGCCATCCTGATGCCGGGCTCGAAGACTATCCGATCCAAGCGCGAACCCTGGCTGGCGCGCATGACCCAGGCGGCCTACCGGCCGGTCCTAGACGTTTCTCTCCAGCGCTGGGCGACCCTTGGCGGGCTGTCGCTGGTCGCTCTTCTAGGGGCGTTGGCCTTGCTGGCGAGCGCGGGGCGCGCCTTCCTGCCCGACTTCAACGAGGGCAGTCTGACCGTCAGCGCCGTCACCCTGCCCGGCACATCGCTCGAGCAATCTGACGCGTTGGGCGCCATGGTGGAGCGCATCCTGCTTGATCAGCCGGAAGTCGTGGCGACCGCCCGACGCACCGGCCGCGCAGAGCTGGACGAACACGCTCAGGCGGTGAGCGCGTCGGAAATCGAAGTGACCCTCTCCATGGGAGACCGTTCCAAGGACGCCTTCCTTGAAGATTTGCGCGCCTCGCTCAGCGTCCTTCCGGGCATGAACATCACCATTGGCCAGCCGATCTCTCACCGGATCGACCACATGCTCTCGGGCACCCGAGCCAATATCGCTGTGAAACTCTTTGGCCCGGACCTCTACGAGCTGCGCCGGATCGCCGAGCAGGTCCGCGCGCAGATGGAAAACGTGGACGGCGTTGTCGACCTGTCGGTCGAACAGCAGGCCGATGTGCCCGTTTTGACGGTAGATTTCCGGCGCGACGCAATCGCCCGGCACGGACTGCAGGTCCGCGATGTCGCTGAGGCTGTGGAAGCCGCCTTCGCCGGAGCCGAGGTCAGCCAGGTGCTTGAAGCCGGGGCCGCCTACGATCTCGTCGTGCGCTATGCCCAGGAAAATCGGGAAGACCTCCAGGCGGTGGGTGATACGCGCTTCCTCACGCCATCCGGAGCGGAAGTGCCTTTGAGAGCCCTTGCGGATATTCGCCGCGACCGCGGACCGAACACGATCAGTCGTGAAAACGTCCAGCGCAAGATCGTCATCATGTCCAACGTAGCCGGGCGCGACCTGCTCGGTGTAGTCGGCGATATTCAGGACAATGTCGCGACCAACCTGACCCTGCCGCAGGGCTATTTTATCGAGTACGGAGGTCAGTTCGAGAGCGCCAATGAAGCCACGGCCCGGCTCTCAATCCTGTCGGCCGGCGTGGTGGTGGGCGTTTTCCTGCTGCTCTATATGGCGTTCAGTTCAGGTCGTGACGCCGCACTTGTCATGGCGAACCTGCCGTTCGCTCTCATCGGCGGCGTGGTCGGCGTCTTTGCAGCCGGCGGCGTGCTGTCGGTCGCCTCGATCATTGGCTTCATCACCCTGTTCGGCATCGCCACCCGAAATGGCGTGATGATGGTCTCCCATATCCGGCATCTCACCCTGAGCGGGGAAGCGAAGAGCTTCGATGAGGCTGTGCGCCGCGGCGCAATGGAGCGGCTGGTGCCGATCCTGATGACCGCGCTCGCCACGGCGCTTGCGCTCGTGCCGCTCGCTCTGCGCGGCGGTGAACCGGGCAGCGAAATCCAGGCCCCCATGGCGGTGGTGATCCTATTCGGCCTTGTATCCTCCACATTGCTCAACATGATCGTCCTGCCTGCGCTCTACGCCCGCTTCGGCGCCGTGCGCCATCTCGGCGCCGACACGCGCGACATGCCGTCTGACCCGATCCCTGATCCCTCACGGAGCTAAACCCCATGCGTCTTTCTCTCATCAGCCTCGCCGCTCTTAGCACAGCGCTTCTCGCGGCTCCGGCCATCGCTCAGGAGCATGGCCATGATCACGACGATCACGGACACCAGCATGATGATCATGGCCACGCCCACGATGATCAGGGCCATGGCGCTCACGCCCATGAAGACGAGCATCACCCGAGCGGGCTTCGTCTCGATGTGGAACCGGCCGGCGATCTCGTCCCAGGCCGTTCGGCGACGTTGAGCTTGCAGCTTTCTGGTCCTGATGGCGCGCCGGTGACTGCCGCGGACTTCGTGGACAGTCATGAGCGCCTGGTTCACGTGCTGATCGTTGATGAAGGTCTTGAGGACTTCCACCACTTGCATGTAGAGCCGGACGCCGAGGGGCGCACTACGCTCAGCTTCACGCCCGCTCATGCCCGTATCTACCGGGTCTGGGTGGACGGCCGGCTCGCCGAACCGTTCGACATGACGGCCGCGCAGTCCGACCATCATGACGACGCCGGACACGACGACGATCACGGGCACGGCCATGATGATCATGGCGGTGACCACCACGCCGATCACGGCTATGAGGATCATGGGCATGAAGACGGCCACGGTGATCATGAAGCCCATGGCGAGGGTGCGGTGCGCGCCACCGACTGGGTCCGGGTCGGCGATGAAGCCGCGCCCTTCATCATCCCTGCAGACGTGCTGACCGCGGACGCCGGCGGCCTCGCCTTCACCCTGTCCCCGCAGAGCGATGCCCGCGCCGGGGGGACGGTTTCAATGGCGCTGTCGGTCGCCGGTGCGGACGGAAGCCTCGAGCCTCATCTCGGCGCATACGCCCACATTGTCGGATTCGGTCCGGCCGCGACGAGCATGGCCCACGCCCATCCCCTGGGCGACGCGCCGCTGAGCGCGGACGAGCGCGCGGGGCCGGACCTGGCCTTCGAAGTCGGGTTCGAAGAGCGGGGCGTGCATCGTCTCTTCGTCGAAATCCGCCATGACGGCGAGCTGGTGACCGCACCCTTCACGCTCGTCGTCGCGGAGTAGCGATAAAGGAGCGCACGCCATGGTCTATCTGGCGGTCAAAGCGGTCATTTCGGCCCTGATCATCGTCGCCGTATCCGAACTGGCCAAGCGTAGCCCGGCCATGGCGGCGCTCCTCGCCTCGCTCCCGCTTATTTCGGTTCTGGGCATGATCTGGCTGTGGCGTGACGCCCCCGACCCTCAGCGCATGGCCGCCCATGCCGAGGCGACCTTCTGGTACGTCCTGCCGAGCCTTCCCATGTTCCTGCTGATCCCGGCCCTGATCCGGCGGGGCGTGGACTTCTATCCCTCCCTCGGCGCCGGGCTTGCGCTCACGGTCGTCCTCTACCTGATCACAGCCGCAATCGTGTCACGCTTCGGGGTTCAGCTCTGAAGCGAGCGGGCGCGGCGCAGCGCGAGCACACCGTCCAGACCGGGGCGCAAGCCCCGGTCGTGGGCAGTCCCTGCGGCAGCATGAGCGCGTGCCCGTAGAGAAGCAGGACGGCGAACCCGATCCGCATGGCGGTGAAGTTATTGGCTCTGTCCTCAAGCCGACAGGGTCCGGGTGCGGTTTGCATGACGCGCCTTTCCTCTGCCTGTTTTCGTTTCACGGGCCAGCGGCAACGCAGAGAGCCTGCCGGATAGGCGTTTCAGCAATCCTGAGGGAGGGCCGGTTGCGCCGCGTATGAAGGATAAGAGCGCTGCACGCCCATGGGAGGGAAAGTTGGATCATCAATGTCATGAGCACGACGCCCCGTCTGACAAGCGCGATCCGGGGCAGCAGCCCGGCGGGAAGTACGATCGCATCCCCAACGACTTTGACGGCGTGGTCTACACCTGTCCCATGCATCCAGGCGTTCGTGAGCAGAAACCGGGACCCTGCCCGATCTGCGGTATGGCGCTTGAGCCCGAGAGCGCGGTCGCCGGGGGCGAGCAGGACAGCGAGGAATTGGCTGACATGACCCGGCGCTTCTGGGTCAGCGCGGCGTTCACACTTCCCTTGTTCCTCTACACTATGGCCGAAATGGTGCCAGGCAGCCCGTTACACGCGCTGATCAGGGGCGCGTCAGCCCAATGGCTACAGCTTCTTCTGGCCTCTCCCGTCGTCCTGTGGGGCGGCTGGCCCTTCCTGGTGCGCGGAACGCAGTCGGTTCGCACCATGAACCTGAACATGTTCACCCTCATAGGGCTGGGTGTTTCTGTCGCCTATATTTACAGCGTCGTCGCCACCGTGGCGCCAGGCTTGTTTCCAGACGCGTTCCGTCACGCCAACGGCGAGGTCGGGGTCTATTTCGAGGCCGCAGCGGTCATCACGACGCTGGTTCTCCTTGGGCAAGTGCTTGAGCTTCGAGCACGCAACGCGACTTCGGGGGCGATCCGCGCGCTCCTGGAACTTGCACCGCCGACCGCGCGGCGGATCGAAACAGACGGATCGGAAGCGGAAGTGTCTCTCGACGAACTAGCGGAGGGCGACCGGCTGCGGGTGCGCCCTGGCGAGAAAATTCCGGTGGACGCGACAGTCGAGGACGGCTCCAGCACGGTCGACGAATCCATGATCACCGGCGAAGCCATACCTGTGGCCAAGCAGAATGGCGATGCAGTCACGGGAGGCACCGTGAACCAGACCGGTGGGCTGATCATCAAAGCTACAAGGGTTGGCGAAGACTCAACCCTCTCACAGATCGTTCAGATGGTCGCCGAAGCACAGCGAAGCCGTGCACCGATCCAGAGACTGGCCGATACGGTATCGGGCTGGTTCGTTCCAGCTGTTATCGGAGTCGCAGTGATCTCCTTCATTGCTTGGTCGACCTTCGGCCCTGAACCCGCGATGACCTATGCGCTGGTCAACGCAGTCGCCGTCCTCATCATCGCCTGTCCGTGCGCACTCGGGCTCGCTACACCCATGTCGATCATGGTGGCGACCGGTCAGGGGGCGAAGCGCGGCGTCCTTGTGAAGAACGCAGAGGCCCTTGAAACTCTGGAGAAGGTTGACCTTCTCGTCGTCGACAAGACCGGCACCCTGACAGAAGGCCGCCCCAAGCTCACCTCGATCAAGTGTTTCAGCGAGCTTTCAGAGGATGAAGTATTGGGCCTTGTCGCCTCACTCGAGCAAGGCAGCGAGCACCCGCTCGCCGCCGCGATCGTTGCTGGCGCCCAAGCGCGTGGCGCCTCTATCAGCGATGTTTCTGGGTTTCAGTCCACAACCGGCAAGGGTGTGGCCGGCGAGGTTCGTGAGCATACGGTCGCGGTTGGCAATGCGGCGATGATGGAGGCGTTCGGCGGAATGTCCGCCGAAATCGCTGCAGAGGCCGACTCCTGGCGAGCAGAGGGCCAGACAGTGATGTTCGCCGCCATCGACGGCACGGTCGCCGGAATGATAGGCGTCGCCGATCCGATCAAGGAAACGACGAGCGAGGCGCTTGCCGACCTCCATGGCGCGGATATCCGTGTGGTGATGCTGACAGGCGACAACCGGCGCACAGCCGAAGCCATCGGCGCCAAGCTCGGTATTGACGAAATTCACGCCGATGTCTTGCCTCAGGACAAGAGCCGCATCGTCAAAGAGTTTCAGGCGAAGGGCTTCATCGTCGCCATGGCTGGCGACGGCGTGAACGACGCACCTGCGCTCGCCGGTGCGAATGTGGGCATCGCCATGGGCACCGGCGCTGACGTCGCGATGGAAAGCGCGAGCGTCACCCTGATGAGCGGTGACTTGCGCGGTGTCGCGAAAGCAGTCCGCCTTAGCCGCGCCACGATGGCCAATATCCGCCAGAATCTATTCTTCGCCTTCATATACAACGCGGCCGGCGTACCGGTGGCTGCTGGGCTCCTATATCCCGTCTTCGGCGTTCTCCTCAGCCCGATGATAGCAGCCGCGGCGATGAGCCTGTCTTCGGTCTCCGTGATCGGCAACGCGCTGCGTCTTCGCAGCGTTCGGCTCTAGGCAGAAGCAGGAGGCCTTCCCTTGAAGAACGACGAACGCTCGGCGAGATACGTTGCAAACAGTCTGACCCTCGCCGGCGCAGTGGCGATGGGAACCGGGGTTATGATAGGCGCGGGGATATTCGCACTGACCGGCCAGATCGCCGAGTTCGCCGGTCCCTGGTTCCCTCTCGCCTTCCTCGTGGCCGCCATCATCAGCGGCTTCAGCGCCTACACCTATATCAAGGTGTCCAACCGCTACCCTTCGGCGGGTGGCATCGCGATGATCCTCAACAAGGCCTATGGTCCTGTCGCCGTGACCGGCGGATCAGCTCTGCTCATGGCCTTCTCCATGATCATCAACGAGAGCCTCGTGGCGCGCACGTTCGCCACCTACACGCTGCAGCTCTTTCAAGGTGACACGCCGTCTGTGCTCATTCCGGTTCTGGCGGTCGGACTCATCATGTTCGCCTTCATCGTGAACGTCGCCGGCAACCGGTTCGTTGGAGGCCTTTCCAAGGTCGCAGCGGTGGTGAAGATCGGCGGCATTCTGATCTTCGCAATCGTCGCGCTGGCCGCGGCCGGATTCAATTTCGAGCCGGCGACAAGCGATGAACCGGCGCAAGCGGGTTCGATCGGCGGCTTTCTCGCCGGCGTCGCTCTCGCCATTCTCGCCTACAAGGGCTTCACGACTATCACCAACAGCGGCTCGGAGCTTAAAAATCCGCACCGCAATGTCGGCCGCGCGATCATCATCGCGCTCGCTATCTGCCTCGTGGTCTACATGCTGGTCGCCTGGGCGGTCGGCTCGACGCTTTCCATTGAGGAAATCATCGCCGCGCGAGACTATTCGCTGGCTGAAGCTGCTCGGCCGGCTGTGGGGGATCTCGGGGTCCAGTTCACCGTGGCGCTCGCCATCATTGCGACCGCGTCCGGCGTCATCGCAAGCATCTTCGCCGTCTCGCGCATGATCGCCATGCTGACCGACATGAAGCTGGTACCGCACAAGCATTTCGGGATGCCCGGCGACATCCAGAAGCATACCTTGGTCTATACAGTGGTCGCTGCGGGCATCCTGGCCGCCTTCTTCGACCTGGGCCGCATCGCGTCGATGGGGGCGATCTTCTATCTGGTGATGGACATCATCATCCATTGGGGCGTGCTCCGGCGCATGCGCGAGGAGGTCGACGCGAACCCGGTCATCCTGGTCAGCGCAATCATTCTCGACGCCGTCGCTCTAACCGCTTTCATCGTGGTGAAGGCGCTGAACGACCCGCTGATCATCTTGATCTCACTCGGAGGCATCGTCGCGATCTTCGCATTTGAAAGTTGGTTCCTGCGCCGCGTTCAAGCTGAGGGTAGGCCGGAAGATGAAAGCTCGAGCTAGGAAGCTGGACCGCTGACCGTCGTCACCCACGTGACGAGGGCGAGCGCTGACAGGAACAGCACTGCGTCAGCACCAAGCGTGATTTGCAGCAGACGGCGTCCACGAGGCAGATCGGCGGCGAGTATTCGGCTCACTAGATGCTTGTTGACGGCGCCGAGTGCGAGCGCGACCAAGGCGACAGCGAGTTTGGCGGTCAGGAGCTGGCCGTACGCGGTGGTGAAGAGTTCGGCCAGCCCACCGGCGAGGCGCCAGACGAGATATCCGCCTGCAGCGAAGACCATCGAGACGATCCAGACCGCCGCTTCGCTGAAGCGGCGGACGACGCTCGCGTCGTAGCCATCGCCCTGAGGCCAAAGGAGCAGCGGGGCGATGAACCAGAACGACGCGGCGAGCCCATGAATCGCCACGCCGATCTGGGCGGAGAGCCCGTCTTCCAGACCCGCGGCATGGCCACTCAGGGAGAACGACACGCCGATAAGTACCGCCGCGGTGAGACCGAGCAAGCGCAGCTTGGCGAGGGAGGCCGCGACCGCCGCCACAAGTCCAAGGCTGAGCACCAGAACCTGAGCTTGCCGGCCGGGCCATATCCAGGCGAACGTCATAGGATCGAGCGCAGAGGCCCACGCGCCGCCGAGCTGGGCGTTTGTCGTAAGGAGGAGGACCGCGTAGCAAAGAGCTGCCGCCAGGGCGGAGCCGGCGACAACGCTCGACCTCACGCGGCGGCTTAGATCGCCGCCGAGCGCGATCGCCCAGCCCAGGCCCGCCGACATAAGCGCAGCGGCAAGGACGCAGAGCTTCGTCGCGAAGACAGCCAGCGTAAATGCGTCAGGCATCGCCGCCGGTCACGGAGAAGCTGATCTCTCTGGTCATGACGTGGCCATCTCGTGCAAGCGCGCGCCATTCAAGGACGTATGCGCCTTCGGACAGTTCAGGAAGCGGCGCGGTGTGCTCGACCGCGAACGACCGGTCTGGCGAAAACCCGGTTTCGAGGGAACGACCATCGGCGGTCTCCAATTGCACCGACGCCAATCCGACCTCTGCGGTGAATTCGAGCGTGATCTCGCTCGGCGCCGTTACCAGCGTCGCGCCATCCTCGATCGAGGATGACCTGAGGCCGGCATGGGCGTAGGCGGCCGCGGTGAAACTGACCAATGCGATCGCAGCGGTAAGACTGCGCACCATCATTCGTCCGCCTCGGTCGGGGCCATGTCGACGATTCGGAAGACGTCGTCGCGTCCGCGCCGGACGGTGAAGCGCACCGTGTCGCCCTCGCTGAACCCGGAGAGGTCGACCGTGCCGGTTACTGGAATGTCCATGGTCATTTCCGG
>NZ_DEMB01000002.1:0-12511 GCF_002354675.1 Oceanicaulis sp. UBA2681 | reverse complement strand
AGGGGCGGGATGTCCCGAGGACAAGGCGTTTAACGCATGCTCTGTCCGAAAAGGCGGATCATCACCGAGCGGTCCAGGGCAGCGGCGTCTGATGAGACGGTGACTGCACCGGCGGCGCGACAGCGCAGAAGTCTCCGCGCGGTGATCCCGATAAAACATCTCCAGCGCGGGAGCCGGGTTTGGCTTCCAAGACTTATCGTTCACCTTCAAACGGCCCGCTCCCGCGCGACCCGTCATTTGGCTCACCCTTGCGTTCGCGCGCGGGGCTTGTGGGTCCCCGGGTCAAGCCCGAGGACCGAGATGTAGAGTAGAACCCTCTCGGCCTTCGGACTTGATCCGGAGGCCCATGCGGCGTTTCAGACCATGCCTTACTGCAGATCTGTGCGCCGGGCGCTGATCACGCGCCAGCTGCCGTCGGTTCGAGGATTGAGCAGCCAGACCGTGCCGGTGACGCGCGCGCCGTCGCCAGGGTTCAGTTCAGGATAAACGGTGCGCGCGGCGATCAGGGCGCGGTCGCTATTGGCGCTGAACACTGGACGGCTCGGTTCGATGCGGACGGCTTTGGCTGCGCGCGGGGCTGAGGCGCGCACCTGTTGCGCCCCATACTGCTCGGCGAGCGCTTGGGCGCAGGGCGTGGCGCGTCGGGATTGATTGTCAGCCAGAAACGCTGACCACAACGCCGCATCGGCGTAGAGCCGGTCATCGCCGACTTCTTCATAGGCTGCCTCCCAGGCGCGCATCTCGCGCTCGACCCGGCTCAGGCCGACATCGCGCTGCAGGGGGCTGTAGGCTCGCCAATAGACGCTGCGCAGGGCCTGATCCGTCGCGCCAGAGCGCCAGGTTGGCGAAAACCCCATTTGCTGCACATAGGCCCAACGGTCAGAGCCCGCTTCGGGCCAGAGCCCCGTGCGCCGCGCCAGCTCGGCGCTGTCGCCGCTTTCAGCAGCCGCCCCCAGAATCGGACTCAGCACCGCTGTCGTCACCGCACACTCGCGATCCGGCAGATTGTCCGGGGCGGTGGCGCAGGCGGTGAGGAGGAACAGTGGAAGGAGGAGCGCAATCAGGCGGGGCATGGGGGATCAGTCCTCGCCTTCGCGGCACAAGTCAGGCAGGCGGGCCGGGTCAGGCATCTGTGTTTCGGCTTGCGCCCCTGACGGTGTGATGATCTGTGCACCCACATAAAGTTGTTCATTCATGCAGTATTCGTAAGGCGTCGGCGCCAGGCGCCAGTTTTGCAGCTCTTGATGCAGTGCACGACTTAAGGTGCGCTCCGCGCGATCAACATCGGATAGGCAAACCACATTGGGGTCATTGAGCGCCCCGTCATTGGTCGGGCGCGCTGCAAAGGTGCAGACCATGTGTGTTGCGCCATACTCGGCTGCGCGCATGGGAAAGAGGATGTCCGTTTTCAGGAGCCATTGGCCCGGAAGGGCCTGCCAGACCGCGCCATCTCGCTGGAAGGCCAGCCTGTCGGCGACACTATAGCTGGAAAATCTGGCTAGTCGTCGTGACGGCAAGTCAATCTGGGCCAATACTCTGTCGGCTTCAGCCTGCAATCCGTCATGACCTTCCGGGCATTGAGCCGTGATCTGCTCTGGCGCGCGTCTGGGATCATCGCGTTCGGAGACGCCGCGCAGGCCGCACTCTACCAACTGCGGGTCCTGCGCAGCCAATGCCAGCGCGGCGAGCCAGATCATGGATATCCCCCTCTTTTGAAGAGAGGGTGCCCCAGCCTTTCTCGCCCATCAAGCGAGTTCGCGCTTATTGGTCTTTGTCTTCATCGCCTTCAATGGTTTCCGGCGGGTTGGCGACGAGTTTGCCGGCAGCGAGGTCCATATGGGGGACCGCCGCTTTGGTGAAGGGCAGAAACCAGACGCCGTCAGGGCCTGAGATTTCCAGCAGATCGCCGGCGCCGAAATCCTGCACCGATTTCACCTTGCCAAGCGCTTCACCCTCAAGATTTTCCACCGTCAGACCGATCAGGTCTGAATAATAGAACTCGTCCTCTTCCAATTCCGGCAAGGCGCTGCGCGGGGCGTGCAGCAGCGTGCCCTTCATCGCCTGCACCTGTTCACGGGTGAGATTTTCCTTTAGCCGGATCGTCACGGTGCCGTTGGGGCCGGGTTTGGCTTGCGTCGGGGTCAGGATCACCGCGCCGGATTTATCCAGGAACGGGCCATAGCTGCAGACTTGGGCAGCGTCGCCGAAGGGCTTGATCTTCACATCCCCGCGCACCCCATGGGCGCCCGCGACAGCGGCGATGACGACAAGCTCTTCTTCAGGTGCGGGCATGGCGGGATCCTTTTCTGGCGCTCTGTCTGCCCTGAAGAGCGCTCCAGCTCAAGACGGCCGCTGCGCGAGAGGCGCTAGGGCATGCCGCCCTGAAAGGCTTCGGTCTCGCCCGAGCTGGCTTCATAGAGCGCCACCGCGCCGCCGCAGCCGGGCTGGACGCATCGAAGCGCGGTCTCCACCTGATCAAGATGGGCGTGCTGGAGGGCGCGGCGGGCCAGCAATTCCTGCGCGGTGTAATAGCGCGCCGCGCTGCAGGTCTTGCAAAACGCTTCCAGCCGGCTCAGCGGCGGCAGATCGTCAAGGCGAAGTTCGGTTTTCCAGGTCATCACCAGAAGTCCTCGGCATAGGGGATACGTGTGAAGGCGATCTTGCCGCCCGCATAGCCGCCCGGCGGCGGGGTCCAGACCCCTTGGGTGACAAGCGACTTGGCGTAGCGGCTGTTAAGCGAGTCGATGGCGTCCTGCAGCGCGTTGCGGCGGGCGCGGTCTTCAGCGTTATCCTCCACCAACCAGTCGGTCTGAGTGACGCCGGGATCATCGAGATCGCACAGATACATGCCCGCCCGCATGGGCCGCGCGCGGGGGTCAGAGCGTTGCGCCGCCGCCCAGAGCGCATCCAGCGCTTTCAGGCAGTCGCGGTCGGTGCGGGCGCTGTGCAGGGGAAGCTCCCCGCTCCAGCCGCCGTCAATATGGCGCAGCCACAGCCCCATGCGCCCGGCGGTGCGGCCGTCGCGGCGCATGCGGCGGGCGGCCTTAACCGTCAAAAGCCGCGCGCAGTCATAGGCGCTGGGCCAGCTGCGATGGCTGGGCGGCAGCACGCGGCCATGGCCATACATGCGGCGCTGGGCGGCTTCGGCCTGGATGTCGTAACCGTGCAGCGCATACCAGAAGCGCTCGCCCGCCACATTGCGCCACAGGGCGCGCATCTGCTTGGGCTGCAGCGCCCAGAGCGCTTTCATATCCGCCACGCCCGCTTTCAGAAGGCGCTTGCGCATGGACGACCCGATGCCCGGCGCTTCCTCGATCGGGCGCTTGAGCAAGGGCCCCGGCAGGTCTTCAGGCCGCCAGATCGTCAGACCGTCAGGCTTGCCGAGCTTGCAGGCCATTTTGGCGAGGAAGCGGTTGGGCGCCATGCCGATGGAGGCGGTGACCACACCACCCGTTTCCGCCGCGATGCGCGCCTTGATCGCGTCTGACACGCCCTCGGGGTCGGCGATCGCGCGGGCGTCGAGCTTGCAGGTCAGCTCGTCGATGGATTTCACCGCCCCGATGGGCAGCACGGCGCGGATCTCGGC
This sequence comes from Oceanicaulis sp. UBA2681, assembly GCF_002354675.1. NCBI lineage: Bacteria > Pseudomonadati > Pseudomonadota > Alphaproteobacteria > Maricaulales > Maricaulaceae > Oceanicaulis > Oceanicaulis sp. UBA2681. Next base: position 8,925 of record NZ_DEMB01000002.1, on the reverse strand, counting down.
GAGCATCACGGCGTGCATGCGGCGGTACAGGTCGGGCTTTTGATCCACCAGGATCATGTCGGGCACGGCCTCGCGCGCCTCGCGTACGGTCATGACAGAGCTGGCGCCCTTCGCCTTGGCTTCTTTCGAGGCGGCGATGATGCAGGTGTTGCGCGCGCCCTTCATGGGGATCACGCCCACGGGGCGGCCCCGCAGGCGCGGATCGGCGTATTGCTCGACGCTGGCGAAGAAGCTGTCAAAGTCGAGATAGAGCTGCTCGATGGTGTCGGGCTTGCGCATGTGTCTGTTCCGCAGGCGGCTGTCCGCTTTGGAACAAAGATAGAACAAATGCGTTCAGGGAAAAACCCGAAAGAGTCAGGCCGGCGTGCTAATCGCTGACTCCAGATGTGAAAAACCCCGCCGCGTTTCCACGGCGGGGTTGATCAAATGCCTGGAAAAGAAAGTCCTATTCGGACTTTTCTTCTTCAGCGGCGGCCTCTTCAGCCGGCGCTTCTTCTTCAGCCGGAGCGGCGGCGGCAGCGGCTTTGGCTTCTTCAGCTTCAGCGGCGGCAGCCTTCTTGGCTTCTTCCTTTTCGAGACGCTCAGCAGCGCGCTCTTTGGCTTTTTCGCCCGGCTCGGCTTTTTTCGGGTTGTTGCCGTGGGCCCATTCATAGACGCCGGCGTCTTTCAGGAAGCGCGCCACGCGATCGGTCGGCTGGGCGCCTTTCTTGATCCACTCGGCGGCTTTCTCGGTGTCCACAGCCACGCGGTTGTCGTGGTCTTTCGGCAGCATCGGGTTGTAGTGACCGATTTTCTCGATGAAGCGGCCGTCGCGCGGCATGCGCGAGTCGGTGACGACGATGCGGTAGTACGGACGCTTCTTGGCGCCGCCACGGGCGAGACGAATTTTAACAGACATGGATGTGGTCCTTTAAGGTCATTTTTTCTTCGAGAGGCCGAGCGGAAGGCCGTCTGGCCCCAGCGGTCCGCCAATACCTGGCAATCCCTGGTCGCCTGGGCCGCCCAGCCCCGGCAGGTCGGCGCCCTTGGGCGCGTGTCCTTTGAGAAGATCAGAGGCCGCATCGCCGAGACCGGGGGGCATTCCGCCGCCCATGCCCGGCATGCCGCCGCCCATTCCGGGCATTCCAGGCATTCCGGGCATGCCGCCCTTTTTGCCCTTCTTGCCCATCTTCTTCATCATGTCCGCCATCTGGCGGTGCATTTTCAAAAGCTTGTTCACCTCCGGCACAGCGACGCCGGCGCCCATGGCGATGCGGCGCTTGCGGCTGGCTTTGAGGAGGTCAGGCTTGGCGCGCTCTTCGCGGGTCATCGACAGGATAATCGCTTCCTGGCGTTTCAGCGCCTTGTCGTCGAACCCGGCATTGGCCATCTGGGCCTTCGCCGCCTTGTTCATGCCCGGCAGGAAACCCATCATGCCGGAAATGCCGCCCATTTTCTGAAGCTGGCGCAGCTGGTCGGCCATGTCTTCAAGGTCGAACTTGCCCTTGGCCATTTTCTTGGCGAGGCGTTCGGCTTTCTCGTGATCGACCTCGGCGGCGGCTTTTTCCACCAGCGAGACGATGTCGCCGCGCCCCAAAATACGGCCCGCCAGGCGTTTCGCGTCGAACGCGTCCAGCCCGTCGACCTTTTCAGAGACGCCCAGGAATTTGATCGGCAGGCCGGTGACCCAGCGCATGGATAGCGCGGCGCCGCCGCGGCCATCACCATCCATCCGGGTCAGCACCAGGCCGGTCAGCTTCAGACGCTCGTCAAAGCGCTTGGCGGTCTCCACCGCATCCTGACCGGTCAGGCTGTCAGCCACCAGAAGGGTTTCGCGCGGCCGCGCCACATCGGCGATCTTGGCGGCCTCGCCCATCATCTCTTCATCGATGGAGGTGCGGCCCGCGGTATCCAGGATCACCACGTCATAGCCCTGAAGGCGACCCGCGCTCATGGCGCGCTTGGCGATCTCGACGGCGGACTGACCCTTGACGATGGGCAGGCAGTTCACGCCGGCCTTTTCCGCCATCTGCGCCAGCTGCTCCATCGCCGCCGGGCGGCGGGTGTCGAGCGAGGCGACGAGGACTTTTTTCTTCTCGCGCTCGGAAATGCGTTTGGCGAGCTTGGCGGTGGTGGTGGTCTTACCCGAGCCCTGAAGACCCGCCATCAGGATGGCCACGGGCGGCTCGCCGGTGAGGTTCAGGCCTTCGGGCTCGCCTTCGCCGCCGAGCAGATCCACCAGACCGTCATGGACGATCTTGATGACTTGCTGGCCGGGGCTGACCGAGCGGATGACGTCTTCGCCGATCGCCTTTTCACGGACCTTGGACGTGAAGTCCTTCACCGCCGGCAGGGCGACATCGGCTTCCAGAAGGGCCACGCGGATCTCGCGCAGGGCGGCGTCCACATCCTTTTCTGACAGCGCGCCGCGCCCGGTCAGGCTGTCAAAGACGCCGGAAAGCCGTTCTGAAAGTGAGTCGAACATGTGTTCGCCTGCCTCGTTTCGCTTCTGGTCACACCGATAAGGTGTGGATCAAGCGCGCACGCCGCAACCATCCCACTGGACGAGCCTTCGTCGAGCGGGAGACCTCGCCCGCCTCCGGGCGTTTTATCCTGATCATTGCAGGACGCCGTGTGCGGGTAAGGCAAGCGAGTGGCGCTTGCACTGAAGCGTGGGCGTTTACGCGGGGGGCGGGGAAGAGTCAAGGGTGAGGATAGCGATGACCTTATCCCACAGGGCTGAAGCGGGGGGAGACTAAGCGCTTCCAGAAGAGGAGGGCTCGATGGTCACTTAGTGAAAGGTTACGCGACCTGCTTGCGATATGCGGACGATGCAACTGAATTATCTATCTGATTGTGAAATATAGATATCAGATCAGTCACCTGCTCACTTAGGTTTTCGAAAGTATCAGAATCAATGTTACCATGTTCTCCATGAGCTACCCGGTTTCGATTTCTTAATAAGATCTCATCTATAAAAACGCTTCTTGTTTCAAATGCTACGTAGTCTATTCCTATTTGAGCACAGAGCTTTTTCAGAACCTTGCTTGAAAGATTGGACTCTAAGTCTATTGCTAATTTGTACTTTATTCGCGGGCAAAAAGTTTCGCTAAAAAGTGCAAACTTACAGAACTTGGAAATTTCATCCTCGGATGGCTGCCCGCCTAAAGTTTGGCGTATATAAATCGAGGCTAAAAAATCTGCCATATTTGAAAGAGGTATTCTTTGCAAAGATATATACTTTAGAAACAGCGTAGAAGATGTCTTTACGTAGCCTTCCCAGTGGGCATAAAATAGTACGCAGCCTGCTCGAAACATGATCGATCGGTCTAGAGGGCTAGTGCTCGCGCTCAGGCCTCTTGTCTTGATTGCTGATATTTCCTTAAGGCGCCAGATTCGCTCCCGCGCTAGTTTATCAGTTAATTCTTCAGTCGATCTAACCATCGGCCTATGAACTAAAAACTTCTCGACCGATGGGGATAATCCGAGGTAGGCGGCGCGCAGCAGTAATTCCCGATCCGGTCCATTTAGTGTAATCCTCATTAGACCACAGTGCCGCAACCTTTTCTGTGATTTCGGTCGGGATCCTGCCCTGTGAAACATTAAATCCAATGCCACAAGCAACCGATTCGAATTGTGAAATTGCAAAGCCTCCTTGGAAACGACCCTTCTCTACATTGTATCTCTTGAATGAACTATCAGCCAACTCTCTTAGAAGTAAGTCAAACGTCTCTTTAAAAGAATGTTCCGCGAGCTTAAAGTCAAATTCTTTGGATTCCGCTATTTCTCGCATTCTCTCAGTAAGAAATACTCCGACATCTCCAATATAATTTAAATTGGATTCGTCGATTTGAGAAAAAATTATAAATCGCAGGATGAGTTCTAAGTCATATGCCTCCAATTCAAGTCTATCGCTTATCGCAATGCATTCTCTGAAGGCCTCATAATCCGCAAGTTGTTTCATCCATCGAAACATCTCTGTATTAATCATTACAAGGATGCAGTTTCTTACTTCTTGATCTGATGCTTGGCTACCACCAGTGTTTAATCGTTGGAATAGATCATATTTCGCGGTTTCGTCGCTTTCCCTTAGTATTATAGATGAATTTATTTTAGACCGTTTAAATATGAGCCTCGCATCAGCAGGGAGTGGATTTTTACTTTCTGGGGACCATTCGACACCCTCTAGTTCCGGAATATATTTGGTGGCGTGCAAGGCTAAAGGCTTTAAACGCTCACCATGCTCATCCGCTAGCACGCCAACGAATTGAAAAATCGTTGAAAGCCGCTGCAGGCCATCGATCACGTCCCACACTCCGTCTTCGCGTTGGCTTACAAAAATCGAAGGGATGGGGATTCCGAGCAGGATCGATTCTATAAGTGAGGTCTTCTGGGTGTCAGACCATCGGAAAAACCTCTGAAACTCCGGATGAATATCGAGTTCGCCATTTTGGTAGAGCGATATCCATTCACCGATGGAGATCGGATAGCCATCTGTCCGTATTTCTTTTCGGCGCTCGGCGATACGTTCTTGAAGATTCACCTTGCTTCCCATTCGAAAAATGTCCGCACCGAGATTAAGTGATCGGGCGCGAAACTATTTAGTATACGACCCGGATCGTATGAGGCGACCTTGCAACACGCAAGGACGATTGGTCCAACCTACAGGTGCCGTCCGAGCTTGTGATGTTCGAACACGCAGCACTTTCTAAAATAGCTGATGTCGTGCGGTTTGAGCCTATAAACGCATCGTATGAGCTGGGCTTGCGGCTCCAACGGGTGGAGGCGACCAAAGTGAAAATGAGTTCAGGGGTCAGCAATAGCCATATGGGCTTTATTGTCGTTGCCTCTTCACAGCTCCGCTGCCGCCTGAGCTAACCAAACGGATGCTCCCGCACCGCGCTCTCGCACGCCGCCATGTCAGGATGGGGCTGGGCGGCGCGATAGAGCTGGTCCATGCGGGGCGGGCGCAGGAAACAGCCGTTTTTGTCAAAAAGCCCTGAATAGGGCTGCCCCGTCTTGATCAGATACTGATCATAATGAATGGTCAGACGATTGATCAGATAGAACTGGTCGCAGAGGGCGGCGAGTTCGAGAATGTCGTCGGGCTGTTCGCCTGTCACGATCCAGCGCAGATAGCGGAAGGTCACGCTGAACAGGGCATCGGGCGGGTCATCATACGGCCCCATGAATACGCCGTCGGCGATGGCGATCTCACAATCAATGGCGGCGAGCTCGCCGCGATAGGCGGCCTGGCGCGTGGCGTCAAAATCTGGATCCAGCGTCCCGCATGCCTCCAGTATGCGCCGCTGATGGGGTTCAAGACGGCCGCAGCCCGTCAGACCGAGCGCCAGAGCCATGCAGACGACAATCATACGCATCTTTCCAGCCTTTCCTGCCATCTAGCCAAACGGATGGTCCCGCACCGCGGTCTCGCACGCCGCCATGTCGGGGTGCGGCTGGGCGGCGCGGTAGAGTTGGTCCATACGGGGCGGGCGCAGGAAACAGCCTGCTTCGTCATAACGCCCGGCATAAAGCTGGCCGGTCGCGTCCAGATGATGGGTGAAGATCAGCGATAGATTGGCTTCAAGAGCCTGCTGGTCCAGAAGCCCCGCCAGTTCGGCGATGTCTGCGGGCTGTTCACCTGTGACGATCCAGCGAAGATAGCGATAGCTGACGCTGGTGATGGCGTTGGGCGGGTTGTCATCCGGCCCCATGAACACGCCATCCGCGACCGCAATCTCGCAGTCTATCGCGGTGAGGTCTCCGCGTTCTGCCGCCTGGACAGACCGCGTGTAATCGCGCTCCAGCGTGCCGCAGGCGTCCAATATGTGCTGTTCATGCGGCTCAAGCGGGGAGCAGGCGACCAGAGCCAGCAGACCAAGCAGAGGTGAGAAAAACTCGCGCATCGGGCGAGTTTATGGGGCGCGTAAAATCCCGGCAAGGAGAAAGCTCTATTGCTGGAAAGCGGCGAATGCATCGCCGATGAAGGGCTCAAACCGTCGCCAGGCCTGCGAGCTCCCTGTGTAGATGGGAGCCCTGACCTGACGGAATGAGGCGGTTGCGACGCTGCGCCTGTTCTCTTCTGGCGTCAGGCACGCCGGCTCCCACGGCAGGTCGAGACTGTCCAGCAGACCGCGGATCAGCTTCTCAGGATTTTCGGTCAGCTGGTCATAATCCAGCTCATGAATTCTGCCGGGGAACAAGGCGCCCATCTGATCCATGAATGTCCGGTACAGCCGGTAATAGGCGACCGTATCCTCCAGATCATTACTGTAGCCTGTATGTTTTGACGTGAAGTATCGGGTGAAGTTCGACCAGCAAACGGCTTCGGCCTTGCGCCGGGTGTGAACAATCCTGGCGTGCGGCAGCGCGCTGCAAATCAGCGCGGTGAGAAGGAAGTTGTGGGGCGTTTTGTCTGTGACGCAGGCCAGACCCTGATCGTGTTCGCCAACAGCTTCGAGATACTGGGTTTGGAAGTCCAGCAACGCGTCCGGGCTTGCCGGGACCTGTCCTCTGGCCAGCTGCAACCCGAACTCAAGAGCATAGGGAAGTTCGCCGCCGTCGCTGACAGCTGAATGCGACGCCAGAATCTGCTCAACCAGGGTCGTGCCCGAGCGTGGCATTCCCAGAATGAATATGGGGGTCGGCTTGAGCGTCGTGTCGCGCGTAGCCGGCGCGAGCGCCGCCAGGTGTTTGGCCGCAGCGGTCAGCGCTTCAAACAGCGCCTGATCTTCAGCGATGTCATAGTTCGTGATGTCGCTGCGTGTCGCATTGCCTTTCACGTAATGGTCGAACGCCAGATTGTCCTTGCGCTGGTCGTCATAGGCTTTCGCCAGAGTGAAGTGCAGCTGACACCGACTGTCCAGGGAGAGGTCTGGCCGCCCCTCCAGCGTTTCAAGTCGGCTCAGCATTGGGTCATCCGCCGCGTATGCGCGCATCAGGCCGAGTGATCTGTAGGCGTCCACGAAATCGGGTTTCGCCGAAATGGCCTTCCGGAAGGCGGCCTCGGCAGCCTCGAAATCACCCAGCTTGAGATGAGCGTCGCCGAGCAGCTTGAATGCTCGGTGGTGTCGGGGCGCCAGTCTGACAGCCTGTTCGAGACTCTCCGCTGCTTCGCGCCACAGGCTGAGTTCATAGAGACTACTGCCCAGATTGAAGTGCGCTTCGCTCAAACCGGGGTTGATGCGGATCGCCTGGCGAAAGGTCTCTACGGACAGGGCGTATTCGCGCCGGGAGGCCTGAATGACGCCCAGATTGTTCAGCGCAGGGGCGTGTGGCGGCGTCAGGGTCAGGGCGTGCTGGTAAACAGGCTCCGCCTCATCGAAACGTTCAAGGTCAAACAAGGTGTTCGCCAGATTATACTGTGCAGGCGCAAAATCGGGATTCAGGCGAACGGCCTTGCGAAAGCTGTCCAGCGCCGCGTCCAACTGCCGGAGACGTTTCTGCGCATCCGCAAGCAAGACCCAGTAGAGGGGCGTTTTTGCGTATCGCGCTTGTTGCGCCAGGGCCCGTTTGACGACGTCCGCCGCCTGACCGGACGCCACCCCCGAAAAAAGGTCTGACAGTCCCGCGTCAGGTGCTTGAGATTGGTCAGGGGCTGGAGCCTCCTTCAGTTTTTGAAGGGCCCGCCGTGCGCGCGCATTGCCAGGATGAGAGTCCAGAATGGATTCATATATGCGCGCAGCGGTTTGCACATCGCCGCGTTTTTCGAAGGCTCGCGCTTGAGATATGGACCGGTTTACAGTCATCAAGACAACCATCTCAGATTGCGGCTTTCGCCATGGTCTATGAACACAACCAGATCGTGTGTGGTCTGTGAAGTCTTGGCGCCCATCTTCCATTCCGCCCCGTGATCCCCTACCTGTCTGCGCAGTGACCCCGCCATTGCCCGAAAGGCCTTTCATGCTGACGATTGCTTTCCAGATGGACCCGATCACCGGTGTCGATGTGAACGCGGACTCCACCTTCGACATTGCGCTGGAGGCGTTCGGGCGCGGCCATGAAATCTGGGTGTATGAGCCAAAGGATCTCAGCCTTGAGAACGGCAAGGTCCGCGCCATGGCGCAGCGGGTGAAAACGCTGGAGCGGGTGCAAGGCGCGCATGTGACTCTGTCAGAGCCTGAAGGGCTGGATCTGCATGGGGTGGACGCGATCTTCCTGCGTCAGGACCCGCCTTTTGACATGAGCTATATCACCACGACCCACATGCTTGAGCATGTCATGGACCAGGTGCTGGTAGTCAATGATCCGCGTCATGTGCGCGATGCGCCGGAAAAACTCTTCGTTACCCATTTTGAAGGCGTGATGCCGCCCACCCTGATCACGTCCTCGGAAAAGGATATCCGCGATTTCTTCGAGCGCCATAATCGCGACATCGTGGTCAAGCCGCTGTTCGGCAATGGCGGGGCGGGCGTGTTCCGCATTCGCGAGACGGCTGAAAACCTCGCCTCGCTGGTGGAGTTGTTCCAGCAACTCAGCCGCGACCCCTTGATGGTGCAGGCTTTTGTTCCGGACGTGAAAAACGGCGACAAGCGCGTCATCCTGGTGGATGGCGAGCCGGTGGGCGCGATCAACCGCGTCCCGGCCGAGGGCGAGGTGCGCGCCAACATGCATGTGGGCGGCAAGGCGGTGAAATCCGACCTGACCGAGCGCGATCTGGAGATTTGCCGCATAATCGGCCCGGAGCTGAAACGCCGCGGTCTGGTCTTTGTCGGCATTGACGTGATCGGCGACTATCTGACCGAGATCAATGTCACCTCGCCGACCGGCATTCAGGAGCTGCGCCGCTTTTCCGGCGTCGACGTGTCGGCGCTCTTGATCGACTGGGTGGAAGCCAAGCGGGCCTGACGCCCGCTTCACTCAGATCAGTCGGGGCAGGGCGTCCGCCAGCGCGCGCACATCGTCTGGTGATGTGAAGACGCCCGGCGTCACGCGCACGCACGC
>NZ_DEMB01000014.1:68474-120787 GCF_002354675.1 Oceanicaulis sp. UBA2681 | reverse complement strand
TCAGGGGTGAGCACCTCAAACCCCGCCTCCCGCGCGGCGTCCACCCAGAGGCTGCGCAGATATCTCAGACGCGCCGCCTTGCGCGCCGGGCCAATGGCGGCGTGCAGATCGAGGGCTGCAGGAATGGCGAGAATGGCGGCGAAATTGGTCGTTCCGGTGTGGACGCGCGCCGACAGGTCGCCGGGGCCGCGCACGGCTTCGCCCATGAACGGATCAATATCCTCGATCCGGTCTTTGCGCACATACATCAGGCCGACGCCCAGCGGCGCGCCGATCCATTTGTGCAGGTTGAAGCCGATGAAATCAGCGCCAAGATCAGCGGCCTGAAAGTCGATCTGCCCCCAGGAATGGGCCGCATCCACAATCACATCCACCTGCCGGGCGCGGGCCATGGCGCAAATCTCAGAGACCGGAAGGACCAGCCCGGTGCGATGGCTGAGATGGGTGAGCAGCATCAGGCGCACATGCGGATTGGCGATCAGCGCCTGTTCATAGGCGTCGATCAGGCCCTGGCGCGTAGCGGGTTCGGGCAGGTTGATGGTCACAAGATCCGCGCCGCGCCGCTCGCGCAGCCAGCCCATGGCGGTCTGCATGGAGCCGTAATCGAGATCGGCGTACAGCACGCCATCGCCTGGTGAGAGTTTGTTATAGCCGCCGATCAACGCTTGCAGCGCTTCGGTGGCGTTGCGCGTCAGGACGATTTCGTCCGCGTCACAGCCCAGGGTCCGGGCGATCTGGTCCTTGATGGCGCGCGCCTCGGCCCAGAATTCGCGCCGCGCATAATAGGAATTGCGGCGGTTCACGGTCTCCACATGCGCCAGATAGGCGTTTTGCACCGGCCGCGCCATCATCCCCCAATTGCCGTGTTCCAGGTGTATGACCTCGTCGGTGACGTCGTAGAGCCCTGATACGTCAGCCCAGAATGTTTCATCTTGCGCGGCTTCAAACGGGTCGGCGCTGACGGCGGGCAAAGCGCGAGCCATGCCCGTCAGGGACAGGCCGGCGGCGGCGGAGAAGATCGATCGGCGGGTCATAAGCGGCATCGGGAACTCGTCTCAGCTGGGAAACGCAACAGGGGCGCCGCATCAACGGCGCCCCTGTGCCTGTGCAGATTTGCAGTCCTAGAAATTGGCTTCCAGGCGCAGATAGTACTTGCCGCCGTCGGTGTCGTACGGGGCGTTGCGTGAGTAGATCAGGCCGCGATTGGCTTGGCGGCGCGATTCATCGGGATAGGTGTCGAAGATGTTTTCGGCCCCGACGCGCATGGCGAAGTTTTCGTTCAGCTCGACGCGAAGACCGAGATCCACGAAGATTTCCGCCCCGAAGTCCTGATAGATGACGTTGGCGCTGTCATCGGTGTCCGTCCACTCGCCATAATAGCGGGCGCGAGCGTTCAGGCTGTACCGGCCCAGAGCGTAATCGGCGCTGAGAACGGCGTTGTGCTGGGGCAGGCCCTGCTCGAACACGGTGCGCGAGACATCGTTGAACACGCCACTGGCGGCTTCACCGGTGACCTCGGTTTCGTTGTAGTTATAAGCGCCCGTCAGCGTCACGGCGCCTTCGCCCAGATCAAAGCCATAGCTCGCCACCAGATCGAGACCGCGGGTGCGGGTGTCAAACTGGTTCTGGAAGAAGGAGACGCGGGTGATGCTCTCTCCGCCCGGAACCCCGAGCGCCGCCAGCTGGGCCCGTTCCGCGTCGGTCAGGGTGAAGCTGCCAAGCGTCGAGAACCGATCATCCACATCGATCTGGTACAGGTCAGCGGTCAGGGTGAAGCCGCCGGCGTGCTGGTACGTCAGACCCAGCGAATAGTTCTGCGAGGTTTCAGCATCCAGCGCCGTGATCTCAGGACCGGTTGCGCGGGCGTTGATGATGTCCGCCACCGGACCGACCGGGCTGAAACGCCCTGAGGTGACAAGGTTCAGCGTGGTGCTGTCCAGCCCTTGCGAGGTGCGTTCAGAGCGCAGCTGACCGGGGGTCGGGGCGCGGAAGCCGGTGGAGGTGGTGGCGCGGATCGCCAGAGCCTCGGTCAGCTCATACCGGCCTGACAGCTTGTAGTCAGTGGTGGAGCCGAACTCCGAGAAGTCTTCAAAACGCAGCGCCGCAGCCAGCGTCAGACGATCCGTGACAGGCGCTTCCAGATCGACATAACCGGCATAGCTGTCCTGAGAGAAGCTTCCTGCCTGCCGATCAGAATAACCCGGAAACCCGTTGGAGCCTGACGGCAAGCCGTCAACAGCGAGCGGACCGACGGCGTAGGACGCTTCGTCGCCGGCTTCGATTTCATACGTCTCTTCACGCGCTTCCACGCCGAAAGCCACGTTGACGGGTGCTGCGAAGGCGTCGACCGCCCAGCCATAGACGAAGTCGAGATTGAAATTGGTTTCCTGCTGGGCCAGCACGCCGGCGTTGAAGCTGGTCGGGCTTTGCGAACCCAGCGAAGCGTTGATGGTGTTGTAGATGAAGTAATCGACTTCATTGCGGCCGCGAGACGCGCTGAAATCCCAGCTCAGCCCGAAATCCAGGTCGCCGCGCAGACCGGCCACAACCTCATAGTCTTGATCCTCGGACCCGAACTGCGGGGAGAAACCGGCCGGGAAAGTGGCGCTCAGATCATAAGCGGGGTCCAGCGGGCTGGTGCGGTAGGCGCTGGTGAAAGCCGGGTTGCGCCAGTTGAAGTCGCTGACGCCCTGGCCTTGAGTGAAGGTGGCGTGGCTGTAGCCTTCAACAAAGTCGGTGATCGGAGCGGCGGCGTTCAGGGCGAAGCGCACGACCTCACGTTCAGGCTGACCCCAGTTCTGCACCGGGTCGGCGACCTGAATGCCGGTCGCTTGTTCGAACGCGATGGCGTCCGGGCGCTGGCGCGACCGCGAGGTGCGCTCGGCGGTCACATGCTCAAGCGTCGCCGTGGCGAAGCCGCCGTCTCCCAGCTCAAAGCCCAGCTGGGCGCCGATCTGATATTCTTCGCCGTCCCCTTCGTAATACTGGGAGGCCTGGGCGAAGGCGCGCAGTCCAACCGTCTCGTCAAGGATCACATTGATCACGCCGGCGATCGCGTCAGAGCCATATTGCGCCGAAGCGCCGTCGCGCAGAACTTCAACCCGGCTCACAGCGAACGCAGGCAGCGCCGCCATGTCTGTGGACTGGGCGCCGCGCGAGCCAAGCAAAGCCGCCCGGTGGCGACGCTTGCCATTGACCAGAACCAGGGTCTGGTCAGGCGACAGGGTGCGCAGACGCGCCGGGCGAATGAAAATGGCGCCGTCGGCCATGGGCAGGCGCTGGATGGAGAAGGCCGGGTTCAGAACGGCCAGGGAATCCATCAGTTCATCAGACACCACGCTGTCGAGGGCCACACCGGAGATCACGTCCACGGGCGCCAGGGAATCCAGAGCTGTCCGGCCTTCACGGCGCGTGCCGGTCACGACGATGATGTCATCGCGTGCGGCGGCGCTGGTGTCCGCTTCGGATTGTGTCTGGGCGAAGGCTGGATGAGCCAGAGCTGCGGCGGCAGCGCCGGCAAGAAGCAGGATGCGCATGAATTGTCCCTCCAAAAACGCGTCGATGACGCTGCGGGACCCCATGCACCGCAACGCGTCCGCTCAAATGTGATGGCGGCGTCGACCGTGAATGGTTAGGGGCGGCGTGTGACGGAACAGCGATGCTTCGGCGACAGATTGAAAAATTTATGTAATTATTTTATGTACTTATAGTCCGAGCTCGGATCAATCCCGCTATAATGAGCGATGGGGTTTTGACACCGGATTCATGATAGTAAGACACCACGTCAAGGAGGCGCGCCGCGATGATCGACACCGACACCCTGCACCTGCAATGGGCGCTCAGCTATCCGTTCCCGCGTCCGCAAACGCCCTTCATCTTTCTCGACGGCGCAACCTGGCCCTTGATGCAGACGAGCGGCGGGTTTGGCGACTGGATCATTGATCACGCCAAGGGACCGATGCGCATGGCGGATGCGTTGGGCGAACAGCGGCTCGCCGAGTTCGAGCGCGGCGCCTATCACGCCGTTGCGGCGGTCGGTTCAAACGCCGCGCCGGCCCAGCTGCGCCGCAAGTTCCGCGATCATCTCGATGACGTCGCCATTCCCGTCATTCAGATCAACGTGCCGGACCATGTGGTCGCCTACGCCAACCGCATCGCGGTCTATGGCTCGATCCCGGCGACTTTGGTGGAGCGCCCCGGCGGCTCGGTTCGGGTCTGGGCGACGCTTCTGACGACCCGCGACTACGCCATCATGAACGGCACCGAAGACCGCGGCGAGATCTATGACGGCGTGCCGATCAGCCCGATCCATGTGCCCGAAGCGGTCGAGAATTCGTTTGAAGCCTATGCCTGCCTGACGGGCTCTCTGCCCTTGCGGGTCTCGGCTTTCCCGTCCGAAGGCTGCGGCTGGCCCGTGGGCGGACAATGGGAAGCGCAATCCGCCGCCATTCGCGCGCTGGAGCTCGATCTCTCGGTCGATCACTTTGTGCTGGAGAACACCGCGGATCCGGAGTTGAGAGCGGCGCGGGATCTGGCGCTGTCGAAGGTGGGGTAGGAAAGCGCCTGATGTCTTCCCCTCTTTCCCGGCGAACGCCGGGAAAGAGGGGAAGATTACATCTCCCCTTGTCATCCTCCGCTTCATGCGGGGGATCCATGCGGGTTGGTTCGATAACAGGTTCCGGCATGGATTCACCGGATAAACCGGTGAATGACAGGGATATATGAGTGAAACCCAAGCCTGTGCGAGCACCCCTCTCCCCCTTCAAAAGGGGAGAGGGGTAAGATTGAGCTCTACTTTTTCAGCCAGCCCTTGTTGACCACTACTTCGGCGATCTGGACGGCGTTGAGGGCTGCGCCCTTGCGCAGATTGTCGGACACGATCCACAGGGCGAGGCCGTTCTCGACGGTGGGGTCGTTGCGGATGCGGCTGACGAAGGTGGCGAATTCACCTACGCTTTCCACCGGGGTGACGAATTGCGGTTCGTCCTCGTCGGCGCGGTCAATCACCATCAGGCCGGGCGCTTCGCGCAGCAGGTTGCGGGCGTCGTCTGCGGAGAGCTCGCGTTCGAGCTCCAGATGGGCGGCGACGCAATGGCCGACAAAGACCGGCACGCGGGCGCAGGTGGCGAAGAGCTTGATCTTGGGATCAAGGATCTTCTTGGTCTCGACCGTCATCTTCCACTCTTCCTTGGTGGCGCCGTCCTCCATGAAGACGTCGATCTTCGGAATGACATTGAAGGCGATCTGCTTGGGGAAGACTTCCGGTTCGATGGGGTCGTTGACGTAGATCGCCTTGGTCTGGTTCCACAGCTCGTCCATGGCTTCGCGGCCGCCGCCGGAGGTGGACTGATAGGTGGCGCAGCTCGCCCGCAGGATGCCCGCCGCGTCATGGATGGGCTTCAGCGCCACCACGGTCTGGATGGTGGAGCAATTGGGATTGGCGATGATGTTTTTCTTCGGCCGCTCGTTGAGCGTGTCCGGGTTCACTTCCGGCACCACCAGCGGCACGTCCGGGTCCATACGCCAGGCGGAGGAATTGTCGATCACCAGCGCGCCGGCCTTGGCGATCTTGGGCGACATCTCGCGCGAGACATCCCCGCCTGCGCTCATCAGAACGATGTCGACGGTGGAAAAATCAAACGTGTCGGCGTCCTTGATGACGAGGGTCTTGTCGCCATAAGAGACTTCGCGGCCGACCGATTTCCGGCTGGCCAGCGCATAGACGGTTTCAGCGGGGAAGAGACGCTCTTCCAGAATGGTCAGCATTTCCTGACCGACAGCGCCCGTAGCGCCCAGAACGGCGACGTTGAGACCCATAATGCTTCCTCGATTTCAGCTGACGGTTGATTTATGTTTGGCTACATTCCCCTGATGGGTGGTTTTGTAGCTATTCTTGCTCTTGTTCAGACCGGTTTTACGGCGATCATGCTGGGTGTCCTGGTGTCCGTCGCCATCAGGTTCTGCATGGTGATGGACCGGTATGACCGGTCTGATGAAGAGCCTTAAAGAAAAACCCCCGGGGCCTGTCTGGCCCCGGGGGTTTTCACACCGGATAGACCAGACGTTTAGCCCAGGCTGGGGTCAATCTTCTTGCAGGCTTCCACGAGACCCTTCACCGAATCCACCGAATGGTCGAACATTTCCTGCTCGTCCTTGTTCAGGGTGATTTCGACGATCTTCTCAACGCCATTGGCGCCGATCTGGATCGGCACGCCCACATACAGGCCGTCGACGCCGAACTGGCCGGTCAGGTGCGCGGCGCAGGGCAGGATGCGCTTTTTGTCGTTGAGATAGGATTTCGCCATGGCGATGGCGCTTTCCGCCGGGGCGTAGAAGGCCGAACCATTGCCCAGCAGGCCGACGATCTCGCCGCCGCCCTTGCGGGTGCGGTCGACGATGGCGTCGATCTTCTCGTCGGTGGACCAGCCCATCTTGACCATGTCGGGCACCGGGACGCCGGCGATGGTGGAATAGCGGGTCAGCGGCACCATGGTGTCGCCATGTCCGCCCATCACGAAGGCGGTCACGTCTTCCACGGACACGTCAAACTCTTCGGCCAGGAACCAGCGGAAGCGCGCGGCGTCCAGAACGCCCGCCATGCCGACCACTTTGTTGTGCGGCAGGCCGGAGAACTCGCGCAGCGCCCAGACCATGGCGTCCAGCGGGTTGGTGATGCAGATCACGAAGGCGTTCGGGGCATGCTTCTTGATGCCTTCGCCGACCGATTTCATGACCTTGAGGTTGATTTCCAGCAGGTCGTCGCGGGACATACCCGGCTTGCGCGGCACGCCGGCGGTGACGATGCACACATCCGCGCCTGCGATCGGGGTGTAGTCCTCAACCGAACCGCCGGTCAGATGGCTGTCCTTGCCGAAGACGGGGCTCGCCTCACACAGATCCAGCGCCTTGCCTTTGGCGGTGCCTTCGTTGAGGTCCATCAGGACCACGTCGCCCAGCTCTTCACGAGCAGCGATATGGGCCAGGGTGCCGCCGATCATGCCGGCGCCGATAAGGGCGATCTTTTTGCGAGCCATGGAAATACTCCTCAAGCCTTGCGAGGGGGCGCGCCTTTTGATGCAGGCGCGAAGACGGGTGTGCCTGATCTACTCCGCTCAGCGGCGAAGTGCAATGCACAGACGGGAGAAGACCGCTCACACGACCGTCAATCGCCCAGCCAGTGCATGAAACTGACATTGCGAATGCGGTCTCCGCCGATCTCTGCGCCGCCGATCAGGGCGGGCGCGTCCGCTTGCGGCGAGACGCCCGTGTGCAGATAGTCAGGCTGGATCTGACCTGAAATCAGGATCAGGCCCAGGGTTTCATCCTGCGCACGGAACTCAAAGGCTCCGTCTGTCAGGGTCAGGCTGCTCGGGCGGATGCGGCGATTATCAAGCCAGTAGGTCTGGCCCAGCTCGTTCACGGCCGTTTCGCCATCAACCGGGTTCAGGCTCAGCCAGACCGGAATGTCGTCCGCCGCGGCGCCGGACTCCCGCCAGGCGTCAAAATCCATCCGGTGTCCCACAAACAGATGGTCCACATCCCATCCGCCGGCCGTCAGCCCGCCATTGGGCAGAAAGTAACCGCCAGGCTCAAAACTGACAGCGACGTCAAACGAGGCCGTTTGGGATGTTTCGGCGTCTGTGTCGGTGTTTGACGCAGCGGGCATGCGGGCTTCAGAGCATCCCGTCACCATTAGCGCGCTGGCGCTCAGGGCAAGCAATTCACGGATCATCATACGTCTCCCCAGACAATAATGACCAGTGTGCCCTGTTAATCGTGATGCGTCATTCAGATTGCGTGTCCGTGTCTCCCGTCCGGCGTTCAGCGGCCAGATAGGCGTGCCCGCTCATCTCGAACAGACGCGAGACGGTGCGCTGGAACTCAAACGCGAAATCCCCTTCAGGATAGAGGTTCGCCGCTTCCACCGCCGCGCTCATGATCAGCTTGGTTTTGATCTCGTAGAGCGCGTCGATCAGGGTGACGAAGCGCTTGGCCTGATCGCGCTTGTCCGGGGTCAGAAGCGGCGCCCGGTCGATCATCACCGTGTGGAAGGTTTCCGCCACCATCAGGTAATCCGCCGGGCCCAGCGGTTTGGCGCACAATTCCTCGAAGGTGAAGCGCGCGACGCCGGCGGCCTGGCGCGGGACGACCAATTCACGGCCCTGAACGTCGAGGATGCAGGTCTGCACCTTGGCGCCGCGGGTCAGGCGCTTGAAGGCGGTGTCCATCGCTGAATCCGCTTCCGATCCCAGCGGATGGTAATAGACCGGCGCAGCTTCCAGTTGTTCCAGGCGATAATCGCGGCCGGAATCCAGCTCCTGAACGTCGAGCGTGTCCTTGATCAGGTCTATGAAGGGCTCAAACAGCTGACGGTTCAGACCGTTTTTATACAGATCGTCAGGGTGACGGTTAGAGGTGGCGACCATCACCACCCCTTCCGCGAACAGGCCTTCAAACAGACGGCCCAATATCATCGCGTCGCCCACATCGGTGACCTGCAATTCGTCAAAGCATAACAGCCGCGTCTGCTTGGCGAGCGCCTTGGCGACGCGCGGCAGCGGGTCCGCATCTTTCTTGGTGCGCTCATGGGTGATGCGCGCCTGGATCTCCTGCAGGAACTGGTGAAAGTGCACGCGGCGCTTTTTGCTGACAGGCGCGGCGTCAAAAAACAAATCCATCATCAAGGATTTGCCGGTTCCCACACCGCCATAGAGATACATGCCTTTGGGCGCGGGTTTCGATTTGCTGAAAAAGCTCGACTTGCCTTCATTCCACTCGGCTAGCGCCTCACACAGCGCTTGCAGGTGCTGGGCGATCTCGGCCTGGCCAGGGTCGGGTTGCAGTCGGCCTTCGGCCACCGCCTGTTTCAGGCTGTCCACAGGACCCATGGGTTAAAGGCTCCAGACCAAAGCCGCCGCGGCGATCAGCGCAAAGCTGATTGCGGCGGCGAGCCAGACACAAGCGGGACGTTTGAGGGTGCGCATGGGCGCTTCGATACCCCGATGCGCCCGTCCCGCCAAGATGGCGGTGGTCATAGCATTATGAGGTTTCAGAAGGATTGCGGCGCGATGACGGCGTGTTGTCAGCAGGTTTGCTGACCCATCCAGCCTTCCAGCTCCGCCCGCCACGCATCGGGCAGCGGCTTCGGGCGACGGGTCTGCCGGTCCACATAGACATGGACGAAAAAGCCCTCGGCGGCGGCGCTGTCCTCGCCATGCTTGAAGATGGCGATTTCATAGCGCACCGAGCTTGAGCCGATGCGCGCCACGCGCACGCCCGCTTCCAGCGGATCGGGGAAGGCGGTGGCGGCGTGATAGCGGCAGCCGGTCTCCACGACGAGGCCGATGGTCTCGCCGTGTTCGATGTCCAGAAGCCCCGCCTTCGCAAGCCGCCGGTTCACCGCGGTGTCAAAGAAGCCGTAATAGACGACATTATTGACGTGACCGTAGACATCATTGTCCGCCCAGCGGGTCTCGATAGGTTCGAACTGGCTGAAATCCGCCCGCGTCGCCGGGGCCTGACGCTCCGAACTCACAGGATTTCCTCATACATCGCAACGATGGAGGCGTAGGTCATCTCGCGCGGATTGTTGGGCAGCAGGCGATCATTGGCCGCTACGTCCTCGGCCATTTTCGGCACGTCATTATGGCTGATGCCCAGTTCCGACAGGCGACGCTCGATGCCGACGGCCTCGGCGATGCGGTCCATCTCGTCGATCAGGCCGCTGGAGCCGGGCTTGAGGCCCAGATGCGCTGAAATTTCCGCATACTGAGTTTCAGCCTCGGGCGCGTTATAGCGCAGCACCGGCGGCAGCACGACGGCGTTGGAAAGCCCGTGCGGCACATGGAACATGCCGCCCAGCGGATAGGCCATGGCGTGCACCCCGGCGCAGGGCGAGTTGGAGAAGGCCTGACCCGCCAGCATGGCGCCCAGCAGCATGTCGCCGCGCGCTTCGCGATCCGAGCCATCTTCACACGCGCGCAGGATCGAGCCGTGCAAGAGCTTGAGCGCGGTCAGCGCCAGCGCGTCCGACATCGGGTTTTTCGAGCGGCGATTGGTATAGGCCTCGATGGCGTGAACCATGGCGTCAATGCCGGTATAAGCGGTGGGATGCCTGGGCAGGCCCAGCGTCAGATCGGGGTCCAGGATCGCCATGTCCGCATACAGAGGATCGGCTGCGATCCCGCGTTTGGAGGTCGCGCCCGTGGTCAGAACCGCCACATTGGTCACCTCAGAGCCGGTGCCGGCGGTGGTGGGCAGCAAGATCAGCGGCGGACGAGACGCGCGCACCTGCTGCACGCCATACATATTGGACAGCGATTGCTCGCCTGACAGCAGCAGGGCGACGACTTTCGCCGTGTCCATCGGGCTGCCGCCGCCAAAGCCGATCACGGCCTCGGCGCCGAATTCCTGGCCTTCCTGCACCGCTTCAAACACCGTGCTTTCAGGCGGGTCGGCGACCACCTTGTCATAGACATGCACCTTGAGCCCGGCGTCTTTGAGCCCCGCCAGCGCCGCATCCGCCAGCCCGGCCTTCAAAACGCCCTGATCGGTGACGAACAGGATGCGTTTCGCGCCTTTCAGCGCCGGGGCGGCGGTTTCGGCCAGGCGCGCGCTTGAACCTGCTTCAAACAGGGTTTTGGGGACCGTGGTGAAGGTGAAAGCGGTGGTCATGGCGGTCGGCTCCTCCCGTATGCGGGCTCGGACTGCGCGGATGCGTCGCGTGTGATATGAGCAGGGTCTCTTTCAGCAGACCCTTGAAACAGGCACAGTATGCCTGTTCTTTGCGCGCAGACCAGCCTGACCGGCCAGCCAGAGGAGGCGACGATGCTCGACGAAGTTTCCACATCGATACCGGATATGGGGCGCGCCTATTATGACCCCCTCGTGCAGGATTCAGGCAATGGCCTGACCGGGCCGGGCGGGGCGCTGCACCGCTACGCGATCCGTCCTGAAGGCTATCGTCTGGGCGATGAGGATTTCATCTCCGAGAGCTGGCAGCTCAAGCGCCAGCCTGACTACACTCCGGCCGAACACGCCCGCTGGCGGCTCCTGTTTGAGAACCAGCGCAAGATGCTGCCCGGTCGGGCCTGCAAGGACTTCATGGAGGGGTTCGAGCAACTAGAGCATCTGTTCAAGGACGGCATCCCGAGCTTTGACGACATCAACGCCATCCTGAAACCGGCCACGGGCTGGACGGTGGTGCCGGTGCCCGAGCTGATCCCCGACAATATCTTCTTCTGGCATCTGGAAAACCGCCGCTTCCCGGCGGGCGTCTTCATCCGCGGCGGCAATCCCAAGACCAAGAAGGTCAAGGACGCCAATCAGGGCCGCGCGCCGGAATTTGTCGAATACACCGCGGTGGAGGATGACCTCTTCTACCTGCAGGAGCCGGACACCTTCCACGACATCTTCGGCCATGTGCCGATGCTGATGAACCCGTTCTTCGCCGATTACATCCAGGCCTATGGCGCGGGCGGCCGTCGGGCGATCGAGTATAACCGGCTGAAGAATTTCGGCTCGGTCTACTGGTACACCGTCGAGTTCGGCCTGATCATGGAAGAGGGCGAATTGCGCGTTTACGGTGCCGGCATCTTGTCGAGCCCGGATGAAACCCTGTTCTCGCTGTACTCAGACAGCCCGCATCGCATCAAGATGGTGCCTGAGCGCGTCATGCGGACGGACTATGTGATCAGCGATTTTCAGGAAACCTACTTCGTCGTGGATTCCATCAAGGCGCTGTATGAAAGCACCGCTGGTCGCGACTTCACACCAATCTACAAGAAGCTGCCGGCGGGCTTCACCTACGCGACCACCGCCGCCCTCGACACCGATGTGATCGTCACCGAAGGCACGCAGGAATACAAATTCTGCGGCGGCAAGGGCAAACCCCGCGCGGCTGCGCACATGGAAGCCATCCGTGAGGCGCACAAGCGGTAGAGCGAGGACCGTTCTGATGGAATGTCGTTTACGGCGCTTCGGAACGGTCATCGGTCGTCATTGATCAGGACCAGATAATGGCGGAAGACAGAGAGACCCGTATTCTTCAGCAAGAGTACGATCATATGTGGAGCTACTATAATAAGATCCACGAAAACAATCAGAAGCTCTATGATAATTTCTTCAGGGCCGTGTCCGTTTTCGGCGCTCTGATTGCAGTGTCTGCCGCCATCCTGAATTTTGAAGCTATTGATCTTGGCTTGCCTTTCCAGATGCTTCTGGTGGGTGTCGTCTCCTTTGGGGTGATCGGCCTGGGGCTGGTGGGTCACAATTCCCTGATCACCTTTGCCAGGGAAGTCGGGAACAGCCAGATCTATCTGGAAAACATGAAGCAAATCCGTAAGCATCTCTGGGAATCAACACCGGCCATAAAGTCCTCCGGCATAGAGCCGATACATGAGATGCGGGTTGTGAAGGCGCCGGAGCACACGGGGCGTGTCTCTGATTCTCGCATTCTCATATTTGTGGCCTTGAATTCGATCATCTTCACATCTGGAGTTTTCACATTCTGCTATGCAGCGCTCTACTCTGCGATGCTGATCTTTGGCGATGATTCCGCTAGCGCTGCCAGTGTGGGTCGCGCCTCTCTCGGTTCACTTGCCACCAGCGCACTCTTTTTTCCGGTCGTCTTTTTCGTGGAGCGAAACGCAACCTTCCGTGCGCGTGATGTGTATTTCCGCGAACGCATGCCTGACGCCGCTGGTCGCTAGAAGCATTGTCGCCGCGCTCCAGTTTCTGCGTGGGGAGGCGGATGTCTCAAGGCGTTTCCAAGAAAAAGCCCCGGCGAGACGCCGGGGCTTTCGTGTTTTGGAGAGGGGGTGAACCCTACTCCATCGTCGGGATGATGAAGGCCTGGTCAGACACTTCGCCGGTGGGCCAGCGCTGGGTCACCGTCTTGATCTTGGTGAAGAAGCGCACGCCTTCCATGCCGTGCTGGTTGGCGTCGCCGAAGGAGGACCGCTTCCAGCCGCCGAAGGTGTGATAGGCCACCGGCACCGGGATCGGCACGTTCACGCCCACCATGCCCACATTGACCTTGGAGGCGAACTCGCGCGCCGCCAGGCCGTTGCGGGTGAAGATCGCCACGCCATTGCCGTACTGGTGTTCGCTGGGCAGCTTGGCGGCTTCCTCGAGGTCCTTGGCGCGCACGATCTGCAGCACCGGGCCGAAGATTTCTTCGCGATAGGTCTTCATCTCGGCGGTGACATGGTCAAACAGGGACGGGCCGATGAAATAGCCCTTCTCATGGCCTTGCAGCTTGAAGTTCCGGCCGTCGATCAGCAGCTTCGCGCCTTCGTCGACGCCCATCTGGATATAGCCTTCGACCTTGTCCTTGTGCGCCTGGGAGACGACCGGGCCGTACTGGGCGTCGGGATCGGTGGAAGCGCCAGGGGTCAGCTTCTCGATCTCGGGGATCAGCTTTTCCAGCAAGCGGTCGGCGGTGTCATCGCCCACAGGAACCGCGACGGGCAGCGCCATGCAGCGCTCGCCGGCCGAGCCATAGGCGGAGCCCACAAGGTCCTGCACGACCTGATCAAGGTCGGCGTCTGGCAGGATGATGCCGTGGTTCTTGGCGCCGCCCATGGCCTGCACGCGCTTGGCGTTCGCCGTGCCGCGCGAATAGACGTATTGGGCGATGTCGGAGCTGCCCACAAAGCTGACCGCCTTGATGTCAGGATGATCAAGGATCGCGTCGACGGCTTCCTTGTCGCCATGCACCACATTCAGGATGCCGTCGGGCAGGCCCGCTTCGGTCATCAGCTCGGCGAGACGCACCGGAACGGAGGGATCTTTCTCGGACGGCTTGAGAATGAAGGCGTTGCCGCAGGCGATGGCCACGCCGAACATCCACATCGGGATCATGGCGGGGAAGTTGAACGGGGTGATGCCCGCCACCACGCCCAGCGCCTGACGCATGGAATAGACGTCAATGCCGGGGCCGGCGCCTTCGGTGTACTCGCCCTTCATCAGATGCGGCACGCCGCACGCAAACTCGATCACTTCCAGGCCGCGCTGAATGTCGCCCTTGGCGTCGGCGACGACCTTGCCGTGCTCCGTTGACAGCAGCACCGCCAGCTCCTCCATGTTCTCTTCGAGCAATTGCTTGAACTTGAACATGACGCGGGCGCGGCGCTGGGGGTTCACCGCAGCCCAGGCAGGTTGCGCCGCCTTGGCGATGGCGACCGCCTCATCCATTTCCTTGACGCTGGCGAGTGCGACCTTGGCCTGAATCTCGCCGGTATTGGGGTCATAGACATCACCAAAACGGTTTGAGCCGCCGGGCGCGGCCTTGCCATTGATGAAATGGTGAATATCGCGGTGTGCGGACATGAGGCTTCCTCCATCGGCCGGTCTTGGGTGGACGCCGGCGCGTGTGGTTATGATCTGGGCTGGGTTTAACGCCCGGCAGGGCGGCTTGTCGAGCGTCCAGCAGAGGATGTGAGCGCTAGCGGGTCGACAGGCTGGCGGGTTGTCCCTGGGCGGTCTCTCCACTCCAGCCCTCTTCGGCGAAAACGCCGGAGAACACTGTCGCGCCGCTCGGGTCGAACAGGCTCAGCGTGCGCGCCGTGTCAGAATAGCTCCAGAACGCCGTGGCGGACACGCCAGACGGGCAATTGGGCATGGCGGTCGCAAAGCCTGAGGCGTCGCGTTGATCAAGATTGGTTTCAGGCAGGGGCGCGGCGGTCGCGTCCAGCAAGATCTCGCAGCTTTGCGACGCTGTTGACAGCGTATAGACGCCGCCTTCGGGCGGGGCCGCTTGCAGGAGCAGGCTGAGACTGATGAAGGCGAACAGCATGAAACGCTCCTGGTGCACAAAATCTGGCCGGATGGCTTGTGAATTCATCGTATCAGAGCCGCTGTCAGAGTCACCCGACAGGACCATAAAGGCTATGCAGGCCTGGAAGGTCCGCACTCGGATTATCTGACGCTGGGGAACCAGGCCTGTGTGCGATTGGCCAGGGCGACCAGCGACAGCATGACCGGAACCTCCACCAGTACGCCCACGACGGTCGCCAGCGCCGCGCCGGAGTTCAGCCCGAAGAGCGAGATCGCCACCGCCACGGCGAGCTCAAAGAAGTTTGACGTGCCGATCAGCGCGCAGGGGGCGGCGATGTTGAACGGCACCCGCGCGACATAGGCCGCAGCGTAGGCCAGGGCGAAAATTCCATAAGACTGGATCAGCAATGGAACCGCGATCATGGCGATCACGACGGGTTGCGCGAGCAAGGTCTGTCCCTGAAAACCGAACAGGATCACTACTGTGGCGATCAGTCCTGAAATGGAGAGCGGCTTGACGCGGGCTGTGAAAGCGCGGACCGCCGCATCGCCTTCCACGGGCGGACGCTTTCGGGTCAGGACGTATCGCATCAGCGCGCCTGCGGTCAGGGGCGCGACCACATAAAGCCCGACGGAAAGCAGCAGCGTGCTCCAGGGCACGCTCACCTCGGTCACGCCCAGCAAGAGCGCCACGATAGGGGCGAAGGCGAACACCATGATCACGTCATTGGCCGCGACCTGAACCAGGGTGTAGTTCGCGTCGCCTTTGGTCAGTTGCGACCATACAAAGACCATCGCCGTGCAGGGCGCCGCGCCGAGAAGGATCAGCCCGGCGATATAGGCCTGGGCGTCAGCAGGGTTGAGGAAGGGGGCGAACACAAACTCAAAGAACACCACTGCGAGGCCCGCCATGGTGAAGGGCTTGATCAGCCAGTTCACGACCAGCGTGATGGCGAGGCCTTTGGGGCGGTCGCCGATCTGACGCAAGCTCGCCAGATCAATATTCACCATCATCGGAAAGACCATCAGCCAGATCAGAACCGCCACCGGCAGATTCACATTGGCGATCTGGAGGCTGGCGAGCCAGGCGAATCCCTGAGGCGCTGCGACGCCCAGCCCGACGCCAATCAGAATGGCCGCGCCGACCCAGACTGACAGCCATTTTTCGAAAACCCCGATACCGCCTGGCGCGGTCTCTGCCGGTGTCTGATTCATGCTCATGACGACGCGCCTTCATGAGCGGCGCGCAGTATGGCGAGCCGGTCTTTAGGGGCAGCCGTCATGAGTCCGGCGTCCAGACAGGTCTGGATGCGGGATTTGAGCGCCTGGAACGTCGCTTCGAAGGCGGCTTCCGCCTGTGGACCATCCGGGGCGGTTGCGGGGTCCGGCAAGCCCCAATGCGCTCTCACTGGCGCGCCGGGCCAGATCGGGCAGGCTTCAGAGGCGGCGCTGTCGCAAACCGTGATCACCACATCAATCTCGGGTGCATCTTCGCCCTCAAACTCGGACCAGCTTTTGGAGCGTAATCCTTCAGCTTTGAGGCCGTGGCGGCGCAAGATCGACAGCGCGTACGCGTTGGGGCTTCCCGTGGGTTTTGAGCCCGCGGAATACGCGGTAAGCTGTTCGCCGCTCAGTGACTCCCAGAGCGCCTCCGCCAGGATTGAGCGAGCGGAATTGCCGGTGCAGAGGACGAGAAGGTTCATCGCAGGATCCCGATTTGCGCGAAGCTGGAGAGGGTTTATGATTGATCCTCTTATATTTCAGGAATAGTTGAAATGAAAGAGTCGACCTTGGCCTCAGAGATCGCCGCCAGCCAGTTCGCCGCCCTGGCGCATGAAACGCGCCTGATAGTCTTCCGTACCGTGATGAATGCGGGTCCAGAGGGCGTGTCAGCGGGTGATCTGGCGGTCAAGGCGCAAGTGACGCCCAGCAATCTGTCCGCCCATTTGACGGTTCTGGTATCTGCGGGCTTGCTGGATGTGCGTCGGGATGGACGGCGGCGATACTATTTCGCGGCGCTGCCGGCGGTGCGCGGTCTGCTCAATTTCCTGATCATGGAATGCTGCGACGGCAATCCGGACGTGTGCGACTTGCAGGTGTCTGAACTGACGGGCTTGCATAAAGAGGCCTGCTAGGCGTCCATGCCCAGATGACCGGGACGGACCTGACCCAAAGCCATGTGGTGGACCAGCTGATTGAGGAGCGGGCGGTGCGCCTGTCCGCCAATCCCTGGGCCTGGCCGCTGATCAAACGCGTCTTCTATCCCTTGCTGGGGTATCAAAGGGCGCGCTCGATCGCCGACGCCCTGGTCGCGAAATCGGGTCGCGAGGCGATGGACTGGGCGCAGGATTTCCTCAGCATGAGCGCCAGTGTGGACGGTCTCGATCATGTGCCCGAGACCGGCCCCTGCGTGATCACGGCGAACCATCCCGGCGGTATTTCAGATGGGATCGCCGTGTGGCAGGCGCTGAAAGCCCGCCGTCCGGACATGGTGTTTTTCGCCAACCGCGACGCGATCCGGGTCTGCGAAGGTCTGGCGGATGTTGTGATCCCGGTGGAATGGCGGTCCGGCCATCGCAACCGCGAGAAGACCCGCGATACGCTCAAGCGCGCCATCACCGCCTTTCAGGACGGGCGGTGCGTGGTGGTGTTTCCGGCGGGGCGGATGTCGATGTGGGATTGGCGCACCCTGTCGTTGCGCGATGAGAGCTGGCAGCCCACCGCCGTCAGCCTGGCGCGCAAATTCAAGGCGCCGATCATCTCGCTGGGGGTGAAACAGCGCATGTCGCTGTGGTTTTACGGCCTGGGTCTGATCCACGAAGAACTGCGCCATATGACCGTGTTTCACGAACTTCTGGCCAAGAAAGGCGCGCACTACCGGTTGAATTTCGGAGCGCCCCAGGATCCGCTGGCTCTGGCCGGTGACGAACAGGTGGCGAGCGAGACCTTGCGGCTGTGCAGCCAGGGCCTCGCCCGCACCGCCTGAAAATCCGTTCTCTTTTGGTCCAGTTGATCTAAACTCCCCCGCGAGGGAGACAGTCATGCGTGCAGATAGCTATCTCAAGCGTTTGATGGCGGACCTTGATCGTTGGGTTCAGGATGGGCTCGTTGATGCGCAGACCGCGAAAGCGCTCGGCGATCATGCCCGTGCGCAATCCCCATCGACCCCGTCCTCTCCCATACTGGCCAGTCTGGCCGGGCTGGTCATCGGACTGGGCGTCATCACCGTAATAGCGGCGAACTGGTCTGCACTGACCGGTATCATACGGCTCGGGCTGGCCGCTTTTCTGATCAGCGCCGCCATGCTTGCAGCCGGTTACCTGCGCGATCGCGCACTGTATCTGGCGTCCAACATCACCGCCGCCATCGCCGTTTTGCTGGCGGGTGGGGGCGTGATTGTCATCGGCCAGCTCTATCACGCCAGTTCCACCAGCTCGGCGTTCCTGAGTCTGTGGACCCTGATCGGCCTGTTGATCACAGTGATGCTGCGCGCGCCCCTGGCGGGCGCGGGGACAGCGCTTCTGGCCTTGCTGTGGAGCCTGTTTCACTTTGGTGAAACCGGTGAACTCACGCGCCTGCCTGAACCGATCTGGGTGATCCCTGTGCTGGTCGGTCTAGGCGCGCTGGGATGGACATGGCGATCTTTGGGTCTGCTCAATGTTGTGTTCCTGACCGTGATCATCTGGGTCAGCTGGAATGTCGTTGAGCTGTTTCTGGATGAGTTCAGAGCAGAAGACGATATCCGGGTGGCCTATGCCCTGGCGGCTCTGTGGGCGGGTCTCGCCCTTGTCTCAGAGGCGCTCGCCCGCTCCACAACGGTGTTCTCCCTGAGAAGTTTTTCGGGCTGGGCGAGCTGGGCCGCCATGGGTTTCTTGCTGGCTGGGCTGGGAACTGAGCGGGTGCTCAATAGTGACATCATGATGGGAATCGCTGCGTTCAGCCTGGCGATTTTCGCGGGTCTGACCGCGTACGGCGCGGCGCCCGGCCGACGCTGGCTACGCGGCGCCGGCGTGTTCGGTTTCATCGGCGCCGCGATCATTCTCTTCACCTATTCCACAAACCTGGTCACGGCCGGCGTCACCCTGATCGTGTTTGGCGGCGCGCTGGTTGCATTGTTGATCGTGACCAACCGCATGCTCGTGAAAGCCCGGGAGCAGGCGTCATGATCAAGGTCTCTTTCCTGGCGCGCGCCGCGATCGGTCTGGCTGTGATCCTGGGCGGTCTGGGCTGGATGGCCCTCACCCATGAAACGGCTCGGTCGTCAGGGCGTGAAGTGATCCTGCAGACCAATCCGGTGGATCCGCGCGACGTGTTCTTTGGCCATTACGCCATCTTGAATTATCGCGACTTTGGCGACAGGGACGTGTCCGCGCCCTGGCGTGATCCGAGAGACTTTCAGACCGGCGAAACCGTTTATGTGGCGCTCAATCCCTCAGAGTTGTTCGCGATGCCCGGCGCTGTCTTCGCAACCCGCGAAGAGGCGACAGCAACAGGCGCGCCGTTCCTGAAAGCGGAACTGGTCGAAGCCTACGCCCCTGAAGGCGAAGAGCCGGAGGTCTTCTGGGTTCGTTTTGACCTGCCCAGCCAGTATTTCGCTGACCCTGAAACGGCGATCGCACTGCAGGCCGATTTTCAAACGGCGAACGCGATGCAAGGTCGGCGGGATCGGTGGGAAACCTGTCGGGACCTCCAGCACACCGCGCCTGACCAGTTCGAACAGTCCTGGATGTGCGAGGATTTTGACCTTGCCGATGAACCTCGGGCGGACATTCCGGAGTACGGGGTGATCCTGTCTGTCTCCGATCAGGGGGAGGCTGTGATCAAGGGGCTCTATCTGGATGGTCAGTATGTCTATGACAGCCTGACCGGGCCCCGACTGACATTAGAGCGCGACGCGTAGACACAAAAAACGCCCCGATCATCAGACCGGGGCGTTTGATCGTCAGCGATGGCGCAGGCCTCAGGCCTGACGCTCGACCATCAATTCCTTGATCTTGCCGATGGCCTTGGCCGGGTTCAGGCCTTTCGGGCAGACATTGGTGCAGTTCATGATGGTGTGGCAGCGATAGAGCTTGAACGGGTCTTCAAGATCATCGAGACGCTCACCGGTCGCTTCATCGCGGCTGTCGGCGATCCAGCGATAGGCCTGCAACAGGGCGGCCGGACCCAGATACTTGTCCGAGTTCCACCAGTAGGACGGGCAGGAGGTCGAGCACGAGGCGCACAGAATGCACTCATACAGGCCATCAAGCTCTTCGCGGTCTTCCTGGCTCTGTTTCCATTCCTTCTCAGGCTCCGGCGTATCGGTCTTGAGGTAAGGATTGATGGATTCAAGCTGGGCGTAGAATTGCGTCAGATCCGGGATCAGGTCGCGGACCACCGGCTGGTGCGGCAGCGGGGCGATGGTGATGGCGCCCTTGTGCTCGTCGATGCCGTTGGTGCAGGCGATGGTGTTGCGCCCGCCGATATTCATGGCGCAAGAGCCGCAAATGCCCTCGCGGCAGGACCGCCGGAACGCCAGCGTGGTGTCGATCTCGTTCTTGATGAAGAACAAGGCGTCCAGGATCATCGGGCCGCATTTGGAGGTGTCGACGTAATACGTGTCCCAGGACGGATTGTCTCCGGTCTCGGGATCGTAGCGATACACCTTGAAGGCGCGCAGGTTCTTCGGGTCGGCGTCGTCGGGCTTCGGCCACACCTTGCCCTTTTTGACCTGAGAATTTTTCGGCAGCGTCAGTTGGACCATGGGGTCGTTCCCGCTTTCTTGAAGCCTGTGAGCGTTGGCGGGGTCTTAGTAGACCCGCGCCTTCGGCTCGATATAGGCGATGTCGTTGGACAGGGTGTGTTCGTGAACCGGACGGTCATCGAGTTTGACCGAGCCGTCTTCATTGATCCACGCCAGGGTGTGCTTCATCCAGTTCTCATCGTCGCGATCCGGGAAGTCCTCGCGCGCATGGGCGCCGCGGCTTTCCGGACGCGCCGCCGCGGAATTCACCGTGACGGACGCCTGGGCGATGAGGTTTTCAAACTCCAGCGCTTCAACGAGATCGGTGTTCCAGATCATGGAGCGGTCATTGATGCGGATGTCGCTTGCGCCCTGATAGACGTCGGCGATGCGCTTGACGCCCTCATCCAGGATGTCCTGGGTGCGGAACACGGCGCAGTTTTCCTGCATGGCGCGCTGCATGTCGAGGCGCAGGGTCGCGGTCTTGGTGCCGCCATCGGCGTGACGCATCTTGTCAAAGCGCGCGAGCGTGTCGGCGCCGGCGTTTTCAGACAGCTCAGGCTGGCTGGCGCCGGCCTCCACCGTCTCGCCGCAGCGCAGACCGGCGGCGCGGCCGAACACCACGAGGTCGATCAGCGAGTTCGAGCCCAGACGGTTGGCGCCGTGCACGGACACGCAGGCCGCTTCGCCCACCGCCATCAGGCCTTTGACGACCTTGTCGGGATCGCCGCCGACCTTGGTCAGCACTTCGCCGTGATAATTGGTCGGGATGCCGCCCATATTATAGTGGACGGTCGGGATCACCGGGATCGGCTCCTTGGTCACGTCCACGCCTGCGAAGATCTTCGCGCTTTCTGAAATGCCCGGCAGACGCTGGGCCAGAATGGCGGGATCAAGGTGATCGAGGTGCAGGTGGATATGGTCGCCATGCTCGCCCACGCCGCGGCCTTCGCGGATCTCCATGGTCATGGAGCGCGAAACCACGTCACGGCTGGCGAGATCCTTGGCGCTGGGCGCGTAACGCTCCATGAAGCGCTCGCCCTTGGAGTTGGTCAGATAGCCGCCCTCGCCGCGTGCGCCTTCGGTGATCAGGCAGCCCGCGCCGTAAATGCCGGTGGGGTGGAACTGGACGAACTCCATGTCCTGCAGCGGCAGGCCCGCGCGCAGGACCATGGCGTTGCCGTCGCCCGTGCAGGTGTGCGCGGAGGTGGCGGAGAAATAGGCCCGGCCATAGCCGCCGGTCGCCAGAATGGTTTTCTGGGCGCGGAAGCGGTGCAGCGTGCCGTCGTCGAGTTTCCAGGCGGTGACGCCGACGCAGGCGCCGTCATCATCCATGATCAGGTCGAGCACGAAATACTCGATGAAGAACTCGGTCGCGTGGCGCAGGGACTGACCATACAGCGTGTGCAGGATGGCGTGACCGGTGCGGTCGGCGGCGGCGCAGGTGCGCTGCACCGGGCCTTCACCGAAATTCTTGGTCATGCCGCCAAAGGCGCGCTGGTAGATCTTGCCGTCTTCGGTGCGCGAGAAGGGCACGCCCCAGTGCTCAAGCTCGTACACGGCTTTCGGCGCGTGGCGGCACAGATATTCGATGGAATCCTGATCGCCCAGCCAGTCTGACCCCTTGACGGTGTCATACATGTGCCAGCGCCAGTCATCCTCACCCATATTGCCGAGCGAGGCGGAGATGCCGCCCTGGGCCGCAACGGTGTGCGAGCGGGTGGGAAACACTTTCGAGATGCAGGCGGTCTTCAGACCTTCCTGCGCCGCGCCGAGCGCCGCACGCAGGCCGGACCCGCCTGCGCCGACCACGACGACGTCGAAAGTGTGATCAATCCATTCATATGCGGACATTGATTATCGTCCTTCTTAACTTGCGATCGCCAGCACGGCGTAAAGGGCGGCGATCCACAGGCCGGCTGCGATCAGCGTGTTCGCGCTCAGCAGAAGGGCCTTGGTCACCGGTTTATGGATGTAGTCCTCGATCAACGTCTGGAGACCCAGGCGCATGTGATAGAATGTCGCAGTCAGGGTCAGCAGCGTCAGGATGGCGCCGAGGGGCGAACCGATCCAGGCGCGGGCGGTTTCATAGTCAGCGCTGGGCAGGCTGGCGATGGACCAGACGAACAAGGGGATCAGAACCACAAGCGCCAGGGCGGAGACGCGTTGGGCGATGAAGTGGCCGACGCCGGATTTGGCGGAGCCAAGACCGCGGGCGCGGGCGAGCGGGGTGCGAAAATCGCTCATCAGATAATCCCTCCAGCCAGGATCCAGATGCCCACCGTCACCATGATGGCGGCGGCGATGATGATCATTGAGCGCTGATTGGAGCCTTTGGGGTCGAAACCCTTGCCCAGATCCCAGACCAGATGCCGGACGCCGTTAAACAGGTGATAGACCAGCGACAGGGTGAAGCCGAACAGGGCCAGCTTGACCAGAAGACCCACAGGGCCGGCCATCAGGTTTTCAAACACAGCGTAGGCGTCAGGTCCGGCGGCCAGAAGCACCAGCCAGACGGTGATCAGAATGGCGCCGATATAATTGATGGAGCCGCTGGCGCGGTGAAAGATCGAGGACGCCATGGTGGCGTGCCAGCGCCAGACTTGAAGATGCGGCGACAAGGGTCGTGGATCGACGGATTGATTGGCCATGGAAGGGCCCCCACTAATTTAAATCATTAGCCCCGTCAGCTCGGAACTCGGGCGTGACAATAATCCGCACCGGGTTAACGTCAACGCACACCAAAGTGTGGAATGCTGCTGTGTTTGCAAACGGTTCTTAGTTGCGCGCCCTGTGCGCGAACTGGACTTGCCCTGCAGGCCCGGCGATTGGGGAGAGAGCATGTCTGAAAACCACAGCGTTCTGATTACAGGCGCTTCCACCGGCATCGGTTATGCCAGCGCTAATTACTTGTCAGACAAGGGGTGGCGCGTTTTTGCAGGCGTGCGCAAGGCCGAAGACGCGGCGCGACTGAGCGCGGAACTGGGCGACAGCGTGCATCCGGTGATCTGTGACGTCACCGATGCAGACATAATAAAATCAGCCGCTGAGCAGGTGCGGCAAGATTTGGCGGGGCAGACGCTCACCGGTCTCGTCAATAATGCCGGAATCGCGGTCGCCGGTCCGCTTCTGCATTTGCCGCCTGAAGAGATGACGCGCCAGCTCGATGTGAACGTCACAGGGCAATTGCGCGTGACCCAGGCTTTCGCGCCGCTACTGGGCGGCGAGAAGGGTTTCACCGGCGAGCCGGGCCGGATCGTCAACATTTCCTCGGTGGCGGGGTTTCACGCCATGCCGATCCTGACGCCCTACGCCTGCTCGAAGTTCGCGCTGGAGGCTTTCACCGAAGGCCTGCGCCGGGAGATGATGCTGTACGGGATCGACGTGGTCGCGATCAATCCGGGACCCATCAAGACGCCGATCTGGGACAAGGCGCAGGAGCTTGATCCCGAGCAATATGGCCAGACCGATTTCATCAAGGCCATCCACCGGCTTTTGAAGTTCACGCTCAATAGCGCCGAGAACGGCCTGCCGCCCGAGCGGGTGGCCCAGGCGATCCATGCCGCGCTGACCGATACAAAGCCCAAGCTCAACACGGTTGTGACCCCGACGCCGATTCAAGGTCTGATGCTGAAGCTGATGCCCAGACGCATGGCGGACAAGATGATCACCTCGCAATTGGGCCTGAAGCGCTTGAACTGATCGCCAATGAGCGACACTCTCCCCGCATCAATTCGGGGAGAGGTTTCACTTATGCGCCTTGTTTTAGCGTCTATCGCAGCGTTGGTCCTGGCCGCGCCGGCCTTCGCCACGCCGACAGAAGACTTCCGAGAGCTGATCGCGGACTATGAGGCGTTCACCGCCGAGCGTGATCTGGGCGCTCGGGCGCGGCAGGGCGATCTGGAGGCCGCCGCCTCCTGGCCGGATATGAGCCTTGAGGCGATTGAAGCCTGGGATGCGGGCATGGCCGGGTTCGATGAGCGGATCGACGCCATCGACCCTGCGGACCTGCCTGCGGATGAGCAGGCGAATTATGCCGTGCTATCTTATGAGCTGGACAGTGCGGTCGCGGTTCCCTGGGCCACCACGGCGATGATCCCGTTCACCAATGATAGCGGGTTTCATACCAACGCCAGTTTTGCAGCGCTGACCACGCGCGTGCGCTCTGTGGAAGAAGCCGAAGCCTGGATCGCCAAGCTCAATGCCTTGCCCGACTATCTGGGCGAGCAGCAAGCCTGGCTCACGCGCGGGATCGAGACCGGCTTCACCCAGCCGCGCGCCATTCTGCAAGGCGTTGCGGACCAGATCGAGGCTCAGATCACGCCTGTCGGCGAGAGCGAGCTTCTGACGCCGATCCGCAATCTGCCCGAGACAATTCCGGCGTCTGAGCGCGAGCGCCTGATGGCGGAAGCGACCGAGGCGGTTGAAACCTCTGCGCTGCCGGCCCAGCGTGACTTGCACGCCTTCTTCACCGAAACCTACATGCCCGCGGCTCGCGACAGCCTGGGCGCGCGTGATCTGCCGGGCGGTGAAGACCTTTATCGGGCGCTTGTGCAACAGCACACCACGCTCGATCTGACGCCGGAAGAGGTGCACGCCCGCGGTCAGGCCGAAGTGGCCCGCATACGCGCCGAGATGGACGCCGTGATCGCCGAGACCGGATTTGACGGCGACTTCGCTGAATTTCTCGACTTCCTGCGCACCGATCCGCAGTTTTACGCCCAGTCCGAGCGCGAGCTGATGATGGCGGCGTCCTATCTGGCCAAAAAGGCCGATGACGCCATGCCGGCCTTTTTCCACCATTTGCCGCGTCTGAGCTATGGCGTGCGGCCGGTGCCGGCGGCCATTGCGCCCAACTACACCACGGGCCGGTATTGGCCGGGTGATGCGGAGAGCGGTCAGGCGGGCGGCTATATGGTCAACACCTACCGCCTCGACCAGCGCCCGCTCTATGAATTGCCGGCTTTGACCGTGCACGAGGCGGTGCCGGGCCATCACCACCAGATCGCCATCGCGCAAGAACTTGAAAACGTGCCCGAGTTTCGAAAGCAGGGCTATATCACCGCGTTCGGTGAAGGCTGGGGGCTCTACACCGAGTTTCTGGGCGTCGATATGGGCATGTATGAAACGCCCTATGAGCATTTCGGTCGCCTGACCTATGAAATGTGGCGCGCTTGCCGGCTCGTCGCTGACACCGGCATCCACTGGTATGGCTGGAGCCGGGATGAGGCCGAGGCGTGCTTCCTTGAGAACTCGGCGCTCGCACCGCTCAACATCACCAATGAAGTCAGCCGCTATATCAGCTGGCCCGGCCAGGCTTTGGCCTACAAGACCGGCGAATTGCTGATCCGCGAACTGCGCGCGGACGCTGAAAGCCAGCTGGGCGAAGCCTTCGACCTCGCCGCTTTCCACGATCGCATTCTGGACGAAGGCGGCGTGCCGCTGGGCTATCTCGAAAACAAGATGCGTGCCTGGATCGCGGATCAGGGGGCCTAGTCGGTTTTAGGGGGCGTTGTCGCTCGGGTCACCGGGCGCAACGCCCCTTACGCTTCCGGTTCATTCCGGATCTGGAGGCGTTCATGCATCACCCCAAAACCCACCCCCTGAAGGCGTCGGTCATCGAGGTGACGGACGCGTCCGAGTATGTCTCCGCGATCAAGACCGTGAACCGGGGCGAGGGATCGGCCATCGATGTGGTGGAGTCCTTCGCGCTGACGGCGTCCGCGCCGTCCTTCACGCGGTCGGCCAAGCTCTATTCCAGCACGGGCGCCAGCATTGACGCCAAGGGCTATAGCGCTGTCGAAGTGGTGGGGGAGGGCGTCAACCTCGACCTCAGCCTGACCATCGAAGGGACGGGTTTCACCCAGGTTTTTCAAGGGCAACTGACCGGCCTTGAGGGCGGACAAATCCATGACGCCCTGCTGGTCCAGGGCGGTGCTCTGAACGTGCCCAGCGGGGAAAGCTTCACCGTCACCGGGCAATTGGAGGCGGTCTCCAAGGGCGCGGTCGGGGTCGGCGGCGTGCTGAACGCGACCAACCCGCTGACGATCTCGAACGGCGGTCTGATCGTCACCCAGACGGGCCAGCAACCGTGCGCCATCACTCAGACCCTCATCGCCGATCAAGGCACGATCGTGGGCCTGAACCCGAACTCCACCCTGACCGTGGAGGGGCTCAGCCTCAGCGACGATTGTGTGATTGAAGCGGTGGATGCCAGCTCCACCATATTGTCGACGACGCCGATCCTGCTGGCGCCGGACAATCCTTCAAAAATCGCACGCATGGTCGCGGTGAACGCCTCAGCGGTGACCTTGAAACCGGGCGGGGTCTATCAAGGCTGCGGCGCGACGACGGGCGGCGGCGCAGGTCAGCAGGTGCGCGTGGACACGCTTTCAAACCAGGGCGGCGTGGTTGAGCTGGGCGGGCATGGCGCGCTGAAATGCACGCGATTTGACCAGACGGATGGCATGATTTCCATGACGCTGACCGATTGTCAGGGCGAGGGGCCGACGCTGGTCGTGGATGAGGGCGGCGCCGTCACCGGCGGCGCTTTCATCATCAAGGGGCCGGGCGCGCGGGCGGAACCACCGGCCCATGCCGTCAAGCTGCCGCTGGTGGTGACCGTTTCGGGCAATAGCCTGCCTGACCAGCTTAAAGCCATCGCCCAGCTCAAGGCCTTTCCCGCCAGCGTGAGGGCGTCTTTGTCGGTTGAGTCTGAAAATGCCCTGGTGCTGACCCTGACGCCGGTCTGATTGATGTCTGTCCTGGCGTTCGCCTAAGGCTGAAACAAGGGTAGAGAGTCATGGTCAATCGGGCGGCGCTCGAGCCAGGCCAGCGCCTCATCCATGGCGTCAAAGAGGCGGATGGACAGATCGCCTTGTGAATCGGGGAAGAACAGCGGCCAGAGTTCCAGCATGGGTTTAAGCCCAGCGGGCACATCAACGAAGGCAGACCTTATTGCGTGTTCTGGCGCGCGCTCTTGCAAGGTGCGCTGTCGCTCAATCGCATGATCCACGAGCGTAGTATGATCGATATCTGCGCTGACATCAGCATCAAACAGGGTCAGCAGATCATAGCTGGCAGGAAACTGCGGATTTCGAAACAGCGTCAACACACGATCGAGATCATCGCGAATTAGCTGCCCCGTATTGAGAAACACAATCAGGCGCTGGGGATGATCTATGCGCGTCGAAAAAGGCATTTACGTCTCGTCTGTTTGGAAGCTGCTCAATTGAACGCGTATAATGATATAACCTGAAGCGATCAGGTTTGTATGCGGCGGCAACAAAAAACCCCGGCGGATCGCTCCGCCGGGGTTTGTCGTGCTCGCGATGTAAGACCGCTTACGCCATGGCGCGCTGGCGCAGGACGTAGTGCAGGATGCCGCCATTATTGACGTAATCGAGCTCGTTCTCGGTATCGATCCGGGCCAGAAGCTCGGTGGATTTCTTCGACCCGTCAGCAAACGTGATCTCGAGGGTCACCTGGCTGCGCGGCTTGATTCCTTCAATGCCCTTCAGCGAGATGGTCTCCTTGCCGGTCAAGCCGAGGGACGACCAGCTTTCGCCGTTCTGGAACTGCAGCGGAACCACGCCCATGCCCACGAGATTGGAGCGGTGGATGCGCTCGAAGCTCTCGCAGATCACGGCTTTGACGCCCAGAAGGCGGGTGCCTTTGGCCGCCCAGTCGCGCGAGGAACCGGTGCCGTATTCCTTGCCGCCGAAGACCACCAGCGGGGTGTCCGCCTCGGCGTACTTCATGGCTGCGTCATAGATCGGCATTTCTTCGCCGGACGGCTGCAGCTTGGTGACGCCGCCTTCCACGCCCGGAACCATCTGGTTCTTGATGCGGATATTGGCGAAGGTGCCGCGCATCATCACATCGTGATTGCCGCGGCGCGCGCCATAGGAGTTGAACTCGCGCGGTTCTACGCCTTTTTCCTGCAGGTAGAGACCTGCCGGGCTATCGGCCTTGATCGAGCCGGCCGGGGAAATGTGGTCGGTGGTGATCGAGTCGCCGAACAGGCCCAGAATGCGGGCGCCGTCGATGTCTTTCGGCGGGGTCACTTCGGTGGTCATGCCGGTGAAGAAGGGCGGGTTGGCCACATAAGTGGATTCCGGCCAGTCATAGGTCAGGCCGCCAGACGTCTCGATGCCCTGCCACATGGCGTCGCCCTTGAAGACGTCGGCATAGCGCTTGGCGAACATGTCCGGGGTCACGGCAGAGCGCACCACGTCGGCGATCTCGGCGGAGGTCGGCCAGATGTCCTTGAGGTAGACCGGATTGCCGTCGGCGTCTTCACCCAGCGGATCGGTCGCCACATTGATGTTCATGGTGCCGGCGATGGCGTAGGCGACCACCAGCGGCGGGCTGGCCAGATAGTTGGCGCGGACATCCGGGCTGACGCGGCCTTCAAAGTTGCGGTTGCCTGACAATACGGACGTGGCCACCAGATCGCCGTCCTTGATGGCTTTGGAGATCGGCGCCGGCAGCGGGCCGGAATTGCCGATGCAGGTGGTGCAGCCATAGCCCACCAGGTTGAAGCCCAGCGCGTCCAGATCGTCCTGGAGGTTGGCTTTCTCCAGATAGTCGGTGACGACCTGGGAGCCCGGCGCCAGCGAGGTTTTCACCCATGGCTTGACCTTCAGGCCCTTCTTGAGAGCGTTGCGCGCCACAAGACCGGCGCCCAGCATCACGGACGGGTTTGACGTGTTGGTGCACGAGGTGATTGCGGCGATCA
Source organism: Oceanicaulis sp. UBA2681 (assembly GCF_002354675.1). NCBI lineage: Bacteria > Pseudomonadati > Pseudomonadota > Alphaproteobacteria > Maricaulales > Maricaulaceae > Oceanicaulis > Oceanicaulis sp. UBA2681. Next base: position 91,544 of record NZ_DEMB01000014.1, on the reverse strand, counting down.
CCACATCGCCATGACCGATGGAGAAGTCTTCGCCTTCGACATTGACGCGCTTGGCGGCTTCATCAGCCTTCTTGAACTCGTCCTTGAGGACATTGGCGAAGGCGTCAGCCGCGACGTCGAGCGCCACGCGGTCCTGCGGACGCTTGGGGCCGGCCAGCGACGGCACGACGCTGGACAGGTCCAGCTCCAGCGTGTCGGTGTAGACCGGCTCATCCTTGCGCTCGGGGCGGAACATGCCTTGCGCCTTGGAGTATTGCTCGACCAGCTGGACGCGGTCTTCGTCGCGGCCGGTGGCGCGCAGATAGTCCAGCGCCTCGTTGTCGACCGGGAAGAAGCCGCAGGTGGCGCCGTATTCGGGCGCCATGTTGGCGATGGTCGCAGCGTCTTCCAGCGACAGGGTGTCGATGCCGGCGCCGAAGAATTCCACGAACTTGCCGACCACGCCTTTTTTGCGGAGCATTTCCACAACGGTCAGCACCAGGTCGGTGGCGGTCGCGCCTTCCGGCAGTTTGCCGGTCAGCTTGAAGCCGACGACTTCGGGGATCAGCATGGAGATCGGCTGGCCGAGCATGGCGGCTTCGGCCTCGATGCCGCCCACGCCCCAGCCCAGAACGGCCAGGCCGTTGACCATGGTGGTGTGGCTGTCGGTGCCCACAAGCGTGTCGGGATAGGCGTAGGTGACGCCGTCTTCGTCCTTGGTCCAGACGGTCTGGGCCAGGTTTTCAAGGTTCACCTGGTGGCAGATGCCGGTGCCCGGCGGGACGACGCGGAAATTGTCAAACGCGCTGGAGCCCCATTTCAGGAATTCATAGCGCTCGCCATTGCGCTCGTATTCGCGCGAGACGTTTTTCTCAAAGCTGTCGTCATGGCCGAAGTAATCCACCATCACAGAGTGGTCGATCACCAGATCCACCGGAACAAGCGGGTTCACCGATTTCGGATCGCCGCCCAGAGAGGTGGTGGCGTCGCGCATGGCGGCGAGGTCCACAACAGCCGGAACGCCGGTGAAGTCCTGCATCAGCACGCGGGCCGGGCGATAGGCGATTTCATGGCTGGATTTGCCGGTCTTGGTCCAGGCCGCGACGGCTTCGATGTCGGCTTTGGTGACGGTGCGACCGTCTTCAAAACGCAGCAGGTTTTCCAAGAGGACCTTCAGCGTGTAGGGCAGCTTGGAGGCGCCGTCGAGGCCGTTCTTCTCGGCCTCTTTCAGATCGAAATAGGTGTAGGTCTTGCCTGCGACCGTCATTTCGCGACGGCACTTGAAGCTGTCCAATGAAGCCATGTTTGGTCCTCGTTGTCGGGCCTGGCCGCCGCGGCTGAGAGAGGGTGCGGGCGGTCCTGGCGGAGTGTCATGCGCGATCACATGACGGAAAGGGTTTCGCGCGGGTTTTAATACTGTCTGCGCTGCGCTGCAATGCGGGCGAATGTCGGAGATGCGTCTATCTGCTTTATCGCAACGCATTCGCAATTCGTGACAGGCTAGGAATGAGTGCGATAGGAGGTCTGTGAAGACCTGCGACATCTCAGCCTTGGACCCGTGGTCCAAGTGAGGCTAAGTCATCAGGTGATGACCCCCGCCGCTTTCCATCCTGAACCGATCATCGTCTCTGATCTGCGCCTTGAGCGCGGGGGGAAAGCCGTGCTGACCGGGTTTTCGCTGACGGTCGAGCCGGGCGAGGCGCTGGTGCTTCTGGGGCCGAACGGGTCGGGCAAGACGACGCTTTTGCGCGCCCTGGGCGGGCTGGTGCGGCCCTTGAGCGGCGAGATCAGGCTGGACCCGCAAACGGTCGCCTTTCTCGGCCATGCGGACGCGCTCAAGCCCTCTGAAACCGTCGAGCAATCGCTACAGTTCTGGGCGGGGCTTTATGGCGGCGACGCCAGCCAGCTAGACGCCGTCATGGTGCGAATGGCGCTGGCGCATCTGGCGCGGCGGACCTGCGGGACATTGTCGGCGGGGCAGAAACGACGCACGGCGCTGGCGCGGATCGCGCTGTCAAACCGCTCGGTCTGGCTGCTCGATGAACCCGCCGCCCCGCTAGATGCGCGGTCGCGCGAACGGCTCGCGGCTCTTGTGAAATTCCATTGCGCCGCGGGCGGGATCGTCATCGCCGCCACCCATGTGGATCTGGGCTGGGAGGGCGCACGGGTCGAGGATTTGCGCACCGCCCCCACAAAAACCGGGGCGGGTGTGGGATGAGCGCGATGATGGCGATCTTCAGCCGCGAGCTGCGTCTGGCGTTCGCCGGCGGCGGCGGGCCGGCAGGACCGGCAGCGTTTAATCTCGCCGCTTTGGCGTTGGCGCCTCTGGCCATCGGTCCGGATGCAGAGACCCTGCGGGCGGCCGGGCCGGGCGTCATCGCCTTTGCAGCCTTGCTGGCCACCTTGCAGCCCGCCGAGCGGATATTCAGCGAAGACGCTTCAGACGGCACGCTCGAGCTTTATGCCTTGTCGCCGGTCGGACTGGCCCTGGCGGTGTTCATGAAGACGCTCGCTTTCATCATCGCGGTGTTCTGGACCATGCCGTTTCTGGCGTTCATCGGGGGGCTCGCCTACGGACTCGACGCCTCTTCAGCCTTCGTGCTGGCGTTGGGCCTGGCGATCGCGGCGCCGGGACTGGCGTTCATCGCCGCCTTTGCGGGCGCGCTGGCGGCGGGATTGAAGCGCGCGGGGCTGTTGATCGCACTGATCGCCGCGCCCTTGCAGGTGCCGCTTCTGGTGTTTGCGTCGGGCGCTGGGCGGGCGGCGATGGACGGGACGGGGCTTGCGGGCCCAAATCTGATGATGGCGCTGGCGGGTTCGCTCGCCGCTCTGGCGCTGGCGCCGCTTGGCGCTGCGGCGGCGTTGAAAGCCCGTCTGGAATGATATTGCTTGCGGCTCAGCGCCGCATCGGCTTGCCCGACCGGGCCGGCCCGGCTAGGTGATCGGATCATGTGGAGCTATTTCGCCAATCCTGAGCGGTTTGACCGTCTCGCGCGCGCTGTCCTGCCCTGGTGCTGGGGGATGACGGCGGTGCTGTTCGCCATCGGCCTGCCCTGGGCGTTGTATTTCTCGCCTGAGGATTACCAGCAGTCCGACACCGTGCGGATCATGTATGTGCATGTTCCGGCCGCCTGGCTCGCCATGTTCGCCTATGCAGGCCTGGGCGGCGCCAGCTTCGTCTACTTCATCTGGCGGCATAATCTGGCTGATCTCGCCGCTCGCGCGATTGCGCCTGCGGGCGCGGTCTTCGCCTTTGTGTGTCTGGCCACCGGTGCGCTCTGGGGTCGGCCGATGTGGGGCGCCTGGTGGGTCTGGGACGCGAGACTCACCTCGATGCTGGTGCTGTTCTTGCTCTATCTGGGCTATATGGCGCTGCGAGCCGCGATTGAAGACGAAAAGCTCTCGGCCCGCGCCGGCGCGATCCTCGCCATGGCGGGCCTGATCAACCTGCCCATCATCAAGTTCTCGGTGGACTGGTGGAACACGCTGCATCAGCCCGCGAGCGTCTTTCGTTTTGACGGCCCGACGATTGATCCGTCCCAGCTCTGGCCACTGGCGATCATGGCGCTGGCCTTCACCGTCCTGTATCTCGCCCTCATCCTCACACAGATGCGCGCCATGCTGATGGAGCGTCGCGCTGACGCGCTGGAGCGCCGCCGTGAGCGGCGTCTGGAACTGGAGGCGGAGCTATGAGCGCGCTCACTGAGTTTTTCGCCATGGACGGATACGCCGTCTATGTCTGGGTGTCGTATGGGTTGAGTTTGCTGGGCAGCGCCGGGTTGGTCTGGCTGTCAATCGCTCGCCGCCACGCGGCCGCCGCGCGTCTCAAACGTCTTGAAGCGCTCGAAGCGACGTCAGCCGAGGCGTCGGTTGCGGCGCAAACGGATGAGGATGCGGCATGAAAAACCTGATGACCTGGTTCCCGGTGATCGGAGTGGGTCTGCTTTTGGCCATTTTCGCGATTGCGCTGCTTCGTCCCAGCGAGGGCGGCGGCGATCCGATCCTGGGTCAGCGCGTCAGTGACCTGAACCTGCCGCTAGAGCCTGTGACCTTCGCTGAGACCGGATATGAGCCCAATTCTATTGAAGGCCCGTATCTGCTGAATGTCTGGGCGTCCTGGTGCCCGCCTTGCCGGGTGGAGCACCCGTACTTTGAAGCATTGGCCGCGCAAGGCGTGCCGATTTACGGCGTGCTGTATAAAGACGAAGAGTCAGACGCCGCCCGGTTTCTGAACCAGCTGGGCGATCCGTTCGCCGGGTTGGCGGCGGATCCGGAAGGTCGCGCCGGGTTTGAGCTTGGGGTGACCGGCCCGCCTGAAACCTTCATCGTGGATGGCGAGGGCGTCATTCGCGCGCGGTGGCGGGGGGCAGTGACGGATATTGTCTGGATACAGCGTTTCGCCGAGCCTTGGGCTGAAGCGGGTGGGCAACCGATAAGCTGGACGGACGCTCAGTAAGACGCCTGAAGTCTGTCGACGGGCTATTCAGCGGCCGCGGCGGCTTTTTTCTTCTTCTTCTTTTTCTTCTTGTCGCCGCCTTTGGATTTGGCCTTGGCGGCCTTCTCGGCGAGCTTGGCTTTCTTGGCTTCTTCGCGAGCCGCTTCCGCGCCCAGCTCGGAGGCGCGGGCGATGCGGTTGAGCGCTTCGACAAAGCTGGCGCGCTTGTTTTTGGGCAGGGCCATCAAAATGGCGTCGTCGGCGGCCTTGGCCCCGGCGATCACGGTGGCGTGCAGCTTTCTGCCTTCATCGGTGAAACGGACAGAATTGGCGCGCGCGTCGCCCGGCGCCTTGTCCCGCGCCAGAAGCCCTTTGGCGGCCATGCGAGAGACCAGCTCCGCCAGTGTGGAACGGTCTATGCCGGTCGCCTGGACGAGTTGGGTCTGGGTCAGACCTTCCGCGTCATGCACCGCGCAGAGCACGGCGAACTGACGTTGAGTTATCTGAACGCCGCCGGTCGCCTCTGCGAACTGCTCAGCAGCAAATTGCTGCGCGCGGTGCATCAGATGACCAGGCGAGACATTGAGGTCGAAATCCAGTGCGTCAGCCATATTTCACCCTCCGGCGACGGAACAAAGCAACCATACCCCGGTTTAGCGACGTTTCAATAACAAGTCCTTCTTGATACGGAATGACCTCAATAAAATCTAATGCTGCAAGGGTTTTGACATGGACGCGCAAGAGCCTGATTTCCATCACGCCACGCCTGAAGGCGAAGACCGAGAGCGCCGGGTCTGCCGAACCTGCGGTTTCATCGACTATGTAAATCCGAAGATTGTCGCCGGCGTTGTCGCGACCCATTCTGACGGACGCGTGCTGATGTGCCGCCGCGCCATCGAGCCGCGGTCGGGCTATTGGACCTTGCCCGCCGGCTATATGGAGGAAGGTGAAAGCGTAGAGCAGGCGGCCTTGCGCGAATCGCGCGAAGAGGCCTGCGCCACACTTGAGCTTGAAGGCCTCCTGGGCGTTTATTCCGTGCCGCGCATCTCGCAGGTCCAGATCTTCTTCCGGGCCCGTTTTGCGGCGCCGGATATCGCCGCCGGACCTGAAAGCGAAGAGGTTGCCTTGTTTGAGTGGGATCGCTTGCCGCTGAGCGATCTGGCCTTTCCCAGCGTCAAATGGGCGCTGGATGATTATCAGGCCGGGCATGGACGCGCGCTGCCGCCCTCCATGCGCACACAGACGCCAGCGATACGCCCCTATTAGGTTTGCCTGGTGTTGGCGCTGCACAAAGTAATTTGATCGAGCGTTTCGCCCAGCTCATTGAGATTGATGGGCTTGGCGAAATAGCCGGAGGCGCCTTTCTCGCGCAGACGCTGGGATGTGCCGCTCGTGGCGTCAGCTGTGACGATGATGACCGGCGACTCCGGATATGCGTTGCGCAACATGGAAAGCAGCTCTTCGCCGGACAAGCCGGGCATGTGCAAATCAAGCAAGATGACATCAGGGTCCTGAGCGCTGAGGTCGAGGATCTCCAGCGCGTGTTCGGCATTCACCGCCTGAAAGACGGACCATCCGGCGCCTTCCAGATACTCGGTCAAGAGTTTGCGGTTGATGGTGTTGTTTTCAACGACCAGGGCTGTCCGGGCGAGCGGGACCTGCTGTTCGAGCTCACGCGCCTGATTGCCCGATTCCTCAAGCGCACTGACAGCGCCGGGCTTGGCGAGTGTATGGGGCAAACGCACCCAGAACCGGCTGCCTGAGCCCAGCTCGCTCTCCACGCCGATTTCACCGCCCGCCAGATTGGCAATTTCCTGTGCGATGGTCAGACCGAGCCCGGTTCCTTCATGGCGACGGCCTGGACTGTCATCGATTTGATGAAAGCGTTCGAAAATAATCTTTAGCTCATCAGGCGCGATGCCCGGACCGGTGTCGGAGACGCTCAACTCCATCCAGCCCGGCTCGATCATGCGGCCGCTAATGGCTATGGCGCCGGTTTCCGTGAACTTGACGGCGTTTCCAGCGAAGTTTGTCAAAATCTGCAATGTGCGGGTGGCATCGCCCATGGCCAGGGTTTCGAGGACAGGAGCAATGTCGAGTTCCAGAGCCAGGCCTTTGAGTGTTGTCTGACTGCTGATGGTGTCAGCTGCAGCTCGCAGAAGGTCTGCAGGCGTATAGGGAACGGATTCCAGCACCAGTTCGCCCGCTTCGATCCGGGAGATGTCCAGAACATCATCTATAAGCCCGCGCAAGGCGTATCCGGATGAATTCAAGGTGCGCAGATAGTCTCGCTGTTTTGACGTTAGGTCTGTGTGTTCCAGCAGCTGGGCCATTCCCATCACCCCGTTCAGGGGCGTGCGGATTTCGTGGCTCATATTGGACAAAAACCGTGTCTTTGCGGCATTGGCGAGCTCAGCCTTGTGTTGAGCATCGCGAATGCGATGGCTGGCGTCGCCGAACCGTCGCGCCGCTACGATGAAATGCATCAGGAACAAGAGACCCGCGATCAGGACCAGGCCGTACTCCATATGCGGGCCGTCAGGACCGAACATCGCCATCAACGGCAGAGTGATCAGATAAGCGGCATGGGGAAGCCCGCCCGACAGGGTCAGCGCCATATCCTGATTGGAATGAACGGCGATGTGAAAAAGCGCGCCGCATAGGAAGAGCAGCGCGATCGCTTCGCCTGTGGCGCCCCAGGAATTCCACAACCCGACGCTGACCAGCGAATAGATCGCCGTGGCCTGAAGCATGGAGAGGTTTGCGGCCAGTTTCTCGCCATTCGAGATCGGGCGGGTTCGCGTGGCTGAGGAGAATCGCGAAAACACCCAGCGATCAAGGAGTTGAGTACTCAGCGCCAGCAGCGCGTAGACCAGCGCGAAGACAGGCATGCCGCCCAGATACAGAACCGCCGAGCCGAGCAGTGACAAGCCGATCCGGGTGGGCAACTCTTTGGCGCGACTTAACGCTACGGTCCGATAAGCGTCCAAAGTGGCGGCAGACTGCAACATGCAAGCTCCGAAAGCGTGAAGAGGTCAATCTGGGTGTTAAAGCGTTTCCATATGGTGAGGCGTCTCGACGGTCAGGCTTCAGACCGCGTCCAAAATCCGTTCAACCGGACGCCCCAGCGCGGCTCGCGCGTCATGGATCAGCACCGGGCGCTCGATCAGCTTGGGATTGTCAGCCATGGCCTTGATCAGCTGATCTTCATCGCTGACGTCTTTCAGACCGAGCTCTTTGTAAATCGCTTCCTTGGTGCGCATCAGGTCGCGGGCGCTGGACAGGCGCAGCTTTGAGACGACGGACCTGATTTCGTCAGCACTGGGCGCATCCTTGAGGTAGTCTCGGATCGTCGGGCGATAGCCATGCTGTTCCAGCAGGGCGAGGGCTTCGCGCGATTTCGAGCAGCGCGGATTATGCCAGTATTCCATGACGTCTCTCCTTATTCAGTCGTCTGCACAGCGGCCAGCAGGGCTTTGGCGGTGCGCAAATGCATGTGTTCGACCATTCGCCCCTGTACCGGCACCGCGCCCTTGCCCGCATGGGCGGGATCATCAAACGCATCCACCACGCTCCGAGCCCAGTCCAGTTCAGACGCGCTTGGGGCGAAAGCCTTATGAACAGGGTAGATCTGGCTGGGATGAATCAAGGTCTTGCCGTCAAATCCGAGTTGGCGACCCTGCCATGCTTCGCTCTCAAGACCAGCCTCGTCAGTATAGGCGTTGTAGACGGCGTCCAGAACCGCCAGCCCCATGGCGCGCGCCGCCAGCACCATGCGCGCCAGATGCGGCTCGAGCGCGCGGCGGCGCAATTCGCCTTCGGGCAGACGCAGCCCTTCCGCCAGGTCATTGGCGCCGGCGACTAAGGCTTCAAGCCGGTTCAGGGGCGCGGCGCGGGCGATCGCCTCGACATTGAAGACGCCGCGCGGCGTTTCGATCATCGCCCAGACCGGCCCGTCATAGCCCGCCTCATCAAGGCGCTTGCGCACCGCGCTCAGCTGTTCGGCGTCTTCGAGCTTGGCGACCAGGACCGCGTCCGGACGGCTCTGGGCTGCGATCATCATGTCCGCCGACAGATCAGGCGATCCGGGTTCGGCGATCCTTAACACCGTGAACAGATGATGGCTTCTGAAGCGCGTGACGGCGTCCAGCGCATTGCGCCGGGCTTCGGCTTTGCGTTCGGTCGCGACCGCGTCTTCAAGATCGATGATCAAGGCGTCCGCGCCCAGGCCTTGCGCCTTGTCCAGCGCGCGCGGCTTATCGCCGGGCACGAACAGAACCGAGCGCAAAAGGCGTGCGTTTGCCTGTAAGAGTGAGGAATCGTCAGTCATGGTGGAAAGGCTTACATAAGGCGCATGTCCAACACCACACCTCAGACGTCGGTTCTGGTGATCAGTTCCTTGGTGGCCTCCAGCCAGGTCGGCGGTTTAGTCACCCACCAGGTGCTGAGCGCGGCCTCGATCCGCCCCTATTTCTTGCCGACGGTGGTTATGGGGCGGCATCCGGGTCTGGGCGCGCCCGGCGGCGGACCCGCGCCGATGGATCTGATGGCGTCTGCGCTTGAGGGCATGAAGGCCAATGGCGCGCTTGATCAGGCGGACGCTGTCTTCACCGGTTATTTCAAGAACCCTGACCAGGTGCGGCTCGCAGCAGGCCTGATCGCCGAAGCGCGCGTCCAGCGCCCTGAACTTCTGGTGATGGTGGATCCGATCATCGGCGATGGAGCGGCGGATGGCGGCGATGGGGGGCTTTATGTGAGCGCGGAAACCGCCCGCGCCATCCGCGATGACCTGATGCCGTTCGCAAGCGTCATCACGCCGAACCGGTTCGAGCTCGCCTGGCTCAGCGGCCGCGAACTCACGACGCCTGAAGACGTCGTCGCGGCGGCGCGGACGCTTGCGCCCGTGGTTCTGTGCACCTCGGCGCCTGCGGGATTGAACGAGGTGTCGGTGATCAGCGTCACACCAGACGATGCGTTCAGCGCGCAAATGCCCCGGATCGAGCCTGCGCCGTTTGGAACAGGAGATGTGTTCGCCGCCAGCGCCTTGGCGGAACGACTCGCCGGCGCGCGTTGGCGAGACGCTGCGGCACGGGCGATGGCGCGCATCTCTCACGTTCTGGACGAAACGCGGATGGCTGGCGATCCAGCAGACTTGTTGCTGACCACTCAGACTTTGCAGACGCCTGTGCGTGCGCCGATATTGCGACGGGTTGGCGCAAACCGCCCCGCCTGGGTGATGGGGCTGGACGGCTGCAAGGCGGGCTGGGCGGCCGTGATGGTCGATCTGAACGGGATCGAGGCGCCGCGTCGGGCCGTCTTCGAGCAATTCCAGGACGCTTATGACTGGGGCGCGCAAGTGATTGCCGTGGACATGCCCATCGGGTTTGAAGCGGCGCCTTCAGACCCGCAAGGGCGCGCCTGTGAACGGCTGGCGCGGCAGCGCCTGGGCAAACGCCGCAGCAGCATCTTTCCCTCGCCCCTGCGCATCGCCCTGTCGGCGTCAGACTATGAACACGCCAATCAGCTCAATCGCGCTGCGGGCGGGCCGGGCCTGTCCAAGCAGGCCTATCATCTGTTTGAGAAAATCCGTGAGATTGATGCGGTCATGACCCCGGACCTGTCACGCGGCGTGGTGTTTGAAACCCATCCGGAGCTGACCTTTGCAGAGCTTTCCGGCGAACCGGCTGTGCATCGCAAGAAAACCCGCGAGGGCCGTGAAGAGCGTCTGGCGCTGCTGGTCGCGCAGGGGCTGCCTGAAGCGCTGTTCGAGCCCCACCCTTTCAAGGCCGGGCTGTGCGCGCCAGACGATCTCATTGACGCCGGGCTCTGTGTGGTGACCGCGATGCGGATTGCGGGCGGCGAGGCGTTGCGTCTGCCTGAAGACCCGCCGGAAGATGGGCAAGGCTTGCTCATGGCGCTTCATGCCTGATCGCGCTCGATGGTGCTTGAAACCGCTGACGCGGCCCTGTACCTGAACAAGCATGAGCATTGATATCCAGGGACATCTCGCATCGGGTTTCGAACCGGTGGCCGAGGCATTTGAGCAAAATTTCACCGAGCGTGAAGAGCTGGGCGCAGCCTTTACCCTGATCCGGAACGGTGAGGTTCTCGTTGACATTCACGCCGGGCATGCGGACCGCAAGGCGAGCCGTCCGTGGACGGCGCAGACGATTGCGCCGGTCTTTTCGACCGGCAAGGCTGTGACAGCGCTGGTCGTCGCCTGGCTGGTCGATCAGGGGCGTCTCGATTATGACGCGCCCATCGCGGATGTCTGGCCCGAATTTGCGCAAGCAGGCAAAGACTCGGTGACGCTGGCCCAGGCGCTGTCACATCAGGCGGGACTGTCGGGATATCCTGACGAGATGGAGCCGTCTGACTGGTTTGACCGCGACCTGATGGAAAGCCGGTTCGCCGCCATGGCGCCGATGTGGCCGCTGGGCGAGGGGTCCGGGTATCACCCGATCAGTTATGGGGTGATCGCGGACGCCGTGGTGCGTCGTGCAGACGTCAAACACCGCACGGTCGGCGCAATTTTGCGCGATGAGATCTGTGGTCCGCGCGGCATTGATTTTCACATTGGCGTGCCGGAGAGCGAGCATGATCGCGCGGCCGAGCATGTTCTGCCGCCGCGCCCCCCGCATCTGGGCGCGATGACGCCTGAAAAGGCTGCAGCCTTCCTCAAGCCCTGGTCCTCGCCCGGACGGCGCGGCACGGCGACCTGGCGCTCGGCGGAGCTGCCGGCGGCGAACGGACACGGCACGGCGAAAGCCATCGCCCGACTGATGGCGCCCTTCGCGACGCAAGGGCGTCTGGAGGGGGAGGCGTTCGTGTCCGCTGAGGTCATAGCTGACGCGCTGAAAGAACGCGTGCATGGTCCTGACCGGGTCCTGCCCTTTGACCTGGCGTTTGCGGCCGGCGTGATGATCAACCGCGACTCCGAAGCCTTCGGGCCCGAACCTCAGGCCGTGGGCCATTACGGCTTTGGCGGGTCTTGCGGGTTCGCGGATCCTGAGCGCGGCGTATCGGGCGCTTATGTGATGAACCGGCAGATGGATGTGCTGGTGGGCGACGCCCGCGCCAAGGCGCTGATCGAGGCGTCGTATCGCTGTCTGTAAGAACAGCGGCCGCGTCCTGAAACAAAAACGCCGCACGAGGGCTGTCGTGCGGCGTTTCATGTCAGGCGTGATGAGCGTGTTTAGTCGATCGCCTTGAGGTTTACAGCTTTCGGGCCTTTGCCGCGGCGATCCGGTTCAGTTTCGAACTCGATGCGTTGGCCGTCGCGCAGATCTTCCAAGCCGGCGTCTTTCACAGCGGTGATGTGCACGAACACATCCTTGTCGCCTTCATCAGGGGTGATGAAGCCGAAACCTTTTTCGGTGTTAAAGAATTTAACGGTACCCGTAGTCATGGGTAGAAGTCCTTTCCCGTCCGTCCGCGCGGCGTCCCACGCCAATGGAATGTGTGCGAGGCGTCCCGCGCACAGCATGCGGATTGCGGTCGGGGAAGGCAAAGGCAGAGGCGTTAGGCGCTCGGGTCTTCCATACTCTTCACCGGGCCTTGTTCAAGCCGCTCGTGCAAGGAATACTATGCCTGAAAATTCTATACTCCACAAGCAAAGCTCAGACGTACGCGCGCAAGTTCAAGGGACCTGACAAGTGAGTCGACGAACTCGAAGATTCTTAAGCGCAAAGTCCCGCGAACCGCGCTCTGGCGGCGCCGATCCGGGGGGATTGATGCGGTTGTCGGGCTTCGGTGCGGCGCTGTTGGTTTTTGTGGCTGTGGGAGCAGGATTTCACGGCGAGCGCATGACCAGTGCGGTCGCCCGCGCCCTGTCCGGGCTTGCGCCGCTGGTTGAGCCGGTCCTCTGGGGCGTCAGCCTGCTCGAATTCGGGGCCGCATTGCTCGTGCTGGGCGTTTTCGGATTTACGGTGTGGCGCGGGTTCAGGCGTTAAGCCGCCAGGTGCTCCAGGAGAGCGCCAGAGCGAAGCCGAGCCAACCGACCAGCGGAAACAACAGCACGCCGGCCATGCGAGAGGCTCGAAAGGCCAGCGCTGTGACGGGCAAGGACAGAACAAGCGCTGCCACGGTGACATAAAACCCGTTGGCGACGTTCTGCAGACCGAAATAACCCCAGGTCCAGCCCATGCAAACGAGATACTGGGCGATGACTGCGAACCGGGCGATATCCTTGTGACGGTCATCGCCATAGCGGTCGATGCTCCATGCGGCGATCGCCATCAGGGTGAACAGACCGACCCAGACGGCGCCGATGAGGCCGCCGGAGGGCGCCCAGCCGGGGTTGTCCAGCGTACGCGACCATTGAATGGCGGGGCCGCTGAAGATCCAGGCGTTCAACGCCAGTGCGGCGCCGACAAAAATGAGAAGATACAGGGCCAGGCGGCCAAAGGCGGGGCGGGACTTGCGGAAGATGTTCGTCGCCACGGATCGACTCCTCTACGCCAGGCTCTTCAGGTCCTCGCCGGACATTAACACGGATTGCGCGTCCGACCAGAGCGCCCCTCGCGAGGCGGGTTTCCGGGTCACAATCGCTTGAGCGGGCGGCTTTTCGGACGGCCAGCGCTTTCCCGGCGCGCCTCAAATGGTCATTGTCACGCTTTGCAGCCTGCAGGCAGGCGCTGCTTCAAGGATATTCGTTATGTTGCGCACTTTCCTCGTCATCCTGGCGGTCCTCAGTCTCGCCCCCATCGGCGCGTCCGCCCATGCGCAAGGCGCGCTCGAGACGGCGGCGGATGCTGCGAGCCGCTTTGGTCCCGTGGTCGGGCAGGCTGCGCCAGAGCTGACGGTGACAGAGGCGGGCGGCGCCCCTCGCACGCTCGACAGCCTCATGGGGGAAGAGGGGGTGGTGCTCTATTTCAACCGCTCGCTGGACTGGTGTCCGATCTGCCTGCGGCAGACGCTGGAGCTTGAACCCTATGCGGCCGCGTTCGCCGAAGCCGGCTGGCCGGTCGCCGTGTTGACCTATGACGACGCCGACACTCTGGGTCAGATCGCCGAGCGGCGTGATTTGAGCCTGACCTTGCTCTCTGACGCGGGCAGCCGGACCATCGATGCGTTCGGCGTGCGCGATCCGATCTATTCGGACCCCGATCATCTGGCGTACGGCGTGCCGTATCCGATCACCTTCGTGATTGATCGCGAGGGCGTTGTGGTCGCCAAGTTCTGGCATGAGGCGGGGCTGGGCGATCAGCGTGGTTACGCAACGCGGATTTCCGCCGAAGATGTCCTGGCGGCTGTGCAGTCGCGCTAGCTCTTGTTTGTTGAACCGGTTTGACTGACCTTCAGCTGCTGAGGGGAGGGTCGCCCATGCGTGATGGACCTGTTCTAGAAACTGAACGTCTGCTTCTGCGTTTGCCTGAAGAGCGCGACCTGGACGGTTTTATCGGTCTGATGAGCGATGAGGTCGCCGCGCGGCATATTGGCGGGGTGATGGATGCGCCCCTCGTCTGGCGCCAGCTCTGCACCATTCTCGGCCATTGGAGCGTGCGCGGTTACGGCTTCTTCTCGGTCGAGGATAAAGCCAGCGGCGACTGGATAGGCCGGGTCGGCCCCTGGGCGCCTCATGGCTGGCCGCAGCCGGAAGTGGGCTGGTCGATCACTCGCGCGCATTGGGGCAAGGGCTATGGTCCGGAAGCCGCCGCCGCAACGATGGATTTCGCGTTCGAAGCGCTGGGCTGGGAGAGCGTGGTTCACATGATCGCGGCGGAGAACGTCAATTCCCAGGCCCTGGCGCGCAAGCTGGGATCGGTCGATCTGGGCTGGGACGCCGAACTGCCGGGCCTCGGCGTGACGGTGGATGTCTGGGGACAGTCCAAAGCGGACTGGGCGCACAATCGCGAGCGCTTAAAGCGCTAGAACCAGCCCGCTTCGCGCAATGCGGGGTAGGAGCTGCGGCTGACCGGGGCGGTGATCCCGCCCTTCAGCTCCGCCTGCCCTGACCCGCGCGAATACGCGATTGCGGATATGGCGTCGGCCGCCGCCCACCAGGACCGGTGCAGGCGGTGTCCGGGTCGAGTGGTTTCCGCCAGCGCGATCGCATCCGCAAACCGCATCAGCAATAGATGGGACCCGGCGTTGGTGTGGATCCGCACATAATGGTCTTCGGCCTGTAGAGCGAGAATGTCGGCGCTGCGTAGCTGGGCCGGCAGGTGCTGCGCGAGCAGATCAGGCTCCGACGCTTCCCCGCTCGGTTCCGGTCCGGCATTGGCGGGACGCGACAGGGCCGTCCGGGTCAGAAGCATGACGCTGAGCGCCGCGACGCTGATCACGAAAACGGCGGGCAACAGGCGTGCGTATAACAGTAGAGAGACAGCGTTGTTGAACACCAGCGCTTCCGCCGCAATGACGACGCCGGTTTGAGGCGCTGTGACAACCGCCGCCGTCGCCAGCGCCCGCCGCCAGAGCGCCATTCGCGGCAGCAGATGAGAGAAGAGCCGTTCGGCTACAGCCAGCAATCCGCCGCCGACGACCATCACTCCGATCCAGTAGACCAGCCTCAAGGGAAGACTTTCCTGGATGGTGGCGAACGGGCCGACCAAAGCCAGAAACAGCCCGGCCAGCGCCATGACGCCCAGATCGACAACGATCTGATAGCCTTGGGCGTTGAGCATGCGAATGGGCGAAGCCGTGTCGGTCATGCCGAACTCTATCCGCATCCGGTCGCACGGTGTCAATTCCGGCGCCGTTCGCGCATCGCCAATGGTGCGGGCGGCGCCAGTGACGTAGCCGCAGGACGGCTGGCGAAACGGCGTCTGGTCGGGGCGCGCTGACCGCGATTGAACTCCAATTCGTTCATTTCGCGGAGGTCGCCATGTCATCTTTATCGTCATCAGCCCTGAGCCGCACCAGCCATGTGATCATGGCGGTGCTGACCTTGCCGGTCGCAGCCTACGCCTCGCTCTACGTGTTTCCTGATATGCCCGGCTTGCCTGAAAACATCCTGGCAAATCGGTGGGGCGCATACGGCTTGCCCCTTCATGCCGGTCTGGGGGCGGTGGCGCTGTTGATCGGCCCGCTTCAGTTCATGCAAAGCCTCCGGTCCAGGGCGCCGGGCGTTCATCGCGCCATGGGCATGACTTATGTGACAGCGTGTCTGGTGTCGGCGCTGGCGGGGTTCGTCCTGGCGACCGGTACGACCAACGGGGTTGTGGCCGGAGTGGGCTTTGCGCTGGCCGCCATCGTCTGGACGCTGTGCACGGCGCGGGGGCTGAGCTGCGTGGTCACCGGGCAGTACGCCGCGCATCGCCGCTGGATGATCCGCAGTTATGCGATGACCTTTTCCGCCGTGACCCTGCGCATCCAACTGGGGCTGGGCACAGCGGCGGGACTAGATTTCGCCGAGTTCTATCCGATCCTGGCCTTTAGCGCCTGGATCCCCAATCTGATCGTCGCCGAGCTGTGGCTGCTGCTGCGCAACCCCTCCCGTGGCGCTCAGAACCAGCCGGCGTCCCTGAGCGCAGGGTAATAGGTGCGGCTGACCGGGGCTTCTACGCCGTCCTTCAGGACCAGAACGCCCCGGCCATCGCTTTTCCGGATGTCTTCAACGGCGTCTCTAGCGACCCACCACGACCGGTGGGTCCGCGCGCCGTCCAGTCCGTCACACGCGGCGACCGCGTCTGACAGGCGCATGAGGATCAGGGCTTCGCCCCGGTCTGTGCGAACGCGCAGATAATGATCCTCTGCGCTCATCGAGCGGATCCGGGCGGTCTTGAGTTTGACGGGGAGCTTGTCGATCAAGGCGGCGCCCGCCTGTGCGGGACGGGCGCCTTCGCCCGCTGCGTCCTCGGTCAGCCGGTCGACCACATAGACGACCGAGGTCACGAAGCCCGAAATCACCAGCACCAGGCCATAGACAAACGCGACATTCACAGGAGCGCCCTGGTCGCTGGCCATGACATTGACCCAGGACACGGCCGCTGTGATCGGAATCGAAACCACCATCGCACTGGCCACATAGACGAGCCATCGGGGGGCTTGAGGCAGCCATAGGGGCATGAAGTGTCCGACGGCGTATCCGATCAGGCCGCCCAGCGCGACGAACCCGGTCCAGTAAAGCCACACCATCGGCCAGCCGAACATATAGCTGCCAAACGGTCCAAGAACCGCCAGGAACGTGCCGATTCCCAGCACCATTCCGACAGGTCGAGCGCAATTGCGGGCCAGTGTCAGGATGGTCTGCATCATAGAGCTTGCCTTGATCCCCCGTTCGCGAAGCGTGAACGGCAGGGTGGCTGCAACTCACGTACAGGTCCAGTCCGATCGCGCAGAGCCGCTTTTCCACCCTCAACGTGGCGGGCAGTGGTGTTTCGGCGATCCCGCGCCGCCAGAGGGGCGGAGAGCGGATCGCCAGACACCGGGAGATGACGACATGCAAGACCGTTCCTTCAAAGCCGCTGCTCTCGCGAGCGCCGCACTGTTCGCTTTGGCCTTCATGCCTGTGGCGGAAAGCCAGGACGCCGTGGCCGCCGCCGCGCTTGAGATCACGATTGACGGGCTGCGCACCAATGAGGGGCGAGTCTGGGTCGGGCTTTACGCCTCGGAAGACGATTGGGACGAACAGATCGAGTCGGCGCAAGGCTGGGCGGACGTGGACGACGGCGTGGCGCGCGTGCGGCTCGCCGAGCTGTCATCGGGCGCGGTCGCGATCCAGGTCTTTCACGACGCTAACGGCAATAACGACTTTGACACCAACTTCATGGGCATTCCGTCAGAACGCTATGGTTTTTCCAATAATCCACGTCCGAAATTTCGGGGTGCGAATTGGGATGAAGCCGTGTTTGAGTTGAGCCCCGGCGAAACCCAGGAACTGACGATCACCTTGCATGGAGCGCGGGGATGAATATCGACGCCTTCCTGCAAGCGCCCTTGCACATCCAGGTGCATGCGATCGCAGCACTCAGCGCGCTGGGGCTCGGCGTCGTCCAGTTCGCCGCCCCCAAAGGCACGATCCCGCACCGTACGCTGGGCTATGTCTGGGTCGGCTTGATGCTGCTGGTGGCGGGGACGGCCTATTTCATCCGCACCCATGAGGGTCAGTTCAGCTGGATCCACCTTCTGATCCCCGTCACGCTCGTCGGCGTTGTCTGGCTGAGCGTCCTGGCGAGGGTCGGCAATGTGAAGCGTCACCGGTCTGCTGCGTTCGTGCTGTTCATGGCGGCGCTGGTGACGCCCGGCCTTTTCACGCTCGTGCCCGGGCGTTTGATGAATGCCGTGGTTTTTGGCGGATGAGGGGTGAGATCGCGGCCTGTCATTGACCTGACGCAAGGCCGCGCTAAACCTGCCCGTCTGATGTCCGGGGTTTGCCGGAACGCTGTATCAGGGGGTTCTGATGACGATGCCATGGTTCAAACTTGCAGCGGTCGGGTTCAGCCTCGCCGCGCTGAACGCTTGCTCCGAACCTGTCCCGGCGGACGTGACCGAGCCTGTGGCCCAGCCCAGTCTTGTATCCACCGATGCGCCGCGCACTCCGGTGCAGGCGCTGGCGCCGTATTACGCCCAGCTTGATTATGCCGTTCCGGTGGCGCCTGAAGGTCCGGCCTTGCCGGGAAGCGAAACCGTGCTCACCTCGATCGCGTTTGGATCCTGCAACACAGCCCAGCGGGAGATTCCCATCCTCGCGACCATCGCGAACGAGCCCCATGACCTCTTCATGTATGTGGGCGATAATGTGTATGGCGATGCGCGCGCCTATAACGCAGACCTGCCCGAGCTGCGGGAGAACTACGCAGCCCTCGCCGCCCGTCCCGAATTCCGCCTGTTGCGGTCTGCGCTGCCGATGCTCGCGACCTGGGATGACCATGATTACGGCATGAATGATATGGGCCGTGATTTCCCGTTCAAAGGCTTCGCCGAACAGCTCTTCCTCGATTTCTGGCGGGCGTCTGACACCGATCCGCGGCGTCAGCGCGAGGGGATTTACGACTCCCATGTCTACGGCCCGGAGGGCCAGCGTGTGCAGATCATCATGCTGGACACCCGCTATTTCCGCTCCGAGCTGACCCCGACCGATGACCGTGGCGCCGTGGGGCGTGAACGCTATGTTCCCAGCGATAATCCTGATCAGGACATGCTGGGCGCCGCGCAATGGGCCTGGCTGGCGGATCAATTGCGTGAGCCGGCGGATTTGCGCCTGATCGTCTCGTCCATTCAGGTCCTGGCGGACGGGCATGGCTGGGAAGCCTGGCGCACCATGCCGATGGAGCGTGATCGTTTGTTCCGCCTGATCAACGATACCGGCGCTCAAGGCGTGGTGTTCGTGTCCGGCGACCGGCATTCCGCCGGGCTTTACCGGCGCGACAATGTGGCGAGCTACCCGCTTTACGAGATCACCTCGTCGGCGCTGAACATGTCCTATGCTGACGAGAACAACGAACCCGGACCCAATCGCCTGGGCGCCATGTACGCTCCGGAAAATTACGGCGTTATCGGCATTGACTGGGATGCCGGACAGCTCAGCCTGCAAATCAAGGACATGGAAGGCGATCCTGTCCGCGAGCAACGCATTCGCCTGGCCGAGATCGGCGTGCGCTGACACCGTGTCCTGGCAGTCACGCCTGTCAGTGTCTGCACCGCCTGCAAGCATTGATGAATTGCTTGCGGGTGGTCGGACGTGAAGGATGGCGTCGGGGGACGATATGAAAGACGCAAGCGCATTCGAACGGTTGTTCACAGGCGAAACCGAGGTTGAGGCGGGGACTGAAACGCCAGGGGCCTCAAGGGCTCTGGTGCAGCGCGCGGGCGCCGGCCTGATCGATTCAGGCCTGGGGTTGGCGGTCCGCTTCGTGCTGATCGTTCAGGTCTGGAGCTGGTCGCGCGCGAACGCCGCCGCCGTGGACGATCCCTTGTCGTGGCGGTCCTGGGTCACGCCCACGGACGGGCTTGAGAGTGCAGCCCGGTTATGGACCATGGGGCGGGTGGATCCAGGCTTGGCGGCCGCCATATTGCTGACGGTCGCCAGCCTTGTCAGCCTTAGCCTGGCTGCTGGCTTCATGACCCGGCTAACAGGCCTGGCGGTCATGCTGGGCGCTTTATGGCACATGATGTTCATTTTGCCTGAAGCCTTCACCTCGACAGTGGCCTATGTGGCGTTGGGGCTGTATTTGCTGGCGCGCGGCGCCGGACCTCTGTCCCTGGACTGGGCGCTCGCCCGTCTGGCGCGGCTGGCCTGATACGGAGATCGTGGTGACGTGCTGAGACGCACAGGTTGCTTTGCGCCGCCCCGCGTGATGATTTCGCAATTAATTGCTCACCCCGATCTGTAAGGGCCGCTCCATGCTGATCTACCGCAATGTCGCCATGGTGATGGTGGCCACCTTGTTCCTGCAGGCCGCCATGGGCGCGCTGGGCGTCGCCCTGCCGTTGGCGATGAGCGGCGCAGGCTGGGGGCGTCCGGCCATCGGCGCCGTGATCGCGGCGTTCGGCGCAGGCTTCGCCATCGGCGCCTGGCTGTCTCCGAACATGATCCGGTCTGTGGGTCATATCCGCGCCTATGCCGGCTATGCCGGCGGCGCGGCTGCGCTGACGCTGCTCCTGGCGCTGGGCGATCATTTCATCTGGTGGCTGATCACCCGCTTCGGCTTCGGCATGTGCGCGGCGGGCCTGTTTGCGGTGGCGGAAAGCTGGATCGCGGACGCCACTCCCAGCGAACGCCGCGGCGCCGTGATTTCGGTCTATCAGATCGTCGGACGCGCCGGCCTGATCGCAGGACCGTTCCTGATCGCCTTGCCCGGCTTTGACGCGCGCGACGGCTTCATCATGGCGGGCGCCGCCATGGCGTTGGCCCTGACCCCCATCGTGTTCACCAAGCGCGCGCAGCCCAGCCTGCCCACGGGGGAGACCGTCCCTGTCACCCGGTTGTTCTCGATTGCGCCTGCGGCGGCGGCGGCGGCGTTTACGGCCGGGCTTCTCAATTCCGGCGTTCTGGGCTTCATGCCGATCTGGGCGCAATCGCTCGATCCTGAATATGGCGCAGGCAGCGCTGCGCTGTTGATGGCGGTGATCTACGCCGGCTCGATGCTCACCCAATGGCCTGCCGGGATGATTTCTGACCAGATGGACCGGCGCCTGGTCATCGCGGCCCTGTCGATTGTCGGCGGGCTCTTCGCTCTGATCCTGGTGGTGATGCCCAGCCCGTCTCTGGGCCTCGCAGCGCTTCTGGTGGGTCTGTGGGGGGCGGCCAGCCTGTCGTATTTCGCCGTCGCGGTTGCGCACGCCGCCGACCGGTCGCGGGTGGAGGAGTTGCCCGCCATCGCGTCAGGCATGTTGCTTGTCTGGGCGATCGGCTCGACTCTGGGTCCGATTGTGGCGGGCGTCGCTTATTCGGGGCCTCTGGGGCCGCGCGGATTATTTTTATTCGCTGCTGTCGCCAGCTGCATTCTGGCGGCCGGCATGTTCTGGCGACGCCGCGCCCGCGAGGCCGTGAAAGAAGATGAGCGATCGCATTTCGTCAACCTGCAGGCCACGTCCGCCGAGCTGGCGGAAATCGAGGCGCCGGAAGACGAGCTGGATCGAGTCTGATGTTGGCGTTGATCGTCGCTGTGCCCGCCCTCCTCGGGGCATTGGCCGCTTTCGCCTTGCGCGGCAGGCTGCGCAAGCTGGGCCTGATGGCCTGGCTGGGCTGGTTGATGATCGGGACCGGCGCGCCGGTGCTTTTGGGGCAGCTCGTCGCGCTGGGCCTGACAGACGTCGCGGCGTCCATGGCGGAGGGGTGCCGGCAAGGCGGCCCGGACGCGTGTCACCGCGCCGGATTATACCTGGTTCTGCCCTTGGCGGCGGGTTTGTGCGGAGGGCTGGGATGGATCGCCGGCGCCCTGACCACGCGCTTTGCTAAGGTAAAAGACACGAACTCCCCCCTATGATAGGGGAATGGCGCGTTGCACCGGCCTCAACGGGTGTTATAACGCGCGCTGTCCGCCTAGGTGCGGGTGTTTCTCGCCCGTACTCCCCTCAGCTCTGTGCGAGAGATATTGCTCCATGAACATTCACGAGCACCAGGCGAAAGCCCTGTTGAAGTCTTACGGCGCTCCGGTCGCCGAAGGTATCGCCGTGTTTTCCGTCGAAGAAGCTTCCAAAGCCGCTGACCAGCTGCCCGGTCCGCTCTGGGTTGTGAAATCCCAGATCCATGCAGGCGGCCGCGGCAAGGGCAAGTTCAAGGAACTGCCCGCCGACGCCAAAGGCGGCGTGCGCCTCGCCTTCTCCAAGGAAGACGTGGCCAAGCACGCCAAGGAAATGCTGGGCAATACGCTGGTGACCCACCAGACCGGCCCTGAAGGCAAACAGGTCAACCGCCTGTATATCGAAGACGGCGCGGATATCGAATCCGAGCTCTATCTGTCGCTGCTGGTGAACCGCGAAACCGGCCAGGTGGCCTTCGTGGTCTCCACCGAAGGCGGCATGGATATCGAGCAGGTCGCCGAAGACACGCCCGAGAAGATCCTGACCGTCAATATCGACCCGCTGACCGGCGTTACCGCTGACGATGCGTCCGAGATCGCGAAAGCGCTCAAGCTGGAAGGTCAGGCCCGTGACGACATGCTGTCGCTGGCGCCGATCCTGTACAAGGCGTTTACCGAGAAGGATATGGCCCTTCTGGAAGTGAACCCGCTGATCGTCATGGAAAACGGCCGCCTGCGTGTGCTGGACGCCAAGGTGTCCTTCGACGGCAACGCCCTGTTCCGTCATGACGATGTGCGCGAGCTGCGCGATCTGTCGGAAGAAGACGAAAAAGAGATCGAGGCGTCCAAATACGACCTCGCCTATATCGCGCTCGACGGCGATATCGGCTGCATGGTGAACGGCGCGGGCCTGGCGATGGCCACCATGGACATCATCAAGCTCTATGGCGCGGAACCGGCGAACTTCCTGGATGTGGGCGGCGGCGCTTCGAAAGAGAAAGTGACGGCGGCGTTCAAGATCATCACCGCTGATCCCAACGTCAAAGGCATCCTCGTGAACATCTTCGGCGGCATCATGCGCTGCGACGTCATCGCCGAGGGCGTGGTCGCCGCGGTGAAGGAAGTCGGCCTGAAGGTTCCGCTGGTGGTCCGTCTTGAGGGCACCAATGTGGACCTCGGCAAGAAGATCCTCAACGAAAGTGGTCTCGACATCACCTCGGCTGACGATCTCGACGACGCCGCGAAGAAAATCACCGCTGCTGTGAAAAAGGCCTAAGCCATGTCTGTACTCGTCAATAAAGACACCAAAGTCATCGTTCAGGGCCTGACCGGCAAGACCGGCACCTTTCACACCGAACAGGCGCTGAACTATTACGGCACCAAGATGGTCGCCGGCGTGCACCCCAAGAAGGGCGGCGAAAGCTGGACGTCTGGCCTGGACGGCTCGGCCACCCTGCCGATCTTCGCCTCCGTGGGTGAGGCCAAGGAAGCCACCGGCGC
The DNA here is from genome assembly GCF_002354675.1 of Oceanicaulis sp. UBA2681. Classification (NCBI taxonomy): domain Bacteria; kingdom Pseudomonadati; phylum Pseudomonadota; class Alphaproteobacteria; order Maricaulales; family Maricaulaceae; genus Oceanicaulis; species Oceanicaulis sp. UBA2681. The sequence goes on along the minus strand of NZ_DEMB01000014.1, from coordinate 68,720 downwards.
CACCGCGTCCGTGATCTACGTGCCGCCGGCCGGCGCCGGCGCCGCGATCATCGAGGCGATTGATGCGGGCATCGATCTGATCACCTGCATCACCGAAGGCATTCCGGTGATGGACATGGTCAAGGTGAAAGCGCGCCTTGAGAAGTCCAACTCCCGCCTTCTGGGGCCGAACTGCCCCGGCGTGCTGACCCCGGAAGAGTGCAAGATCGGCATCATGCCGGGCTCCATCTTCAAGAAGGGCTCCGT
>NZ_DEMB01000014.1:61554-68379 GCF_002354675.1 Oceanicaulis sp. UBA2681 | reverse complement strand
ATTGGCGGCGACCCGGTCAAAGGCACCGAGTTCATCGACGTGCTGGAGATGTTCCTGGCTGACGACGAAACCAAGTCGATCATCATGATCGGCGAGATCGGCGGCTCGGCTGAAGAAGAAGCGGCGCAGTTCCTGAAAGACGAAGCCAAGAAAGGCCGCAAGAAGCCGATGGTCGGCTTCATCGCGGGCCGCACCGCGCCTCCGGGCCGCACCATGGGCCATGCCGGCGCCATCGTGTCTGGCGGCAAGGGCGGCGCTGAAGACAAGATCGACGCCATGAAGGCGGCGGGAATCACTGTCTCTGACAGCCCGGCGCGTCTCGGCGACACCCTGGTCGAAGTCCTCAAGGGCTAAGGCTTGCGCCAGATCTGACAGAACCCCCGTCCGGTGATCCGGGCGGGGGTTTTTGTATCGGTGTGGAAATCGGCGCGGCTCAGCCTAAAGTCTGATGAGACGGGGCGGTCGCCCCTGAATGTCTGAACCGCAAGGACTGAAATGCTCTGATTGCAGTAAAAAGCGGACGCTTTTTCCGATTTGCGGCGCTTCGGTCTTCTATTTCTTAACTAACAGGCATAAATGTCGGGTCAAACCACATGCGCGCGTCCGAGACGGCGCGCGTCCCCTCAGATGCCGATTGAATGGCGCCATGGCTGACGAACGCTCCTCCCAAAATCAGACTTTCCTGGACACCTCGTTCCTGTTTGGCGGCAACGCCGTCTATCTTGAGCAAATGGCGGCGAAATACGCCGCGGACCCGGCCTCTGTGCCAGACAGCTGGCGGGCCTTCTTCGCCGAGGTCGGCGATGCGCCGGCGGACGCCAGCCAGGCCGCCAAGGGCCCGGCGTGGAAACGCAAGGACTGGCCGCGTCCCGCCAATGGCGAACTGGTGACCGCGCTCGGTGATATTGAAAGCGCGACCATGGCGCTGCCAGACGCCGTGGCTGAGCACAAAGGCGCCGGCGCCTCTGCCGAGGACGTGCACAAGGCGGTCAAGGATTCCATCGCTGCGATCATGCTGATCCGCGCCTACCGCATGCGCGGCCATTTGGCGGCGGATCTGGATCCGCTCAAGCTCACAAGCTTTGGCGAGCAGCCCGAGCTGAGCCCGGCGACCTATGGCTTTACAGATGATGACCTGGATCGCGAGATCTTCATCAACGGCTATCTGGGCCTTGAGACGGCGACCGTGCGCCAGATGCTCGACATCTTGAAGCGCACCTATTGCTCCACCTTCGGCGTGGAGTTCCAGCACATCTCCAACCCCGAAGAGAAAGCCTGGCTGCAAGAGCGCATCGAGGGTCCGGACAAGGAGATCGCCTTCTCCAAGGAAGGCAAGATCGCCATCCTCAAGAAGATCATCGAGACCGGCGCGTTCGAGAACTTCCTGCACAAGCGCTATCCGGGCACCAAACGCTTCGGCATTGATGGCGGCGAGAGCCTGATCCCGGCGCTGGAGCAGATCATCAAGCGCGGTGGCGCGCTGGGCGTCAAAGACATCATTCTGGGCATGCCGCACCGGGGCCGCCTGAATGTTCTGGCGGCGGTGATGGGCAAGCCCTATCACGTGATCTTCCACGAGTTTCAGGGCGGCGACACGCTCGGTCAGGTGGATTACGCGTCAGGCGATGTGAAATACCATCTGGGCTCGTCGTCTGATCGCGAATTTGACGGCAACAAGGTCCATCTGTCGCTCACCCCCAACCCGTCGCACCTGGAAGCGGTGAATCCGGTAGTGCTGGGCAAGGCGCGCGCCAAGCAGACCCAGTTCCGTCGTGACGAGGGCGATGAGTCCAATTACGTCGAAAAAGTCCTGCCGCTCCTGCTGCACGGCGACGCCGCCTTCGCCGGTCAGGGCGTTGTGACGGAATGTTTCGGTCTGTCGGGCCTGCGCGGTCACCGCACCGGCGGCGCGATCCATTTTGTGGTGAACAACCAGATCGGCTTCACCACCGATCCCAAGGACAGCCGCTCTTCGCCTTACCCCTCTGACGTGGCGCTGATGGTTCAGTCGCCGATCTTCCACGTGAACGGCGATGATCCGGAAGCTGTGACCTTCGCCACCAAAGTCGCGGCGGAATATCGCCAGCGCTTTGGCAAGGACGTGGTCGTGGACATGTTCTGCTACCGCCGCTACGGCCATAACGAGGGTGATGATCCCAGCTTCACCCAGCCGATCATGTACAAGACCATCTCCAAGCACCCCACCACGCTGGAGCTTTATACCCAACGCCTGATCAACGAAGGCGTGACCACCCAGAAAGAGGTCGACGGCTGGGTCGAGGAGTTTGCGCAATTCCTTGATGACGAGTTTGAGAAAGCCAAATCCTACAGCCCCAACCGGGCGGACTGGCTGGACGGCGTCTGGCAGGGCCTGGGCCTGCCCGAAGAGGATGATCGTCGCGGTCAGACCGCTGTCGAGGCGAGCGTGCTCACCGACATCGCTGACAAGATGACGACGGTGCCGGAAGACATCGCCATCCACAAAACCCTCAAGCGTGTGATCGCAGGGCGTCGCAAGGCGGTTCTGGACGATCAGAACGGCATTGACTGGGCGACGGCGGAGCATCTCGCCTTCGGGTCGCTTCTCAAGGAAGGCTTCCCGGTGCGTCTGTCCGGTCAGGATTGCGGCCGCGGGACATTCTCCCAGCGTCACTCCCATGTGATCGATCAGAACACGGAAGAGCGCTATACGCCGCTCAACAATCTGGGCGGCGATCAGGCGCGCTATGAAGTCATCGACTCCATGCTGTCTGAGGAAGCGGTGCTCGGCTATGAGTATGGCTACACCCTGTCCGCCCCCAATTCGCTGGTGATGTGGGAAGCCCAGTTCGGCGACTTCACCAACGGCGCGCAGGTGATCATCGACCAGTTCATCTCGTCGTCAGAGCGCAAATGGCTGCGCATGTCGGGCCTGGTGATGCTGTTGCCGCACGGCTATGAGGGCCAAGGGCCGGAGCACTCCTCCGCCCGCCTCGAGCGCTATCTGCAGCAATGCGCCGAAGACAATATGCAGGTCGCCAACTGTTCGACGCCGGCCAACTATTTCCACATCCTGCGTCGCCAGATCCATCGCGGTTTCCGTAAACCGCTGGTGATCATGACGCCGAAATCGCTGCTGCGTCACAAGCGCTGCATCAGCCCGCTCGCTGAATTCGCGGAAGGCTCAAGCTTCCACCGCGTGCTGTGGGATGATGCGGACATGACCGTGCGCGAAGGCCGCTCGGACGTGGCCACCGGCCGTGCAGAAATCCCGCTGACCTCTGACGACAAGATCCGCCGCGTGGTCCTGTGCTCGGGTAAGGTTTATTACGACCTGCTGGAAGCGCGCGAAGAGCGTAAGATCGATGATGTCTACCTGCTGCGGGTCGAGCAGTTCTACCCCTTCCCGGCCAAGTCGGTGATCGATGAGCTCAAGCGCTTTGACAACGCCGATGTGGTCTGGTGTCAGGAAGAACCCAAGAATATGGGCGCCTGGAGCTTTGTGGAGCCGTATCTGGAATTCTGTCTTGAGAAGTCCAATACGAAAAGTGCGCGCGCCCGCTATGTCGGCCGCGCGGCCTCGGCCTCCACGGCGACGGGCCTTCTGTCCAAGCACCAGGCCCAGCAAGCCGCCCTCATTGACGAAGCCCTCTCGTAAGCTGTCGCCCGCACGAAGACCTTTCTAGGAAAGAGCTAAAAATGACCGAGATCACCGTCCCCACCCTCGGCGAATCCGTGACCGAAGCCACTGTCGGCGAATGGCAGGTTTCCGAAGGCGACGCCGTGAAGAAAGACGACATCCTGGTGGAGCTGGAAACCGACAAGGTGTCGGTGGAAGTGCGCGCCGAGGAAGATGGCGTCCTCTCCAAGATCGTCGCCCAGGAAGGCGACACCGTGGAGATCGGCGCGACGTTGGCCGAGCTGGGCGCTGGCGGCGGGGCCTCCGCCTCCAAAGCCTCTGACGACAAGCCGGCGAAAAAGTCCGAAGCCAAGTCCGACGCCAAATCCGGTGGTTCTGGCGGCGGCGATCTGATCGACGCCAAAGTCCCGGTGATGGGCGAAAGCGTGGCGGAAGGCCAGGTCGGCCAGTGGCTGGTGCAGCCCGGCGAGGCCGTCGAGCAGGACCAGGCGCTTCTGGAGATCGAAACCGACAAGGTGGCCGTGGAAGTGCCGGCTCCGGCGGCGGGCGTTCTGGAAGAACAGCTTGTGGCGGAAGGCGACACCGTCACCCCGGATCAGGTGATCGGCAAGATTCGCGCGGGCGCGTCTGCGTCTGCCGCGCCGAAGTCCGAGGATGCGCCGAAAGCGGCGGCGTCTTCGTCTTCTTCGGGCGGTGACGCCAAGGCCATGCCGTCCGCCAATCGCGTGGCTACAGAAAACAATCTTGACCTGTCCAAGGTCGAAGGCACCGGCAAGGATGGCCGCGTCACCAAGGGTGATGCGCTGAAAGCTGTGCAGTCTGGCGGAACCGCATCCGCCCCGGCTGCGGAGAAATCCTCCAAGCCGCGTGACACCGGCCCGCGCGAAGAGCGCGTGAAGATGACCCGCCTGCGTCAGACCATCGCCCGCCGTCTGAAAGACGCGCAGAACTCTGCGGCGATGCTGACCACCTATAACGAAGCGGATATGAGCGCGATCATGTCCCTGCGTAAGGAAATTCAGGACGATTTCGTCGCCAAGCACGGCGTGAAGCTGGGCTTCATGAGCTTCTTCGTGAAGGCTTGCGTCGCAGCGCTGAAAGACGTCCCGGCGGTCAATGCCGAGATCGACGGCACCGACATCATCTACAAGAATTATTACGACATGGGCGTGGCCGTCGGCACCGATCGCGGCCTTGTGGTGCCGGTTGTCCGTGATGCGGACGACCTGTCGCTGGCCGGCGTCGAGAAGTCCATCATGGACCTCGGCAAGCGCGCCCGCGACGGCAAGCTCGGCATTGACGACATGCAGGGCGCCAGCTTCACCATCTCCAATGGCGGCGTGTACGGCTCGCTGCTGTCGAGCCCGATCCTGAACGCGCCGCAGTCGGGCATTCTGGGTATGCACAAGATCCAGGAGCGCCCGGTCGCCATCAATGGCGAAGTGAAGATCCGTCCGATGATGTATCTGGCGCTCAGCTATGACCACCGCATCGTGGACGGCAAGGAAGCGGTGACCTTCCTCGTGCGCGTCAAGGAAAGCCTTGAGAACCCGCAGCGCCTGCTGCTCGACATCTAGTCGATCTCACGGGTTTCAAGCGATCAGCCCCGGCCGGACACGGCCGGGGCTTTTTGTTTGGGGCTGGGCGTGGGGGCCGTTTTTAGCTTAGAATACGGACATAACCTTGGGGGAGGCACTCTGATGGCCGATGACATTGAGACTGCAGTCGAGCGTCCGAAGACGCCGCTCTGGTTCTGGATCGTAGGCGTTGTGGCGTTGATCTGGAACGGCTTCGGGGCGGTGGATTACACCCTGACCCAGATGGGCAATGAGGCGTATCTGTCCGCTTTCACCGAAGAGCAGCTCGCCTTCTATCTCGGTTTCCCGCTCTGGTATGAGGCGGTCTGGGCCCTTGCGGTCTGGAGCGCGGTGGTCGCCAGCATCGCTATGCTTATCCGGTCCAAACTTGCCGCGCCGCTGTTTTTGGTCTCCATCGCCTTCTACATCATCAGCGCGGCCTATCTGTTCGGCTTCACCGCCGCCTATGACCTGATGGGCGGGATCGGCGGAGTGATCTTCTCGCTCGTGATCTTCTTAAGCCTGGTCGCGTTCTGGCGGGTCGCGGCCTGGGGCGTGAAAGCGGGCGTGCTTCGGTAACGGGGTTGAAAGCGTTCGGGGCTACACCGACCTGTAAACGCATAGCCGCCCTGCATCCTTCGCCGCATTGACGCGGGGGAGGGCAGGAGTAGGGTGCGGCTAACCCCTCCTTAGCGCGCTTGTCGGCGCGCGTTTACCGATGACGGTGTACCCCATGGCAGATCAATATGATGTGGTGATTATCGGCGGCGGCCCCGGCGGCTATAACTGCGCCATCCGCGCAGGCCAGCTGGGTCTGAAGACGGCCTGTATCGAGTCGCGCAAGACGCTGGGCGGCACCTGCCTGAATGTGGGCTGCATTCCGTCCAAGGCGATGCTGCACGCGTCCGAGCTTTATGAAGAAGCCAACAAGAATTTCGCCGATATGGGCATCGAGGTCGGCAAGCTGTCGCTGAACCTCAAGAAAATGATGGGTCAGAAGGATGACGCCGTCGACGGCCTGACCAAGGGCGTGGAATTCCTGTTCAAGAAGAACAAGGTCGATCATGTCCGCGGCAAGGGCCGCATCGCCGGCAAGGGCAAGGTGATCGTCACCGGCGAGGACGGCAAGGAAACCGAGCTCTCCGCCAAGAACATCGTCATCGCGACAGGCTCTGAGGTCACCCCGCTGCCGGGTGTCGAGATCGACGAGGAGCGCATTGTCTCCTCCACCGGCGCTCTGGAGCTCAAGGACGTCCCCAAAAAGCTGATCGTCATCGGCGCAGGCGTGATCGGGCTTGAGCTCGGCTCGGTCTGGCGCCGCCTGGGCGCGGACGTGACCGTGGTGGAATTCCTCGATCGCGCGCTGCCGGGCATGGATGGCGAGGTCTCCAAACAGGCCAAGCGTCTGTTTGAAAAGCAGGGCATGAGCTTCAAGCTGTCGCGCAAGGTGACCGGCATCGAAAAACTCAAGACCAAGCTCAAGGTCACCACCGAAGCGGCCAAGGGCGGCTCTGAAGAGGTGCTGGATGCGGACGTGGTGCTGGTCTGCATCGGCCGCCGTCCGTACACGGAAGGCCTAGGGCTCGAGACGGTCGGGATCGAGGTCGACAAGCGCGGCATGATCGCAAA
>NZ_DEMB01000014.1:346-61373 GCF_002354675.1 Oceanicaulis sp. UBA2681 | reverse complement strand
CACGTCAATTATGACGCCATCCCCAATGTGGTGTACACTTATCCCGAAATCGCTTCGGTCGGTCAGACCGAGGAACAGCTCAAGGAAGCGGGCCGCAAATACAAGTCCGGCGCCTTCCCGTTCATGGCGAACTCGCGCGGCCGCACCAACCACACGACCGACGGCTTCGTGAAAATCCTGGCGGACGCCGAGACCGATGAAATCCTCGGCGCGCATATCGTCGGCCCGAACGCCGGCGAGTTGATCGCAGAACTGACTGTGGCCATGGAATTCCGGGCGGCGTCCGAAGACATCGCGCGCACCTGCCACGCCCACCCGACCCTGTCCGAAGCCGTGCGTCAGGCGGCCATGGGGGTCGAGGGCTGGACCATGCAGATGTAAGCCGTCCCAGACTGTCTTCGGGTGCGTTTGGGACTATGTCACGAAAATGTCTGACGACATTTGCGGGGCGGTGCGCCATAACGCGCCCGAACAGGTCTCGGGAGGTTTGCCGGTGACGATTTCGACTCAACAGCAGTCCAGTTCAACGCTGGAAATCCGCGGCCCACGCTTGCGGCTGGTGGCGATTGATGCGGAATTGGCCCGCCTGCAGGTGACCGATAAGGACGGCTTTTTCGCCGCTCTGGGCGCGCAGCGCGAACCCGCCTGGCCGCCGATCGCTGATGATGAGCCCAAGCTGGCGGACAAACTCGAGATTCTCAATCGCACCCCGGAAGAAGCCGGCTGGCGCGGCTGGGTCTTTCTGATGGGCTGGACGCCGGACGGCCTCGACCGTGCGGTGGGCGTGGGCGGGTTCCACGGCCCGCCTGATGAACAGGGCTGCGTTGAAATCGGCTATGCGATGCAGCCCAGCTTCCGCGAGCAGGGCCTCGCCACCGAAGCGGTGGAAGGCCTTGTGGGCTGGGCGTTCGACCATCCCGACGTCAGCTGTGTGCGCGCCCAGACCCTGCCGCACCTGACCGCTTCGATCCGGGTGCTTGAGAAAACAGGCTTCACCTTAGTTAGGAAATTGACCGACGAGAGCGGCGAAACCCTGTGCCTGTTTGAGCGCAAGCGCGACTAGCCGCTGCGCTTGCGGGCTCTGGGGTGGGTGGCGGCGTGGATCGTCATGAGCCGGCTTGATTCGATGTCGGCATAGACCTGGGTCGTGCTCAGCGAGGCGTGGCCGAGAAGATCCTGGATCGCCCGCAGATCGCCGCCATGCGCCAGAAGATGGGTTGCGAAGGCGTGCCGCAGGGCGTGCGGCGTGGCGCTGGCGGGCAATCCCAACCGGGATCTCAGCGTCTGCATCGCGGCCTGCATGGCGCGCGGCTGCAAGGCGCCGCCGCGGCTGGCCCGAAACAGGGGCTCATCGCGCTCGATCTGGTGGGGACAGGCGTCCACATACGCGCCCACCGCCTGACGCACCGCGGGCAGAACCGGGACGATCCGGCTTTTGCCGCCCTTGCCCGTCACGCGCAGCACATCGGGCAAGGGGTGGTCCCGGCCTGTCAGGGCCAGCGCTTCCGAGATGCGCAGTCCGCACCCATACAGCAGGCTAAGAACGGCGGCGTCACGCTGACCGATCCAGTCTTCAGTCGCGCCGAGCCGGGCTTCCTTCAGCAGGGATTTCGCCGCGCTTTCGCTGACCGGGCGCGGCTGGCGCCGGGGCGCCTTGGGCGACTCCACAAGACCGAGCGCAGGATTGTCCAGCCCCCAGCGGCGACGGCCATAACCGTAAAAGGTGCGTGCCGCGGACAGGCCGCGTTGCAGGGTGCGCGGACCGACCCCGTCCCGCCGCCGATCCGCCAGCCAGGCGCGCCAGTCGGCGCTGGTAAGCTGTGAGAGCGCCTTCAGGGTCAAAGCCCCGCCCAGATGCCCGGTCAGAAACTCAAACAGGCCTGTCAGGTCGCGGTTATAAGCCTCGACCGTGCGCGGACTCAGTCGCCGCTCGCCCTCAAGATGGGATAAAAAGGCGGTGAGGGCGGCGTCCGCGCCCAGATTCGGTTCGCCTAGCTGCGCAGCCATGGCGCGATCCGGCGTTCAAGCGCCCGGGCGAGGAAATGGATGAGGTCTGCGCCCTGATCCGCCGTGAAAGCCCGTGCATCCCGACTGGCCAGGCACAAGACGCCCGGATGGCCGCCGATTTCGATGCGGGCGATGGCTTCAGAGCGCATGTTCGGGCCGAGCGGGCCGTAGAGCGCATCGGCGAACCGCCCGTTCACAAGGCCCAGGCGTTCGCTGTCATCGCCCAGCAGCCCGTCCGCCAGCTCGGGCGAGCAGCCCAGAATCGCGTCTGCGTCTTTCAGCGGGGAATGACCTTCGAGAAACACTCTGACAGCGTCCACGCTCAAGGCGCCGGCGACGCGGCCCGCGAGCTTGTGATCAAGCGCGCTGAGGTCTTCGGCCTCCAGAATCGCCAGAACAGCGGCGTGGGTCTGGGCCTGGGCGGCCATATTGGCCTTGGCGAGCGCGATCAAAGCGTCGCTGGTGGCGCGCGCCTTGCGCAAATCCTTTTCCAGCTTTTTCTGACGGCGCTGGCCCAGATCGACAACACTGTCGCCTGAGTCTGCGGCGCGAATCGCGGCCATCAGCTCAGGATCCCCGGTGATCACTTCCGGACGCGCCCGCAAGGCGGTGCGCAGGGTTTCCAGATCCAGCGTGTCCAGGGCGCTCATCATTCGATCTCCATGCTGACCCGTCTTCAGTGCCAGAGCAGGCTTGTGAATGCGTTAACCCTGAGGCGTTCGGCCTGCGCTTTGTTAGACTGGGCCAGAATCAAACCTTGTGAGGATCAGCCTGCCGGTGAGCGACGCCGCCCCATCCCCGCAACGCGCCTCGGTCCTGTTTCCGATGCCTTTGCCTGAACCGTTTGACTATGCGGTGCCCGAAGGCGTGCGCGTGAAACCCGGCGATCATGTGCTGGCGCCGCTGGGCAAGCGCAGTGCGCCGGGCGTGGTGTGGGATGTAGGCCCTGATGACGGCAAGCGCACGCTGAAACCTCTCGATGATCTGCGCGGCGGTCCGCCTCTCAGCGCCTCCATGCGTGAGTTCATCGACTGGGCGGCGCGCTATCTGGTGGAGCCGCCCGGCGTCGTTTTGCGCGCGGTGCTCAGAAGCCCGGGCGCGCTCAAACCCTCACCCACTGAAACGCTCTATCATTCCACCGGCCAGACCCTCATTCGGCTGACCCCGGCTCGCCGCGCCGTTCTGGACGCTGTGCAGCAAGGCCCCGCCAGCGCCGCGGAGCTGGGTCGACGCGCGGGCGTGTCCGCCTCCGTGGTGAAAGGCCTCGCCGAAGCGGGCGCCTTACGCGCCGAAGAAGCGCCGGTTGATCCGCCGTTTGAGGCGCCCGATCCGTATAAGGAGGGCATCGAACTTAATCCGGTTCAGGCTGAGGCGGCTTCGATCTTGCGCCGTCTGGTGGCGGCGGGCGGATTTCAGGCGGCGCTGCTCGATGGCGTGACCGGCTCGGGCAAGACCGAGGTGTATTTCGAGGCCATCGCCGAGCTGATGCGGCGTGAGCCCGAGGCGCAAATTCTGGTGCTGCTGCCCGAGATCGCACTGACCCAGGCGGTGACCAAGCGCTTCAAGGACCGATTCGGGGTGGAGCCTGCGCTCTGGCACTCAGGGCTTGCGGACAAGGAGCGCCGCCGCACCTGGCGTGAAGTGGCGTCTGGCCGCGCAAAGATCGTCGCCGGAGCGCGCTCCTCAATCTTCCTGCCGTTCACCAATCTGCGCGGCGTGATCGTCGATGAAGAACACGATCCGACCTATAAGCAGGATGAAAACCTCACCTATAACGCCCGCGATCTGGCGGTGGCGCGCGCCAAGCTGCAGGGCGCGGTCTGCGTGCTCGCCAGCGCCACGCCCTCGCTTGAAAGCCTCGTGAACGCCGAGGCCGGGCGGTATGTGCATGTGGTGCTGCCCAGCCGGGCCGGCGGTGCGGTGCTGCCCGATATCGAGCTTCTGGACCTGCGTGAAAATCCGCCCGAGAAGGGCGAATGGCTGTCGCCGCCGCTGCACAAAGCCGTGGCTGAGACGCTCGCGCGTGGTGAGCAGGCCATGCTCTACCTCAACCGTCGCGGCTTCGCCCCGCTGGTTCTGTGCAAGGCCTGTGGGCACAAGATGAAAAGCCCGGAAGCGGATCGCTGGCTGGTGGAGCACCGCTATACCGGGCGGCTGGTCTGCCATGTCACCGGCTTTTCCATGCCCAAGCCCAAGGCCTGCCCGGAATGCGGTGAGCCTGATTCGCTGATCGGCGTGGGGCCGGGCGTCGAGCGCGTGGCCGAAGAAGCGCGTCAGCGATTCCCCGAAGCGCGGGTGGAGGTGTTTTCCTCCGACACCGCCCAGAACGGCGATGATGTGCGCTCCATCGTCCAGCGCATGGAAGATGGTGAGATCGACATTCTGGTCGGCACCCAGATCGCCGCAAAAGGTCATAACTTCCCCCATCTGACGCTGGTGGGCGTGGTGGACGCTGATCTGGGGCTGGCGGGCGGGGATTTGCGCGCCGGTGAACGCACCTATCAGACCTTGGTGCAGGCGGCGGGGCGCGCCGGACGGGCAGACCGACCGGGCCGGGCGATCCTGCAGACCTGGAACCCTGAACACGAAGCGCTGCAGGCGCTGGCGAATGGCGACCGGGACGGTTTCCTCGCCGCCGAACGCATGATGCGCGAAATGCTGGGCCTGCCGCCCTTTGGCCGCCTCGCGGCGCTGATCGTGTCTGGTCCCGACCCGGTGCAGCTTGATGAAGCTTGCCAGTTGATCGCCCGCGCCGCGCCGGTGTCTGACGGGGTGCAGGTGTTCGGCCCCGCCGAAGCGCCCCTGGGCGTGGTGCGCGGGCGCTGGCGGCGGCGGTTTCTGGTGCAGGCGCCGCGGAATGTGGACGTCTCCGCCTTCATGCGCGCCTGGATGGGCCGTATAAAGCCGCCGTCTGCGGTCAGAGTCGTGCTCGATATCGAGCCCTATTCGTTTCTTTAACGCGTTTATGGGCGCCTCGAGTCATGAACCGGTGTTGCCGGGCGCGCACCCCTGTGCTAGTTCGGCGCCGGGCTGTGAGACATGCGTGGCGTTAACTCTCGTGTGTCTGACAAGAAGCCAAGTTCCTTCAAGCGTTTGGGCAATGCCGCACTGGTGGGGTCTGGACGCACATCACGAGAAGAAAGCGGCGCAGAACGGTGACCACCGTCGATAATGCGATCATGAGCGAGGCTGGCGAGCGCTATGCGCGCGCCTTGTTCGACCTGGCCGAAGAGGCGGGCGTGCAAGAAGCTGTCGAGACCGATGTGGACGCGCTTGGCGCGGTGCTGTCGGAGTCGGCTGATCTTCGCGACGCCCTGAACAGCCCGCTGTACGGCGCGGCTGAAAAAGCAGCTGTGCTCTCTGCTCTGGCTGAAAAGCTGGGTGCCCAGGACCTGACCAAGAAATTCATCGCCGTCACGGCCGGTAATGGCCGTGCGGGCGATATCAAAGACATGCTGCGCGCCTTCAAGGTGCTTGCGGCGCGTAAACGCGGGGCGACTTCGGCTGAAGTCACCACCGCTGATGAGCTGACCGCAACGCAGCTGAAAGAACTGACCGCGGCCTTAAAAACCGCATTGGGCCAGGATGTGGACATTCGCACAGACGTGCGGCCCGACATCCTGGGCGGACTGATCGTGAAGGTCGGTTCGCGCATGTTTGACTCCTCCCTCCGTACAAAGCTGGAGGGGCTGCGCAACACGATGAAAGAGGCGTAGGCCATGGATATCCGGGCGGCGGAAATCTCCGCGATCCTGAAAGAGCAGATCAAGAACTTCGGCGCAGAGGCTGACGTTTCCGACGTTGGTCAGGTGCTGAGCGTGGGCGACGGCATCGCTCGTGTTTACGGTCTTGACGAAGTGCAAGCCGGCGAACTCGTGGAGTTCCCGGGCGGCGTGAAGGGCATGGCCCTGAACCTCGAGCGCGATAATGTCGGCTGCGTGATCTTCGGCGACGACCGGGGCATCAAGGAAGGCGACACCGTCAAGCGTCTGGGCTCCATCGTGGACACCCCGGTCGGCAAAGGCCTTCTGGGCCGCGTCGTGAACGCGCTGGGCGAGCCGATTGACGGCAAGGGCCCGATCGACGCCGCCGAGCGCCGCATCGTCGACGTGAAAGCGCCGGGCATCCTGCCGCGTAAATCGGTTCACGAACCGATGGCCACCGGCATCAAGGCGATCGACTCGATGATCCCGGTCGGCCGCGGCCAGCGCGAACTGATCATCGGCGACCGCCAGACCGGCAAGACCGCCATCGCCATCGACACCATCCTGAACCAGAAACAACTGAACCAGGGTGATGACGAGAGCCAGAAGCTGTACTGCGTCTATGTCGTGGTCGGCCAGAAGCGCTCCACCGTGGCCCAGGTTGTCAAGACGCTCGAGGAAAACGGCGCGATGGAATACTCCATCGTGGTGGCCGCGACCGCGTCCGACCCGGCGCCGATGCAGTTCCTGGCGCCGTTCACCGGCTGCGCCATGGGCGAATATTTCCGCGATAACGGCATGCACGGCCTGATCATCTATGATGACCTGTCCAAGCAGGCTGTAGCGTACCGCCAGATGTCGCTGCTGCTGCGCCGCCCGCCGGGCCGCGAAGCGTATCCGGGCGACGTGTTCTACCTGCACTCCCGTCTGCTGGAGCGCGCGGCGAAGCTCAACGAAAACCATGGCTCCGGCTCGCTGACGGCTCTGCCGATCATCGAAACCCAGGCCAATGACGTGTCCGCCTACATTCCGACCAACGTGATCTCGATCACCGACGGTCAGATCTTCCTGGAAACCGACCTGTTCTACCAGGGCATCCGCCCGGCTGTGAACGTGGGTCTGTCGGTGTCCCGCGTGGGCTCCGCCGCTCAGACCAAGGCCACCAAGGTCGCGGCCGGCAAGATCAAGGGCGAACTCGCTCAGTATCGCGAAATGGCGGCCTTCGCCCAGTTCGGTTCCGACCTGGACGCGGCCACCCAGCAACTGCTCGCCCGCGGCGCGCGCCTGACCGAGCTGCTCAAGCAGCCTCAGTTCAGCCCGCTGTCCATGGAAGAGCAGGCCTGCGTCATGTACGCCGGCACCCGCGGTTATCTGGACAAGATCGAAGTGTCCGCGATCGGTCGTTATGAAGAAGAGCTGCTGCGTCACCTGCACGCAGAGAAAGCCGATCTTCTGGCGGCGATCCGCGACACCAAAAAGCTGTCTGACGAGTCCGAAGCGGCGCTGAAAGCGACGCTGCAGACTTTCACGGCGAACTTCGCATAAGGGCGGGCGCGCTTCGGCGCGCCCAACCTGTCCCACGTCCTGGAAGGTTTAATCTGACAGGACCACGCGTTTGGGCTGAGGACGAATAATGGCCAGCCTTAAAGAGCTGAAAAACCGGATCAACTCGGTCGAATCGACCAAGAAGATCACCAAGGCGATGCAAATGGTCGCCGCGGCCAAGCTGCGCAAGGCGCAGGAGGCGGCGGAAGCTGCACGTCCGTACGCCGAGCGTATGGCGGCGGTGATGGCCAATCTGTCATCGGCCATGGAAGGCCCGGACGCGCCGCGTCTGCTGGTCGGCACGGGCAAGGACGATGTCCATCTGCTCGTCGTCGCCTCGGCGGACCGCGGCCTGTGCGGCGGCTTCAACACCAATATTGCGCGCCTGGCGCGTGAGCGCATTTCGGCGCTGATCAGCGCAGGCAAGACGGTCAAGGTTCTGACCGTCGGCAAGAAGGGCTATGAAGCCCTCAAGCGCCTGCACGCCGACAAGATCGTTGATCGCATCGAACTCAAGGATGTGAAGAAGATCGACGGGTCCACGGCGGCGATGGTCGGCGACAAGATCCGCAGCCTGTTCGAGGCGGGCGAGTTTGATGTCTGTGAAGTCATCAGCTCGGAATTCGTCTCCGTGATCAGCCAGAAGCCCCGCGCTCAGGTCCTGATCCCGGCGCGCGACGCCATTGACGACACTGTTGAACGTCCTGATCTCAAAGGCGCGATCTACAGCTATGAGCCCGACGAGGAGAGCATCCTCGAGGTTCTGCTGCCGCGTTATGTGGACACGGTCATTCTCTCGGCGCTGCTGGAAAACGCCGCGGGTGAAATGGGCGCCAAGATGGCGGCCATGGATTCTGCGACCCGCAACGCCGGCGAGCTGATCGACAAGCTTAATCTGCAATACAACCGCTCCCGCCAGGCGAAAATCACCAAGGAGTTGATCGAGATCATCTCCGGCGCCGAGGCGGTGTAGCGCACCACGGTTTAAACGACAGGCGACCGGGCGCGGCGCCTTGCAAGGTTTGGAAAAGAGGCTGAGACGATGAGCAAGCTCAAAGGCCGTATCGCGCAGGTGACCGGCGCCGTCGTGGACGTAGAGTTCGAAGGCGGTCTTCCGGAAATCCTGAACGCTCTGGAAACCAAAAATGGTGACCAGAAGCTGGTTCTGGAAGTGGCGGCCCATCTGGGCGAGAACGTGGTGCGTACGATCGCCATGGACGCCACCGAGGGTCTGAAGCGCGGTTCGGAAGTCACCGACACCGGCTCCCCGATCATGGTCCCGGTCGGTCCGGGCACGCTGGGCCGCATCATGAGCGTCACCGGTGAGCCGATCGACGAAGCCGGCGCTGTGGACGCCGCCATGATGGCGCCGATCCACCGTTCGGCTCCGGCGTTTGAAGAGCAGTCCACCGAGGCTGAAATCCTGCCGACCGGCATCAAGGTCGTCGACCTGCTGTGCCCCTACGCCAAGGGCGGCAAGATCGGCCTGTTCGGCGGCGCAGGCGTCGGCAAGACGGTGCTGATCCAGGAACTGATCAACAACATCGCCAAGCTGTTCGGCGGCTATTCCGTGTTCGCCGGCGTCGGCGAGCGGACCCGCGAAGGCAACGATCTGTATTACGAGATGATCGAATCCGGCGTGAACGTGGATCCGAAGGAAAACAACGGCTCTGCAGAAGGCTCGCGTTGCGCGCTGGTCTTCGGCCAGATGAACGAACCGCCGGGCGCACGTGCGCGCGTGGCGCTGTCCGGCCTCGCTCAGGCGGAATATTTCCGCGATGAGGAAGGCAAGGACGTGCTGTTCTTCGTGGACAACATCTTCCGCTTCACCCAGGCCGGCGCTGAAGTGTCCGCGCTGCTGGGCCGCATCCCGTCCGCCGTGGGCTATCAGCCGACCCTGTCCACCGACATGGGCGCGCTGCAGGAACGCATCACCTCCACCAAGAAGGGGTCCATCACCTCGGTGCAGGCTGTGTACGTGCCGGCCGATGACCTGACTGACCCGGCTCCGGCCACCACCTTCGCCCACCTGGACGCGACCACGGTTCTGAACCGCTCGATCGCCGAAAAGGGCATCTACCCGGCTGTGGACCCGCTGGACTCCACCTCGCGGATCCTCGAGCCGCGCATCGTCGGCGAAGAGCACTATCAGACCGCCCGTCGCGTGCAGGAAATCCTGCAGCGCTACAAGGCTCTGCAAGACATCATCGCCATCCTGGGCATGGACGAGCTGTCTGAAGAGGACAAGCTGGTCGTGGCGCGCGCGCGTAAGATCGAGCGCTTCCTGTCCCAGCCGTTCGACGTGGCTGAAGTCTTCACCGGCTCCCCGGGCATCCAGGTGCCGATCGAAGACACCGTCAAAGGCTTCAAAGGCCTGTGCGACGGCGATTACGATCACCTGCCGGAACCG
Organism: Oceanicaulis sp. UBA2681; assembly: GCF_002354675.1. NCBI lineage: Bacteria > Pseudomonadati > Pseudomonadota > Alphaproteobacteria > Maricaulales > Maricaulaceae > Oceanicaulis > Oceanicaulis sp. UBA2681. Next base: position 51,707 of record NZ_DEMB01000014.1, on the reverse strand, counting down.
GCCTTCTACATGGTCGGCACCATCGAAGACGCCGTCAAAAAGGCCGAGAAACTGGCCGCTGACGCCGCGTAAGACTGTTCAGCTGGCGCGTCCTTGTGGATGCGCCAGCGACCAGCTCGCTTTCGGGCGAGCGTATTTGACGCAAGGATCGGCCCATGGCTGACAAGCTGCACTTTGACCTGGTGTCCCCTGAACGCCGCGTGTTCGCGGGCGAGGTGGACATGGTCGTGGTTCCGGGAACCGAAGGCGACTTTGGCGTGCTGGCGAACCACGCGCCCTTCATGTCGACCATCCGCACCGGCGCGATCGCGGTTCATTCCGGGTCTGACGTCACTCGCACCTTCATCCGCGGCGGTTTTGCGGAAGTCACCGCGAACGGCCTGACCATTCTGGCTGAAGAAGCGATTGATCTGGCGGATGTGGATGCGGACGCGGTCTCCAAATCGCTGACCGAAGCGCGGGAAGATCTGGGCCAGGCACGCAATGACGAAGAGCGTCACGAGGCTGAAGCCCGCATCGAGAAGTTCCAGGCGTTGCTGAGCGAGCTGTCTCACTAAAGAGTGAAGCCTAAGTCATTATAGGCTTTGGGGAACCCTGTGCACACTGTGCGCAGGGTTTTTTCTTTTTGAGGACTGATGATGACGCGTTCTGCTTGCCTGTCTTTCGCCGCACTGGCGCTCACTGCGTTCAGCGCGCCGGCCTGGGCGACCCAGGATGCAGCCCCGAAGGCATTGGCCAACCAGATGATCGCGTTGTGTGAGACCGCGTTGGGACCTCAGGGTCTTGAGGGCGCCGCTGAAGAGATCGGCGTGACGCTGGCGGACTTTGATTTCCCAGTAGACGAGCGGGACATCACGGTGTCCGAACAAGCCTTGGTCCTACCTCACGCAGAGGGCCTGTCTCTCTGGACGGGCCGGCGTGATGGCGAGACGGTCTGCGTCATGGGCGCCTGGAACGACAATCTGCGCGTGGTGCGAGAGGCAGAGGCGCGCTTGCGGGCCGAGGGCCGCACTGTGGTCCACAACACCGTCAACGTCTCCTTCGGGCTGTTCCGGCGCGGGAATTCCGTGCGTGTCGTGGAGCTGGCGGCGGAGCGCTAGGCGCTGAATGCGGCGAACGCGTCCGCCACACGCTCATAGACGTCCCGTTTCCAGGGTATGATCAGCTGAGGCGTGGTTTCGAGCGAAACCCAGCGAAACTCGGAGAACTCCTGCGGCGGCACGGCCGTAAGATCAAACTCGGCGTCCGTTCCCAGATAGCGATAGGCGAACCAGCGCTGTTTCTGACCCCGCCAGCGGTTCTTTTTGCGCTGCGCCAGAACCTCGGGCGGGAAGTCATAGGTGAGCCAGTCATCGATGCCGCCCAGCGGCTCTATGAGGTCGGTGGTGACGCCGGTCTCTTCATAGAGCTCGCGCAAGCCCGCTTCTTCAGGCGTCTCGCCTTCATCCATGCCGCCTTGGGGAAACTGCCAGCACCAGGGCTCGTCTGCGCCATAGCGCTTGCCCAGCCAGACCTTGCCCTCAGCATTGAACAGGACGAGGCCCACATTGGGGCGGTGCTCGGGATAAGCGGCGCTCATGATCAGTGCGTGTCCCCGTGCGGGTCTGCATGATCGGTCGCCGCGCCGTGGGCTTCGGTGGGAGCCGGGCTGCTGGCCTCGACCGGATTGCGGATCTGCATCAGGAAGCTCGCCGGCGCCAGCTGATAGCCGCGGCCTTCAAGCCCCTCGGCCCAGGCCGCCACCGTGTCCACTGTGGCGGGATAGGCGAAGCCTGACCCAAGGGCGGTCCCGTTTTGCAGGGCGAGCGCTTCAAGCTCCAGAAGGCGTCCGTCTATGGCGCGCGGGGTCGGGTCTGAGTCCACCACCCGGTCCGCAAGGGTCAGACGCGCTCGAGCTAGCTGGCCCGCCTGGTTCAGGATGGCGCGGCGTCCTGCGCCGTCATGGAAAATGCTGAGGCCTCGGTCTTCCAGCGCTGTGAAGACCTCTGTCAGAGGCCCTTCTGCGGCCCCGAGACGCGCGCCGAGATAATTGGCGACACCCACATAACCCGCCGTGCGAGACAAGAGCCAGGTCAGGCGGCGGGAATTCTCTGTGGGGCTCGCCTCCACCAACAGCGTGTGGGGGCCGGGATCGTTATTGGGATAGTCGAACGGCTCCATGGGCAGTTCGAGCAACACTTCATGACCATCGGCGCGGGCGCGATTGATCCAGGTTTGAAGATTGTCGGCATAGGGCGCGAAGCTGAGCGTCACCTCGGCGGGCAGCTCCTCGATAGCGCGCGCGGTCAGGTTTTCAGACAGGCCCAGCCCGCCCACGATGATCGAGACCGTGGGAATGTCTGCTGCGCCGTCAAAATCCATGGCGTAGGCCTGATCTGGGCGAACGCCGCTGGCGCTGATGACCGGCAGGGGACCGCCTGGGCCGTTCTCATAGAAACCTTCAAGCGGAGCCGGGGGCGCAACGGGCTCGGCAGGGCGGGACGCGTTGGCGGACTCTTGCGTGCTCAGGGCGTCCGCGGTGTCTCGCACGCCTGGCAGGCTGACGTCTTCAGTCTGGGCGTTGCTGAAGGGGACAGGACCATCCCCATGCCCGCCTTCAATTTCGGCAGACGCCAGAACAGCAGGTTGTCCGTTGATGTCGGTGCTGGCGCTGACGGTCGGGGCGGGGCCGCCGGCCAGCCAGGTCAGGGCGGCGACGCCTGCGATCAGCGCAGCCGCAACCCCGAGCCCCGCCAGGAGCGGGGCTTTGAGAGGAAAGCGATCAGATTGCAGTCGGGCCATATGCGCGTGCCGCTTGCTCAACGCCGGTACGGGGCGATTCGCCCCGACCCTGCGTGAGGTTGCGGTAAAGAAGCGTTAACGAAGCCGCTCTGAGGCTGCGTTGATTATTGCAGCTGGGCCTGATCGCGGCTCATCATGGCGTTCAGGATCTCGATGGCGCGATACAGCTGGTAATCTTCGCCGGCTTCCCAGTCTTCGGGCGGCATTTCGGTGTGAGACAGCTCGTTTTCCAGCTCTTCACGCTCGGCGCCGGTCTCGTTTTCCAGTGCGTTGCGAAGACTGGCTTCAGCGTAGGTGTTCACACCCTCCACCTCTTCCTGCTCCACACGGCGCGGCGCGATGGCGATGTCGGGCGCAATGCCGGTCGCCTGAATGGTGCGACCCGCCGGCGTGTAGTAGCGCGCGGTGGTCAGGCGCAGGGCGCCGTCACGGCCGCCACGCAGAGGCACCACAGTCTGCATCGAGCCTTTGCCGAAGCTGGTCATGCCGACGATTGTCGCGCGCTCACGGTCCTGCAGCGCGCCGGTGACGATTTCAGAGGCCGAGGCGGAGCCTGAATTGATCAGCACAACGATCGGCGCGCCGTTGAGCATGTCGCCCAGCTCGGCGTTGTAGCGGCGCGTGTCGCGTGGATCGCGGCCACGGGTGGAGACCACTTCGCCGCCATCGAGAAACAGCGAGGACACCGTCACCGACTGATCCAGCAGGCCGCCCGGATTGGAGCGCAGATCCAGGATCAGGCCCGGCAGCGGACCGCCATAGGCTTCGGTCAAATCGTTGAGGCCGGTGATGGCGTTGGCGGTCGTGTTCTCGTTAAACGTGGTGATGCGCAGATAGGGCGTGTCGCCCTCTTCCATCCGCCAGTAAGCGGCGCGGACCTCGATCAGGTCGCGCACGACCGTCACGTCAAACGGGTCTTCTTCGCCTTCGCGCAGGATGGTCAGCACAACCGGATCACCGGCCAGGCCGCGCATGCGCTCGACCGCGTCATCCATGCTCGCGCCGATCATGCTCTCGCCGTCCACGGCGATGATCTGATCGTTGGGCTCAAGGCCGGCGCGTTCGCCCGGCGTCTCGGCGATGGGAGAGATGATGGTGATCAGGTCGTCGCGAATGGTGACCTCGATGCCGACGCCGCCATATTCGCCGCTCGTGGTGACCTGCATGTCCTGAAAGTCGTCGGGAGACAGATAGCTCGAATGCGGGTCGAGCGCCTGCATCATGCCGTCAATCGCGCTCTCGATCAGTTCGGCCTTGTCAGGCTCGGTCACATAATCGGCTTCGATCCGGCTCAGCACATCGCCAAACAATTCCAGCTGCCGGAAGGTGGCTTCGCGGCTGTTGGTGTCTTCGCCTTCGGCGGACACGGCCAGGGTGGCGGCGCCGATGCCGAACAGAACAGCTGAAGCAATAATGTGCAGACGCATGGTGGTCTTCCTTAGAGCGCGGCGGTCGAGGTGTTAGCCTCTGCGAAATTCGGGCCGAAGCCAATCCTCAGGGTCAGCAGCTTCGTCAGTGCTGCGTCTTATCTCCAGATAGAGCATTGGCGGCGGATTTGCACGGTCTGACATGGCGCCGACAGGCTCACCCGCCAATAAAGACTGTCCCTCTACGGCGTAAATAAGACCCAAACCGCCTAAAATAAGGGTGTAGCCATCGGGCGTGTTGATCATCAAAACACCGTCAAACCCCTGAAATGGCCCGGCATAGACCACCACGCCGTCAAAAAGTGCGGTCACTTGCGCGCGTTGTGCGGTCTCAAACCAGACGCCCTCGCGGCGCACGCCGTCCGGGCCGCGATCCCCGGCGCTGACGGTCAACTCGCCTCGAACCGGCGGGCTCAACCGGCCCCGAGTATCGCTGAAACGCAAGGTCTCCAGCGGACCGGAGACAGGGCGCGCGTCCACCAGAGGGGCCATGGCGAGGGCCGGCGTCTGTTCCGGTCTGAGACGCGGCACAGGTATGCCGGGCGACGGTTCGGGACGGGGCTCGGGGCGCGGGGCCAGTCTGGGGTCGGCGGCGGCGAAACGACGAATGTCGGCGAGCAGCTCACGCAAGGAGCCTGCCTGCTCCGCAATCCTTGCGGCCCGTTGAGACAAGTCGTCAGCCTGGGCGCGCAGGGCGGCTTCCGCAGCTCGGCGTTCCTCGATCAGGGCGGTGACTTCCTCGCGCGTGACCCCGAGCGCTTCACGCGCCTGGATCAGTGCGCGGGTTTGATCTTGCAAGAGCAGGCGCAGGGCTTCGAGCTCCGCCAGCCGCTCGCGCACCGCCAGAACGCGCGCTTCAAGCTGTGGAGCGATCTGCGCCAGCAGACCCGCGGCGCGGGCCGCCGACGCGGCGTCGTCCGGCGTCACGGCGAGAGCGGGGGGATCTGACATCTCGATGCGCTGAAGCGCGGCCAGCACACGCGCCAGATCGGCCCGCTCGGCCCGCAGACGGGCCAGCAGGTCCGCTTCTTCGCGTTCCAGCGCACGAAGGCGCTCGGTTGCAGCCTCCACCTCGGCCTCGCGGGTTTCAACCCGGCCGGCGGCTTCCACAAGGCGTTGCTGCAGGCGTGCGATGGCGATCTGCGCCGCTTCAGCCTCTTCAGCGCGAGCCTGGGCCTGCTCGCGCAGCTCGGCCGCTTCTTGCTCAAGCGTGTCCACCTCGCCCGGTTCAGGCGCGGTCTGCGCCTGCAGGGCGAGGCTCAGGGCCAGAAAGAGCAGGGAGGAGGCCATCACCCTTCCCGATGATAGGGCGCGCCCGCCAGGACGGAGGCGGCGCGATAGATCTGTTCCGCCAGCATCACCCGGACCAGCTTGTGCGGCCAGGTGGCTTTGCCGAAGCTGAGCATGCGGGCGCCTTGCGGCAGGGCCGGACGGTCATGGCCGTCCGCCCCGCCGATCAGGAAGACCAGATCGCGCGCGCCATCGTCGCGCGCAGTTTCCACCACGCGCGCGAAATCGAGCGAGCTCATCGGTTTGCCGGTTTCATCCAGGGCGAAGATCAGCGCGCTGGCGGGCAGGTCCGCGATCAGCGCCTGGGTTTCCGCCGCCTTGTCCTTGAGCGTTCGCGGATCAAGCTCGCGCTCACAGACCGGACCCAGACTGACGGATCGTCCCACGCCGTTGGCGCGGTCCAGATACTGGTCCATAAGCTCGCGCTCTGGCCCGGCCTTGATCCGGCCGATCGCACGAATCTCAACGCGCATGGGACGCTCTCAGATTGGGAGAGATTAAGACGCCCCGTCTGGCGAGACAGACCACATCTTTTCCAGATCGTAGAAGCTGCGTACTTCGGGGCGGAACAGGTGAACGATGACGTCGCCTGCGTCGATCAACACCCAGTCGCACGTCTTCAGGCCCTCAATGGCGACATTGCCATGGCCGGAATCCTTGAGTTTGCGGACCAGATGGTCGGCCATCGCGCCCACATGGCGGTTGGACCGGCCCGTGGCGATGACCATCACATCAGTGACGGAGGATTTGCCCGTGAGATCGATGGCGACGACATCTTCAGCCTTGTCATCATCCAGCGCGTTCAACACCAGCGCTTCAAGATCCTGCGTGCTCTGGGCGAGTTCGCCAGAGTCGCTGTCAGCGTCGCCATGGGGGCGGCTGTGCAATTCGGTGGACAGAGTCCTTGCTCCCTTAATTGACCAACCCGCACTCTAGCACGTTTCGCCGCTACGTTCGAGCCAGTGAATGGAGAAGGCGCAGGCGCCGTTTTCGGTCCACACATGAGCGGGGACAAGGCCGGCTTTGACCGCAAGGTCCTGGAAGGTCTCAACAGTGAATTTATGAGAGTTTTCCGTGTGGATGGTCTCGTGTTCACGCAGCACGAAAGCCTCTCCGGCCACAGTGAAGTGCAAGTCTCGCAGAGCCTGAAGATACATCTCCACCCGCGAGCGGTACGGATTCCAGAAGGCGCGATAAGCCAGCGCAGACGGGTCTATATCGCCGTCCAGCTCGGTATTGATGCGCTGGATCAGATTGAAATTGAAATCCGCGGTGGCGCCGCCGGCATCGTCATAGGCGGCTTCGAGAACAGCCGGGTCCTTGCGCAGATCCACGCCGATCAGCAGGGCGTCGCCGGGCCTTAGCCAGTCGCGCAGGGTCTTGAGCAGCTGGAGCGCGTCAATCAGCTCGAAATTGCCGATCGTGGAGCCGGGGAAGAAGACAATCCGCCGCCCCTCGGGGATGCTCAGCGCGCTCAGGTCCAGCGTCTGGGTGAAGTCATGACAGACGGCGCCGACCGTGAGGTCGGGATGGTCAGAGGCGATATCGGCGCAGGCGGCTTTGACATGGTCGCCTGATATGTCCATGCCGACGAAGCCCGTCGGACGGTCGAGCGCATCCAGCAGCTGACGGATCTTGACGCTCGATCCTGCGCCGGGCTCCAGAACCACTGCGCCGGAACCGGCGAGCGCGTTCAGCTCCGGGCCGATCCGCTCCAGCAAGGCCAGCTCGGTGCGGGTGGGATAGTATTCAGGCGCTTGCGTGATCCGGTCAAAGATCGCCGATCCCGCTGCGTCATAGAAGTATTTTGGCGAAATCGCCTTCTGGGGCTTGCGCAGACCGGCGAGCACATCCGCGCGAAAATCAGAGGCGGAAGGCTGCAAGTCTTTGAAAAACGCCAAGGCGCCAGCCTCGACTAGGGTCTCGTTCGACATGGTCTCTAGGCGTGGCGGCTGCGGGTCAGGATGAAGCTTTTGCACGCATGACGCGTGAAGCCTCAGGATGTAATGGCTCCGTTAAGTATGTCCACCCCGGAGCATTACCTAGGACCAGAGTTTTCGCCTGATTGTCATGCTTGCGGGCGGGCGCCAGAAACCGCGCTGCGGGGGAGAGACGCGCCCGGATCGCATCGCCCGGGCGGGCGACCACGCAGATGGGAATACGACGCGCTATGGCCTTCCAGTCTTTCCAGTGATGAAAGTCCCTGAGCCCGTCCGCGCCCATGATCCAGACGAAATGCACCCGTGGATGCCGCGCTTGTAACTGCGTGATCAGGTCGATCGTGGTGCGGGTGTGCAGTCGCGCCTCAAGCGTCGATATGACGTGTCGGGGCTCGGGCATGGCTTGCTCGACAGCGGTGACGCGTGTTTCGAGGCTGGCGGGCGCATGGGTCTTCAAGGGATTGCCGGGGCTGACCATCCACCAGACGCGATCAAGGTCGAGCCGTTTGAGCGCGGTGCGCGCCACATGGCGGTGCGCCCTGTGAACGGGATCAAAGCTGCCGCCGTAAATCCCGACGCGCATGCCGTCATGCAGCAGTTCGGATTTTAGCGCCCGGCTCACGATGGAGATCCATCTGCAGGGTCAGGGACAAGGTCCGTCGCATGGACCAGAGCCGCGCCGCGGCGATAGCCCAGAATGGTGATGATGTCTTCAGACTGACGGCCGGCGATCTGGCGTGCTTCATGATCGTCATAGCCAATCACGCCGACGCCAAGGCGCTGTCCAGACTGTGTGACCAGGCGCACCGCCGCGCCGCGTTCAAACCGGCCCTGCACGTCCACGACGCCGGCGGGCAGAAGGCTGCGGCCCTTGGCGATGGCGGCGGCCGCGCCGTCATCCAGCACCAAGGCGCCCTCGCACGCCAGACTGCCCAGAATCCAGGCGCGACGCGCACTCTCAGGATTGCCATGGGCGTGAAACCAGCTGGCGCGGGCTCCGTTCGCAATTGCCTGAACCGGGTAGGAATGATCGCCTCGGCAGATGATCATGTCGCAGCCTGCGGCGTTGGCGATTCGGGCGGCGGCGATCTTGCTGGTCATGCCCCCCGTGCCGGCGCCCTCGCTGCGCGCAGGGCCCGCCAAGGCTTCTATGGCGGGTGTAATAGCCGTGATTTCCGGGATGTGTGCGGCGTTGGGCTCTCGTGGATCGCGGTCATACAGCCCGTCCACATCCGACAGGATGATCAAAAGCTGCGCGCCCACCAGCTGGGCCGTCCGTGCGGCGAGCCGGTCATTATCGCCAAAGCGGAGTTCTTCGGTGGCGACGGTGTCGTTCTCATTGATCACGGGAACCGCGCCCAGCTTGAGCAAGGTTTCAAGCGTGTTGCGGGCGTTCAGCCAGCGCGGGCGCGATTCAATGTCGGCAGGCGAGACCAGGGCTTGTGCGGCCGGAAAGCCGTGCCGCGCGAACGCCCGGTCCCAATGCTGGATCAGCAAGGCCTGCCCTGCGGCGGCGGCGGCCTGCTTTTCTTCCAAAGTCAGGGTCTGGCCCGGTTTCAGACCCAGGCGCGGGCGGCCCAGCGCCACGGCCGCCGAGCTGACCAGAACCACATCCTGACCCGCCTGGCGCAGGCGGGCGATGTCGTCGGCCAGCGCGTCAAACCGGTCTTCACGCGGCGCAAGGCTGGCGGGGTCGATCAGTTGGGCCGACCCCACCTTGATGACGACCCGCCGGGCCGCCGCCATGCGCGCGCTCAGGCTCAAGGCGTCCAGCCGCTTTCGCCGCGGGCTTCGCGCTCCGCTTCGTCCTTGAGGCGTTTTTCTTCCTCACGACGGGCGTGGACAGCGTCCCAGATGGCTTTGAGCACCTCTTTGAGGCCTTCCCGCGTGGCGCCGGACAGGTGGTAAGGCGTCACGCCGATCTTCTCCTTGAAGGCGGCGTCCAGCTCGGCGACGGTGTCGGCATCAGCGGCGTCGAGCTTGTTGAGCACCACGATCTCGCGCTTGTCGGTGATGCCGGCGCCATAGGCGTCCAGCTCGTGCCGCACGGTGTCATAAGCGCCGATCGGATCTTCGCCGGTGGCGTCGATCAGATGCACCAGCAGCGCGCAACGCTCGATATGGCCCAGGAAGCGGTCGCCAATGCCGGCGCCTTCATGGGCGCCTTCGATCAGGCCGGGGATATCAGCCAGCACAAAGCGGTTGCCCGTCCCCATCTCCACCACGCCCAGATTGGGGTGAAGGGTAGTGAAGGGATAGGACGCGATCTTGGGGTGGGCCTTGCTGGCCACCGACAGAAGCGTGGATTTGCCCGCATTGGGCAGACCCACAAGGCCGGCGTCCGCGATCAGCTTCAGGCGCAGCCAGATGGCGCGCTCCTCGCCCGGTTCGCCGGGTTGGGAGATGCGCGGGGCCTGGTTGCGGCTTGATTTGAAGTGGGCGTTGCCCTTGCCGCCAATGCCGCCCTTGGCCAGGAGCGCGCGCTGGCCGGGCACGGTCATGTCCGCGAGCAGCGTCTCCTTGTCCTCGTCAAACACCTGGGTGCCCACCGGCACGCGCAGAACGACGTCTTCGCCGCCCCGGCCCGTGCGGTTGCGCCCGGCGCCGTTAAGGCCGCGCTCGGCCTTGAAGTGCTGCTGGTAGCGATAGTCGATCAGGGTGTTCAGCCCTTCCACGGCCTCCACCCATACATCGCCGCCATCGCCGCCATCGCCGCCGTCAGGGCCGCCGAACTCGACATAGGCTTCACGGCGGAATGACACGCATCCCGGGCCGCCCCAGCCGGACTTCACATACACTTTGGCTTGATCAAGGAACTTCATGGCTTGCTTTTTATCTTTGTCTTGAGGGCTCTGCTAGCCCGCCATTTCCATCTGGCGGACACGGCCCGTGGCCATGCGGCCGAAAGAGAAGGCGTCGAAGGTCTCGCCGGTATAGGCGAAGCCGATTTTTTCCAGCACCCGGCCCGACGCCGGATTGTCGTCAAAGTGTCCGGCGGTGACCGGCGTCAGCGCGTGTCGGGTCGCCCAGTCGCACATTCCCTGCGCCGCTTCCGTCGCATAGCCCTGCCCCCAGGCGGCGGGCATCAGCCAATAACCCAACTCCCAACCCGCATCATGCTGGTTCAGGCCGATCACGCCCACCGCGCTGCCGGTTTCAGCTTCGCAGATAGCGCGCACAAGGTCGCCCATGACCTGTTCACGCGCGCGCAGGATCAGAATGAACGCCTCCGCGAACAGAGGCGGGTTCTGCGCCGGGATGCGGCTCGTCATGCGGCACACGTCTGGGTGGGCGCTTTCGGGGCCGACCCAGGCGGCGTCTTCGATCTTGAGCGGACGCAGAACAAGGCGCTCGGTGCGGATGTCCGCAAAGGCCGCCGGTGTGTTCACTGCGCCCGCTTCATGCTCGGGCGTCTCTTCAGGGTCTGGCTGCATGTCTCTCATATCGGCCTCCTCGGGCGCGAATGCTGGGCGGGGAGAGACGTCAAACGTAAAAAGGGGAGACGGCGATCCGTCTCCCCTTGAAACTTGGCCGTCCGGCCCGGATCGCCCCTCATCGGGATGGGCGATCACGAGGTCGGTGTCGCCCTATTCAGCTGCGTCCGCGAGCGGAGCAACGGACACGAAGGTCCGGTTGAGTTTTTTCTTCTGGAAGGTCACACGACCTTCGGTCAGCGCGAACAGGGTGTGATCCTTGCCCATGCCGACATTCTCGCCCGGATAATACTTGGTGCCGCGCTGGCGGATGATGATGTTGCCCGGAATCACGGCTTGGCCGCCGGATTTCTTGACGCCGAGGCGCCGGCCTTCACTGTCGCGACCGTTACGTGACGAACCGCCTGCCTTTTTGTGAGCCATGGTGCTCTCCTTCTCAGGTTCTGTTGTCGCGTGGCTTAGCCAGCGAATCCTTTGGCTTCAGCGACCCAGTCGCCTTTTTCTGCTTTGGTCTTCAGACCAGAGATCTCGCCATCAAGGCGCTCGATCTCGGCGTCGGTCCAGGCTGCGATCTGGGCGAAGCTGGTCACGCCGGCTTCGTTCAGCTTGGTGGCGTAGGCCGGACCCACACCGGTCAGCTGGGTCAGGTCGTCGGAAGCGGCGGCCGCAGCCTTGGCTTTCGGCGCAGCTTTCTCAGCTTTCGGAGCCGCTTTCTTGGCCGGAGCGGGCGCTTCGTCAGCCGCCACTTTGGCCGGCTTGGCGTCCAGCTTGGATTTCGTGCCCGGCTTCAGGATCTCTGCAACCGAGATGACCGCGATCCACTGGCGGTGGCCCTTGGTGCGGCGATAGTTCTGACGGCGGCGCTTCTTGAAGACCTTGATCTTCTTGTCCTTGCGGATGTCCAGCACGTTCGCGGTCACCGAGGCGCCGTCCACGGCCGGCGCGCCGACCAGGGAATCGCCTTCGCCGCCAATCATCAGCACTTCGTCAAACGCGACGACATCGCCGGTTTCCGCGCTGAGTTTCTCGACGCGCAGGATGTCGCCTTCGGAGACGCGGTATTGCTTACCGCCGGTCTTGATCACTGCATACATGATCGTGTTCCTTTGTTTCGGAGCCGTATCCGCGAAAGCCGCGAGACCGGAGCCCTTTTTCTTCGCCGGTTCTTGGTGCGAGCCAGCGTTGTTTCACAAGCAAAGCCCCGCATCGGACAGGTCCGTGCGGGAGCAGAGCGCGCGATATAGACAAAAGAGGGCGCGTGAGTCAACGCAGCAAGGCGCTGCGCCGGGTCTGAAACTGCATGCAGGCGCTCTTCGGGTTCAGGTCCCGGCGCCCAAGAGACTTGATTTTACCCCCAGCCTTTGCGACACCGCGCATCCCTGAGTTCGGAGAGGTGCCGGAGTGGTTGAACGGGGCGGTCTCGAAAACCGTTGAGCGCGCAAGCGTTCCGAGGGTTCGAATCCCTCTCTCTCCGCCAGTTTCCTTGTGGCGAAAAAGTTATAAGTCGCCCGTTGGGGCCTTATTAGTGGCGCGCGGTCTTCAGAACACCGACAGATTGGTTTCGCTCGCGAACACTTCGAGCGCGCGGGTGCCGGCCAGAGAGTTGCCCAGCTCATCAAGCTCGGGCGACCACACGCAGATCGCATACTGGCCGGGGATGACCGCGGCGATGCCGCCGCCGACCCCCGATTTGGCCGGAATGCCGACCCGAAACGCGAAGTTTCCGACCCCGTCATAAAGCCCGCAGGTCAGAAGCAGGGAGTTGATGCGTTTCGCCCGCAGGGCGGGCATCACGGTTTCACCTGTCAGCGGATGTTGACCGCCCGCCGCCAGCGGCAGGAATGCGCGCGCGACGTCGCGGCAGCTCATGGCGATGGAGCATTGGCGATAATAGGCCGCCAGCACGTCCTCGACGCTCGCTTCCAGATTGCCCTGGCTTTTCAGCAGGTGCGCGATCGCCGCATTGCGATGCCCGCTTTCCGCTTCGGACCGCGCTACCTCTTCATCGATATAGATCTGCTCGCAGTTCGCGTATTTGCGGACCAGTCCCAGGATCTGCAGTACGGGGCTGACGAAATGACTGGTGATCACATCGGTGATCACGATCGCCCCGGCATTGATGAAGGGATTGCGCGGCAAGCCTTGTTCGGCTTCGAGCTGAAAGAGCGAGTTGAACGCCGTGCCGGAGGGCTCGCGTCCGACCCGGTCCCAGACCCCCGCCGCGCCGGGTGACTGAAGGGCGAGCGCAAGCGTGAAGACCTTGGAGATGCTCTGGATAGAAAATGGCGTGTCGCTGTCCCCGGTGGACCATTCCGTCCCGTCGACGCCGCACACCGCCATGCCGAACTGGTGGGGGTTTATCCGCTCAAGGGCGGGGATGTAGTCGGCGACGCGACCCTGGCCGATCTGCTTTCGGGCTTCGCTCGCACACGCTTCAAGAATGGACGCGAGATCAAGATCGGATTGGGTCATGTGGGATCGCTCTTGCGGCGTGGCTCCAGAGGGTTTTGCGATAGTCGATCGACAGGGATCTCACAACACGGCGCCGGGATCATCGCGCCCTGTCCGGTTTAGCGTGCGCCTGTCCCGACCCGGCCGCCGAAGGGGGTTAGAATTTGTAATCGGGCAAGGCCTTGATGGAAGCCTTGATGGAGTCCGACCAGGCTTCTGCGATGGCCTGGAAGTATGTATCGTCGCTGGTGATGCGGCGTTCCTGACCCAGGGTCAGACTGTCCGCTTCATAGGTCAGCAGATCCAGCGGCATGCCGACGGAGAGATTGGCGCGCAGCGTGGATTCAAACGACAGCATGAGCAGTTTCACGGTGTCGGTGAAGTCCATCTGAGGCTCGTAACCGCGCAGCAGGATCGGGCGGCCGTATTTGGTTTCGCCAATCTGGAAATAGGGGGTCTCATCGGAAGCTTCGATGAAATTGCCTTCCGGGTAGACCAGAAAGAGGCGCGGTTCGGAGCCGGCGATCTGACCGCCGACAATGATTGTCGCGCTGAAGGCGGAATCCGCCACGGGGCCCTGCCCGGACTGCGCCGCCACAACTTCCTTGAGCGTGTCGCCCACAAGTTTCGCGACCTGAAACATGGTGGGAACTTCAAGAATGCCCGGATTGCGATCCGCCGGGGCTTTCATCCGCTCTTCAAGCAGGCTGATGACGGCTTGCGTGGTCGCCAGATTGCCCGCTGTCTGGATCACGATGACCCGTTCGCCGGGCGTTGACCAGGCGAACATCTTCTTGAACGTCGAGACGTTGTCGATGCCCGCGTTGGTGCGGGTGTCCGACATGAAAACAAGGCCCTTATCGATGCGCATACCCACGCAATAGGTCATGTTGATTCGGTTCCTGAGAGGAGATTGCTCACTTGGGTTACTGCTGAACCTGTACGCTTACAATCATGAATTCTTCGCTGCCCCCGTAGACGAAACCGGCGATGGGCGCGGCCTCCATGGAATCCAGTCCGGTCGCGATGCGAACATATTTGTCATCGGGCGAAATCTGGTTGGAGACGTCAAATCCAACCCAGCCCAGCCCGTCCACATGCACTTCCGCCCAGGCGTGGCTGGCCTCTTGCTGGGTGCGATCCGTCATCAGCAAATAGCCGCTGACATATCGCGCCGGGAAGCCCAGCGCTCGGGCGACGGCGATGAAGATCTGGGCGTGGTCCTGACAGACGCCACTGCCGGTGCTGACCGCGATTTCGGCGGTCGTGCCTGCATGCGTTGAACTTGTATCATAGGCCACATGCTCGCCGATAAAGCCCAGCAAGTCATGAAACCGCGTCAGCGCGTCCGTCCCGGACGGGGTGAAGTCGGCGATCAGTTGCGACAGGGCCGGACCGGGGCGGGTCCGCTCGGTCTGAGTGAGGTAATACCAAAGCGGAACATGGCCGGTATGTGGTCCGAACACGCCCGAAGTATTGATCGTCTCGACTTCGCCCGTGCTGATGATTTCCACGAATTCCGTGTTTCTTTCCACGCTGAGCAGCCGCACGTCATTGCCATGCTGGTCTGAAAAACACGCTTCTGTCGATGCCCCTCCGAGGTCCAGAGACCAGTCGAGCACGGTCTGGGTCGGCCCTGAATGCGGGGTCAGTCGAATCTGCTGCAGGGCGTAAGGCACCGGGCGGCTGTATTCGTATCGCGTCGTATGATTGATCTTCAATCGCATGGGTTACTCGTTAAATCTGAAATCGATTTCAATCTGACGACCGATCGCGTTGTTCTTGTTTATGAACTCGCCCAGGAACTCGTGGAGACCGCTTTTGAAGATGGAGTTGATCTCTTCGGCCTGAAGAGACTCAAGCAGTGGGCGCGCCAGACTCTGGGCCGTGTTGGGCTCGCCATACATGCGCGACAGATCATCGAGAATGCGCACGCTGTCCCAGCAGCAATACAAAAGTGAGCGCGGCAATTGCTGATTGAAGATCAGAAACTCGGCGATCTTGCTAGGCGACGTCTCCCCGCCATAGAGCAGGTTGAACGCGCGTGCGGCCGAAGCTGAGCGCAGAATGGTCTCCCATTGCACATTGTCCAGCGACGAGCCGACCGCCGCTGAAGAGGGCAGGAGCACGAAGTATTTCACGTCGAGAATCCGGGCGGTGTTGTCTGCACGCTCGATGCGTGTGCCCAGCCGGGCGAACAGGAACACGTCGTTTCTCAGCGCCGTGCCGTGCCAGGCGCCGCGGACCAGCGCGCTCGATTTGCGAATGGCGCCCAGAACATTGGGCAATTCGCTCATGTCCACTGGTTGGGCGAGCAGCTCTTGCAAGGCCAGCCAGGCTTCGTTCGTGCTTTCCCAGACTTCGCGCGTCAGGGCGGTACGGACCGAGCGGGCATTGGTTCTCGCAGCCTTGAAGAGCGACAGAACGCTGCCGGGATTGCCCGGATCACGCAGCAGGAAATCGATCACGTTTTCAGCGTTGAAGGCGTTGTGACGGTCTTGAAACGCAGCCTCGCACCCTGCGGTCCGGACAACCGAAGCCCACTCATTCTGCCCGGACGCCTGCCGGGTCAACGCCATCCGGAATCCGGTCTCGATCAGTCGAGCGGTGTTTTCGCTGCGTTCAAGCTGGCGAAACATCCAGAACAGGCCGTTTGCGGTCGATCCCAGCATGGGCCTAGTCCTCCAGTATCCAGGTGTCTTTTGTGCCGCCGCCCTGGCTGGAATTGACCACAAGGGACCCTTCCTGCATGGCCACGCGCGTCAGTCCGCCCGGCGTGATGTCGACCCCGTTCGGCGAGACCAGCACAAAGGGGCGCAAATCCACATGGCGGGGCGCCAGCCCCGCTTCGGTCAGGATCGGCACGGTGGACAAGGCGAGCGTCGGTTGGGCGATATAGCCTGAAGGGTTCGCCTTGAGCTTGTCTCTGAAGGCCGCAATTTCAGCCTTGCTCGCCGCTGGCCCGACCAGCATGCCGTATCCGCCCGAGCCGTGAACTTCCTTGACCACCAGCTCTTCAAGATTGTCGAGAACATGGGCGAGAGAGTCGGGTTCTGAGCAGCGCCAGGTGGGCACATTGTTGAGCAAGGGGCTCGCGCCTGTATAAAATTCGATGATGTCAGGCATGTAGGAATAGAGCGCCTTGTCATCGGAAATGCCGGTGCCGGGCGCGTTGGCGATGGTGATCCCGCCGGCGCGATAAATGTCGAAAATGCCCGGAACGCCGAGCATGGAGTCGGGATTGAAATTCAGCGGATCCAGAAACTCGTCATCGACCCGGCGATAGATCACGTCGATGGGCGTGTAACCGCGCGTGGTGCGCATGGTCACCCGACCATCGACCACCCGCAAATCATGGCCCTCCACCAGCTCCACCCCCATCTGGTCCGCCAGAAAGGCGTGCTCGTAATAGGCGGAGTTGTGGATGCCGGGAGTGAGGACGGCGATGACCGGCTGACCCTGGCAGGCTGCGGGTGCGCACCGAGACAAAGAGCGGCGCAGATTGCGCGGATAATCGCTGATCGAGGCTACATTGATGTTGGAGAACAACTCTGGAAACATGTGCAGCATGGTTTCCCGGTTTTCCAGCATGTAGGAGACGCCGGAGGGCGTGCGCGCATTGTCTTCCAGGACGTAGAACTCGTCCTTTCCCGTCCGGACCAGGTCGACCCCCACGATATGAGTGTAGACGCCGCCAGCGGGCTCAACGCCCATCATCTTGGGCAGAAACGCTTCATTATTGGCGATCAGACTTTCCGGAAGCCTTCCGGCCTTGAGGATTTCCTGATCGTGATAAATGTCGTGAAGAAAGGCGTTGAGCGCGATGACGCGCTGCTCGATGCCTTTTGAGAGCCGCGTCCACTCCTTGGCCGAGATGATCCGGGGCACTTGATCAAAGGGGATAAGACGCTCATCCGCCTTTTCTTCGGAGTAGACGTTGAATGTGATCCCGGTTCTTCGAAAAAACTCGTCCGCTTCTTTTGACTTGTCCCTCAGTGAATCGAGATTCCGGGTCTTCATCCATTTGATGTAATCTTCATAAGGTTCCCGAGGTTCGCCAGCGTCAGACTGAAGTTCGTTGAAAAACACGGCGTCTCCTTCGAAGAATCCAAACCCTTACTAAAACCCCTAAAACTGATTTTTGTTCCTTATAGAGATTTCTAAGCGGCCATTTAATGTAACAGAATTTTAATTGATATGGCTAGAGCGCGCTTGTGGCCAACGGTTATTCTGTATCAATCAAGTGCGATTAACTCGAGTTCTGAAAGGGGTTAATTTCGACGCGCCAGAGCTGAAAGCTCCTTGCCGGGGTTTGGGCATGAGCCGATCATCCGCGATCTGAGGATGGACGGGCATGATGGCGGAACCTGCTGGCCTTGGCGCGCTGACGGGGCCGGTCTAGCTTGCTCTCCAACACGGCCTGAACAGGCCAGCAGAGGAGAGATCATTATGCGGATTGTCATCGGTCTGGTTATGGCGGCGGGCCTGACCGCGGCGTCAGGCGCGCAGGTCGCGCCACCGTCTGAAGTGCTCGACGTGCATGATCATGTGGCGGCGGTTTCGGCGGACCGCATTGAAGCGGACATCACCACGCTTGTGGGTTTCGGAACGCGTCATACGGCGTCGGAGACCGGAAGCGAGACGCAAGGGATCGGCGCGGCGCGTCGATGGATCTATAACGAGTTCCAGCGCATCTCCGCGGACTGCGGCGGGTGCCTGGACGTGATGTATGTCTCCGAGACGATCAGCGGTGAGCGCCGTATCCCCGATCCGGTGGAGGTGGTCTCCGTGATCGCCATTCAGCGCGGCGTGTCAGACCAGGACCGCATGGTGGTGATGTCGGGCGATATCGACAGCCGGGTCTCGGATGTGATGGACGCGACGAGCATCAGCCCGGGCGCCAATGACAACGCCTCCGGCGTAGCCGGCGCGCTGGAAGCGGCGCGGGTGCTCAGCCAGGACCGGTTTGCCGGCTCCATCATGTACGCCGCGCTCGCCGGCGAGGAGCAAGGCCTGTTCGGCGGGCGGATCGTGGCTGATTACGCACTGGAACAGGGCTGGCGGATCAAGGCCGTGCTCAATAACGACATGATCGGCAATATCTCCGGCATCAATGGCGTCATCGACAATTCCACCGCGCGGGTTTTCTCTGAAGGCACGCGCGCGACCGAGACGCCCGAGGAAGCCCGCATCCGGCGCTTTACCGGCGGCGAGGTGGATTCGCCCTCACGCAATCTGGCGCGCTATATCGACCGCACGGCGGACCAGTATGTGCCGAACCTTGATGTGATGATGGTCTATCGTCTCGACCGGTTCGGACGCGGCGGTCATCACCGTCCGTTCAATGATGCGGGCATGCCGGGCGTGCGCATCATGGAGACCTATGAGGACTATAACCGCCAGCATCAGGACATCCGTGTCGAAGACGGCGTGGAGTATGGCGACGTGCTGGAAGCGGTGGACTTCGATTACGCCGCTAAGCTCACGGGCCTGAACATCGCTACTTTGGCCCGGCTGGCGGGCGCGCCGCCCTTCCCGGCGGACGTGACGATTTCCGGCGCGGTGCATCCCTCCACCACGCTGAGCTGGGTCCGTCCTTCGGGCGCGCAGGCCGAGAACCTGATGGGTTACCGCGTGTACTGGCGGCTGACCGATGCGCCGCAATGGACCCATAGCCGCTATGTGGGCGATGTGACCGAGTTCACGCTCGAGAACATTGTCATCGACAATTACTATTTCGGCGTGTCGTCGGTGGCGGCGGACGGGTCAGAAAGCCCGGTCGTTTTCCCCGGCCCTGCGGGATCGTTCGGCGGGTATTGACGCTCAAGGCGCGGGGCGCGCCGTGAAGGGCGCGCCCCGGCTTTCACTCCGCTGAGACAGTCTGCGCTTCGTCCAGATACCGCGCGAGCGCCCGCGCCGCGGATTGCGACAGGGCGGTGATGCGGTCGCGGTCGGTGTCGTCGCCATATTCCACCGTCACGCCCGGCGCGGCGTAGGTGTCCGCAAACCAGGTCTTGGAGGTGGGCATGCCCACATTGTGGCTGGGGCCGCGATCAAAGGCGGGTTCGGTCCCGCTCCATTCCTCTTCGATCAGGGCGATCCAGTCCTCGCTGAACGCAAACGGAGTCAACTCGGCCGCGTCCGGCGGGGTGTAGAGCACATCACGCCGCGTGGCGTGAAAATCCAGAAGCAGGTAGGGCGCATGCCCGTTCGCGATCTGAGCCTGGATCGCGGCGAAGGCGGCGGCGGTTTCCGGCTGGGTGAACGGGCCCCAGTCCCGGTTCAGATCCAGTCCGCCGGTATTGTGACGCCAGTGACCGTGCTCGACGCCATCGGGATTGAGGTCGGGGAGGATCAGCCATTGATAGCCGTCGAGGACGGAGGTGTTGGCCTCAGCTCCGAACAGCGCGTCCAGAAACGCGCGCAGACCCAGAACGCCCGGCACTTCAGGCGGATGCTGGCCGCCCAGTATGATGATCAGGGGTGCGCCGGGTGAAGCCGCAGGACGCGACAGCGCCTCGATGGGGCGACCTTGTCGGCTTTCACCGATCACGCGGCGGGTCATCCCGGTCCGGTCCGCGAAGGCGGCGCGCCACATCGCCCGGTCGGCAAGCGAGATCACTTCCTGTGCGCCGATCCGGGTTGCGCCGGGGCCAATTTCAAGGCTCAGCACGGCGTTTTGACGGTCTTCGGACACCATGACGGCGTCTTCTGGCAGGGCGACCCAATGCCCGTCCTCGATCTCGATGCGCGGCTGATAGCGATGGCGGTATTGCGGATAGTCGAGCGCGACCTGCGCTTCGCCTGCCCGCTCGGCGTGAAAATCGAACGCGTACCACGGGCTGGGATTGATGTCGGGGTCTTCAGGGAGGACCGTCAGTTTGAATGCGGCGTCGTCCGTGCGTTCACACGCATAATCAGGCGCGGTGGAGAAGTCCTGGGTCAGGCGCACCGCGCCGCTCTCGCAGCTGGCGCTCTGGGGGCCAGAGGGCGCGACCGGGGTGGCGCACCCCGCCGCGGTCAGGGCCGCGCCGAGCATCAGGAGGCGGAACAGGGGCTTGGCGGTCATGGGGTCTCCGTTCGGACCGGGTCGGTCTCTCTGGCGGCGCGGGCCTGAGCGATCACTTCATCCACAAGCGCCGCGTCGAGGCCGAGATAGGTGCGCGGGTTCAGAAGCTCATCAAGCTCGCCCGGGGTAAACAGGGCCGACAGTTCAGGGTCGCTTTCAATGGCTTCGCGCAGGCTGGCGCCGGTCCCGGTTGAGGCGGTCGCCAGATCGCGCAAACGGTGTTCGGCGCCGTCACGGCCCAGATCATCCTGAACGGCGAAGACGATGCGCTGGGTCAGGATCCAGCCCCGACTCAGTTCGAGGTTTTCCGCCATCCGCGCTTCGTTGACCCGCAGGCGCGAGATCAGACGACTCGTATCGCCGAGCATGCCTTCCGTGGCGAGCGCGATGTCAGCGACGGCCCTGTTGGGGCGTGAGGTATTGTCGCGCTCGAAGACATTGATCATGTCGTCTTGCACGATCTCGGCGAGGCGCGGAATGCTCCGGCCGTGCTGGACCAGCGCCTCAGACAAGGACGGGTTCACCTTGTGCGGCATGGTGGAGGAGCCCACGGCGCCGCCGGGGCGCTCTTCCACCAGTGCGCCGATATCGGTCATCTGAAGCAGGAACACCTCCTGCCCGAGCCGCGCCCAGGTGTGGGCCATCATGGACTGGACGAGGGCGAATTCTGCGAAGACATCCCGGCTGGCGTGCCAGTCATCGGGATAGGGGGCGGGCAGGCCCAACTCGTTGGCCATGCGCGCCTCGACACGCTGGCCTTCCGGACCAAGCCCCAGATAGCTGCCCACCGCGCCTTTCATGATGATGGAGCGCTCGATGCGGTCCAGCAGATCGCCAAGCCGGTCGATATGGCGCCGGTTCTCGCCGATATAGCCGCTGATCTTCTTGCCAAAGGTGATCGGCAATGCGTGCTGGCCGAGCGTGCGCCCGATCATCGGGGTGGTCTTGTACTCATCGGCCAGCTCGATGAGCTGCAGCTCGATGACGCGTAAATCCTCGATCAGGGCGAAGACCGCCTCGCGCATCTGCAGCATGGCGGCGCTGTCATAGAGGTCTACGGTCGTTGCGCCGTAATGCAGAGAGTTCGCGCTGTCTTCATCCAGCGACCGGCGCAGCACGTTCAACAGCGCCACCATGCGATGGCGCACAATGGCGTATTCGGCGTCGATGGCGTCCTGGGGAATGTTCTCGGGAATGGCGGCGGCGGTGATGGCGTCTGCAGCGCTCTGGGGGATGACGCCTTCCGCCGCCTGGGCGCGCGCCAGCGCGGCTTCCAGACGCAAGACCTGAGCGTTCAGGGCGGCGGTTGAGAAGACCGCTTCAATCTCGCGATTGGGCGAGAGCACCGGGCTTTGCGGGACGAAGCTCGGGGCGGCCGCCTCACGCTGGCGCTCTGTGAGGGTCGCGCTGACGTCTGCATCGGCCGAAGCATGGGTGTCCGCCTCCGGCTCGGAGCAGGCGGCCAGCACCAAAACTAAGAGAAGTGGAAGCCGCCTCTTCATGGGCGCGCCGCCAGTCCGTACAGCAGGACATGCAGGAAGTCATTGGTCGCCGAGAGGGGACTCTGGCTCATGCGCCAGTCATTCATGGTGCTGGAAGCGGCGAGGGTGAAGCCGCTATTGATGAACATCACGCCGGTCAGAAGGGATTCAACGACCGAGGCGTCGTGCGGGCGGGCCTCGCCTGCGCTGACCGCAGCGTCATAGGTGTCGCCCAGTCTTCTGATGATGTTGCGCAAGCGGGCCTGGTGGCGGTTGCGCCGTGCTGCGGGCAGGGCGGCCATCAATTCCAGCCGGATGATCGGCGACATGCCGCTGGCCTGCATGTAAATCAGATCAAAGGCGGCGCGGCGTATGAAGGCCAGCCCTTCCGCGTTCTCAGCGGCGGCGTCCAGCGTGGTCTCCACCGTGTGCAAGGAGTGCTCCAGGCACTGGTCCAGAAAGCTCTCCTTGTCCGGAATATGATAATAGAACGCCCCGCGTGTGACCCCCAGCGAGCCTGCGACCTCGGCCAGGGAGACGCCTTCAACGCCATACAGGTTGAAAAACCGGATGCCGGCCTTGAGGAAGGCTTCCCGCTTCATGCGGTTGCGGGCCTTGCGGTCAAAGATCTGCGGCAGCTCTCCCGTGGAGACAAAGTGCGGTGCGATCTCAGTGGAGACGGGACCCGGCGCCGTCAGTCCTTGCAGCAGGATGTCGTGCAGGGCGTCGGCGGAATTGGCGAATTGCGCGCCGGTCTCCTCGCCCGCGCGCACGGTCAGCCAGTCCAGCAAACCAAACAGGCAATAGGTGACCGGCTCGGCCCGGCGCGCCGTTTGACCGGACTGGCTCAACCAGTCGCCCGTCATGGCGTTGACGCGATTGACCGCTTCTGCCAGCCGTGTGGTGATCCGCGCCTGCACCTCTTCGGACAGGGTTTCGAGCTCTTGAAGGCGCGCCGGGAAAGGGCGTTGCTCTGCAATGGCGTCAGACAATTGCTCGGCATAGGCCTGAAAGAGCGCCAGCACCTTAAGTCCGGGCGCGTCGTTCGCCGCCTCGGCGTGCTTCACCGCCTCCAGCAAAAAGTCGACCGAGGAGAGAAAGACCGCTTCCGCGAGCTCTTCCTTGGACGCGTAATAGTATGAAATGCTGGTCTTTGTGAGGCCGAGATCTGCCGTGATGTCTTCGAGCCGAGCCCCCAGAACCCCGTGTGCATTAAAGCGGCGCGACGCGGCGGAGCGGATCGCGGCGGTCTTGCGATCGCGCTCCTGGCTGCGGGAGAAGGGGGAGCTGTGATCAGGGAAGTCCGGTCTGAGTACGGTCATGAGCGCATTCCCCATCAGGTCAGTCAGGTCGCCGAAGACCGGCGATAGTAGCTTCGGCGCCACGGCTGACAAATTCCAGCAGGCAGTCCGTACGGAATTTGAACCGAGTGTATAATTTTCATTGACAGTGTCCAGAACCATTGCTCTCGTCGGGAAAACAAAAACGCATGGGAGGGACACATGACTTTCAAAACGATTCTCCGTTCCGGAATCGCTTTTGGCGCTCTGGCGCTGGGCGAAGCCGCGCTCGCGCAAGCTGTTGAGACGACGCAGCAAGAACAAGAGGCGGCTGCACGGCCCGCCACCTCGGACGTGATCATCGTCACCGGCACCAATATCCAGGGCGCCCGCGTCAACGAAGCCCTGCCGGTCACCATTGTCACTCAAGAAGATTTGGCGGCGATTGGCGGCGTGGATGGTGAAGACTTGATCCGCGCATTGCCGGCCCAGGGCGGGGTTGCGTTCCGGACCGATAACAACACCACCAACAATAATGCGCGCGGCGATGTGGCCTCAATCAACCTGCGCTCCATCGGATCGAGCGGTACGCTGGTGCTGCTCAATGGTCGCCGTGTGGTCAACCACCCCTCCACTCAGGCCGAGCTCTCCACTCCGGTCACCACCACGAACGTCAACTCGCTGCCGGTCGCCGGGATTTCCCGCGTCGAGGTGCTGAATGACGGCGCGTCCGCGATTTACGGCACCGACGCCGTCGCCGGCGTTTTCAACACCATTCTTGACGATGACTTCGTAGGCTTTGATGTGCGCGCGCGGCACCTTTACGCCACCGGCAACGGTCTGAATGAGCAGACCGTGACGATCCGGGGCGGGCAGGATTTCAATGAAGGCCGCACCAACGCGTCTCTGGCGGTGCAGTATTCGCGTCGTGAGGGGCTGATGGCCTCCGAGATCGACGTTGCGGCCAGTGAAGACCGCCGCCCTTTCCTGGAAGGGACCAGCTTTGAAGGCGATGTCTCCTTTGACAACCGCGCCACCCAATCCCCCTGGGGGCAGTGGACGCTGAACACCACGTCCGCCACGCGTGTCCGTCAGAATGGCAACATCCTGACCAACTCTTCCGGACGCTTCCACTTCCAGCCAGACAGCTTTCCGGGGTGCCGGGCGGATGTCCTGTCTACGCCGGGGCTGTGTATTGATGACAGCACGCAGGATCGGGATTTGAGGTTTGACGGCGCTTATGAGCGCTCGATCATTTCTGACCGGGATCGCTTCAACGCCTTCGGATTCTTCAACCACGACATGGACAATGGCGTGGAGCTGTATGGTGAGCTGGGCGTGTATTACGCCGAGACGCGGTCCACGAACGAGCCGCGCAACGGCATTTCCGCAACGGGCATCTCGGTGCCGGCGAGTTATTACTACAACCCGTTCGGTCCGGTCACGTTCTCGGATGGTTCGATCAATCCCAACCGCCTGCCCGGTCTGTCCAATGTGCCGGTCGAAGGCCTGCCAGTCTTCACCGATGCTGGCCGTTATCGTTTTGTGGATGTGGGGTTCCGCGACATTGAGGTCGTCAACACCCAGTACCGTATCCTGGGCGGCGCCCGTGGCGAGTTCGGCGAGTCCGGTTGGGAATGGGACTCCGCCGCGCTCTATAACCGCGGCTATGCTCGGGACACCGCCAACAACTCGATCTCGCGCACCTTGTTCCAGCAAGAGCTCTTCAAGGAAGGGCCGGACGTCTACAATCTTTTCAATGGCGGTGATCCCAATAATCCCTCCATCGGCGACGCCACGGCCAACCCGCGCAACCTCATCGAGCCCTTCCTGATCGATGTTGAGCGTGAAAGCACGTCCGAACTCGCCCTGATCGATTTCAAGGTCAGCAATGGTGATGTCTTCCAGCTGCCGGGCGGACCGATCGGTCTCGCCGCCGGTGTTGAAGCGCGCTACGAAGCCTATGACGAGAACCGGGATGACCGGCTGGACGGCACCATCACCTTCACCGATATGGTGACGGGCGAGGTCAGCCAGAGCGACGTCTACGGCACCAGCCCGACCCCGGATTCCAGCGGCTCGCGTTCCGTGTATGGCGTGTTCGCCGAAGCGTCCGTGCCGCTCGTCAGCCCGGAGATGAACATTCCGATCGTTGAAACCTTCGACGTTCAGCTTGCAGCACGTTACGAGGACTATTCCGATTTCGGCGGCAGCGGCGTGAAACCGCGTGTGGCTGCGGCCTGGATCCCGTTTGATGGCATCAAACTGCGCGGCGCGTATTCCGAGGGCTTCCGGGCGCCGAACCTGATCGTGGTCAACGAAGGGGTGGACCGCTCGAACTCCCGCCGTGACGGCTATGCCTGTGAAGCAGGCGTTCGGAATGGCACGTTCGCGACTTTCGCTGATTGTACGGGCTTCACGGAGGGCCGCACCGAGCGACGCTCCGTGGCTGACGACATTGGTCCGGAAGATGACACCAACATCACCTATGGCTTTGTGTTCGAACCCCGGGGCCTGGACGGTCCGTTGAGCTTCCTGAATGGTCTGACGGTCACCGTCGACCGCTGGGAGATCGAACGTACGGATGTGGTCGGCGTGTTCGGCGCGGCCAACCATATCAGCCTGGACTATCTGTTGCGCCTGCAGGGGTCGTCGAACCCGAATGTGGTGCGAGCCGATCCCAACCAGGACGATATTGATTTCTACAATGCGGCGGGCCTGACCCCGGCCGGAGAAATCCTGTTCATTCGCGATACCTACGACAATAACGAGGATATCGACGTCGAAGGTACGGATTATGCGGTCTATTATTCGCTTGATGACACGCCGATCGGCGATTTCGACTTCAAGGTGAACGCGTCATATCTCGACACCTACTTCATCGCTCTGTCGCCGGGTGCGCAACAGATCGCTGACGCGGTTGAGAGCGGCCTGATTTCTGACGAGATCACCGTCTCCCAGGAAGGCGACATCATCTTGCAGAATGGTCAGCCGGAATGGCGGATCGCCGCGTCTGTCACCTGGCGCCACCACAGTGGTTGGGGCGCAGGCGCCCGGGCGAACTATACCAGTGAATTCATCGACACTGGCGCCGGGCTCGACCCGAACGGGGACCCGTTCTTCGTCGACGCCTGGACCCAGACCAACGCCTATGTCCAGTATGACATTGACGCAGAAGGCCTTCTGGACGGCATGCGGATCCGCGTAGGCGCGAACAACATTTTTGATGAAGATCCGCCCCTGGCTGATGAAACCAACGGCTATGACGCCGCGTATCACAGCATTCGCGGACGTCAGGTCTATTTCGACGTTCGCAAGCGCTTCTAGGCAGAGGCAGGCCGGGCGCCATCCACACGATGGCGCCCGGACGCTCTTATGATGCGATTTCTCATCTCTCTGATCGTCCTTTTGACGACGTGCTTCAGCGCGGCCCGGGCCGAGGACTGGCAGGCTGGCCAGTTCGTCTTTTCGGACTGGGCGGGACCGCCGCTCCGCGTGTTCTATCTGGAGCCGCCGGCGGGCGCTCTTCCTGAAGCGCCTGTGGTGATCGTCATGCATGGCGTGAACCGCAATGCGGACGATTATCGCGACAATTGGCGAGACTTGGCGCAGCGCTATGGCTTGCGGGTCTATGCGCCGGAATTTTCCGCGGCGGATTTCCCCGGCGCGGCCCTGTATAATCTGGGCGGCGTGGGGCGGGACGGACCGTCCGCCTATGCGGCGCTGGAGCCTCTGTTCAGCGCCATCGCCCGGCCCGGCGGTGAAGCTCAGGGGTATTATCTGTTCGGGCATTCCGCCGGAGCGCAGTTTGTCCACCGGGCGCTCTTGTTTGAAGATCTGCCGCATCTGAACACGGCCTATAGCGCTAATGCGGGCTGGTACACGCTGCCGGACGCCAGCCAGGCCTGGCCATACGGGACGGGCGGCACACCGGCGAGTGAAGATGATATCCGTCGCTGGGTGGGGATGCCGCTGACCATTTTGCTGGGGGAGAGGGATGTCGACCCCCGTCACCAGCATCTGCGCCATACGCCTGAGGCTGAGGCGCAAGGCCCGCATCGCTATGCGCGCGGCTTGAATTTCGCCAACGCCGCTCGCGCCCGAGCGGACGCGCTGGGCGTGACCTATGGCTGGCGCGTGGGCAGCGTGCCCGGCGTGGCGCATGACAACGCCGGCATGGCGGAGGCCGCGGCGTGGATGATCGCGGCGGACGTGCGCGAGCGGGCGGGAGAGGCTGAATGACGAGCACACGCCCCGTTATCGCAGCCTTGCGCCTATTCAAATGACCGCACTCGTGGCGCGGCGACCCTAAGACAGCCGCTTGTATGCGGAGCGGGTCTGTATCGCGCGCTTCTGAAACGACCAAACACAAGACAGGCGGACGCAATGATCGCACAAGAAACTTCCGGCCCGGCGTTGTATCAGCGCGTCGGCCTCGTTCTGGGGCCGATCGCCGCCCTGATCACGGCCCTGACCTTCTCGCCTGAAGGTTTGCCGCAACAGGCGACCATCGTCGCCGCCATCGGCGTTCTGATGGCCATCTGGTGGGCGACCGAAGCCATTCCGGTGGCCATTACGGCCTTCCTGCCACTGGTCGCGCTGCCGATTTTGGGCGTGGTGTCCACGCGTGAGATTGCAGCGCCTTACGCCCACCCCATCATCTATCTGTTCTTTGGCGGGTTCGTGGTGGCGTTGGCGATCGAACGATGCGGCCTGCATCGGCGCATCGCTTTGGGCGTGTTCGCCATCGCCGGCGCTGACGCACGGGCGCTGGTCGCCGGTTTCATGGGCGCTGCGGCGTTTGTGAGCATGTGGATCTCCAACACCTCGACGACGCTGATGCTGCTGCCCATCGCGGTTTCAGTCTTCACGGTGATCAACGAGACCATGCCGACACTGGCGCCGCGCCAGCGTGAGAATTTTGGCGTCTCCTTGCTGCTGGGCCTGGCTTATGGCGCAACGCTGGGCGGGGTCGCCACTTTGGTGGGCACGCCGCCGAACGCCTTCATGGTCGGCTTCATGGCGGACAATTATGACGTCCAGATCGACTTTGCGCGCTGGATGATGGTCGGCGTGCCGGTCACTCTGGTGATGCTGCCTCTGGCCTGGCTGGTGCTGACGCGCTTCATCTATCCGATCAATTTCAAGGCCTCGGACGAAGCCGTCCAGCATATCCGCGCCATGCGCGAAGGGCTCGGCGCGATGAGCAAGGCGGAGGTGCGCACCGCGCTTCTGTTCGGCTTCCTGGTGTTCGGATGGCTGTCGCGCAGCTGGTTGAGCAGCCTGCCTTTCCTGGGCGAGCTGACCGATACCGGCGTCGCGATGACGGCCGCGGTCGCCGCCTTCCTGATCCCCTCGGGCCAGAAAGGCCAGGCGCTGATGACCTGGGACGCCATGTCCCGACTGCCCTGGGGCGTCTTGGCGCTGTTCGGCGGCGGGCTGGCGCTGGCGACCGCCGTCACCAGCTCAGGCTTGGCCTTGTGGATGGGACAACAGCTGGTCGGCGTTGGGACGATCAACGCCATCCTGCTCGTGGTCACGGCGACGGCGTTGGTGATCTTCATCACCGAATTGACCAGTAATCTTGCGACCACGGCGACCTTCTTGCCGGTGATCGCGGCCATCGGGGTGGAGACCGGCCAGGACCCGTTGATCTATGTCATCCCGGTTACGCTGGCGGCCAGTTGCGCCTTCATGCTGCCGGTGGCCACGCCGCCCAACGCCGTGGTGTTCAGTTCGGGACTGGTCGCGATCCCGGCCATGGCCCGGGTGGGGCTGGTGCTAAACATCATCGCTGTCGCGGTGTTGAGCGTGGTCGCCTTGCTGTTAGCGCCTGTCGTGTTTCCAACCTGACCGCAAAGAGAAAAAGCCCGCCGGAAACCGGCGGGCTTTTTAGTCGTCTCAGGGCTTGAGCGTTAAGCGGCTTTCTTGAGCGCTTTTTTCGCTTTTTTCAGCTTGGTTTCGTGAGTTTCGATCTTCTTCTTGCGGGTTTTGATTTCTTTTTTCAGGTCTTTGACTTTTTTCGACGCCATGTCGGGTCTCCTTGATGAGTGAGGCGCGTCTTTTGAGATCATGCGCTCTCTTCAGATGTGTGGCGGGCGATGAAGCCCTTGATGAAGAGGCGCAATTCCCGGGCGGCGCTGGTGTCCAGTTCATCGCACAGCTGAACGAATTGATCGCGCTGGTCCTTGTTCAGGCGAATGACAAGCTGGCTGTCTTTTTTCTTCTTCGCCTTTTTGTCGTCAGCCATGGACCGGATCCAATCTCGCATCTGCTATGCAACGGCTATGCAATGTATATACGTTTTGAGGAAAGTCCAGAGTTTGCGACGGATTTGTGACGTTGCCCGTGAGGCGCCCTGGCGCGCTCATGCTGCACCGCACAGCGGCTTTTCATTGCGCCGCGCGCTGTGAGGGTTACACCGCCCCCATGCTTACGATCTCAAATCTCGATTACCGTATCGGCGCCCGCTCGCTGTTTGAAAACGCCTCGGCGCAAATCTCCAGCGGCTGGAAGGTCGGCCTGGTGGGCCGCAACGGCACGGGCAAGTCCACCTTGCTCAAGCTGATCCGCGAGGAGATTGATCAGCCGTCCCCTGATGCCGCGATCCGCCTGGTCAAGGGCGCGCGCATGGGCTGGGTGGCGCAGGAGGTTGAAGCCTCAGACGACACCATCCTCGATGTTGTGCTCGCTACCGACGAGGAACGTCACGCCCTGATGCAGGAAGCGGAAACCGCGCAAGACCCGGACCGCATTGGTGAGATCCATATGCGGCTGGCGGATATCGACGCCTGGTCGGCGGAATCGCGCGCGGCGGAAGTCCTGATGGGCTTGGGCTTCAGCGATGCGGACCTCTACCGGTCGACGAAAGAGTTTTCGGGGGGCTGGCGCATGCGCGCCGCCATCGCCGGGGTGTTGTTCTCCGAGCCCGACCTGTTGCTGCTCGATGAGCCAACCAACTATCTCGATCTGGAAGGTGCGGCCTGGCTTGAGAGCTATCTGAAGAAATACCCCCACACCGTGCTGATCGTCAGCCACGACCGCGAAATGCTGAACCGTTGCGTCACCCATACGATGGCGCTGGAGCATCAACAGCTTTCGGTGTCGCCCGGCGGGTATGACGCCTGGCTGAAACTGCGGGCGGCGAAGACCGCGCTCTTGGAAAGCCAGCGCGCCAAGCAAGAGGCCGACCGCGCGCACCTTCAGTCTTTCATCGACCGGTTCGGCGCCAAGGCCTCCAAGGCCAGCCAGGCGCAATCGCGGGTGAAGCGGCTTGAGAAGATGCAGGAGATCACCGTCCCGATCGCCGAGCGCACCACGTCCTTCTCCTTCCCCAGCTCCGCTGACACGCTGTCCCCGCCCTTGCTGCAATTGCGCGACGCAAAAGTGGGCTATGGCGAAGAGGCCGTGATCCTTCGGGGCGTGGATCTGCGGCTGGATCCCGAAGACCGCATCGCCATTGTCGGCGCCAATGGCCAGGGCAAGACGACTTTGGTGAAATCCATCGCCGAACGCCTGCCGCTTCTGGCCGGCGATCGCACCGCGCCGCGCGCTCTGCGGATCGGTTATTTCTCGCAAGATCAGATGGATGAATTGCGTCCGGGCGAGACGGTGCTCCAGCATGTGCAGGACGCCCTGCCTGCGGGCTCGCCTGAATCAAAGCAGCGCGCCGCCGCCGCCGCGATGGGCTTCGCCCATGAGAAAGTCGGCACCAAGATCGAGAAGCTGTCAGGCGGCGAGAAAGTACGTCTGCTGCTGGGCCTTATGGCGATGGAAAAGCCCCATGTGCTGATCCTCGACGAGCCGACCTCGCACCTGGATATCGACAGTCGCGAAGCGCTGATCTACGCGCTCAATGACTATAAGGGCGCCGTGATCCTCATCACCCACGACGTCTACCTCGCCGAAGGCACCGCCGATCAGCTCTGGCTGGTGAATGACGGCAAGGCCAGCCGCTATGACGGCGATCTCAACGATTACCGCAAGCTGATCCTGCAGGCGGACCGCGGCACGATCAAACTCTAGGGGCGGCGTCGCGGGCGGCTTTGATCCTGGCGTGTTTGCTGGCCCGGCCCGACACGCGCTTGCGCCAGAGCCGGAAGCTTGAGGGCTTTAACGACCGCCGCATGATCGCGATGACTTCGGGCTCGCTAAGCCCTGTGTCTTTTTCGATCGCCTCAAAGCTGACATCGTCCGCCCAGGCCAGGGCGATGATTTCGCTGATCTCTTCGGGCGCCATGGTTCCCTCGTCCTGTTCGCGTCAAGGCCGTGAGCTAGGGCGGGCTGCTGATCTGACGAGGGGCGAAGCGCCTCAGTCTTGAGCGGTGGCAGACACGAACAGGTCGTGCTTGGCCATGATCCGGGCGAAGCGCTCCGAAGCCAGATGCCCCGCCAACCAGGCTTGCAGGTTCGGCCAGCTCTGAGCGTCAAACCAGTCCCGGTCGGTATTGGCGAACTGGCGGATGAAGGGAAAGATCGCGATATCGGCCAGACAAGGCGCGTCGCCAAACAGCTGTGACGATGTGGTGAGCCGTTCTTCTAGCTGATCAACGATCTGGGCCGCGGCGGCGCGATGGTCTTCGGAGACCGCGCCTTCATAGCGATTGGCGTATTTATAGCGGTCCAGATGATGCTTGAAGTCGCCATCATTGCGCGCGATCAGGGCCTGGATGTCTGACCGCAGCCCGGTGTCGTCCGGCCACCAGTTGTCGGGATCGTTTTGCGCTAGAGCCCAGTGCATCACATCGAGGCTTTCCTCGATCACCTGGCCGTCAGCGAGCACCACCACCGGGACTGTGCCCTTGGGCGACGCCGCAAGCATTTCCGCGGGCTTGTCCTTGAGAAGGATTTCGCGGTGCTCGACCTTGATCTGCGCGGCGTCCAGCGCCATCCGCCCGCGCATGGCGTAGGGGCAGCGCCGGAAGGAGTACAGGACGGGCAGGGCTTTAGTCATTGTCCGCGTCAGCATCCAGTATGGCGCCCACATGGCGTTCGCCCCGCGCGGCGGCGCGCGCTTCCTGACGCTGGCGCTCGGCATAGCGCTGGCGCTGCTCCTCGCTGCGGGCCTCACGGCAATGCGGGCAACTGACGCCGGCGACGAAGTGCGGGGATTTCAGATCTTCCGGCCCCAGCGGTTCGCGGCAGGCGTGGCAGGTGGTGTAATCGCCCAGCTCCAGCCCGTGACGCACGGCGACGCGGCGATCAAAGACGAAGCAATCGCCTTCCCACAGGCTGTCTTCCTCGGGCACGGTTTCGAGATATTTCAGAATGCCGCCCTTGAG
The DNA here is from genome assembly GCF_002354675.1 of Oceanicaulis sp. UBA2681. Classification (NCBI taxonomy): domain Bacteria; kingdom Pseudomonadati; phylum Pseudomonadota; class Alphaproteobacteria; order Maricaulales; family Maricaulaceae; genus Oceanicaulis; species Oceanicaulis sp. UBA2681. The sequence continues at coordinate 19,273 of NZ_DEMB01000014.1, read as the reverse complement.
GTGATAGACCTCATCGAGCCCTTCGGTCAGGGCGAAGGCGGTGGATTTCTCGCACCGTATGCCGCCTGTGCAATACATGGCGATCCGCGCATTGGGACGGGTTTCGCGAAACTTTCTGAACCAGTCGGGAAATTCGCGAAAGCTCGTGGTTTCAGGGTTCACCGCGCCCTTGAACTGGCCAATACGCACTTCGTAATCATTGCGCGTATCGATGGTGACCACGTCCGGCGCTGAAATCAGCTCATTCCAGTCTTCCGGCGCCACATAGGATCCGACGGCTTTCTGAGGGTCCACGCCGGGCACGCCCATCGTCACGATTTCCTTTTTCAGCCGCACCTTCATGCGCAGGAAGGGCTGTTCCTCGGCGAAGGACTCCTTGTGTTCGATATCCGCGCAGCCAGGCAGGGACCGGATCACGTTCAGAACGGCCTCGATGGCGTCGGGCGCGCCGGCGATGGTGCCGTTGATCCCTTCGCTGGCGATCAGCAAGGTGCCGTAGACGTCCTGCTCCCGGCAGGCGGTCAGAAGCCGGTCCTGCAGCGCCTTGTCGGCGACGAGCGGCGTGAATTTATAAAGTGCGGCGACGCGAAACTGGGTCATGACGCCCTTATGCCAAAACCGGCGCGCCAAAAACACCATCAGATCGCAGGCCGGGGCGCGGTGAAACGCCCCGGCCCTTGAGGTCTAGTTCAGCCCCAGACGATCCCCGCTATCGCAATGGAAACACCCATCCGCCCCGATCGGGCTGCCTGGCGGGATGTCCGTGCTGGGTATCGACAGGGTGCGGCCCTCGTCAATCGCCTGAAGCCCGGCTTCGATTTGCGCTCTCAGAGCGACCGCCTGACTGTCACTCACGCGAGCGCGGCGTCCAGAAAGTTCAGTCATCAGATCCGAAAGCGCGGACCGCGCCAGCCGAGCGGCGCTGGGAGTCGACCCGCCGGCCACGCGCAGGAGCTGAGTGACATACTCGTCCTGCAGCGCCTCGCGCAGCGGCGCCAAACGCGCCGCCTCGTCACGCGGCGCGTCAAACACAACGCGGTCGATCCGGGCCAGAACCGTTTCAGGGTTCAACGCGTCGGGGTTGCGGGCGGCCTGCTCCTCCAGACGCGCCAGACGGGCCGGCGCCAACATGGCGGACAAGGTGATCTGTCCCGCCGCGGCGGCGGCGTTGGCGCGGCTGAAGGCGGGATACTGGTCGGTCTCAAACTGTTCGCGCTGGGCGATGGCGTCGTAATCGGTGAAAGGCGAGGGTGTGAGCAGAGCCAGCGTCGCGTCAGAAATGTCGAGCCTTGCAGGCTCCAGCGTCTGCGCGAGAGCCTCCAGCGCCCGCCTCTGCTGGTCGGGGTCGTAATCGGTGACGCCGGACACGTCCGGGCCGTTGACCTCATAGGCGAACATCACGCCGCCCAGCGCCTTGGCGGCGGCCTCCACCTGATAGCGATGATAGAGATAGATCGGCGGGAAGACGTTGCGGATCTCGCTTAGCGGCAGGCCCTGCGCCAGCACATCGGTCCCGAAGCGGTTCAGCGCTGCTGCGCGCACCACCAGCGTGTCATTCAGCGCATCCACCGGGTCTGATCCGTTATCCCACAGATTGGCCAGCGGATGGCCGGCATTGTTGCCGCGGGCATGCCGGTCGGAAATGTACATAAGGCCGTCTTCGCGGGCTTGCTGCAGGATTGCTTCCAGCCCGGCGGCCTCGGCGGCGGCGTCCGGATACTGGCTGTAAAGCCAGGAGATCGAGGCGATATCCCATTCGCCGATCCCCACATCATACGCCTGCGACGCATCAAAGCCTGTGGCGTCGTCAAACCGGATCAGCGGCGCGGGATAATCCATCACTGACGCGCGATCATTGGTGCTGGCGGCGAAATTGTGCATCAGCCCCAAAGTATGCCCGATCTCATGGGCGGAAAGTTGACGCACGCGCGCAAGCGCCAGCTCGAGCGGGTCGTCCGCCGCGCCGGTTCCGGTCTGCTCAACGCCCATCAGGCCTTCAAAGATCAGCCGGTCATGGCGCACGCGCTGGCTGCCCAGGATCACATGGCCTTTCAGGATTTCGCCGGTGCGCGGATCGACCACCGACGCGCCGTAAGACCAGCCGCGGGTCTGGCGGTGTACCCATTGAATGACATTGTAGCGCGCATCCAGCGGATGCACGCCCTCGGGCAAAAGCTCCACGCGATAGGCGTCTTCAAAGCCGGCCGCCTCAAACGCTTCCGCCCACCAATTGCCGCCCTCGATCAGCGCTTGCTGGATCAGCTCGGGCGCGCCGCGATCCACATAATAGACGATGGGTTCGACCACCGGGCCGGACGCGGCGTCCGGATCAATCCGCTCAAGCCGGTGACGGCGGGCATAGCCGCGCTGCAAAGGCTCATCGAGCGGCGTCGCCATGTCATAGCGCGTGAGCTCAAAGGCGCCGCTGCGCGGGTCCGAAGCGCGGGTTTCATACCCGTCTTCGGGCAGGGCGATGAAGGAATGATGCACCGTCAGGGTCACAGCTTCCGCATAGGGCGCGGTGGCGCGCACTTCTGCGCCGGGCTCGTCCGCGCTGAGGGTCAGAAGCGTGTCGATTTCAATGTTTTCCGGAAAGCTCAGAACACTGTCGGCCAGAGGCGCGCTGCGCTCGGCGTCGACCGAGAACGACCCTTGGCCAGCACTGTCCAGTGCGCCGACCGCGTCGACCGGATCGCGTTTGAGAAAGCCTGACAGATCGATCAGCACTTCGCCGTCCGCGCTTTCAGACAGGATGTCGGTGCGCCAGATGACAGACCGGGCGAAGGATTGAGCCGTGGCGGCGCTTTCATCCGCACCCGCGCCCAGGGCCGCGTAGCGGGTGTTTTCAAACTCGGCGAAGACCGCGTCGCCGACCCGGCTGAAGCGCAGGATCCAGGTATCGGTCCCCAGGCCCCGGTCAAGTCCCACCGGGTTTGATCCCAGCCCCGAGGTCAGGCGCGCGGTGTAGATCATCCGGCCCAGCACGCCGTCTTCTGAGGGCGATAGCGCAGCGAGCACCCGGCCTTCGGCGGGGTCGGGATAGAGCGTGATCAGCCCGTCCTGACGGTTCAGCCCTTCGACGGTTTCGGTAAAGCTGGCTTCGTCCTCGGCCAGGGCCTGTGCGCCGGACATGGTCAGGCACAGCGCCAGGGCGCCGGTGATCGCTCGCAACATGGTCAGTCTCCCCTTGGCGCGTTTCGCGCTCTTGGGGGAAGGCTAGCCAGACCGGGCGGATTTGAACAGGGGCGGACAGCAAACGGGCGGCCGCACTGCGACCGCCCGTTCGACGTCCGTTAAGGGAGGGGGAAGCCCTTAGAGCTCGGACGCTGCGGTGTGTTCGATCTGGGTCCAGTTGGTTTCAGCGCGGGCGAGGGTGCCGGCTTCGTCATTGAGGAAATTGCGCAGGATTTCCTCGTTCACGAAGACATAGAGCTGGCCGTCGCGCACGGCGGAGAAGCGCGGATCACCGTCGAGTTTCTTGCCCAGAGACACGCCCAGAGCGCAGAAGCCGCCATAGGCCGGGATGTAAGCTTCGGGATTGCGGCGGAAGGTGCGCAGATTGGCGCGGGTGTTGAAGTAATAGGCGACGCCTTCATGGACGTGCGCGAACTCGGCGCTGCCATCCAGGCGGATGCCGGTCTCGATCAGCGCGACCGGGTCAGAGCCGTGCAGGCCCAGCGGCGCGCCGGCCAGGGTGTAACCGGATGTGACGTTGTTTTCGTCTTCGGCCAGGGCGATCGGGGCGGTGGTCGCGACCAGCGCGATGCCGATCAGAGCGGTGGAAATCAGGGTTTTCATGGTCTCTCTCCGAGTTGGCGCGCTGGAGGTCAGCGAGCGGAAGTGAAGGCGCAGCGCCTTCGGTCAGCTCAGGTAAAAGAGACAAATCAGAGACCAGTTTGTAGACGGAATTGTCCTTAATGGGTTTTACGGTCGGGGAAGTCCCGTATGGGCTCAAGCGGGCGTGGCCGTCTTTTCATCAAGCTGGTTGAGATACTCAAACAGCTTGCCGACGGCTGCGGGCGCGCTCTTGCGCATGCCCTGCAAAAGCGCGGTCTTCTCGGCGTCGTCAGGGGGCACATCGCTGATGAGTTTGCTGAACCCGTCCAGCCGGTTGGCTCTCAGCCAGGCGCGCAATTCGGGGATCTGGCTCCAGTTATACTGGTTCATCATGAAAGCGGCGGTGAAGCGGATGAAATCGGTGTCGTGATTGGGGAGCGGCACCACGCCGCACAGCCGGTTCTGCTCGGTTTCATCCTCATAGGCGGCCTCGATATGGGCGATGAAGGCGGCGCTGAACACGGGCTGATAGGAGCGCGCCATCTGCAGCACGATCTTGTCGCCCTGAAACACCGGTGCGATGGCGTCATTGCTGACCGCGCGGGCCGAACAATCGATCAGCACATGATCGGGGGTGATGGCGATTTCGCCCTCGTCCAGCACGAGTGTCTCGGCGCTGATGGTCTTCACGCGGCCTTTGCGGACGACGCGTCTGATCGACTGTAACGCCTCCAGCTCCATGCGCGAGACGGTCGCCCCGTGAAACATTGAAGGCCGGACATCGGGGTCGATCCGCAGGAAATAGCCCGCCGCTTCCAGCCGGTCGAACATGTCTTCAATGCTGGTGGAGTTGGCGATGGCGTCGAACTGGCGCGCCTGCGCGCCGATGGTGTCAAAGAAGAATTCAGGATCGGTCTGGGTGTTGCGCCGGTCCAGCAGCCAGCCGTCGCGCGGCATGATCCATTGGATGAGATCCGGATCGACGCCTTGCTCAAGTAACCAGAGACAGGAATCAATCGCGGTCTTGCCCGCGCCGATGACCACAAAGCCTTTGGGCGTGCGGTCGATCCTGGGCAAGTCATTGGGCGGCATGAACCAGACGTCTGGCGAGACCTCAAAGCTGGGCGTGTGCGTGGAGGGAACCGAGGTTTTCAGATGTGTCGCGTCCACGGTCTTGCGCCGGACGCTCACTTCAAACACCTCGCCGGTCAGGATGCGTTTGAACCGTCCGTCTCCGAGCCAGCGGCACATCGGAAAGAACCGCACGCGGCCCGAGGGCAGGAAAGTGTGGTTCATCACCTGCTCGTAATAGGCCAGCACTTCGTTTCCGCTGGCGAGATCACCCATCCCCTTGTTAAGCCCCACCTGATCGCGCTGCCCGCGGCTGAGCTCCTTGGAGGACACGCCGTAAAAGCTCGACGGCTGGTGCAGCGTCACGAACGGATAGGCGTGGTTCCAGTGCCCGCCGGGCTTGGCGTTCTGATCAACGACGATGATGTCAGCGTCGGTTTCAGACAGGATCGTATCGGTGAAGGCCAGGCCCATGGCGCCGCCGCCAATGACCAGATAATCAGTCTCAAGTGATGTGATCGCCATGAGTCGCCTCCCTGCGACGGCCCAGCCATATTTTTGAAAGCATTCGGGTTGAGCCTGATCATAACAGTGTTATACCCATATCAGGGTCAGAGGGCGGCCCGTCAAGGCTCAAACCATGAGTGACGCAAAAACAAAGATCATGCAGGCGGCGTCAAAGCTGTTTTTGCAAGCGGGCGCGAAAGGGTTGAGCGTGCGGGCCATTGCGCGTGAGGCCGGGGTCTCGACCATCGGGATTTACAGCCATTTTGACGGCAAGCAGGGCATTCTGGACGCGCTTTATATTGAAGGGTTCGAACAGGTCGAAGCTACGACCGTTCTGCCGGAAACGCCCATGGAGCGCGACGCGGCGGTAGAAACCGTGGTGCGCCAGTATCTGCGCAGCGTTCAGGCCCATGAAGCGCATTATCGGCTGATCTTTGGCGAGCAAGCGCCAGACTTCACACCCTCGGACGCTGCACGGCAGGCGGCGGGGCGCGCTTTTGCGAGCTTGTTGAAAGTGGCGGCGGATTTCCTGCCCCAACACACTCCGCCGCAGACGCGAGACGCCGCGCTTCAGATCTGGGCGCTGATCCATGGCTTTGTCAGCCTGCGTCATCATGTGGCGATGCTCAAACAGGATGACGAGGCGTGGGAGGACCAGGTTGTCCGCGCCGTGATCGTGCATATCAAGGCGCTGGACGAACCTGAATCCTGACCCGTGCTTTAATCGAACGGGAAACTCGTGACGGCGCCGTCCGAAGCGGAATGGACGAGCTTGGCGTATTTGGCGTAGGCGCCGTGGCGGTATTTGGGTTCGGGCGGAGTGAAGCCCTTGGCCATGCGCGCCTTGAGGTCGGCCTTCACATCGATGCGGCGGTTTTCGATGTCGATGGTGATGACGTCGCCGGTTTCAATAAAGGCGATGGGCCCGCCATGGGCGGCTTCGGGCGCCACATGACCCACCATGAAGCCATAGGTCGCGCCGGAAAAGCGGCCATCGGTCATCAACGCCACATCATCGCCGAGGCCTGCGCCCTGAATCGCGGCGGTCACCGCCAGCATTTCGCGCATGCCCGGACCGCCGGCAGGGCCTTCATTGCGAATGACGACGATGTCGCCTTTCTCGATCTGGCCTGCATTCACAGCGGCGAAGCAGTCTTCCTCGCAGTCATAGACCTTGGCGGGACCTTCAAAGAACAACCGATCATGCCCGGCGAGCTTGGCCACACAGCCATCCGGCGCCAGATCGCCATAGAGCACGCCGAAGCCGCCGCGTGATTTGAGCGGCTTGTCGGCCGACAGGATCACATCCTGGCCCGGGGTTTCGGTGGCGAGCCCGGCTTCTTCAAACAGGGATTTGCCGGTGACGGTGGGCGCATCCTCGATCAGTTTAGCGGCCTGCAAGCGTTGCAGCAGCAGGCGCGCCCCGCCCGCGGCCGCCATGTCCGGCGCCATATAGCGTCCGCCGGGCTTGAGGTCGGCGATGACGGGCGTTTTGCGGCTGACCGCGTCAAACACGTCGATATCAAACTGGTCCTGGTTGATCCCGGCCTCGCGCGCGATGGCCAGAAGATGCAGCACGGCGTTGGTCGAGCCCGCGGTCGCGGTGACGGCGGCGGCGGCGTTCTTCAGGCTTGTCGGCGTGATGATGTCGCGCGGACGGCGGTTCGCTTTCAGCGCGTCCACGACCGCTTCCCCCGCCTTGCGCGCGGCGCCGGGTTTGTCGGGATGGACGGCGGGAATGTCATTGAGCCCCATGGGCGACAGACCGAGCGCGGACAGCGCCAGCGCCATGGTGTTGGCGGTGAATTGCCCGCCGCAGGCGCCCGCGCCTGGACAGGCGGCTTTTTCAACTTCAACCAGCTCGTCTTCGCTGATCTTGCCCGCGGCGCACGCGCCCACCGCCTCGAACACGTCCTGAATGGTGACCGCCTTGTCGTGCAGCTTTCCGGGCATGATCGAGCCGCCATAGAGCACGACGCTGGGCAGGTTCATCCGCGCCGCCGCCATGGCCGCGCCGGGCAGGGTCTTGTCGCAGCCGACCAGAAACAGGACCGCGTCCAGGCTGTGACCGCGCACCGCCAGCTCGGCGGAATCGGCCACGCAATCACGGCTCATCAGGCTGGCGCGCATGCCTTCGGTGCCCATGGAGATGCCGTCGGTGACCACGATGGTGTTGAAATCCACCGCCGTGCCGCCGGCCGCTTCAATGCCGGCGCGGGCATGATCGGCCAGACCCTGAAGATGCATGTTGCACGGGGTGACGCTGGTCCAGGTGTTGACGATGGCGATCATGGGCTTGGCCATGCGTTCGTCATCATAGCCGGCGGCGCGCAACATGGCGCGGGCGGGGGCGCGGGCCGGCCCCTGGATCAGTGTGTGCGAGGGGCGTTTGGTATCGGTCATGTCAGATCAGGCCGTTTCGTTCAGGGCGTTCAAATGATGTCGCAAAGCGTCGAGGTCCGCGCCGCAGGGCTCTGACCGCGTGGGGCGGTCCAGCACCTCGGCGAGGGCTTCAGAGGGCTCAAGGGTTTGACCGATCAGCGGCTCGACCACATCGGCGAATTTGTAGGGATGGGCGGTCGCCGCAATCACCCAGGGCCGCGCATGCAGGTCAAACTCACGCATCCGGGCCAGCGCTTCTGCGGCGACAGCGGAATGCGGACACCACACATAACCCGAGCGCGCGAAATCAGCCTTGATACGCGCGCGGATGGCCCGATCCTCCACCAGCTCCACGCTCAGGCGCGCCGCGTCATCGGGCAGGGCGTTCAGGCGCTCGAAATTGCTGGGCGCGCCGACATCCATGGCGTTCGCCAGCGTGGCGATTGAGGCGCGGGGCTCGTACCGGCCCGAGATCGACCAGTCCGCGAGGGTCCGGTTGGCGTTGGTGGCCAGCACGATCGGTCCCCAGGGCGCGCCCATATGACGGGCCCAGATCGCAGCGACGCCATGGCCCAGATTGCCCGTGGGGATGATCAGGCCGGGTTTGACGCCATTCTTCTCATAGGCTTGCCGTGCCGCCCAGGCCATGTAGGCCGCCTGGGGCAAGAGCCGGGCGATATTGATGGAATTGGCGCTGGTGAGGTTATGCCGCTCGCTCAGCGCCCGGTCCGCGAACGCGGCCTTGACCATGCGCTGGCACGCGTCGAAATCGCCATCCACTTCCAGCGCCGTCACAGGTGCGTTCCAGCAGGTCAGCTGGCGTTCCTGAAACGCGGAGATTCGGCCTTTGGCGTACAGGATCACCGCCCGTACGCCCTTGCGGCCTTCCGCGGCGCAGCCAACCGCGCCGCCCGTATCGCCAGAGGTGGCGGCGAGCACGGTGAAGGGGGCGTTCGGGTCGCCCAGCTTGTCCAGACAGCGCAGCAAAAAGCGCGCGCCCACATCCTTGAACGCGCCGGTGGGGCCGTGAAACAGCTCCAGCGCGAACACGCCCGGTCGCCCCGAAAAGGGGTTCGCCAGCGGGATGTCAAAATCATAGGTCTCTTCAACAAGCTCTGGCAAAACGCTTTCAAGCTGATCGCCCTTGAAGAAGGGCTCGAAAAGCGTCAGCGCCGTCTCTTTGAGGCTGGTTTGCGCGGTCAGCCCGCTGAGCTGCCCTTCAGGAAACTCATCAGGAATGAACAGGCCGCCATCGCCCGCCAGTCCCACACGGATCGCTTCGGAGATGGAGCTGGCGCTGGCGCCGTTTCGCGTGGAGATCAGGCGCATGCTTCTTGCTCCTCGAGGGGTTCGAGACGCACGCCGGCGCTCTCAAGCGGGGCGCGATAGACGCGCGTTCCCCGGCCTGCGGATTTGAAGGCGTCCGCCATCGCTTGCTGGACGGCGTCGGCGTCTTCATCGCTCGCCCAGGCGAAGATGGAGGGGCCGGAGCCCGAAAACGAGCAACCCAACGCATTCGCCCCGAGGGCTGCGGCTTTGACGTCGCGCATTTCCGGCAACAGGAAAGCGCGCTGCGGCTCGATCAGAATGTCATCGAGCCCCGCCCGGATCAGGTCGAGATCGGAAACCGCGCATCCCAGCGTGAAGGCGCCGAGGCGACGGGCGTGCTCGACAGCCGTGTTCAGCGGCGTTTCGGGTTTGAGGACGTCGCGCGCGGCCTGGGTTTCGGTCTTGGCGTCAGGATGAAACAGAATGGCGGTGACGCCCTTGGGGACGGGCATCGGTTTGACCAGTGCGGGATCAAGCTGCGCGGCGATCACCAGTCCGCCCAACAGCGAGGCCATGACATTGTCCCAGGGGGGCGGGTCGGCGCTGGCGCGTTCGCCTTCCAGGGCGAAGGCCAGCAAGTCCGGCGTTGAAAACGGTTTGTCCAGCAAGGCGTTGACTGCAGCGGCGGCGGCTACGGCGCTGGCGGCGGAGCCGCCCATGCCAGCACTGATCGGTACGCCCTTGATGACGTCCAGACGCACGCCGAAGGGTGCGTTCACAGCCTTCAGCACCGCTTGCGCCGCGCGCAGGGCGGTATTGCGCATGGGATTGTCCGGAAGCTGCGTCATCAGCCCGGAAACCTGGCCCAGACGCACGCCTGTCCTTTCTTCCTTATGGGCGACGACCTCATCTCGGACAGCGTCAAACGCCTGTCCCAATACATCAAATCCAACCCCGACATTGCCAATGCTGGCCGGGGCGCTGGCGCGCGCGGATGCAGTCATGAGAAATACTCGTCCTTTCCGTCAGGCGCTGCGCAACGCATCGTCCGCCCGAAGGGGGGAGCGAACGGACGATGCGTGCGCTGGGGCGGCGCCATCACACGCCCAAGCCCGTCGGATGTCCATCATGTCGCCGAAAACGGCTGCAGCGGTCGGCCAGCGTCCTGCGCCCTTGCCTTGCAGGGTGCAGACGTCGCCATTGGACAAGGTCAGCAGAAAACGGTTCTCCTCATTGCGCGCGCCGGCGAGCGGGTGATCTTGAGGGACGGCGCGGACCTGAACTTCCGCATCCACAACCCCGCCTGCGCCCAGCTTGCACTGACCGATCTGTTTGTAGATTTTCCCGTTCGCCAGCGCGTCCTGCGCCTGCTCGGCGGACACCTCGCTCAGCGATTGCTTGGCGATCTTTTCGGGCGGCAAGTTCACGCCGAACGCTTCGCGGATCAGAATGGACAACTTGTCCGCGGCGTCATGCCCGTCCACATCCGCGCTGGGATCGGCTTCGGCGAAGCCCATGCGCTGGGCGGCGGCGACCGCCTCCTGGAACGCGACGCCCTGACCGAGCTGGTCGAGGATGAAATTGCCGGTGCCGTTCATGACGCCTTCCACCGCGACCACGCCTTGCCCCTTGAGGTCGGACAAGCGCTCGAGCACAACGACGCCGCCGCCGACGGAGGCCGAGAACATCAGCTGCGATCCGCCTTTCCGGGCGGCGTCATGCAGGGCGTCATAATGCTTGGCGACGGCGGCCTTGTTGGCGGTGACCACATGCTGGCCGTTGCGCAGGGGCGGCAGCATCAATTCAGCGGGGCCGTCGGCGCCGCCGGTCATTTCCACCACCAGATCTGGGTCTCCCGCGAGCGCCGCATGAGGGTCAGAGGTAAAGACCGCGCGACGGTCGTCGGCGCGGGAGCCGGCATTGCGCACCAGCACCGGGTTCAGCTCGAAAAGCTCAGGATGGCTCAGCACATGGTCGAGCACGCCCGACCCTACTGCGCCGCAGCCCAGAAGCGCCACTTTCATCGGCCCGCGATGGCGCGGACGACCGATGACTGAGGGGCCCGAAGCGATGCGGGTGGCTTCACGCGCGCCCATGGCGGCGACTTCCACCACAAGGTTTGCAGCCTTGGCCGCTTCGATGGCCTTGGGCTGGATCAGACCGCGACTGGCGTCCATCGCCTGATCATAATCGAGCGCGTCATAGCGCTGGGCGTGGGGGTCTTTGGCCGGATCATCGGTGTAGACGCCGTCCACATCCTTGATCAGCCGCACCCGGTTTGCGCCGGCCTTCACAGCGAAAAACACTGCCGTCAGATCCGTGCCGCCCCGGCCCAGCGTGGCGGCGCCATGGTCTGCATGACAGGCGGTGAAACCGGGGAGAACAACCGCATCGGCCTCTTCCAGCGCGGCGGCCATGGCGTCCTTGTCGAGCTCGCTGAGGTTGGAATCCATGGGGTCGCCCTCCGCCATCAGCCCGATCTCGTGAGGGTCCAGCACTTTGGCGCGCAAGCCCAGCCGCGAGAGCGCCAGCCCCATCAGGGCCGCAGACCGGAACTCGCCCAGTCGCGCCAGCCGCGCGGTGATGTGGGGGAAGGCGTCGCCGCCATTGGCGTCGGCCTGGGCCAGCAGCGTGTCGGTCTCCCCTTTGAGCGCAGAGACGATCACGATGGTTTTCTCCCCCGCCCGGACATGACGGTAGATCTCTGCGCCGGCGGCGGCGTAGTCAGCTTCCGAAGTCAGCACGGAGCCGCCGAATTTGAGGACGCACAGGCCTTTCGAGGCGGAGGAGGCGTTAAGCTGGGGATCCATCGGATCAGTCCTTTTTCGTTCGTTAGGGCATGGCGGCTGGGTTGAGGCATGAAAAAACCCGCTCGCCGGTTTCGGGGAGCGGGTTGGTGTGGGGTTGAATGTTTCGCGTGTCTCGCGCTCAGCCCGTACCGTCCCGCCCTCGAGTAAGGGTGGTGGTAATGGTGGTAATGGTGGTGGTGAGCGCGGTGGAGGTGACGCACGAAGCCATGATCGCGGCGGTCGCCACGGTCATTCCGGTTTCGTGCTGGACCTGCGAAGAGCGGGTCATGATCATCTCCTGGACGTGCTGCAAGTGCGCAGCGTGGACTTTACCGTGACCGGGTTTTCCACACTCCGTCAACCGGGCCTCTGTGGCTGAAAAACCACAAACCCTGTCCAGCATTGGAAAAATCACCCGCTAATGCTCTGATATAGCCTAGGAAATATTTTTTCTGAGTTGTTCGGACATTTTAGTGTTGCGCGATGCAGCATTTCCGCCTTACGGTTTTTGCACAGCCCGGCGAGACCTCGACAGTCATATCGCCGGTCATTGTTCGCGTGTCGTTTCACCCTTGCGGAAGAGGGGGCGGCATCAGGTTGAAACCGGGAGACAGCGCCATGCGCGACGCCAAGACCCAGACCCTGACCCAGGACGCCCAGCGTATCGCTGCGCTGACCGGCTCGGTCGTACTTGTCGTTGTCGTACTCCTTATTACCACCCACGGTGGAGCGGCGGCGCCTGTCTGACGGAATTTCAAACCTCAGACCCAAGCAAACCCCCGCTCCACACCGAGCGGGGGTTTTTCTTTGCCTCAACCTCAAACGCCACACTCGAGCCAGCCTCAAACGCCACGGAAAGACCAAAGCCCATGACCCGCATCTACACTGACGACGACGCCAACGCAGACGCTTTGAAGCCCGGCTTCATCGCCATTATCGGCTATGGCAGCCAAGGCCGCGCCCATGCCCGAAACTTGCGCGATTCCGGCCAGCAGGTGATCGTCGGGGCACGCCCGGGCGGCAAGGCCGAGGCCAAGGCCAAGGATGACGGGTTTGAGGTTTTCACGCCCGCTGAAGCCGCCAAGAAAGCCAGTTTCGTGGCGCTCCTCACCCCGGATATGAGCCACAAGGACGTGTATGAGTGCGATATCGCCGCGCAGCTTTCGCCCGGCGACACGCTGATGGTGGCGCACGGCTTCTCGATCCATTACGGCCAGATCCGTCCGCGCACCGATATCGACGTGGTGCTGGTCGCGCCGAAAGGTCCGGGCGATCTGGTGCGCCGGGAGTTCGAGATCGGGCGTGGCGTGCCCTCCCTGTTCGCCATCCACCAGGATGCGTCGGGCAAGGCGCGCGACAAGGCGCTGGCCTATTGCAAGAGCAATGGCGGCACGGCCGGCGGCGCGATCGAGACCACTTTGGCCGAAGAGACCGAAACCGATCTGTTCGGCGAGCAGGCGGTGCTGTGCGGCGGCGCGTCCGAACTGGTCGCAGCCGGGTATCAGACCCTGGTGGATGCCGGTTATCAGCCTGAAATCGCTTACTTTGAATGCCTGCACGAGCTCAAGCTGATCGTGGACCTGATGTATGAGGGCGGCATTTCGCGCATGCACGACTTCATCTCGGAAACCGCCAAATACGGCGATCTGGTCTCCGGTCCCCGCGTCATCAATGACGAGACCAAAGCGCGGATGCGCGAGGTGCTGACCGACATCCAGACCGGCAAGTTCGCCCGCGACTGGATCCTGGAGAACCAAGCCGGCAAGCCGCAATACGACGCCTTGCTGCGGGCCGATCTGGAACAGGACATCGAAAAAACCGGCGCCCGTTTGCGCGCTCGCATGGCCTGGCTGCAACCCGGCGCCAACGCCGGCCAAGCCTAGCGCGGATCGCAGGAGCACGCTCATGACCGCCCAGCCTCAAACCGCACCCGCCTCCAATCTGCACCGAACCGGCGCCCATCTGGTCGTCGAGGCGTTGCGCGCGGAAGGCGTCACCAAGGTGTTCGGCTATCCCGGCGGCGCGATCATGCCCGTTTATGACGCCCTGCCGGGCTCGGGGCTGGAGCACATTCTGGTGCGTCATGAGCAGGCGGCGGCGCTGGCGGCGGATGCTTACGCCCGGGTGTCGGGCGAGGTGGGCGTGTGTCTGGCCACGTCCGGCCCCGGCGCGACCAATCTGGTGACCGGCATCGCCAATGCGTTTCTGGATTCAGTGCCCCTGGTCGCGATCACCGGCCAGGTGGCGACGCCGTTGATGGGGACTGACGCGTTTCAGGAGATCGACGTCTTTGGCGTCACCCTGCCCATCGTCAAACACTCTTTCCTGGTACGGGATGCGGCCGACATCCCCAAAATCTTCGCCGAGGCTTTCGAGCTGGCGAAGCGCGGGCGGCCCGGACCGGTTCTGATTGACTTGCCAAAAGACGTCACACAGGCGTCCGCGGCGTTCCCCTCGGTGGATCAGACGGTTCGGGCCCCCTTTAGAGGCGTGCCTTCAGATTCGGCAAGCATGGCGCAGGCCGAAGCGCTGATCGCACAGGCCGAGCGGCCGGTGCTCTATATCGGCGGCGGCGTGACCCTGGCCAAGGCGGAAGACGCCTTGCGGCGGTTTTTCGCGCGCACGCAAATCCCGGCGGTGGCGACTCTGAAGGGTCTGGGCGCTCTGCCTACGGAAACGCCGGGCTTTCTGGGCATGCTGGGCATGCACGGCACCAAAGCGGCCAATCTGGCGGTGAATGAAAGCGATCTGCTGATCTGCGTCGGCGCCCGCTTCGACGACCGTGCGACCGGCAAGCTCGACACCTTCGCGCCCCAGGCCCGGATCGTTCACTTTGACGCCGACCCGTCAGAAATCTCCAAACTGCGCGATGCGGATGTGGGGCTGACCGGCGATCTGGCCGAAACGCTGGATCGGATGGAGCCCGGCGTTCTGAGCATTGCCCCCTGGCGGCGCCGCTGTTCAGAAGCCGCCGAGCGCTGGGCCATGCGCTATGACGCGCCCGGTTCTGGCATCTATGCGCCGAAGCTCTTGAAAGACATCTCCGAACAGGCGGGCGACAAGGCCATCATCACCTGTGATGTGGGTCAGCACCAGATGTGGGTGGCCCAGCATTGCCGGTTCTCGCGTCCGCAAGCGCATCTGACGAGCGCAGGACTGGGAACCATGGGGTACGGCTTGCCCGCCGGTATCGGCGCCTTGATGGCGGAACCGGACGCCACGGTGATCACCGTGTCGGGCGATGGCTCGATCATGATGAACATCCATGAGCTGGCGACCCTGCGTCGCTACCGCCTGCCGCTGAAGATCGTGCTGCTGGACAACTCCCAGCTGGGCATGGTGCGGCAGTGGCAGGAGCTGTTTTACGACGAGAATTTCTCCGAGGTGGATCTGTTCGACAATCCCGATTTCGCCGCCGTGGCGCGCGCCTTCGGGGTCGAAGCCTTCACCCTGGACCGCCGCGAGGACGCGCCCGCCGCGATCGAGCGGCTGCTGAACACGAACGGGCCGATCCTGTGCCATGTGCGCATCGACCCGCGTGAAAATGTCTGGCCGCTGGTGCCGCCAGGCAAATCCAATGCTGACATGATGGAGGCCTGATCCATGACAGACCGGATCGAGATCGAATTTCGCCCCAGTGAAGGCGCGATCCTGCGTCTGATCGGGCTCGTCGAACGTCGCGGCTTTGAAGTCCGTGGCGTCGATCTGCCTCAGATGCCGACCGCTGGCGAGGCGCGCATGGATTTGACTGTCCAGCCGCGCGACGCCGGTCGGCGCATGGGCACGTTGTGCGCGCAAATCTCCAAGATCTACGGCGTCAGCGCGGTGCGAGCGGCGTCCCTGGCGCCAGCGTTCGAGGCCGTGTCATGACCCGCCAGATCACGATTTTCGACACCACGTTGAGAGACGGCGAACAGGCGCCGGGCTTCTCCATGTCCGAGGCGGGCAAGCTGAGCGTCGCCCGGGCCTTGCAGGCCTTGAAAGTGGACGTGATCGAAGCGGGTTTCGCCGCGGCCAGCCCGGGCGATTTCAAGTCGGTGGAACGGATTGGCCAGGAGATTGAAGGCCCGGCGATCTGTTCCTTGGCGCGCACGACGCCGGGCGATATCGACGCTGCGGCGCGGGCGTTGAAAGCTGCTCCGAACAAACGCCTGCATGTGTTTCTGGGCACCAGCCCGCTGCATCGCGAGTTCAAGCTGAACATGACCCCGGATGAGGTGCTGACCCGCATCAAGGACATGGTCGAGCTGGCGCGGACGTATTTTGACGATGTGGAGTTTTCCGCCGAGGACGCCATCCGCACGGAGCGGGGCTTTCTGGTCGAAGCGCTCTCCATCGCTGCGGAAGCCGGCGCGAAGACGCTGAACGTGCCTGATACGGTCGGCTATTCCACGCCGGACGAGATCTATCAGCTGTTCAAGCATCTGACCGAGAAGGTCTCCAAGGCGAACGAGGTGATCTTCTCCGCCCATTGCCATGATGATCTGGGCATGGCGGTCGCCAATTCGCTGGCGGCCGTGCGCGGCGGCGCGCGGCAGATCGAGTGCACGGTGAACGGCATCGGCGAGCGCGCGGGCAATTGCGCGTTGGAAGACGCCGTCATGGCGGTTCGCACCCGCCGCGATGTCTTCAACCTGACCACGAATATCGACACGCGCCAGATCATGGCCGCAAGCCGCGCGCTGAGCAAAGCCACCAACACCCATCCGCCGCGAAACAAGGCCATCGTCGGCGCGAACGCCTTCGCCCATGAATCCGGCATTCATCAGCATGGCGTTCTGAAAAACCGTGAAACCTACGAGATCATGAAACCTGAAGATGTGGGGCTCAGCTCCAACCAGATCGTGCTCGGAAAGCACTCTGGCAAACACGCTCTGGCCGCCCGGGCGAAAGAGCTCGGCTGGAGCCTGGAGGGTGACCATCTGCAAGCTGCGTTCGACGCCTTCAAGGCGCTGGCGGACGAGATCGGGCTGGTGGATTCCGGCCAGCTGTCTGCGCTTCTGGAGCGGCTGGAGAGCGGGACGCAAGGAGATGCTGAATTGTGGACTTTGAAACGGATCGATATCCGCTCGCCCCTGTCGCCGAAGGATCATCCGGTCGCCCGCATTGAAATGGACCATGGCCGCCGCGGTCAGGTGACCGACATCGCCAGCGCGCCTGGCGCTCTGGACGCGGCCTATCGCGCCGTCAGCCAGATCATGGAAATCCCGGCGCGGGTCGAGGACATCGAGATGCAGTACGTGGCCGCCGACGCCCATGACGCTGGCGAAGACGGGCAGGGCGCCGATGTGCTGGTCGATCTGAAGGCCAATGTGGAGGGCGAGGTGTTTTCCGGCCGCGCCCGCGCCCGCGACATCATTCCCGCCTGCGTCTCCGCCTATATCGACGCGCTTAACAACGCCTGCGCCGTGCGTCGCCGACGCAACGCCAAAGCTCATGCCGCCTGAAGGACTTAAATACCATGTCGATCCAACAAGTTGATCATATCTGGCGCAATGGCGCACTTATTCCGTGGGCGGACGCACAGGTTCATGTTCTGTCGCACGCCCTGCATTACGGCACCTCGTTTTTCGAAGGCATCCGCAGCTATGACACGCCGTCCGGCCCTGTGGTGTTTCGCCTGACCGATCATGTGAAACGCCTGGTGGATTCCGCCCGGATCTATTCCGTCGATCTGCCCTACAGCCCCGCCGAGCTGGCCGACGCCTGCAAAGAGGTGCTGCGCGCCAACAAGCTGGGCTCGGCCTATCTGCGGCCGGTCAGCTTTATCGGCTATGGCTCAATCGGCGTCGTGCCCGCCAAGGACACGCCGATCGACACCTATATCGCGGCCTTCCCCTGGGGCGCGTATCTGGGTGAAGAGGCCCGCACCAAGGGCGTGGACGTGTGCGTGTCGAGCTGGAACCGCATGGCGCCGAACACCGCGCCGACGGCGGCCAAGGCCGGCGGCAATTATCTGTCGAGCTATCTGATCAGCCGCGAAGCCAAATCGCGCGGTTACGCCGAAGGCATCGGGCTCGATGTGGACGGTCGCCTGTCGGAAGGCGCGGGCGAGAACCTGTTCCTGGTCAAGGACGGCAAGCTGATGACGCCGCCCGCCAGCTCCTCGATCTTGCAAGGCATCACCCGCGACAGCGTCATCCGGCTGGCGAAACGCGAAGGGCTCGAAGTGGTCGAGCAGGCGCTGCCGCGCGAGATGCTCTATCTGTGCGACGAGGCGTTTTTCACCGGCACCGCCGCTGAAGTCACCCCGATCCGCTCGATCGATGACAAGACCACCCGCGCCGCCGGCGCCGGGCCGATCACGCGCCTGATCATGGATCGCTTTTTCGGATTGTTTGAAGGCCGCACCCAGGATGATTGGGGCTGGCTGGAGCCTGTACACGCTCACGCTGAGGAGACTGGTCATGAAAACGCCGTCGCCGTCTGACGCTTCCCCCAAAACCCTTTTCGAGAAGGTCTGGGAGACACACCAGATCCAGGCTGAGACCGATGCGGCGCCCGCGCTGGTCTATATCGACCTGCACCTCATCCATGAAGTGACAAGCCCGCAGGCCTTCACCGCGCTCGAACAGCGCGGGCTGAAAGTCCGCCGACCGGACCGGGTGTTCGGCACGCTGGATCATTCCACGCCCACAACGCCGCGCACGCCCGGCTCCAAGCCGATCTATATCAATGCGGCGGCGAAAAAGCAGGTGGAGACGCTCGAGGATAACTGCCGCCGCCATGGCATTCGCCTGGCGGGTTGGGACAGCCCCGACCGCGGCATCGTCCATGTGATCGGCCCTGAGCTGGGTCTGACCCAGCCGGGCATGACCATTGTCTGCGGCGACAGCCACACCTCCACCCATGGCGCGTTCGGCGCTTTGGCGTTTGGCATCGGCACCACCGAAGTGGGCCATGTGCTGGCGACGCAGGCGCTGTTGCAGTCCAAGCCCAAGACCATGCGCGTCACAGTGGATGGGCGCCTGCCCCATGGGGTGGGCGGCAAGGATCTGATCCTCGCCATCATCGCCGAGCTGGGCGCCGGCGGCGCGTCGGGTCATGTGATCGAATACGCCGGCGAAGCGATTGAAGCGCTGTCGATGGAAGAGCGGATGACGGTCTGCAACATGTCCATCGAGGCGGGCGC
>NZ_DEMB01000014.1:0-173 GCF_002354675.1 Oceanicaulis sp. UBA2681 | reverse complement strand
CGCGCAGGCATGATCGCGCCGGACGCCACGACGTTCGCCTGGCTGGAAGGACGGAAATACGCGCCCAAGGGCGCAGCCTGGGAGGCGGCGAAGCAGCGCTGGGCTCGGCTGAAATCTGATCCGGACGCACGCTTCGACGCCGAAGTGCATCTGGACGGATCGAAACTGGCGCC
>NZ_DEMB01000013.1:1077-10940 GCF_002354675.1 Oceanicaulis sp. UBA2681 | reverse complement strand
TGCTCGAGCATTGAAACCGCCACAGCGCGATAGAGCGCGCCCGTGTCCAGATGCGGCACGCCGAAACGCGCCCCGAGCGCCCGCGCAATGGTCCCCTTGCCCGAAGCGAGCGGACCATCCACGGCGATGACGATGGGGCGCGACTGACCCGCCATTATTCGAGGTTCGCCATGTCTTCGTCGGAAATGTCGAAGTTTGCGAACACGGTGCTCACATCATCAAGATCTTCAAGCGCTTCCATGAGTTTCATCACAGTCGCCACCTTGTCGCCGGTCACTTCGATCAGGTTTTGCGGCTTCCAGATGATGTTGGCGGACTTGGCGTCGCCAAAACGCTCTTGCAGGTTCGAGCTGACCTCGGCCAGGTCCTCACGCGCGCAATAGATCACATGCTCGGGCGCAGGCTCGCCGTCATCATCAAGCAGGTCTTCCTGCACCACGTCTTCAGCGCCAGCTTCAATCGCGGCTTCAAACATGGCTTCTTCATCAGCGACTGAGAGCGGGAAGCGGATCTCGCCCACCTGGTCGAACATGAAGCTGACAGACCCGGTTTCACCCAGATTGCCGCCATTCTTGGAAAAGGCGGCGCGCACTTCGCCCGCTGCGCGGTTCTTGTTGTCGGTGGAGGCTTCCACGATCAGGCCGATGCCAGCGGGACCAAAGCCTTCATAGCGGATCTCGAAATATTCTTCGACATCACCGCCCGCCGCTTTCTTGATCGCGCGTTCGATATTGTCCTTGGGCATGGACTGGCCCTTGGCGTTCTGAATCGCCAGGCGCAGACGCGGGTTCATGTCAGGATCCGGTCCGCCCATTTTCACGGCGACCATGACTTCCTTGGACAAACGCGAGAACAGTTTGGCGCGAGCTTTATCCTGGCGACCCTTGCGGTGCTGGATATTGGCCCATTTTGAGTGGCCGGCCATGGTCGAAACCTCCGGAAGGCAAATGGCGAGCTGCCAGGCGCGGCAGCATGAATTCTTGAAGCGGGCCTTCTACCCTATTGAGACCGCTTCGGCCAAGACCTTGAGCGCTCACCGCGCGCACTGGTCTTCAGCGGCGGGCCATGGCATTGAACAAGCCTGTCCGCTTTGCTGTTCTTTATAGGCGCCTCATGTCTGTTATCGCCGTTATTCCCGCCCGTTACGGCTCCACGCGTTTTCCGGGCAAACCGCTTCATGAAATCGCTGGCGTGCCCATGGTCGAGCGCGTGCGCCGACTGGCCGCCGCCGCGCCCGCAATCGACCGCGTGATCGTCGCCACCGATGATGCGCGAATCCTTGACGCCGTGGAGGCTTTTGGCGGTGAAGCCGTGATGACCCCGGAAAGCTGCCGGAACGGCACCGAGCGCGCCTTTGAGGCCGTGCGCGACTTCGCCCAGCCCGGCGACGTCATCGTCAACCTTCAAGGCGATGCGCCGTTGACCCCACCCTGGGTCGTAGACGCCGCCGCCGCCGCGATGAAGGCGGACCCGACCCTGCGGCTTGCCACGCCCGCAGTTGCGCTGAGTGAGGACGCACTGGATAAACTGAGTGAAGCCAAACGCCGCGGCGAAGTCGGCGGCACCACGGTCGTATTCGACAAGGCCCTGAATGCGCTTTATTTTTCTAAAGCCATCATTCCATTCAAACGAGAACAGACAGGCCTGCCGATCTATAAGCATATCGGGCTGTACGCCTATCGCTTCGACACCTTGTCCGAGCTAGTGGCGCTGGAGCCGAGTCCGTTGGAGTTGGCCGAAAGCCTGGAGCAATTGCGGGCGCTGGAAAACGGCATCCCGATCCGGATCGTGCTGACCGATTATCGCGGCCGAACGCCTTATTCTGTGGACTCGCCGCGGGACGCCGTCGTCGCGGCGGAGATTATCGCTCGCGAAGGGGAGATTATCTAAATGCTGCTGATCCTGGCGCGCCATGGCAATACATTCGGCCCGGACGATACGCCTGTCTGGGTCGGAGCGAACGAAGACCTTCCCCTCGTTGAAAAAGGCCTCGAGCAATCACGCGCCATGGGTGAAGCCCTGCGCACGCTCAATCAACTGCCCGACCGGATCATCGCCGGACCTCTCAAGCGCACCCGCACCGGCGCCCGGCTGGTCGGCGAGATTTGCGGCTTCACCGGCGAGGTCGAGATCGATGACCGCTTGCGCGAGATCGATTACGGCGTCTGGGGCGGCAAGACTGACGCAGAAATCGCCGAGAGCTGGGGGGAAAGCGCCATCACTGACTGGCGTGAGCGCTCTATTCCGCCCAATGGCGCAGGCTGGAGCCCCACTGTCGAAACCCTCAAAGCCAATGCCCGCAGCGTGCTGGATTCAGTGACGCGCGATCGCGACGACGACACGGTTGTCTTCGTCCTGACGTCCAACGGGATACTGCGATATTTCCATGCACTTCTGGCCAAGGATTCCGCCCCGAGCGAAGAGGCCAAGGTCAAGACTGGCCATATGAGCGCCGTGCGGGTGACCGCTGACGGGCGCGAGCTGCTGGCCTGGAACCTGTCGCCAGAAGACTTCGTGAAGGCTCTCAATCCGTGACGACTCGATGGCGTCTCTCCTCGGTCACCCTCGGAGTGCTGTTGACGCTGAGCGCCGTCTTTATCGCCGCGGGCGGCCTGGGGCTCGCCACATCCATGGCGCTGATCGGCTTCATCTTCACGCCGGTCATTTTCGTATCCGGCTGGCGGTCCTTCAAGAGTGCGCCGACTCTGGCGTTTCTGGGCGTGCTGAGCGTGGCCTGGCTATGCGCCTCACATCTGTGGTCGCCGTATGAGCGTGCCGACCAGGCTTACAAGCTCGCGCTTCTGATCCCATTATTCGTCATGGGCGCATATATTGCGTGCCGCCTGACCGATGAAGAAGCCGGACGGCAAGCCAAGCTGCTCAGCGTCTTGTCACTTCTCGCGGGGGGCTATTTTCTCATTGAAGCGTTGACGGGCGGCCTGATCGGCGGCTGGATCGAGCTTGAGCTGGAAGACTCAAACTATCCCGCAGAAGCCATTCGCAACGCCAAGGTCACGCTGTCACGCGGCGCCACCGCCTTCATGATGGTGGCGGGTCCTGTCGCCTTGTATATGTGGCGTCGAGAGGGCGCCTGGCGGCGCGGGCTGGCCCTGACGCTTCTGGCCATGGCCGCTTTCGCGTCAGCCAGTTTTGATGTCGAAGCCAACATCCTGGCTCTTGTCTTCGGCCTGCTCGCCGCCGCCGCGACCCAGCTCGCCTCGCGTACAGCCTTGCAAGTCATATTGCTGGGCGCTGGCGTCTGGGTGTTGGGCGCGCCCTTGTTCATGGGCATCGGGCTGGCCTTGCTGCCTGAAAGCGTAGAGCAAGGCCTGCCAGTGTCCTGGGCCTGGCGGCTGGAAATCTGGAAAGCGGTGCTGGAGCAAATCCGGCAAGCGCCGCTGATCGGACATGGGCTTGACAGCATGCGGGTCATGGCGGATCCCGTTCCCTACAGGGACATCATCATCGACCGCTTGCCGCTCCACGCGCACAACGCCGGTCTGCACATCTGGATGGATGCAGGCGCGATCGGCGCCTTGCTCTGCGCCGCTACGCTGTTCGCCGGAGCCCGCGCGGTTGGCCGCGCCCCTTTGAACACGGATCAGATCGCGGGCCTGGCCTATGTGGGCGGCATCTGGCTGGTCACCGTCATGCTGGGATATGGCGTTTATCAGGAATGGCATCACGCCGCGCTCGCCCTGGGTGTTTTCGCAGCGTTCCTGAACAGGACAGACGCTCCTGATTAACGCGTCCCAGCGCGGCGCCATTCTTGCTCCTCACACTCAAACCCGCCAGCAGAGCGGAGCCAGTGGATCGAGGAGAGCCCATGTCGTCCCGGATTGATGCACACGCACCGTCATACACGCCTGCGCGCGCTACGGGCTCGATCAATCCCGTGCAGGTGTTCGTTCTATCCGATATGAGCGCGATCAGCCTGTCCGGCATTGCGCTTCAGGCGCTGCATGCCTTGAACGGCGGCGTCGCGGCTCAAGGCGAACTGGCGATCTTCTTTCTCGCTGGCGTTCTGCTCATGGGCTGGTTCAACGCCCAGGGACACTATCGCAGCCGACAGCCGGTGATGGGGGTCGCAGGCCCGGTCCTCAAGGCGTGCGGCCTTGCCTGTCTGGCCCAGACCGCCGGCCTTTACGCCTATGGTGAGTTGGCGGGCGCTTGGCCCCTCCTGGCGGCCTGGCTGTGCGTGCCGCTTCTGATTTTGGCGTTGCGGCTTGGCGTGCGCGCCCTGTTCACCGTCAGCGGCGGCTGGCTTCAGCCGGTCACAGTGCTGGCCCCCCAAGCGTTGACTCTCTCGCCCGACAGCGTCATCCGCTCCGAAGCGGGTCATGGTCTGCATGCCGAACGCAGTCTCGCGCTGGAGCCGTTCGCCCAGCTCAGCGACGCGGCGCTGCTTGAACAGATCGCACCGCTCGTCCAGCGCCCCGTCTTTCTGGCGCCGGACGCGGCGACGCAAGACATCGCCGCACGGCTGGCGCGTCTCCTGTCGGCAGAAGGCGCATCCTATTATTATCGCCCTGCCCTGGGCGCCATTTCCGGAGAATCCTTCGATCTGGTCCGCTTCCCGCCCGAAGACGGCGTCATCCTGTCCATGTTCAATGCGCAGGACCGTCCCTTCGCACAAATGCTCAAGCGCGGCTTTGACATCATCGCCTCGGCCTGCGCGCTGGCGTTTCTCAGCCCGGTCCTGGTCTTCATCATGGTCGCCATCCGCAAGGATGACGGGCCGGTGATGTTCAGCCAGCAACGTGTGGGCGCAGACGGCCGGCCTTTCGGCTGCTTGAAATTTCGCACCATGGTGGTCAACGCCGAAGCGCGCCTGGCTGAAATTCTGGAGAGCGACCCCGAACGCGAAGCGCAATGGCGCGCGTACCAAAAGCTCGACGATGATCCGCGCATCACACCGGTCGGCCGCTTGCTCCGCGTGACCAGCCTGGATGAGCTGCCGCAGCTGATCAATGTGCTCAAGGGCGATATGAGCCTTGTGGGGCCGCGTCCAATGACGCTGGATCAGCAAGAGTGTTATGGTCAGGCGATGCTGGATTATCAGCGCGTGCGTCCGGGCCTGACCGGCTTGTGGCAGGTCAATGGTCGCAACGACACCACGTTTGAAGAACGCGCCCGGCTTGATAGCCACTACGTCCAGAACTGGTCTTTGTGGCGTGACGTCGTGATCCTGGTGCGGACGGTCCGCGAGGTCCTGTTCAGTTCCGGGCGCTAAAGCGGCAGCCGTTCCAGAACGATCCGGTCCTGAAACTCGCCCGTACGCTGAGGGGTCGACCAATGTCCGGGCTCAACAGGCTCAGCCAGCCTCAACCCCGCCTGACGCATCCAGTCTTCAAACTTGGCGCGCTCATAGCCGATCGCGCGTTCAGGTTCTCGCGGATCCGCCGCCCAGGCCCCGTCGCGAAAGGGCTGCAACGCCAGAACCGCGCCTGACAGCTCCATGCCCGGCTCCACAATGAACCCGGTCAGGCACAAGCGCCCGCCCGGTTTCAGGACGCGACCGGCTTCCTTGAGATAGGCTGCGGCGTCTTCGGGGAGCAAATGGCTGAACAACGAAATCGCAAGTGCGGCGTCGATGCTGGAGGTGTCGGCCGGAAAGCGATACCCGGTCGCCTTTTCGCCCGCGCCGCCATATTCGCGGCTTTGCACATCGGCCCGCACGAAGACAAAGTCCGCCTCGCCGGTGACATGATTGCGGGCGAAACGAAGCGCCCGCTCGGACAAATCAAAACCGGTATAACGCCCCTGCGCGTTCAGGTGCTCCGCAAGTCGAAACGCAATCCGTCCAGCGCCGCAGCCCATATCCAGCACATGGGCGGAGGGTGAAAGCCGGGCCGAACGTTGAAACCAGCTGAAATAGGCGTGGCCGATCTGATGGAAGTCACCGCCGCCCACATTGTGCCAGACGCGCCAGGGTCGCGGCTCGCCCGGCGCGCGCCAGCGGGCCGGCAAATCCCTGGCGTCGCTTGCAAGATTCCACAGGAAATTCACAAGAGGCCGCGGCAGGGTTTGATGCGTCCAGGTTTTGACCGCGTTTGCAGCGCCCATGCAGCCTTCCTCATTTCCAAACCGGTTTTATGGTGCTGTTATGATTGAGGACTAAAGCTGGTTCAAGATATCGACGTTTCATGACTGACCGGAGTGGCTCATGCAGATCTTTCTCGACACCGCCGAAATCGCCGAGATTGAAGCTCGCGCCAGTCTGATCGATGGGGTGACCACCAACCCGTCCCTGATCGCGAAATCCGGGGCTGGCGTGTTTGACCGCGTCAAGGAGATCGCCAAAACGGTGTCTGGCCCGGTCAGCGCCGAAGTGGTGGCGTCAGATTATGACGGCATGCTCGAAGAAGGTCGCAAGCTGCGCGCCCTGGGCGATAATGTTGTGATCAAGCTGCCGCTGACGGCTGCGGGGCTTCAGGCTTGCCGCGAATTCCACGCCGAAGGCGTGCCCACCAATGTCACCTTGTGTTTCTCGCTGAGCCAGGCGCTGATGGCGGCCAAGGCCGGGGCGACCTTCATCTCTCCCTTTGTCGGCCGTATCGACGACGCCGGATCAGACGGGATCAATCTGCTTGAAGACATCCGGGCGATGTATGACCAGTACGGATTTGAAACCTCGATCCTCGCCGCCTCCCTGCGCCATCTCAAGCATGTGGAGGGCGCCGCCCTGGCCGGCTGTGACGCAGCGACGCTGCCGGTGAAAACCTTCGATCAGCTCATCAAGCACCCCCAGACGGATCTGGGACTGGACTCCTTCATGGCGGACTGGAAGGCTACAGGACGCGACGGGCTGGTCTAGCCCGCCGCGTCATGCCCTAGCCCTTGATCAGGCGCGCGCGGATCGTGCCGTCGATAGCGCGAACGCGATCCAGGAAGTCCGTCGGCAGATCGCCTTCAAGATCAGCGACCGCATAGCCCAGATCGCCTTCGGTTTGCAGGAACTGCGCGGCGACGTTCGCGCCCACCTGCTCCACAGTGTCATTCAAACGCCGCAGGAAGCCCGGCCGGTTCTTGTGCGGGGCGAGAACGCGTGTGCGACCCGGCTGAATGGGGCCGGGATCCACATGGGGGAAGTTCACCGCAAACGTGGTCGACCCTTCATAGAGGTAGCGCGCCAGCTTGCCCGCCGCATCCAGACCGATGGCCTGCTGCGCTTCCAGCGTCGAGCCACCGATATGAGGCGTCAGGATGACGTTGGCGCACTGGGTGAGCGGGCTTTCAAAGCGCTCATCCTTGCTCTTGGGCTCCACCGGGAACACGTCCACCGCCGCGCCAGCGAGATGGCCTGAATTGAGCGCCGCCGCCAAGGCGTCCACATCCACCAGGTCCCCACGGGCCTGATTGATCAGGAACGCGCCGGGTTTCATCCGGGCGATCTCGCTCTCGCCGATCATGTTCTTGGTGCGGGCGGTGGAGGGCACATGCAAGGTGACCACGTCGCACTCAGACAGAAGACCGTCGAGCGTATCCATCGGGCGGGCATTGCCATGGGCCAGCTTGGGCGCGATGTCATAATAATAGACATGCATGCCCAGCGCCGAGGCGAGCACCGAAAGCTGGGCGCCGATATTGCCGTACCCGATAATGCCGAGCTTC
Organism: Oceanicaulis sp. UBA2681; assembly: GCF_002354675.1. NCBI lineage: Bacteria > Pseudomonadati > Pseudomonadota > Alphaproteobacteria > Maricaulales > Maricaulaceae > Oceanicaulis > Oceanicaulis sp. UBA2681. The sequence goes on along the minus strand of NZ_DEMB01000013.1, from coordinate 3,326 downwards.
TTCTTGCGCACTTCATTGGCGCCGTCAGCGGTTTTCAGCCATTCGCCGCGCTGGATCGCGAACATCTTTTCGGGGATGCGCCGCATCAGCATGATCACAGACGCCAAAGTCAGCTCCGCCACCGAGCGGGTGTTGGCGAAAGGCGCGTTGAACACCGGCACGCCGCGCTCGGCGGCGGCGTTGAGATCCACCTGATTGGTGCCGATGCAGAAACAGCCGATGGCCTGAAGATCCTTGGCCGCGTTCAGCAAGGCGGAGTCCACATGAGTGCGCGAACGAATACCCAGCACATGCGCGCTGGCGATCTCCGCATCCAGCTGCGAACGATCGGGAGATCCCGACAAGCGCTCAACAGTGACCGGACCGGCAGTCTGCAGCGCGCTGTCAGCGTCCGGGTGCACGTTTTCAAGCAAAAGGGCGGTGTATTCAGGGGTGTGGGCCATGAGGGCGTCCAATGATCATGTTGCGTTGCACCACTGTGCCTAAATGACCGGGCATTTCAATGCCGCGTTCGGGCATATCCTGATTTCATCCTGCGCCTCGCCTTGCAGCTACCCGCTCGCACGCGTATTTGGACGCCATACGCCGTCGATCAGACCGCCATCGCTTGAGGAGGCTTTCATGAAGACCCGCGCCGCAATTGCATTCGCCCCAAACAAACCGCTCGAGATTCACGAGGTGGACCTTGAAGGGCCGCGCGCGGGTGAAGTCCTTGTCGAGATCATGGCGACCGGCGTCTGCCACACCGATTCCTATACCCTCGACGGCAAGGACAGCGAAGGGATCTTCCCCTCCATTCTGGGCCATGAAGGCGCTGGGGTCGTGCGTGAAGTCGGCGCAGGCGTGACCAGCGTGAAGCCGGGCGATCATGTGATCCCGCTTTACACGCCCGAATGCCGCCAGTGCAAAAGCTGCCTGAGCCAGAAGACCAATCTGTGCACCTCGATCCGCTCCACCCAGGGTCAGGGCCTGATGCCGGACGGCACCTCGCGCTTCAGCCTGAACGGTGAAAAGATCCACCATTATATGGGCTGCTCGACCTTCTCGAACTTCACCGTCATGCCCGAAATCGCGCTGGCGAAAATCCGCGAGGACGCGCCGTTCGACAAGGTCTGCTATATCGGCTGCGGCGTCACCACGGGCGTGGGCGCGGTCATCTTCACCGCGGGCGTCGAGCCGGGCGCGAACGTCGCCGTGTTCGGCCTCGGAGGCATCGGCCTGAATGTCATCCAGGCCGCGCGCATGGTCGGCGCGGACAAGATTATCGGCATCGACATCAACCCCTCAAAGCGCGCCCATGCCGAAAAGTTCGGCATGACCGACTTCATCAATCCCAACGAAATCGGCATGGACAAGGTGGTCGAGGCCATTCTCGACATTTCCGGCGGCGGCGCGGATTACAGCTTTGACTGCACCGGCAATGTGAACGTCATGCGTCAGGCGCTCGAATGCTGCCATCGCGGTTGGGGCGAAAGCATCATCATCGGCGTGGCCGAGGCCGGTCAAGAAATCTCCACCCGTCCCTTCCAGCTGGTCACAGGCCGGGTCTGGAAAGGGTCTGCGTTCGGGGGCGCACGCGGCCGGACCGACGTTCCCAAGATCGTCGATTGGTACATGGAAGGCAAGATCGATATCGACAGCCTGATCACCCACAAAATGCCGCTCGATGACATCAACACCGCCTTCGACCTGATGCATGCCGGCGAAAGCATCCGTTCTGTCGTGGAGTTCTAGGCTGACCCTTTTCATCGATGCTGATGCCTGTCCGGTAAAGGATGAGGCGATCAAGGTGGCCGAACGCCATCGCACCTCAGTCAAGCTGGTGTGCGATGGCGGCCTTCGCCGCCCGCAAAGCCCGTGGGCAGAGCTGGTGATCGTGCCCGAAGGCGCGGACGCCGCCGATGACTGGATCGCCGAACGCATTGGTCCGGGCGATATCTGCATCACCGGGGACATTCCCCTGGCCGACCGGTGTTTGAAGGCGGGCGGCAAGGCGATTGACCATCGCGGGACAGAGTTTGACGCGCACTCCATCGGGTCCAAACTCGCCATGCGCGATCTGATGACGGATCTTCGCAGCGCCGGAACCATGGAAGGGGGCGGCGGCAAGCCGTTCGCCCCCCGCGACCGGTCGAACTTTCTCAACGGGCTCGAACGCCTGTTTCAGGATCTCAAACGAGGACGGTAGGCTTATGGAACTCACATCCGAGACCCGCAGCTTTGGCGGACGCCAGCAAGTCTGGACCCAT
>NZ_DEMB01000013.1:528-899 GCF_002354675.1 Oceanicaulis sp. UBA2681 | reverse complement strand
GTCTGCGCCGAGCTGGGCCTGGCGTTTCTGGCGCCCGACACTTCCCCGCGCGGCCTCGATCTGCCCGGCGAGCATGAGAGCTATGATTTCGGTTCTGGCGCAGGCTTTTATGTGGACGCCACGCAAGAGCCCTGGGCCAAGCACTACCGAATGGAAAGCTATGTGACGGGCGAACTTCTGAAAGTCGCGGGCGAGGCTGCGCCGTGCCTCGATCTCGAAGACATCGCCATCACCGGCCATTCCATGGGCGGGCATGGCGCGCTGACCCTGGGCTTGAAGCGCCCCGACCTGTTCAAGGCGATCAGCGCTTTCGCGCCCATCAGCTCGCCGATCCATTGCCCCTGGGGTCAGAAAGCGCTCGGCGGGTATCT
>NZ_DEMB01000013.1:0-306 GCF_002354675.1 Oceanicaulis sp. UBA2681 | reverse complement strand
CGGCAGGACGGCTATGATCACAGCTATTTCTTCATCGCCACCTTCATGGAAGACCATTTGCGGTGGCTGGGCGAACGGCTCTGATCAGACCTCGGGGATGATCTCTGCGAGCTGGCCGCCCACGCGGATCGGCTCGCAGCGCACCGCCAGCCCCGTCGCGTCATCGGTCTCCACATAAAGCCCGCAGACTGTCGCCTCGCCCGAGGCCGGGGTGAAGCGGCCCGAGCGCATATGGGTGACAAAGCGATTGATCGGCTCGTCCTTCACCATGCCGATGACGGAATCATAATCGCCGCACATGCCCGC
>NZ_DEMB01000016.1:658524-688347 GCF_002354675.1 Oceanicaulis sp. UBA2681 | reverse complement strand
ACTGGCGTCATGATTGGCAAGCTCAAGGGCGTCGTGGACAGTGTCGGCGAGGAAGAAGCCGTCATTGACGTCAATGGCGTCGGATATCTGGTCAGCGCTGGATCGCGCACTCTCGCCCGGCTTGAGCCGGGTAAACCCGTCGCTCTGCACATCGAGACCCATGTGCGTGAGGATCAGTTCAAGCTCTTCGGTTTCTTGAGCGATTCAGAGCGCGCCTGGTTCGTCCGTCTGCAATCGGTGCAGGGGGTCGGCGCGAAACACGCCCTCGCCATGCTCGATGCGATTGATGTGGGCGAGATCGAAAGCTCGGCGATCCTGGGCGATCCCATGCCGTTTGAACGCGCCAAGGGCGTCGGCAAAAAGCTCGCCCAACGCATCGCCACGGAACTGAAAGACAAGGCGCCGCCGCTCGGCCGGTCCCTGGGCGCCGGCGCAGCCGGGCTCGCCGCCGCTCTGGCGCCTGCAGGCGCCGATACGCCAGCCGCCACGTCGTCTCGCACGGACAATGTCATGCGTGAAAGCGCCGTCTCCGCGCTGGTCAATCTGGGCTATGCGGAAAGTGATGCGCGCAAGGCCGCTGCGGAAGCCTTGCGTCAGCTCGGCGATGATGCGACCGAAGGGCTGGTGATCAAATCGGCCCTGAAGGAGCTGGCGCGTTGAGCGAGCCGGACGAGCGCATCATCTCTGCAGACGCCAACCCCGGCGATGGACGGGACAAGGCGTTGCGCCCGCTCTCGTTTGACGAGTTCGTGGGCCAGCCTGCGGCCATCGCAAACCTGAAAGTCTTCACCCAGGCGGCCGGGCGGCGCGGCGAAGCGCTGGACCATGTCCTGTTGTCCGGCCCGCCGGGCCTGGGCAAAACCACTTTGGCGCAGATCGTGGCGAAAGAGCTGGGCGTGAACTTTCGCGCCACCTCAGGCCCGGTCATCGCCAAGGCGGGCGATCTGGCGGCGATCCTGACCAATCTTGAAGAACGCGACGTGCTGTTCATCGACGAGATCCACCGGCTTTTGCCCGCGGTCGAGGAGATCCTCTATCCGGCGATGGAGGATTTCTGCCTCGATCTGGTGATCGGGGAGGGGCCGAGCGCGCGCACTGTGCGCATCGATCTGCCGCCCTTCACCCTGGTGGGCGCCACCACGCGCGCCGGCCTTCTGGCAACGCCCTTGCGCGACCGCTTCGGCGTGCCGGTGCGGCTTGAGTTTTATTCGGTTGATGAGTTGTCGGGCATCGTCGCCCGCGCCGCCCGCAAGCTGGGCGCGCCGATGAGCGAGGATGGTGCCATCGAGATCGCCAAGCGCGCCCGCGGCACGCCGCGCGTCGCCGGGCGTCTCTTGCGCCGGGTGCGCGATTTCGCCGAGGAAGACGGCGTGCCGGAGATTGACGCCAGGGTGGCCGACGGCGCCTTGCGGCGGCTGGAAGTGGACGCGGTCGGGCTCGACAGTCTTGACCGACGCTATCTGCGGGTTCTGATCGAAGGCTTTGGCGGCGGCCCTGCGGGTGTTGAAACGCTGGCGGCGGCCTGCGCGGAAGCCCGCGATGCGCTCGAAGACGTGGTCGAACCCTTCTTGATCCAGCAGGGCTTCATCATGCGCACCCCGCGCGGCCGGGTCGCGGCCAAGCGCGCCTATGAGCATCTGGGCTTCACCATGCCGCGGCATTTGTCTGACGATCTGTTCGGAGATAGCGCGTAATGGCCGAACCCCATGCCGGCGTCTGGCTGGACGACAAGACGCATCAGCTCTCGGTGCGGGTCTATTACGAGGACACCGATTTCACGGGCGTCGTCTATTACGCCAATTATCTCAAATTCCTGGAGCGAGGACGGACCGACGCGCTGCGCTGCGCCGGCGTCTCTCATGCTGAAATCCTGAAACTCGATCCGCCGCTCGGCTTTGCGGTGCGCAAGATTCAGGTGGAGTATCTCAAGCCCGCCCGCATTGATAACGCCTTGACCATCGAGACACGGTTCAAGACCGTCAAAGGCGCGCGTCTGGTGATCAGCCAGCGTGTCGTGTGCGCGGCCGAGGTGCTGGTCACCGCAGAGGTGGAAGCCGCCTGTATTGACCTGGAGGGGCGCCCAAGGCGTTTGCCCAAGACCATGCTCGATCAGCTGCAACGCTATGTAACGGGCTAAAAACCTCCCTTAAAACGCCGCATTCTGTGTCTTTTCTCAGCCTGTCACACTGGCGAGGCCGAGTTCGGCTTGGCGTGGCGCGTGCGTGCGGTTACACCTGCAGCCCGAGGGCGTTTCATTATGACGCATCCGCACCGCCGGATGCGCGAGGGTCTAGCGGAGTTTCCATGGAAAGCGTTGCAGTTGAGCTGACGGGTCCGGCCACGGAACTGACCATCATGCATCTGTTCATGCGTGCCGACATCGTGGTGAAAGCGGTGATGGCGATCTTGGCGTTCATGTCGATCTGGTCCTGGGCCATCGCCATCGAAAAATGGCTGCAACTCAACAACGCCCATGCCGGCGCCTCGCGTTTTGAAAATGATTTCTGGTCGGGTGGATCGCTGGACGATCTGGTCGCGAAATACGCCAAGCCCGCCAAGGAGCCGTTCGGCCGGGTGCTGGCCGCCTCCATGCGCGACTGGGATGGTTATGCAGTCGCCAAAAGCGGCGGCGCGGAAGCCAATCGCGAACTGAGCAAGATGGAGAGCGGGCTGGGCGTTCTGGCCATCATCGGCTCCGCGGCGCCCTTTATCGGCCTGTTCGGCACAGTGTGGGGCATCATGAACGCCTTCCGCTCGATCGCCGCGTCCGAGAACACCTCGCTGGCGGTCGTGGCGCCGGGCATTTCCGAAGCGCTGTTCGCCACCGCCTTGGGACTTCTGGCCGCTATCCCGGCCGTGATCTTCTTTAACGCCCTGTCGTCAAACCTCTCCAAATACGCCTCCCGCCTTGAAGGTCTCGTGGATGATCTGGCGGCGCTGGCGAGCCGGGGGAGCTGATTGATGGCTGGCGGTCTCGACACCGGCGGCGGCAATGGACGTCGCCGCTTCAAGCCCAACGCCGAAATCAATGTCACGCCCTTTGTGGATGTGATGCTGGTGCTGCTGATCGTGTTCATGATCTCCGCCCCGCTTCTGACCGTGGGGGTCGAGGTGGATCTGCCGGACACCGAAGCGCGCGCCATGACCACGTCGGAAGAGCCCTTGACCCTGACCATCCAGTCGGACGGCACGCTCTATCTGATGGAGACCGAAGTGGCGTTTGACGAGCTGGCGCCGCGCCTTCAGGCGATCACCGGGGCCGGATCTGAAGCGCGCATCTATATCCGCGCCGATGATGGCGCGCCTTATGGCGACGTCATGCGCGTGATGGCCCGGGTGTCAGCCTCTGGCTACACCAATATCGGGCTCGTCACCGAACCGATCCGGGAATAGGGAGGCCGGGCCATGCGTCAGGCCCTGGGGTTCATCCTGTCCCTGTGCGTTCATGCGGGACTGGTCGCGAGCGCGCTGATCGCGTTTCCGCAATCGCGTCGCCTGACCGAAGAGCTGATGGTGGTTCCGGTGGAGCTGGTGACGCTGGCGCAGGAGACGAATGTGCGCGCGGCGCGTCCCGAGCCAGAGCCCGAACCCGAGATCGAGCCGGAAACGCCCGCGCCTCAACCCGCGCCGGAGCCTGAGCCTGTGCAGCCTGAAGCCGAGCCGGAAATCATTCCGCCTGCGCCTCAGGACGAGCCTGAGCCGGAAGCCGAACCAACCCCGCCAGAACCCGAACCTGAGCCGGAGCCGGAACCCGAGCCGACACCGCGACCGCGTGAGCCTGAGCCGCAACAGCCGTCTCTGGATCTGGGCGCATTGTCTCAGCTGGTGGACCGGTCGCGTGAGAACGCTGCGCCGCAAGGTCCCGCAGAAACTGGCGAGACGCGCAATCAGGTGGGGCCGGGCACGGCGATGACCGCCAGCCTGTCGGCGATGGCGGCGTCTCACATGAACCGCTGCATTCGCTCGAACGCAGATGCGCCGGCCAATATGGACCTGCGGATCTCCATGGAGATCCGGCTGGAGCGCAATGGTCGCCTGTCTGTGCCGCCGCGCCTGATCGACGAAGCGCGTATCATGAATTCGCCCAATTCTTTCCTGAGAGTGGCGGGTGAACGGGCCTTGCGCGGCGCGATCGAATGCCAACCCTATCCTCTGCCTCCCGAACACTACGCCCAATGGCGCGTGCTTCGGGTCAATGTCGACACGCAACGCAATCGCTGACCCCAGTCGTTCGAACCCGGGAGCTTCCCATGACCGCCCTGCGCCAATTCTTCGCCTCGATCTTTGCGCTGATCGTGATGGCCGCATCGGCTTTTGGACAAACACCCCTGGTGGTGGATGTGACCGAAGGCACGCTCGACCCGACCCCGATCGCCATTCCTGACTTTCTGGGCGAGGAAACCCGCGAAGCCGAGATTGGCGCCGACATTTCCCGCGTGATCACGAATAACCTGCAGACTTCAGGGCTGTTCGCCCCGGTCGAGCCCGAAGCGTTCATTGAAGACATCACCGACATCAATCTGCGCCCCCGCTTTGGCGACTGGCGGGTGATCAATGCGTCGGCCTTGTTGGTGGGCGAGGTCAGCATTGACGAGAATGACCGCATGCTGGTGGCGTTCCGCCTTTGGGACGCGAACACCGAGCAGCAAATGCAGGGCCTGCAGTTCGTCACGTCGCCGGACAACTGGCGCCGGATCGCGCACAAGGTGTCTGACGCCGTCTATCAGCGCATGACCGGCGAAAGCGGTTATTTCGACACCCGCATCGTTTATGTGTCTGAAGGTTATGGCCCCAATGACGAGCCGATCCGCCGCCTGGCGGTGATGGACCAGGACGGCGCGAACCCGTCCTTCCTGACCGACCGGTCCTATATGGCGCTTTTGCCGAACTATTCGCCGAGCGCCCAGCAGATCACCTATGTGTCTTTCCGCGACGGTCGGGCGACCAGCTATCTCTATGATCTTGAGACCGGACGTCAGGAAGCGCTGTTTGATTCAGGTCCCTCGCTCGCCAGCGAAGGGCAGTCCCTGTCCGCCCGGTTCCATCCCGAGGGCCGCGCGCTGGTGGTCTCCGCCGAGCGCCATAGCGGGCATGACCTGTTCCGTTTTGATCTGCGCTCGCGCACCTTGCGCCAGCTGACCACGCACCCGGCTGATGACGTGGAGCCGTCCTTTGCGCCGGATGGCGAGCGGATCGTTTTTTCCTCCTCGCGCGGCGGACAGTCTCAACTTTATGTGATGAACGCGGACGGGACCGACCCGCAGCGCATCACGTTTGGCGAAGGTCGCTATACGACTCCGGTCTGGAGCCCGCGCGGCGATCTGATCGCTTTCACCAAACAGCGCAATGGCCAGTTCATGCTGGGCGTTGTGGCTGCGGACGGCTCGGGCGAAGAGCGAATTCTCTATGAAGGCTACTTCGTGGATACGCCCGCTTGGTCGCCCAATGGCCGCGTCCTGTTGTTCACACGGGGCGACAGAACACGCGAGGGAACAACGTACTCGATCTGGAGCACTGACCTTGCGGGCTTCAACTTGCGTCGCCTGCCGACGCAAGGCCAAGCGAGCGACCCGGCCTGGTCGCCCTTGATCGACTGAGCTTTGCTCGGCTAAGGTCTTAACCGAGGTGCGCGTTTTGGGGTTTTTTGGGGTGTGAAGCGCGCCAATTCTGATAGCATCCACACCGATTTGCCTATGCGGATCGTCATAGGCTTGGAGAGGGACGACACCAATATGAAACGCCTGTCAATTCTTGCCGCCCTGGCGCTCAGCGCCACGCTGGCCGCCTGTGCTTCCCAGCCGGAACCGGTGGCTCCGATGCCTGAGCCTGAGCCGCAGCCGGTCTATGAGCCTGCGCCTGAGCCGGCGGGTCCGACCCCGGGTTCGGTTGAAGACTTTGAAGTGAATGCGGGCGACCGCGTTTTCTTCGCGCTGGATCAGAGCACGTTGTCCAGCGAAGCCCGCGCGACCCTGCGCCGTCAGGCCGCCTGGCTGGCGTCCTATCCGGGCGCGCGCATTCTGGTCGCCGGCAATTGCGACGAACGCGGCACCCGTGAGTATAACCTCGCCCTGGGCGCTCGCCGCGCCAATGCGGCCCGCGACTTCCTGGTGAGCCAGGGCGTCGACCCGTCGCGCATCTCCACCGTGTCCTACGGTAAAGAGCGCCCGGTCTGCCGCCAGTCCAATGAAAGCTGCTGGGCGACCAACCGGAACGCCATGACCATGATCCAGTCAGGCGCCGTGTCCTAAGACCGGACCTGAAAAGGATTGATCGAAACGCCCGCAAGGTTCATCCTTGCGGGCGTTTCTGCTTGAGGGGGCAGCCTTATGATTATCAGAGCTTTCGTTGGACTTGTCGTTGCGCCGGTGGCCGCTGTCGCCGCGCTTTATGGTCTCTCCATGGTGATGGAACCGTCACCGGGCGTGTATGGCGCGCCTGAGTCTGAGCCGGTCACGACCGGGGAAGAACGCGTTTCAGAGCCCCATGAAGAACCGATGGGCGAGCCGCCGATCGCTCTGCCCTATGACGAGGGCGGCGCTGCGGCGTTTCTCGCGGATGTCTTTGAAGGGACGGAGGCCTACTGGCTGTGGGGCGTGGACAGTCGCGCCGATCTTGCGAGTTTTTCCGCGCAAGTGGCGCAACCCGGCTCCGGCGGTGACGCGTCCTGCGCGCCCAGCCATGTGATGCTGCATTGCTCGCTGCAGCGAGCGGACGGCTATGGCTATACGTTCGGGCTTCAGCAATCGGCGGATGGCGGCTGGTCCGTGGTGAACGACGAAGTCCGTCTGCTCGACAATTCCTGACTTCGCCTTGATTTCGCCGTTTGGACAACGACACTAGCGCTCATAGCCCTGAGCCGCTTCACAGGACCGCTGCGCCATGATTCGTTCGCTTTTCTCCGCCCTGTCAGCGCTTTTGCTGATGACCGCCCTGATCACCGTGCCAGCCGAGGCGCAATCGCGTCGGGAGCTTGCGGCGCGCCTGGATGCGGTGGAGGCGCGATTGGCGGAGGTCGAGGCGAGGGCGCTGCAAGGCGATCCGGTCGCGGAAACTCTGATGATGCGCGTTGACGATCTGGAGCGTCAGCAGCGGGTTCAGACGGGCGAGATCGAACGCCTGAATTTTGAAAATCGCCGCATGCGTCAGGAACTCGAACAGCTGGGCGTCAATGTGGACCGGCTCTTGTCCGGCGGCGGGGCCTATGGCGCGGCAGGGGGTGAAATGGGCGCCACCGGGGATCCGTTATCGCTCGGCGGCCCGTCAGACCTTCTGACCGCCGACGAAGTTGATTCAAGCGATCCTTACGCTGAAGCGCGCGCGTCTACCGTGCAGCCCTTGCGCGCGCCGACGCCTGGCCAAAACGCGCAAGCGCCGCGCGGGTCGGGGAGTGAAAACCTGTCTCAGAGCGCGGCTTTGCCCCAGTTGAACGCAGATATCAGTGAGCTGGACGCCCCGCCCGAAGCCGTGATGGACGCCGACACCTTGTTCCAGACCGCAAACGCTCGCCTGCTGGATGGTGATTTTGGCGGTGCGCGGGAGTTGTTGCGCGAGTTCACCCAGGCCTATCCTGAAGACGCCAAAGTCGGCCAGGCCTGGTATTGGCTGGGCGAAACCCATTTCATCAATGGTGATTTCCAGGATGCGGCGGACGCCTACATCGCGTCCTTGCAAGCGGATCGCCAGGGCGCTCGCGCGCCGGACGCTCTGGTGCGGTTGGGGGCGTCTCTCGCGGCGTTGGGTGAAACCGGTCGCGCGTGCCAGGTGCTGGCCACCTTCCCGTCCGAATTCCCGCGCGCCGGTGAGGACGCCCGCCGCAAGGCGCAACGTGAAACCGCCCGGATCGGCTGCCGATAGGGGGCGTGGTGTCTGAGGCGCTGGCGCTCGGGTATTCAGGCGGCGGAGATTCCACCGCTCTGCTGCATGCGTTATGCGCCTGTCACCCCGATCAGACCGTGCATGCCTTGATCGTCGACCACCAGCTGCGCCCTGAAAGTGCAGAAGAAGCGGCGGACAATGCCGACTACGCCCGGTCTCTGGGCGCTGAGCCTCATATATTGCGCTGGACGGCGCCCAGAAAAAGCCAGGCCGCCGCGCGTCAGGCGCGACACACGCTGCTGGCGGGCGCGTGTGAGGGGCTTGGCGTCAGTCTGCTGTGTCTGGGGCATACTCTGGATGACCGGGTCGAGACCTTGCGCATGCGGGCCAAGCGTGAGGGGGCGTGGCGCACGCTGACGGGCATGACAGCGCTTGACGCCTCTCCAGTCTGGCCTGAAGGGCGGGGCGTGACAGTGGCGCGCCCCTTTCTGGAGCTGAGACGCGCGCAATTGCGCGACTATCTCAAACGCCTTGACGCGCGCTGGATAGAGGATCCCTCAAACGAGGACGCTCAGTATGAGCGCGTGCAGCTGCGCCAGAAGGCGTACCCGCCCGGCGGCCCGGCCGAACACGGATTGTTGACCCTGTCAGACCAGAGCGTGGACGCGGAGCGCTTGCTGCGCGGCGCCGCCTGGCGCCTGGTCGAACGGGCTGTGAGCTGGACAGCCTGGGGCGGGGCGCGACTGAATGCGGACATGTTCTCGCTGGCGGCCAAGCCCATGGCGCTGCGGGCGATGGAAGCGGTGATGCTGGCGGTGTCCGGTGAGGCGCGGACGCCCGCTCCTGATGGCGTGGCGGCTTGCCTGAAGGCGCTCGAAGCGCAAGAGGCGCATACGCAAGCGGGCGTGTTACTGACCGCAGACGGCGTGATGGGCCGGGACCCCGGTGCGGTGCTGGGCCGGGCGGATGGCGGCGCAGAGCCTGTGATGCTGGAGCTGCAAGCGGGTGAAACCGGCCTGTTTGACGGCCGGTTTGAAGTGCGCGCAGAGGCGGCCTGTCAGGTCGCCGCTCTGGGCGACAGGGCGGCGCCCGAGGGCGTGTCTCTCTCGGATGTGCCGCCAGCGCTTCGCCAATCCTTAACCGTCATCTCATGTTTTTCAGACTCGGAAGTGGTCGAACTGCCGGGCTTGGCCCTATCTGAGACAGACAATTGGTCGCTGCTTTGCATGACACGGTTGCGGCGCTGGCTGCTTCCTTGCGAAGCGCCGACATGGTTTGATGGGGATAAATATGCGTCGCATATCCGCGCCGCACTGGCGAAACCGGTCTGACGCCCCAATATCAGACATAACATTTTGACGACGGCCTCAGATGCGCGCCCGGCTTGATGGCGGCGCGGACAAGGACACTGACGATGAATATGCGCAATATCCTGGTTTGGGCGATCTTGCTGGTGCTGCTTCTGGCGCTGTTCAACATGCTCCAGGGGCCGAGCCAGTCGGCGCCCTCCAACGAGATCAACTATTCCCAGTTCATGAATCAGGTCGAGAGCGGGCAGGTCAGCTCCGTCACCATTCAGGGCGACACGATCACGGGGCAGACCACGGGCGGCGCCACCTTCCGCACCACCATTCCGGCAGACGCCAACGTCACGGCGGCGCTGCGGTCTGCGGATGTGGACATCACCGCCCAGCAGCCCAGTGAAGGCGGCATCAGCCCGCTGGGCATTCTGATCAACTGGTTCCCGATGCTGCTGCTGATCGGCGTGTGGATCTTCTTCATGCGTCAGATGCAGGGCGGCGGTCGCGGCGCCATGGGCTTTGGCAAATCCAAGGCGAAGCTGCTGACCGAGAAGACAGGCCGCGTCACCTTTGACGATGTGGCCGGCATCGATGAAGCCAAGGAAGAGCTTGAGGAGATCGTCGAGTTCCTCAAAGACCCGTCGAAGTTTCAGCGCCTGGGCGGTAAAATTCCCAAGGGCGCCTTGCTGATCGGCCCTCCGGGCACCGGTAAAACGCTCACCGCGCGCGCTGTCGCCGGTGAGGCCGGCGTGCCCTTCTTCACCATTTCGGGTTCTGATTTTGTGGAAATGTTCGTCGGCGTCGGCGCATCTCGTGTGCGCGACATGTTCGAACAGGCCAAGAAAAACGCGCCCTGCATCATCTTCATCGACGAGATCGACGCGGTGGGACGCTCCCGCGGCGCCGGTCTTGGCGGCGGCAATGACGAGCGCGAACAGACCCTCAACCAGCTTCTGGTGGAGATGGATGGCTTTGAAGCCAATGAAGGCATCATCCTGATCGCGGCGACGAACCGTCCGGACGTTCTGGATCCGGCGCTGCTGCGTCCAGGTCGCTTTGACCGTCAGGTCATGGTGCCGAACCCTGACATCACGGGCCGTGAGAAAATCCTCAAAGTGCATATGCGTGATGTGCCGCTGGCTGACGATGTGCAGCCTAAAGTCATCGCGCGCGGCACGCCGGGCTTCTCTGGCGCGGATCTCGCGAACCTTGTGAATGAAGCAGCGCTGCTGGCCGCGCGCCGCAACAAGCGCGTCGTTTCCATGGCGGAATTCGAAGACGCCAAGGACAAGGTGATGATGGGGCCCGAGCGCCGCACCATGGTCATGACCGAGAAAGAGCGCACGCTCACCGCCTATCACGAATCCGGTCACGCCATCGTGGCGCTGAACGTGCCGGCGGCCGATCCCGTCCACAAGGCGACGATCATACCGCGCGGTCGCGCACTGGGCATGGTCATGCAGCTGCCCGAGGGCGACAAGCTGTCGATGACCCATCAGGAGATGACGTCGCGTCTCGCCATCATGATGGGCGGGCGTGTGGCTGAAGAGCTGAAATTCGGCAAGGAGAACGTCACCTCCGGCGCCGCTAGCGACATCAAGCAGGCGACCCGTCTGGCTCGCGCCATGGTCACCCAATGGGGCTTCTCTGAAGAGATCGGCCCGGTGGATTATGGCGAGGACCAGGGCGATGTCTTCCTGGGTCAGCAATTGATGCAGTCGTCCAAGATTTCAGCGGAAACCTCCGCCAAGATCGAACAAGAGGTCAAGGCTCTGGTGGAAGACGGTCTGAAAGAGGCCCGCCGGATCCTGACCGAAAAAGGCGACGATTGGGTGGCTCTGTCCGAAGGGCTTCTTGAATATGAAACCCTGTCCGGTGATGAGATTGTTGAGCTGTTGAAGGGCAACAAACCTCATCGCGACACGGAAGTGCCGCCTAAAGCCGACGGTGGGTCGCCGCCGTCTGGCGCCGTGCCTGTCATTGAAGATGACGAGGATGAAGCGCCGGATGCGGGCGGGCTTGAGCCCAAGCCTGGCGGCGCCTGACAGGCCCCGCAGTTCAGACGATCAAACGGCCGCTCCAGCAGGAGCGGCCGTTTGTCATTCAGTGCGCCTCGGTGAGCATTTTGATCAGATGATCGAGCGTGGTCGGGTCCAGAACCGGTCGTCCGCTCTCCAGCGCCAGCGCTTCGATCGCGCACTCAGGGTCTGTGAACCAGTGTGTTCCTGCGCCATCCTGGCGCAAGATCTGCCCTTTGACGCACAGCCAATGCAGGGCGGGACTATCTTGCTCGATACGGATGCCGCGATAGCCGAGCCGTTTGGGCGGGTCCCATTCCGGCCCGACCACCAGACCCGAAAGCGCGTCACGCAACCGGGTTTCAAGCTCGCCCGTCACAAGCCATTCAGGATCGCGGCGGCCGGAATAGATTTGAAGGATCACACGAAGGGTCATCTCACCGGCCTAGCTGATCACCACGCCGGAATTGGTGATCATGTAACTGCAGAACTGCGTGTAGTGACCGCGGTCACAGGTCGCGGGGTCTGTGATCTGGGCGCCGGCATTGTCAGTGTTGATCACAGGGGTTGAGCCCGGCTTGTGCGACCAGCAGCCGTTCGTGTCCTGACGGTACCAGTGAAAATCAGTGTCCGGCCAGATCACCAGCGCCACGTACCAGCCTGGCGTCTCGTCTGAAAAATTAGCTGAGGCGACGACCCCGTCCGAGACGGCGCTGGGCTGAACCCCGCCGCAGCTCATACCCGTAATGGGCGTTCCCGAGGCGCGACCGGGCTGGGCGAAGGTGTTGGTGGCCTGGTTGTTGGCGTAATTATAGCAATTATTGTTCGCTAACCGCACAGCATTGTTGTTCCACCAATCAGGATCATAGGCGGGCGCGTTCTGGCCCTTGCAGTCGGGACAATCCACTTGCGGCAAGGCGATGAGCAAGGGAGTTTCATGCGCGTTTGCGAGGGCGGATTGCACGGAAGCGCTTAGCTCCAGGCGTTTGAGCGCCAGCGCGATCAGTTCTTGCTCAAGCTCGGGTGCGCCCATGAGGGTCAGGCCGTGCGCGCTCGCGGCGCCCAGAGCGTCCTGGCTCATGGCGTCCATGTCTGATCCAGGCTCGACAGGCAGGAGCGTGAACCCCTGATACCCGAGCCCGCGGCTGGCGTTCGGGCTGGCGGGACCGGCTTCGAGCGCCCGTTTGAACAGGGATATCGCCTCTGTTTCTGACACGGTGAAGCGCGGGTTGGGGCGGCCGGAGAAGATGTTCAATTGCACGGACAGGCTCATGGGATCCTCCCTTGATGAAGAGCGCCACAAGTATGCCTGAGGGAAAAATACAACCTATGAGTTTGTTCGGCGACACTGTCGCTGCGCGCACATCAACCCTGCACGCTTGCGTATGCAGGGCTGATGGCGAAGGAGGGGCGATCAGCGGGCGATGCGGACGCCGTCTGCGTCTTCTAGCGCGGCGGTGACGCCCCAGCCGCCAAACGTTTCTGAAACCGCAAAGGTCAGGGTGTTCTCGCCGTCACGCAGGTTCAGCGGCACGGCCACATGCCGGGTGATGGTGCCCAGATAGCGATAGTCGCGGCTGCGCCAGTTGTTATTGCCGACGAACAGACGCTCGCCATTCAAGAACACCTGCACCCGGTCAGAATAACCAAAGCGGACCAGCGCGGTGCGGGGGCCGTCCGCGACAATCGTGGTCTCAGCAAAGACCGTGTCGCCTTCGGAATGGCGGGCGACGCTCGCCAGATTGGCGATCTCGTTATAGGCCACCTCAAGCGCGGTCCAGCGATTGCGAGACGCGTGCAGGCTTTC
The DNA here is from genome assembly GCF_002354675.1 of Oceanicaulis sp. UBA2681. Classification (NCBI taxonomy): domain Bacteria; kingdom Pseudomonadati; phylum Pseudomonadota; class Alphaproteobacteria; order Maricaulales; family Maricaulaceae; genus Oceanicaulis; species Oceanicaulis sp. UBA2681. The sequence continues at coordinate 675,406 of NZ_DEMB01000016.1, read as the reverse complement.
AAAGCTCTGCTCGGCCAGTTGGGCTTCGCTGAACGGCGCGGAAACGCGCCAGGTGCGCACGAGGTTCGCCGTAGGCTCCATCATGCTGCGTTCGGAGACGCCAATGATGTCGGGGTTTCTGTGAGGCGTGACCTGGACATTGCGCACATAGCCGGACGCCACGCCATTGGGCGCCAATTGCCAGAAGCCGACCCAGCCCGCGCCGTCTTCGCGCTGCAGGTCGGGAATGTGATGGATCAGCTGGCCGTCCATGAAGATGTCGGCCTGATCCTCGGCGACGACCACGCGCACATCCATCCAGCGGTTCAGGCCATGACTGACCTGGCTGATGGCGTCCGGATCGGAAAAGATCTGCCAGCCTGTCACACCGTCATAGGCGGGGGTGTACTGAACAGAGTCCGGCATGTTGTTGAGATGGTGGCGAAAGTAGAATTTCTCCCAGTCGCCGACGCCCTGACCGCGCCACAGAACGCCGGTATGGCCCGGAGAGCCGCTGATCGCCATCTCGAACGTGATCTCGCCGGTTTCAAACCGGGATCCGTCAATCCAGATCACGCCATCGCGAAAATGCAGGGCGTCACGACCGAGAAACTCCGACCGTTCGGCCAGCTCGGCCTCGATGCGCCAGCTCAGGCCCTCATATTCAAGCGTTTGCTGCGCCAGGGCGGGGGCGCTCATCGCCGCGCACAAGGCGGCGGTCATCAACAGTTTCATCACAGGGCTCCTGCCAGAAAGAACGATGGCTGGAGGCTGGCCCTAAAGTGCCGGTTCGGTCTTGAAGATTTCGGACTCAACAGACCTTTCCGCATGAAGCGCGGTCGGCGTGAGTCCGGTCAGGGATTTGAGTGACCGGCTGAGATGGGCCTGATCGCTATAGCCGCTGGCGATCGCAATGTCGGCCCAGTCCGGACGGTCGGCGCGATCGGCGCGTTCAATGGCCGCCAGGGCGCGGATCTGAGCCGAGAGGGCTTTGGGTCCGACGCCCAGACGTCCGCTCATGCAGCGATGAAGATGGCGTTCGCTCACCCCGGCGCGCTCTGCGAGGACATTGGCGCGGACACGGCCTTTCGTGGCGCGGACCAGCCGGGCCGCCCAGATCGCCAGCCGGTCTTGTTGACGCGGCGGGTGGACAGGCAGGCGCTCCAGACGTGGGAAGTCGCTTTGCGGAAGAATGGCGTCGGTCAGCTCGTCAGGACGCACGCCCAGCTGACAGATTGCATGCTCGGGCAGGATAAACGCGCCTTCCAGCACGGAGCCTGGCGGGGGCGCGTAAAGCCGAGGGGTTTGTATGGGGCCAAAAACCCAGTGCGCCTGGCTCAGCACTTCGCCAGACGGCGCATACAGGCTTTCGGTCACAAGGCTCAGCCGGCTTTCGGGGAGAACCCGGTGGGGCGCTGGCGGCTTCTGAAACCCGGCGTCATACCGCCACATGTTCAGAGTGCGCCCAGCGCGGGATCGCGCTTCGCTATAGGGGCCCAGCTGAGTGATGAATTGCGCCGTCATGGGTCACGGGTTACCGGACAGACCCTGACGGCGCAAATCGCATTCCTGTGATCAGGCGATTAGTTGCCAGCGCCTGCGGACGGCGCGCCCGCCATGCGGGTTTGCACCGCAGACAGGTTAGACGCCAGAACGGTGTTGTTCGGCGCCAGGGCCAAAGCGGTTTCACACGCCTGAGCCGCTTCGGCGGTCTGGCCCAGCTGGTGCAGGGCGATGCAGGCGTTGGCATGGGCGGCGATGAGCACGCTGGTGCGCGACCCGCTGTCCAGCGCGGCGCGGCTGAAGTGCAGCGCGGTGTTCCAGTCGCCCTGATTGAGGGCGCGGACGGAGCCGCGAATATCGGAATCGGCCACACGGACCGGGGTGAAATCCTGGACCGGCGCGCCGGTCAGTTGCAGGGCGAGAATTGCAGTTGCAAACACGGACATATAAGCCTCCATTCAGTGATGAAACAAATATGACGCGCTGCAGCATATGTGCAATTGACTGAAACTGCATAATTGGTATTCATAGTTGAATGGATAACTGGTCAGACTATTATCTCGCCCTCTCCGTTTTTGAAGCGGGGAGCCATGCCGCCGCCGGTCGTGTGCTGGGGCTCAGCCAACCCACGGTCAGTCGCCGGATGCGGGCGCTGGAAACCCATCTGGGCGGCGCCTTGTTCGAACGCCGGGGCGACCTTCTGACGCCGACCTCGCTGGGGCGATCAGTGCTCGATCACGCGCGCAACATGCAAGACGAGGCCGCCGCGATCGAGCGTGCCGCGCGCAGCGGGAATGAGCGGATCGAGGGGCGGGTGACCGTGGCCGCCAGCGACGGCGTCGGCGCAGACTGGCTGCCAGGCGCGCTGACGCCCTTGCTCCAGGCGCACCCGGACCTGTCCGTCGAACTCAAGATCGGGTTCGAACCGGCCAATCTGGCAGGCGGCGACGCCGATATCGCCTTGCGTTGGGGTCAGCCCGGGCCGCAGCATAGCCTGCTCGCCCGCCGCGCGGCGGAGGTGGGTAGCGGCATGTACGCCTCTGAATGCTATCTCGAACGTCATGGCGCGCCGCAAACGCTCGATGATGTCGCTGACCATGTGGCGGTGGGCTGGGCGGCGCCGATCGCCTTTCAATGGCCGCGGACGCCCATTGGCGACGAGCTCAAACCCCGACGGGACGTCATGGTCGCGACCCATCCCAGCGCCCATCTGGAGGGGTTGCGCAATGGTCTGGGTCTCGGTGTGACCTCGCACAGACTGGCGCGGGTCAGCCCTGGGCTTGTGCGCATCCTGCCCGATTTCGAGGTTTTGCTGGATTTGTGGCTGGTGGCCCATGGCGCGGTGCGGCGCTCGCGCGCACAAGCCACGGTGCTCGATCATATCGCTGAAGCCCTGCGCGCAGACCGTGAGCATTTCCGCCATGGCGAACTGTCGCGGTATTCCAAGGCGTCGAGCCGTCCATGCTAGCCTTCCCGATCCGCTCGCACAGCGATGGTCGGCCGCAGGTCATGGGCATCGTCAATGTAACGCCTGACAGCTTTTCAGACGGTGGGCGGCACGCCAGCACGCAGGCGGCCCGCGATCATGGGCTGGCTTTGCTGGATGCGGGCGCAGATTGCCTCGATGTCGGTGGGGAGAGCACCCGTCCGGGCGCCGAACCCGTCTCTGAAAGCGAAGAGCTGGACCGTGTCGCGCCGGTGATCGAGGCGATTCTTGAAGAACGCCCGGACACGCCGATCTCGATTGATACGATGAAGCCGGGGGTCGCGCGCGCCGCTGTGCATGCCGGGGCCAGCCTGTGGAATGACGTCAACGCCCTGCGCGCGGATACGGCGCCGGAAACCGCCATGGAGCTGGGGGTGCCGGTCTGCCTGATGCATATGCAGGGCGAACCGCGCACCATGCAGGCTGCGCCGCACTATGACGACGTGGTCAACGACGTGGCGCGCTATCTGGGCCAGCGCGCCGGCGTTTTGCTCGCCACCGGCTTTGACCGCGATCTGATCGTGCTCGATCCCGGCATCGGCTTCGGCAAAACGCTGGAGCATAATCTCCAGCTCATGGCCTCGCTCGAGCATTTCGTCTCGCTGGGCCTGCCGGTTCTGTTCGGCGCCTCACGCAAGCGCTTCATCCAGGCGATTGACGACACGGCGGACGATGCAATGGATCGGCTGGGCGGCTCACTCGCCGTCGCGCTGCACGCCGCACGGGCCGGTTGCGCCATCGTGCGGGTCCATGACGTGCGCGAGACGGTTCAGGCCCTCAAGGTGCAGGCGGCGGTTCTGAACGCCGGGGCCTAAGCCCAGCCCAAAGCCAGACGCAGCGCCTTGTCGCCCATGATCTGTTCGCTGTGCCGCCAGTCCGTGTCCGGCTGCAGGCCCGCTTCAACCAGCAGCGCTGCGCAGGCGATATGCTCGCCGCGGGCGCCGCGGGGTGGCTCCAGCCAGCCTTGCACAGCCCATCCCAGCGGGGTGGCGCTGTACTGGGCGTCGCGCAGATAGATATAGACGCCATGATCCATCAGGCGTTTCACAAGGTCGGCCATGCCCATGATCGCGGCCCAATGCAGGGCGGTGGCGCCGAACAGGCCGCGCGGATCGGGATTGGCGCCCTTGTCGAGCAGGCGATGGGCGATGGACGGGCAGGACAGGCTGATGGCGCTGATCAGCAGAGTGTCGCCATTACCCGGATGAACAGCATCCAGATCCGCGCCCGCCGAGATCAAGGCGTTGGCGAAGGCCAACCCTTGCGGTTCGGTCAGACGGCCGTCAAACACCCGATCACAAATGGCATGAAGCGGGTGAGGCGTCTGATCGCCATCCTTGACCGGTGCGTTGGTCAAATGCGGCAAGCGCCCGAGCAAATGGCTCAGGGCGATTGCGTCTTGGGTTTCAAGGCATTCAATCAGGCTCGACATGGATCAAGCCTGCCGCACGGCGGCAGGCTTGTCCTGTCCATAGCGTGACCGCTTGGTAAGCTAGCTGTCAGTTTTGCGCTTGATGCGCTTCAGCGGGCGATCGCCGCCCTCAGCTTTCTTGAACGCCGGCTTGGCGCCTTCGGCCTTCTTGAAGCCGGGCTTGGCGCCGGGGCCTTTCTTGAAGCCGCCGGGTTTGGCCGCATAGGGCTTGTCGCCATCGCGTTTCTTGAACGGCGGCTTGCCTTTCGGCGCCCAGTCGCGCTTGGGGCGGGTGTCTTCAGCGGAGCCGCCGAAGAAATCATCGTCATCATGACGCTTGGCGGCGCGTTCGTTCTTGCCAGGACGCGGCGCGCGCTTGGGCTTGCTGCGGTCACGATCGCCGCCGCGCGGGCCTTTGTTGAAGTCCGGCGCAGCTGTTTCAAACGGTTCGTCGCCCGCCAGTGAGACCCGCACATTCTTGTCGGTTTCTCGCGGCTGGTTCATCGCCTGCTTGAAGCCTTCGATCTTGTCTTCGGCGATCTGGAACCGGGTCGCAGAATCGCCAATCTTGATGGCGCCGATATCATTGCCCGCGACGCCGCCAACACGGCAGATCAGCGGCAAAAGCCAACGCGGTTCGGCGCGCTGCTTGCGGCCCAGATCAATCTCGAACCACTGGCCGTCGTCAAAGTCTTCGCGGCCACGGCGCGGACCCCGATCGGCGCGCTCTTCGCGCGGACGATCGGCTGGCGTTCCGGACAGCTCTTCCGGCGCCGGCATGCGGCGTTCAAGCTCGGCCAGGAAGCCGGCGGCCAGTTTTTCAGCGCCAAACTGTTCGATCAGGGCGCGGATTTCATCCAGCCGCTCCTCGTCGACGTCATTGGCCAGCGCCGGATGTTCGGCCAGGCGTTCGCGGTCTTTCTCGCGGACATCGTCCGCGTCCGGCGCGTCCACCCATTGCGCTTCAACCTTGGCGTCGCGCAGCAGGCGGATGATCCGGCCCTTGCGGGAGCTGGCGACCACGAACACGCTGGTGCCTTTCGAGCCTGCACGACCGGTTCGGCCAGAGCGGTGCAGAAGGCTTTCCGCATTGGTCGGCGGCTCGGCGTGAACCACCAGGTCAAGACCCGGCAGGTCGATGCCGCGCGCGGCCACATCGGTGGCGACGCAGACATTCGCCCGGCCGTCGCGCAGCGCTTGCAGCGCCTTGGTGCGTTCGGCCTGGGTCAGCTCGCCCGACAGCGCCACAGCGTGGAAGCCGCGATTGTGCAGCTTGGCGGCCAGACGATTCACTTCATCGCGGCGGGCGCAGAACACCAGAGCGCGCGGCGCTGCGTGGTAACGCAGCACGTTGATGACGGCGTTCTCGCGGTCATGGCCAGACACCGTGTGCGCCACATAGCTGATGTCGGCGTGCTGGCCGGTGGCGCTGAGCTTGGAGATGCGCAGGGCGTCGCGCTGATAGGTCTCGGCGATGCGGGCGATCTCTTTGGAGACCGTGGCCGAGAACAACAGGGTGCGGCGCTCTTCGGGCGCAGAGCCGAGGATGAATTCAAGGTCCTCGCGGAACCCGAAATCGAGCATTTCGTCGGCTTCATCCAGCGCGATGGCGCGGATATTGGACAGATCCAGCGCCTTGCGCTCGATATGGTCGCGCAGACGACCCGGCGTGCCCACGACGATATGGGCGCCGCGATCGAGAACCCGGCGCTCGGTGCGAGCGTCAAGGCCGCCCACGGCGCTGGCGAGACGAGCGCCGGCGTTGGCGTACAGCCAGTCGAGTTCGCGCTGAACCTGCAAGGCGAGTTCGCGGGTCGGGGCGATGATCAGAGCCAGCGGCGCGCCCGCTTGCGGCAGGCGGTCTTCGCCGGCCAGCAGGGTCTCGGCCATGGCCAGACCAAAGGCGACGGTCTTGCCCGAGCCGGTCTGGGCGGAGACCAGAAGGTCACGGCCCACAGCCTCGTCGGTCAGAACCGCGGACTGGACTTCGGTCAGGGCGTCATAGCCCTTCGTCTCCAGCGCTGAGACCAGCGCTGAAGGAATGGTGGTGGGGAACTTCATATGTACCTCGCAAAGGACGTGCGCCTCACAATCCCTTGCTTGAGGCCAGCCCTGAAAACCTGATCGCGCGGAGTGCCCCGGCGCGACTGAGCGGCGGCTGATAGCAGGCCTCGCACCGAAAAGATACGAAAAACCTGCATCAGCCCCGAAATGGCCTTGATTGGGCCTAGCCCTCCGCCAGCGCTGCGAGGCGCGCATAAACGCCTTCGCCCTGGGCGGCCAGCTCGTCATGCGTGCCCTGTTCGACCACCCGGCCCTTGTCAAAAACCAGGATGCGGTCCGCATCCCGAATGGTCGACAGCCGGTGGGCGATGACGATGGCGGTCTTGCCTTGGGTCACATCCGCCATCGCCTCTTGAACGTCGCGTTCGGTCTCGTTGTCGAGCGCGCTGGTGGCCTCGTCAAAGATCAGGATCGGCGCATCCGCCAGCACGGCGCGGGCGATGGCGATGCGCTGGCGTTCGCCGCCCGACAGCTTCACCCCCCGCTCGCCCACCAGCGTGTCATAGCCTTTGGGCAAGGTGACGATGAAGTCGTGGGCGCGGGCGCGTTTCGCGGCCTCCACGATTTGCTCATCGGTCGCGTCCGGGCAGGCATAGGCGATGTTCTCCGCAATGGTGCGGTGAAACAGGGCCGGGTCCTGAGGCACCAGCGCGATGGAGCGGCGCAGGCTCGACTGGGTGATGGTGCGCACGTCCTGGCCATCAATGACGATGGCGCCGGCATCCACATCGTGAAAGCGCTGGACCAGCTTGACGAAAGTGGACTTGCCCGACCCGGTCGGGCCGACCAGCGCCACGCGCTCGCCCGCCGGAATGGTCAGGGAGAAATCTTCGTAAAGCGGCGTGTCCTGGCCCTGATAGGTGAAGCGCACATCCTTGAAGACCACTTCGCCGCGTCCCGGTTTGAACGCGGGCGCGCCGGGCAGATCTGCGATCTGGGCGTCGGTCCGGGCGAAGGCGGCCAGGTCCTGGATCTCGTCCAGACCGCGCTGGACGTTCTGCACTTCCTCGCCGAACCGGCGCATATAGCCCGCCATCATCAAGAAGGCGGTGATGCCGAACACCACGTCGCCCGCGGTCGCCTCGCCTTGCGTCCACAGCTGCAGCAACAGGCCCGCCAGGCCCGCCTGCAGCATGATGACGGCAGTCATCTGGATCAGCCAGGCGTTGGTGAAACGAAGCCAGGTCTTTTTCGCCGCAGCGCGCCAGCCCCAGGCCAGGGTATGAAACCGGCTGTCTTCACGCGCTTCCGCGCCGAAGCTTTTGACCGTGGCGACGCCGGAGATCACGTCCGCGATCGCGCCGCCGAGCTCTGAATCCTTGGCGTTCGAGATAACGTTCTGCGGGCGGATATAATAAGTGGACACCAGCACCGTCAGCACGATGAAGGTGAAGGTCACCGCCAGTGCATACAGGCCCACGATCGGCCAGTGAATGAGCATGTACACGCCCAGCGCCACCATCACTCCGATCGACGGGATCATCGAGAACCACAACGTGGCGGTGATGGTGTCATACGCCCACATGCCGCGGGTGATCTTGCGCACCACCGCGCCGGCGAAGGCGTTCGCGTGCCAGTCCGCGCTGAAGCGCTGGACCTTGGCGAAGGCTTCAGAGGTCATGTCCGCCATGTTGGCGCTGGAGAACGGGATCTCACACCGCACCATGATCTGCCGGGCGGCGTTCACCAGAATGGCGAGCCCCACAAACACGATCAACGCGGTCCAGTGGCTGTCGCCTGACGGGTCCGCGTTGGCGCTGCTGATGGAATCAATCAGCTGGCCGGCGGCCACGGGAATAAAGACGTCCGCCAAAGTGGCGAGCGCCGAGAAGCCCACCACCAGGCTGAACAGCCAGGGACGGCGCGCCCATTGCCGGGCGACAAAACGGAGCACGTCAAAATTGGACAACACCCGCGCGCTGGGGGTGTTCTCGTCTTCAAAATCGTTGAAATCGGTCATCTCGGTCCTGCGTACGTGCGGGGCGTCATCAGCCGGACTCCGGCGACGGGCGACACGCATGATCTGTAAGGCTGCGGTACAGGCGAGGGATTTAGCGTTCGGGCCAGACGCGATGCGCGCCGTGGTCCACATTTGCTGCGACGCTCACCGCCTGGATTTCACCAGGCCGCCGCTGCTCTCAAGATCGTGGCACGGATCCGAATACTCCTTCTGGACAGACAGGCTCTGTCGGGTAAGCGGGTCTTAGATCAGCCCGAGGATGGAGACCAGAGAGAACTTGGGTATCCGTTGCGAATAAGCGTCAGTGTGTCTGTCTGGACACAGCCTCCCGACTTGCACGAGCTGGCTGCACAGACTAGCTCACACGTGACATTGAGGGAGCACAGCCATGACCGACGAGACCGACATCGCAGAGGGCGAGTTTGAGAACCCGAAGGGCCGGGTCCTGATCGTTGCCGGGTCTGACAGCTCGGGCGGCGCCGGTGTTCAGGCCGACATCAAGACGGTGACGGCGCTGGGCGGCTACGCCTCGACAGCGATTACTGCGGTGACGGTTCAGAACACCAAGGGCGTATCGGGCGTGCATCCCATTCCTGATGATGTGATCGCCGCTCAGATCAATGCGGTGCTGTCTGATATCGGCACGGACGCGATCAAGACCGGCATGCTTGGATCTGTCAGCACGATTGAAGCCGTCGTCAAGGCGCTGGATGACGAGGGCACGGTCGGTCTACCGCTGATCGTCGATCCGGTCATGGTGGCGAGCTCGGGCGATTCCCTGGTCAGTGAAGACACCGCGGAGGCCATCCGCACGATTTTGCTGCCGCGCGCCAGCCTGATCACGCCCAATGCGCCTGAAGCCGCCGTTCTGGCGGGCGGCACGATTGAAAACATGGATGATCAGCGCGCCGCCGCCGACGAATTGCTGGAGATGGGCGCCAAGGCGGTGCTGGTCAAAGGCGGTCATCTGGAAGGCTCTCAGATCATTGATCTTCTGGCGACGCGCAATGGCGTGCGCCTGTTCACGCGCCCGCGCATTCATACGCGGCACACCCATGGCACGGGCTGCACGTTGGCGAGCGCGATCGCCGCGCTGATGGCGCAGGGCCAAGGCCTTGACCGCGCCGTCGAGATGGCGGGCGATTATCTGTATGAAGCGATCCGCCGCGCGCCCAAGTTTGGCGAGGGACATGGCCCGGTCCAGCATGGCTGGACGGTCAATGCCTCAGAATTCGCTCACGCGCCGGTGCGCGGGGATCTCGACTAGGGCGCGGCTTTGGGTTTGCGCCGGGCGACATAGACGCCCAAGAGAATGACGCCGAGCGCGATCATCGTGGTCAGGGTCATGGGTTCGCCGCGCAGGAGCCCGATCACCGCGGCGACCACCGGGACCATGTAATTGATCAGCGCCACAAACGACGCGCCCACCTTTCGCGCCACGCCCATATAGACGATGGTCGCGAGCGCGGTCGGCAACAACCCGAGCGCCAGCACCGCCATCATGGATGGCAGGCTCGGCGTGATGGGGGCCCCGGCGAAGATGTCGTAAAGCGCCACCGGCAGGCTCAACAAAGCCGCGCAGATCATCGACCCCGCCGCGATGACGCTGGGCGGGGTTTCGGGTGAGGCCTGATAGGTCACCGCATTGGCGGCATAGCTCAAGGTCGCGATGAAGATAAGGAGCTGGGCGAGAAAGTCCGCCTCCAGCATGCCCTTCAGCGCCGCAGGCCCCATCAGGATCACGATGCCGGAAAACCCGATCAGGAATCCCGAGGCTTTCCGGAGACTCAGGCGTTCATTGGGCAGGATGAAATGCGCCGCCGCGATCACGGTCAGCGGCATCATGCCCATCAGAATGCCCGCAATCCCGGACGGCACCGTCTTCTGACCAATGGCGATCAGGGTGAAGGGCAGGGCGTTGCCGAGGAACCCGAGCGCCAGGAACCAGAGCCAGCGCACGTCGCGCAGCGGCGGAAAGCGGCGACGGCGATAAAACGCCCAGCCTGTCAGGATGACGGCGGCGAGGCTCAATCGTCCCAGCACGATGATCGAAGGCGGCAGGGTGTCGACAGCGATCGCGATGAAGGCGAACGCGCTGCCCCAGACAAGCGCCAGAAGGCCGAGCGCGCCCCAGCCTTTCGCTCCCGGACTGTCCGGCGTCATCCCAGTATGGCTTTCAAGGCGGAGACGAGGCGGCCTACATCCTCTTCGGTGTTATAGATATGGGCGCTGATCCGCAGGCGCGGGCCGCGTTGGGAGGCGTGAATATCCTGCTCTCGCAGCCGCGCGGCGATGTCAGCGGGTGCGTTGTCGGGAAGGCTCAGCGACAGGTAGTGCGCGGCCTGATCAGGAATATCAGCCAGCAGGCCCAGCGGCGCTACACCCTCTTTGATCATCGTGCTTGTCGCCGCGCATTGGCGTGCGATGTCAGTGACTCCAAGCCCGTTGATCAGTTTGAGGCTTTCAAGCGCGGCGGGCAGCAATTGGTGGTTGGAGCGTTCGCCCATGTCAAACCGCCGTGCGCCCGCATCATAGCTGTCGCGATAATCGGTCAGCCGGGTGAAGTCCCGGGCGTCGCTGCGATTGATCCAGTTTTGCTCAAGCGGAACGCCCGATTGGTGGCGCGACGCCACATACAGATACCCGGTCGCATAAGGGCTGAGCAGCCATTTATAGGCGGCGGCGACGGCGAAATCAGGATCGACGGCTTTGACGTCAAACTCCATCACGCCCAGCGACTGGGTGAGGTCGAGCACCAGCGCCGCGCCCTGCGCCTTGGCGGCGTTTGACACGGCTTCAAGATCAATCCGGCCGCCATCAATCCAGTGCAACGCCCCGCAGGCTACAAGACGCGTGCGCGACGAGATCATAGCGATCAGCGCCTGGGTCCAGGTCCCGGTCTCGGTGCGTTTGGCGGTTTTAATGACTGCGCCGGTCTGCTGCGCCAGCGCGCGCCAGGTGTAGACATTGGAGGGAAATTGCCCGTCCAGAATGACGATCTCATCGCCCGATTTGAGGTCAAGATTGCGCGCCGCGGTCGCCAGGCCATAGGAGGCGGCGGGGACCAGGGCGATGTCGTCGGCGGTCGCGTTGAACAGCCGGGCGGCTTCGCCCCTGACGCTTTCCGGCAGATCGAAGAACAGCTGGTTCGTGGTGTGCGCCCAGGGGCGCAGCTTGTCGCGGAAGGCAGCCTGCCCGGCTTCCGCCGCGCGGATCGGCAAGGGCCCGACCTGAGCGGCGTTGAAGTAAGCGGTTTCAGCGGGCAGATCGAAGAGGGCGCGATAATCGGTCATGGCATTTGCGCTACGGCGTGTACGGAACATGGTCAAGTCAGGATTTTTCCTCGCCTTGCGCAATTGACCGCATGTGCAGCACGGCCTACCGGTGGAGCCCTGTCGATAACAAAGCTGAGGTCATCGTATCATGACGGTTCTCAAACCCACCAGCCGCCCCAATGACGCCCGCTTCTCTTGCGGGCCTACCAAGAAGCGTCCGGGTTGGGAATTGTCTGCGCTCGCCGCCGCGCCGCTGGGCCGAACCCATCGCGGCGGCACGCCGAAAGCGCGCCTGGCCGAAGCCATTGAGCGCACCGGCGCGATCCTGGAAATCCCTGACGATTACAAAGTGATCATCACGCCGGCGTCTGACACCGGCGCGATGGAAGGCGCCATGTGGTCCATGCTGGGCGCGCGCGGCGTGGACGTGCTGGCGTGCGACGAGTTTGGCGGCCGCTGGTTGATCGACGCGCGTGACGAGCTCAAGCCTGAGGGCCTGACCATCCATCACGCGCCCTATGGCCAGGCGCCGGATTATTCCAAGGTCGATTTCAACAACGACGTGGTCTTCACCTGGAACGCTACGGCGGCGGGTGTGCGCGTCACCGATGGCGACTGGATTGCGGACGACCGCGAGGGTCTGACCATCTGCGACGCCACGTCAGCCGCCTTCGCCATGGACATGCCCTGGGACAAGCTGGATGTGACCACGTTCAGCTGGCAAAAATGCATGGGCGGCGAAGCCCAGCACGGCATAGCCATCTTCAGCCCCCGTGCGCGTCAGCGCCTGCGTGAGTTCCGCCCGAGCTGGCCGGTGCCGCGCCTTCTGCAATTGTTTGAAGCGGGTGAGGAAACGGCGGCGATCTACGAAGGCTCCACCATCAATACGCCGTCGCTTCTGTGCACCGAGGATTATCTCGATGCGCTGAAATGGGCGGCGAAAGAGGGCGGCGTGTCCGCGCTGATCGCTCGGACCCAGGCCAATTTCGATGCTTTGGCGTCCTGGGTGGAAAAGACCGACTGGATCGAGTTTCTGGCTCAGGATCCGGCCACCCGCTCGCAAACCTCTGTGACGCTGAAATTCTCCGGCAAGGAGCTGGAGGGTAAGTCCGAGGCGGAACGCTGGGCGGTGTCGCGCCGCATGGGCGTGTTGCTGGACCGCGAAGAAGCGGCGTTTGACGTGATTCCCCACCCGAAGGCGCCCGCTGGCTTGCGCATCTGGTGCGGCCCGACGGTGGACGCAGACGATCTCGTGGCGCTCGGCCCCTGGCTGGACTGGGCGTATCACGAAGCGCTTGCGAACCCCGCCGATTAGGCGTCCTCAAAAGGCTTTGCCAGCGCGCTTCTTGCCCCTGGGCTGAGAAGCGCGTAAGCCACCCCCGGTTTTTCCGCGATACGGAGTATGCGCGATGTCCAATGTTGTGGTTGTCGGCGCCCAGTGGGGCGATGAGGGCAAAGGCAAGATTGTCGACTGGCTGTCTCATCGCGCCGACGTGGTCGTGCGCTTTCAGGGTGGTCACAATGCCGGTCACACGCTGGTTGTGGACGGGGTGACCTACAAGCTGTCGCTGATGCCGTCGGGCGTGGTGCAGAAAAAGCTGTCCCTCATCGGCAATGGCGTAGTCGTCGACCCTTGGGCCTTCATCTCCGAGATCGAGAAAGTGCGCGAGCAGGGCGTGGATATCAGCCCCAAGCTGGTGCGCGTGGCGGAAACCGCCACCTTGATCCTGCCGGTCCATCGCGAACTCGACGCCCTGCGCGAGAACCGCGATGACGGCATGAAGATCGGCACCACCCGCCGCGGCATCGGCCCGGCCTATGAAGACAAGGTGGGACGCCGCTCCGTCCGGGTCATTGACCTCGCCGATGAAACCCAGTTGCGCCGCCGCGTCTCCGAGCTCTTGCATCACCATAACGCCCTGCGCCGCGGCATGGGCGTGGAAGAGGCGGATGAAGACGCGCTGGTCGCAGAGCTGCTGGATATCGCGCCGAAAATCCTGCCCTATGCGGACCCTGTCTGGCGCACGCTCGACCGGGCTATCGCAGACGACAAGAAAATCCTGTTTGAAGGCGCCCAGGGCGCGTTTCTGGACGTGGATCACGGCACCTATCCCTACGTCACCAGCTCCAACACCGTCGCGGGTCAGGCCTCCGCCGGATCAGGCGTGGGGCCGGGCAAGGTCGGCTATGTGCTGGGCATTGTGAAAGCCTATACCACGCGGGTCGGCGAAGGCCCGTTCCCCACCGAGCTGACCGACGAGATCGGCCAGAAGATCGGCGAGCGCGGGCGTGAGTTCGGCACCGTCACCTCCCGCCAGCGCCGCTGCGGCTGGTTTGACGCCGTGCTGGTGCGCCAAAGCTGCAAGATCAACGGCATCAATGGCGTGGCGCTGACCAAGCTTGATGTGCTGGACGGCTTTGACGAGCTGAAAGTGTGCATCGGCTACAAGTTCAACGGCGAGATGTATGACCGTCTGCCCGCTGGCACGGGCGCCCAGGCGGGCGTCGAACCGGTTTATGAAACCTTTGAAGGCTGGGAGGGGTCAACCGCAGGCGCCCGCTCCTGGGCGGACCTGCCGGCTCAGGCCGTGAAATATGTGCGCCGCATTGAAGAGCTGATCGAGACGCCGGTGGCGCTCTTGTCCACCAGCCCCGAGCGCGACGACACCATCCTGATGCAGGATCCGTTCAAGTCCTGACCGGGCCGACCCGGTCCTATCATCTGAAAAAGGGCGGTCCGGACGGGCCGCCCTTTTGTCTGGGCGCTGCACCCAATTTGGAACGCGAGCCCTGACCAGGCGTTGAGTCAGGACGAACGCCCGAACACGCGCCCTGTGGCGCCGCCCCCCGGATGACGCGGGCCGTGTTCAGAACTCCAATGAAGGAGACTTGACCATGGACACCTTGAAAGATCTCTATATCGACCAGCTGCAAGACCTGTACAGCGCTGACAAGCAATCGCTGTCGGTGACGAAAGAGCTGTCCGAAGCGGCGACCAATCCCGATCTCAAGGCTGCGCTCAAACGCGGCGCCGAGGGTGTCAAAGAGGGCATGGCGACGATCCAGGCCTTGATTGAAACCCATGACGCCAATCCCAATGGCGAGCATTGCAAGGGTATGGAAGGCCTGGTGGCCGAAGCTCGCGCCCATGCGCTGGAGGAAGATTTCAGCGATGATGATGTCCGCGACGCGTCCATCATCTCCCAATATCAGCGCATGACCCATTACGCGCTTGCAGGCTATGGCGTCGTACGGGCTTTCGCTCAACGACAGGGCCTGAAATCAGACGTCGTCCGCATTCAGGAATGTCTGGATCAGACCTATGGCGGTGATCGCGAGATGACGCGCATTGCAGAAACCCAGGTGAACGCGGCTGCGCTGGGCTGACCGATCAGGCGTCCGACCTGATCGTCATTCAAACCAAGCGGAGATTCCCATGGGACACCAAACAGCTGCTGCCTTGAACAACATTCTGCCGATTCTCATCGACAGCCGACGCGGCTATGAAATGGCGTTGAACCTGGTTGAGGACGACTATGTCCACAAAGCCAAGTTCGCCAAGAAGCTCGCCGAGCGTCAGGCCATGATCCTCGAATATCAGGCCCATGTGCGCCTGCAAGGCGAAGAGCCCAAGGATGAAGGCGGCCCGCTGGGCAGCCTGCACCGGATGCTCACCGGGATGAGCGCCAATTTCGGCAGCGAAGAGAAAACCGCGCTCAAGGCCATTGATGATGGCGAGGCCTTTCTGGTTCAGGCCTGCGAGACCGAGCTTGAAAAAGACGATGTCGACGACATCGGCCGGGGTCTGCTGAAACAGGCCTTGAGCTCGGCGAAAAGCGGTGAAGCCTATGCTGACGAGAAAGTCTGAATGGGCGCCAACATACTGATGCATCCAGTCTGTTGATTGGCGGCATCTACTCAAAAGCCGGCGGGGCGTCCGCCGGCTTTTGTTGTTTTATGGACTGGCGCCGCATGATCGCGCGCACGCTCCATTTCACTATCAGGACAGCCGATGCTCCAGCCTCTCCAACCCAAACGCCGACCCTTGGCCCGGTTTGAAGGCGCTGAGGTGATTCTGAGCTATTACCCGTCGGGGCATTACATGGCCGCGCATGTGCATGAGTGCGACCAGCATTCCATGATCCTGTCCGGAGGGCTGTGTGAAGAGACGCCGTCTCACATTGCGCAACCCTCGGCGTCTCATGTGGGGTTCAAGGCGGCCGGTCATGAACATGAGAACCGCTATGGTTCGAACGGCGCGCTCTTGGTGGCGGTGAATACAGAGCCGTGTTCAAGCCCGGAGACGCTGTGGAGCTGGAGCCCGGCTGCTTGCGCAGCGGATGCAGCCCATCTTGTGCGGCTGATGGTGGAAGGCGTCGCGAACGATGATCAGGTGCTGATGGACCTTCTGGCGGTGCTCGGAGGCCCGGCTGAGCCGCCAATTTTGAAACCGCCGGCATGGTTGTCGCGCGTGCGCGAGGCGGTGCGGGACGATCCTGCCGAGATGAACGTTCAAGCGCTGGCGGATGAAGCCGGGGTCCATCGGGTGCATCTGTCGCGTAGCTATGCCCGGTTTTATGGCGCGCCGATCAGTCTGGATTGTCGCCGCATGCGGCTGAGCCAGGCGATCCGCAGTCTGCTGGAAGAGGGTGTGAGCGCCGCAGAGGCCGCCCAGATCGGCGGCTTTTCAGACCAGCCCCATCTGGCGCGCACCTTGCGGTCTGAGACCGGACTGACCGCGACTGCGCTCAAGGCGGCGTTCGCCTGATCTCGTGCTGCACAGGGTTACATGCGTACAAGACCGCATGTCTGCGCGGGGCTAGCTTGCCGGTAAAGTTTGCGGCCTTTGATGGAGATTTATATGCGTTTTTCAAACCTTGTCGCTGGCGCGGCGTTGGCTTTGCTATCACCCATGGTGTTCGCGCAAGCGCAAACCCCGGTAGCGGCGGCGGAGCGGATGCAGGACTTTCTGTTCGGGTTTGAGGATCTGGGTCCGGGCTACGCCGTGGTGGCCGTAACGGCCGATGACGTGTTGCTGCGCGAAGTCTGGGGGGAGCGCAGGGCGAGCACCGGCGCGCCGCTGACCGCGGACACGCCGATCTATGTCGCGTCCCAGACCAAGGCCTATATGGGGCTGCTGGCCGCTCAGCTGGATGCGCAAGGCGTTCTCAGCCTTGAGTCAACGCTGGCTGATCACTGGCCGG
>NZ_DEMB01000016.1:646349-658334 GCF_002354675.1 Oceanicaulis sp. UBA2681 | reverse complement strand
GAGCCCGGCTTTGATTACGATAATCTGGGCTACAATCTGTATGGCGCGATCCTGGAAACGGTGACGGGGCGCACCTGGCAGGACTGGCTGGAAGAGCGGGTCTTTGACCCGTTGGGCTTGGAGCACACCAGCGCGCGCACCTCTGATTTCGAGCTTGATGCGCAAAGCTGGAACCATATCTGGACCGGGGCCGAGACGGGCTGGTTTGAAGTGCGGCCCAAGACCGACGCCCAGATGCAGTCCGCCGGCGGGATCACCACCTCGCCCACTGACATGATCACCTGGTTGCAGATGAATCTGCGCGGCGAGGGGCCGGCCGGTTCCGGCCTGACCGAGGCGGTCGTGACCGAAGCCCACACCATCGCCGCCGAGGTCAGCCGTGAGGCGCGCAATGCTTATGAACTGCCCTGCTATGGCTATGCGCTGGGCTGGAATGTCTGCGATTTTGAAGGCCACACGCTCTACGCGCATGGCGGCGGCTATACCGGCGCGCGCACCATGATGGCGTTTTCGCCCGATCTGGGAGTCGGCATCGGCGTGTTCTCGAACTCCGACAATATGACCGGCTGGCTGACCAGCCGCACCATGATCCAGTTCCTGCAGTTCGTGATCGATCATGAAGAGGCCGATCGCTGGATGCAGATCCGTCAGGAGCAATACCCCCAGCGTGTCGAGCGGTTGCTCGGCATGCGCCGGGATAGTCTGGATGAGGACCGCGCCACTGATGTGTTCGGGGATTGGAGCTGGGCGCCGTCTGCGTCTGATCTCGCTGTCTATGAAGGTGAGTACGTCAATGACGTGATGTACGCGCCTGTGACGATCTCTGTCGTGGAGGGGCGGCTGCAGGCCGCCTGGGGGGATTATCGGTTCACGGGCGCGCCCGCCCAAACCGATGTCTTCGGGCTGCAACAACATCCTCTGGACGAAATGCTGCCCTTGCAGTTCGAGCGCGATGAAACAGGTGAAGTCGTCGCGCTGACCTATGAAAAGGCGCGTTTCGAACGGCGCTGATCCTGAATGCTTTATTCGCCGCCGCGTTCCGGCCTTGCTCCTCCGCCCCGCTGGGGACTAGCCTCCCCTGTCCTGAAAACAGGGGAGAGGGCGATGAAGGCTTGGATGGCAGGCGTTGCGGCGCTGGCGCTGACCGGTTGTGTGAGCGTGGAGTATTCCGAAGAGGCTGGCTACGCCCCTTCTGTTGAGGCGGGGGCGCAGTCGCTGCGCGGCGCGGATGCGCTGGGCGAGACGGATCGTTCGCTCCATGACCGGGTGCTGACCATGGACACCCATGTGGACATTGGTCAGGGCTACGCCACCGCAGCGCTTGATCCGGGCGGCTTCACCCGCGCTCAGGTCGACTTGCCGAAAATGCGCGATGGCGGTCTCGATGCCGCGTTTTTCATCGTCTATGTGGGCCAGGGGCTGATCAGTCCGATCGGCTATGAAGAAGCCGCCGATCAGGCCGAAGACAAGTATCAGGCCATCGTGCGGATGATCCGCGGCTATCGCGATCAGATCGCCCTCGCCACCACCGCCGATCAGGTGGAGGCCATCCATGAGTCGGGCCGGCTGGTCGCGCTGATCGGGATGGAGAATTCCTGGCCGCTGGGTGAGGACCTGTCCAATGTGGGCATGTGGGCGGAGCGCGGCGTGCGCTATGTCTCCATCACCCATTTCGGCAATAACCAGTTTGGCGGCAGCTCCAACCCCAATCTGGCGCAGGGCGACCCTTCAGAAGATCCGGGGCTGACCGAGCTGGGCCGCGGCCTGGTGTCTGAACTCAATGATCATGGCGTGATGGTTGACGTCTCACATGTCGGCAAACGCACCATGCTGGAAGCGATCGCGCTGAGTCGGGCTCCGGTGATGGCCAGTCATTCCGGCGCTCGCGCAGTTTATGATCATCCGCGCAATCTGGATGATGAACAGCTGCGCGCCATTCGCGATAATGGCGGCGTGGCCCAGATGGTGGCGTTCCGCCGCTATATCGGTGAGGTCGATCCGGAGCTTGCCGAAGCCGAGCGTGCTTTGGCGCAAGAGTTCGGATTCGCCAGCCGTCAGGATTTCGCGGCGGCGACCGAGCGCCAGCGGGACGCCTATCAGGCGCGCTTGCGGGAGCTTCGGGCGTCGATGAATGACATCACCATCTCAACCCTGGCCGACCATATCGACCACGCTGTCCAGGTGGCCGGCATCGATCATGTGGGCATTGCGTCAGACTTTGATGGCGGCGGCGGCGTCGGCGGCTGGGATGACGCCAGCACCACGCCCGCGGTGACCGCCGAGCTGATCCGACGCGGCTATTCTGAAAGCGACATCGCCAAGATCTGGGGCGGCAATCTGCTTCGGGTGATGCGGGCGGTTGAGACGGCGGCGCGCTAAACATCTCAATAGTATAGCGAAAATGAAAGCGCCGGCGTGAGGGTTCACGGCGGCGCTTTTGCTGTGTGAGGGTGGCTGACCCCTCAACGCGACTAGGAGGTGCGCTCTTGCGCCTGCGCTTGCACGCCGCTGCGTTGCAGCCGCTGGACTGTGCGCACGCTGACCCCGCACAGATGCGCCACTTCCGCGGTGGACGCGCCCGCGTTGAGCGCTTCTACGGCGATGAACCGCCGAATGTTTTCGATGAAGCCGGATTTGGATTGAATTTCCACATATCCGGTCTGCCCCGCATTGTTCATCACCACCGAGGTGAAGCGGGAGGAGCCCGGAATATCGGCGAGGATTTTCTGGGTGCTGATCCGCTTGGAGGCGTGGCGGTCCAGATACGCCAGCCCGCGTGCGACGCCGCATTGAAAAAACAACTCTACGGTGAACCAGTTCAAATGCGGCGTTAGCGCGTCAAAGTGGACCTCTATGAACTTTATTAAGGAGGGATCCTGGGTCGCACCCAATCGTGGAGCGATTAATTTATAGGGCGCATCAATAGCTTCGATGGATTTCACCAGCATGTCGGCGCCTTTCAGGGGAAGGGGGTGCGAGGTCAATTGTACTCTCCTCAACGTCAAGTCTGAGCGCCTGAGCGCGGTTCCTCCTTTGTTCGGCTTCAATTTAAGCGCGAAGTCAATCTGCAACGCAAGGGACATTGTCGCCATAGCGACTCTCGTCAGGGTTGTTTTTACTCACCGGGTATTCAGGAGGTGAGAGATGGCGAGTTCTGACGAGGTCAACGGGAAGATCACCGATGCGGTGGCGCAAACCGCTGTCGGCGTGTTGGCCGAGGCGCCATCAGTGGCGATCGGGGCGCTGTATCAGAGTTTGGCGAACGCCAACGGTTTGGCGCTGACCAATTCGGTCTCCAACCAGCAAAACCTCAACCAGCTCAATCCTTCGATCGTCGCACAGGCGATCGCCAAGATTAACGGCTCATAGAGCAGGAGGGTCCGGCGATGGCGAGACAACCCACCCCCAGAACCCCGCGTACGCGGTTAAGCAAAGCCAAGCCCAAGCCCGGCTCGTCGGCGGCGCAAGACGCTGAAGACACAGCCCTGGATGACGCCGTCACCGACGCCCAGGACCTGGCCGACGACGTCGTCTCCGATGAGGGCGACACGCTGGCCAGCGCCAGCCTGCCGACACCCACGACCGATGTTCAAAAAGCGGTGGCCTTCAATCAGGCCCAGCTGACGGCGCAGACGGGTGAAGTCCTCGCCGCGCTTGAAAACCCGGTCGCGGACCAGGCGGCGGTGATGATGCTCGAGGATCTGCGCGGCTACATGCAGGGCTCCGAACAGCTTGTGCTCGCCGCCTCCGGTCAGGCGATGGCGCTCCTGCTCGACCCCGCCACCCAGGATACCGGCAAGAAGGCGCTTCAAGAGCTGGCGACCTGGCAGGCCTCTCTGATCACCTTCTCGGGCTCAGTCACCACAACCGCCAGCACCATCAAGGGAGATTTCGGATCATGAACCGCCAGTCCACAAAATCCGATCCGTCAGACAGCTATGCGGCGCGGCTGAAGCCGGTCTTCACCCCCGGGATTCCGCCCATCGAATCGCTGGAGCCGCAGATCTATCTGGATGCGCAAACTGAAAGCTATGACGCCGCCGGCGCGCCGCGCCTTCATCTGGGGGCGTCTGGGGCGGAAGCCGGCAATCCCCTGGTGCGCGTCATGCTGAACGGCAGCGCGCTGACGCCGACAATCCGCCGGGTCTTCATCCCCAGCAAGTCGGGCTGCACCAGCTTTCTGGTCGAATGGGCCGACGGCGAACCGGGTCTGGTGGTGCTGGCGCTTGAAGCGCTGAACCCCAACGAGATCTCGGCTCAGGTCAGCTATCTGCCGATGACCGACATCGCTGACATTTCCCAAGGCGATCATGACGGGCTGTTGCAGATCACCGTGCCGACATCGTGCGTCGCCCAGACCCTGATCAGCATCCAGAAGAACGGCGCCGGGGATCTGAAATACCGGACCGAGAACACGACAATCGCTTTTGACGAGCTGTCTTCTGACGAAGCGGCCAATCTCAAGCGCTTCATGGATATGGAGCTCGCCGCTGAAGTGGCGTCGGTCTGCGGGTCTTTCGGGTTCGAACTGACCGACATGACCGCGACCTCGCAGCAAGCCGCTCTGGGGCTCGGCATTTCTTCCACCGCCAAGAAAGTCACGATCGGGGTTCTGCAAGCGGGCGGGTTGATCGCCACCGGGCTCAGCTTCGCCTTTGGCCCGATTGCCGCCGGGGTCGGGGGCGCGCTTCGGGGCGTAGCCGGACTGACCGGTCTGGTGACGCCGGAAGATGATGATCTTCAGAACGTTCCCGGTCGCGGTGCGCCGATGGTGGTGGGGCGTCGCTACACGCGCAATCCGGTCCCCGGTGGTGGTCCTAACGACGTCTTTTTCACGATCTAACACGCTGCAGGATCACGAGGTTCAGCCATGAATGAAGCCTTCAAACAGCAAGTGCGCGCGATCGTGATGGCGGAGATCGAGCCTTTGAGCGCGGTCCTGAACCAGATCTGGGCGGATATCCAGGCGATGAAGGCGGACAATGGCGAGGTCATCCCCGATCCGCCCATCCCCGACCCATCAATCCCGGACCCGCCCATTCCTGAAACCCGGGTCCCGCAAACGCCCATCGATATTCCGCCCATTCCGGGGTTCGGGCCGGGGGCGAAAATGACCGAGGCGGAGGCGCAGGCGTCTGACGAAGCGGCGATGCGTCAACGTCTCGAACAAGCGGCGATCGCCCGCCAACAGGAACAATCCGCCTCCATCGCCCGCCGCACCAGCCTGATCGAAGCCCGGATCGCCCAGAAACTTGCGGGCATTCCATTCTAAAGGAGACCATCATGAGCGAAGAAAAACAGATCACCCTGACCATCGACGAGCTCGGGGTCGTCAGCAGCGAAAGCATCGCGACGAACGCCAGCGCCAGCTCCCTGGCGAAGCTGTTCGAAGGCAATGTCCAGAGCCAGCTTCTCAACAACCAGACCGCAGCCGCCACAACGGCGACTTGCGTCGCCTACATCCTGACGCTCGGCCGCAGCGCGGAGACCATCTGGAATCCCAATAACGGCCCTTCGGTCAGCGTCAATCAGGACTGATCCCAAGTTTCTGAGGGCGTCAGCGCTCCAGAAAGCCTCGCAGATCCCGCTCACAGGGATCGGGTCTGCACTTCACCACGACACAACAATGAGGACTTGAAATGTCTACCCAAGCCAACGAACAAGTGAATTCCCAGGTCACCGATGCGGTGACCCAGTCAAACGTCAAAGTGGTCGGTGAAGCGCCGGCCATGGCGATGGGCAATGTCTATCAGGCGCTGGCTCACTCGCACGGCCTGATGTTCGAGAACGCGGTGAACGCCCAGTCGCACGCCTTCACCAACGCGCAGGCCGCCTCCACCCAGGGCGTGATGCAGATCTATTCCGTGGACACCATCTCCGACGCCATCGCCGTCGCGCGGATGATCTCGGCCAACTTCTCGTCGACCTAAATGCGATGAAGCCGACGAGATCGCTCTCGCCGGCTTCATTCTACTCGACCTTAGACCCGCTCCGGATCCCCCCGGGCGGGTCTTTTTTCTGTGCGCTTCTTATACAAGCTCGGTGCACGTTTGCCCAGAGCGAATGAACGCAAACCCTTGCCAAGCGCGTCAGGCGTCTTCAGTGTGTCTTCAGTTCCAAGGGGTGTCCCGCACGGTGGTCGTGCGGGGCTGAGACGTCACCCTCAGGACCGGATCCGGGTCATGCCGGCGGCGGGATGGAGCAGCGCGATGACGCTCGAAGAGTATAATGATTTCTGTCAGTCTCTTCCCCATACGGCCCATGTGGTCCAGTGGGGCGGCGCCCATGTCTGGAAAGTGGGCGGGCTCGAAAAGGGTAAGGTCTTCGCCATTGGCGGCTGGCCGGACAAGGACAGCGACGATCCCGCGCTCGCCGTCACCTTCAAATGCTCCGACATCGTCTATGAAGTGCTGCGCGACGCCGAGGGCTGTCGACCCGCACCCTATCTCGCCAGCCGCGGGATGACCTGGATCCAGCGCACCTCCGACGCCGCCGTCTCCGACGCCGACCTCACCGAACATCTGCGCGCCTCTCACGCCCTTGCAGCTCTTGGGCTGACGAAGAAGCGCCGCACCGAACTTGGCTTGCTGGACCTCTAGCAGCCCGCTCCCTCTCACCTCTCTTGTGAAAGCCCCTCTCATGAACAAGCCCACCAATCAGGCCGAATTTCCGACCCCGACCGTGACCACGGGCCCGCTGGCCGGCTCAAAGCGCGTCTACTCCTCGCCCAAGGCCGCGCCGCATCTGAAGGTGCCTCATCGCGAGATCGGGCTTCATCCCACGGCGATGGAGCCGCCGGTGCGCGTCTATGACTGTTCGGGCCCCTATACCGACCCGAACCAGACGATCGACGTGGAGAAGGGCCTGCCGCGCACCCGCATAGACTGGGTCAAGGCCCGCGGCGGCGTTGAGGAGTATGAAGGCCGCGAGCCGAGCCCGCTCGATAATGGCGGCGCCACGGGCAAGTATCTGGCGCGTGAATTTCCGGTGCGTCATCGCCCGCTGCGCGGCGTCGGCTCGGCCCCGATCACCCAGTATGAATTTGCGAAAGCCGGCGTCATCACCGATGAGATGATCTACGCCGCCGAGCGCGAGAATCTCGGCCGCGCCCAGGCGCTGCACGACGCCCATATCCGCCATGCGGACGGCGAGAGCTTCGGCGCGTCTGTGCCGGAATTCGTGACGCCGGAATTCGTGCGCGACGAGATCGCCCGCGGCCGCGCCATCATCCCCGCCAATATCAATCATGGCGAGCTTGAGCCCATGGTGATCGGGCGGAACTTCCTGGTGAAGATCAACGCCAATATCGGCAATTCCGCCGTCGCCTCATCGGTCGAGGAAGAGGTGGACAAGATGGTCTGGGCCATCCGCTGGGGCGGGGATACGGTGATGGATCTCTCCACCGGCAAGAACATCCACAACACCCGCGAATGGATTTTGCGCAACTCGCCCGTGCCCATCGGCACCGTGCCGATCTATCAGGCGCTGGAAAAAGTCGGCGGCGTGGCTGAGGACCTGACCTTTGACATTTTCGCCGACACGCTGATCGAACAGGCCGAGCAGGGGGTGGATTATTTCACCATCCACGCCGGGGTGCGCCTCGCCTATGTTCCGATGACGGCGGACCGGGTGACGGGCATCGTCAGCCGCGGCGGCTCGATCATGGCGAAATGGTGCCTGGCCCACCATAAGGAGAGCTTCCTCTATGAGCGCTTTGACGAGATTTGCGACATCATGCGCGCCTATGACGTCTCCTTCTCGCTGGGGGATGGCCTGCGCCCCGGCTCCATCGCCGACGCCAATGACCGCGCTCAGTTCGCCGAGCTCGAAACCCTGGGCGAGCTGACCCAGGTGGCCTGGAAGAAGGGCTGTCAGGTCATGATCGAAGGGCCGGGCCATGTGCCCATGCACAAGATCAAGGCCAATATGGACAAGCAGCTCGAAACCTGTGGCGAGGCGCCCTTCTACACGCTCGGCCCGCTCACCACTGACATCGCGCCGGGCTATGATCACATCACCTCCGGCATCGGCGCGGCGATGATCGGCTGGTTTGGCTGCGCCATGCTCTGCTATGTGACGCCGAAAGAGCATCTGGGCCTGCCCGACCGCGATGATGTGAAAGTGGGCGTGATCACCTATAAGATCGCCGCCCATGCGGCAGACCTCGCCAAGGGTCATCCGGCGGCGAAGCTGCGCGATGATGCGCTGTCACGGGCGAGATTTGAGTTCCGCTGGGAAGACCAGTTCAACCTGTCGCTCGACCCCGACACCGCTCGCGATTTCCACGATCAGACCCTGCCGAAAGAAGCCCACAAGGTCGCCCATTTCTGCTCCATGTGCGGGCCGAAATTCTGCTCGATGAAGATCACCCAGGAAATCCGCGACGAGTTCGGCTCCGCCCGCTCCCCCAACACCTCCCTCGCCGCCGAAGAGGTCGACCAGGCCATGGCCGAGAAGGCCGAGGAGTTCAAGGCGAAGGGGTCAGAGATCTACCTCAACGAAAAGGGCGAGAAGCGCGAGCCGATTGATTAGGGCGGATGGTGTGGCTAGGAAACCGATCACTACCAAGACACTTCGCCACCTTTTCACGTTGAGCGGAAACCGGTGCGCCTATCCAGGGTGTGATCACATTCTAATCAACGACGATGGGCTATTTGTAGCGCAAATAGCCCACGTTTCCGCTGCTGAACCCGGCGGGCCTCGATATGATGATAGTTTGGATGATGAATATAGGCGATCTGCGGAAAATTTAATTGCTCTATGCTATCGGCACCACCGGGAAATAGACCTTAATCCTTCGATTTCGGTCGAAGAGGTGGCTAATGTAAAAAGAATACATGAAGCCAATTTCACTGAAGCGCCATTTCGTGTCGCTCAAGTGGCACTGGACCGAATACAGCAAGAACAAGCGGAATTTTGGGCGGCAGCGTTGAGAGTGAATGAAGAGGCTCGGCAAGAATTTGATCTGGTCATTCCAATGTCTGATGGGGCTAATTTTGATGTGCTAGCGAATGAACTAGAAGATGCAATAAATAGGCTGGTAGAATCTGGCAGGTGTCTTTCAGAATATATTGAGGAACTCGACGCTTGTATCGCTCCATTCCTACGTGAGAACCGTTATTCCAACCCTGAGGACAACTGGTGGAAAGACTTTTTCGATCGCGGGTACGGTCTAGACACTCGGGTTTTTGAAACTACCGCGCTCGCTCTTCCAAACTGGGCTTCGCACGCACATTCGAATCTCGCACAGATGAGGCTTAAGTTTGCTGAGCTTGAGCAGAGCCTTGGTGATCAATCACCTGAGTTAGCTCAGAAAATCCAAACTTTGCGGGAACGAGTCACTTTGATCGCGAAAACCTACGCTAACCACGATTAGTTGTGATGTAGCTCGCCCTTGCTCACCTACCTTCTCTTTCCCGGCGCAGGCCGGGATCCAGAGCCTTGGAACGCCTGCGCCTGATGATCTCTGGGTCCCGGCCTACGCCGGGAAAGAGCGGAAGGGGCGAAAGAGGGTGAGGACGGGTACAAACTCCCCTATAACGCGAACATGAATGAGCGCGTTATCCAGCCCTGTGTCTATCTTCTCGCCAGCGGTCGCAATGGCACGCTCTATTGCGGCTCTACGGGCGATCTGATCAAACGGGTCTGGGAGCATCGGCAGGGCATTGGGTCAGTATTCACCGCCAAGTATGCCTTTCACGATCTCGTCTGGTTTGAGCATCACGATGTGATGGCAAGCGCCATCCAGCGCGAGCATCGAATCAAGCGCTGGAAACGCGCGTGGAAATTGCGCCTGATCGAAGAGAGCAATCCGGCATGGGCGGATTTGTATGAGGGATTGGTGTGAATCACTTCCCTCTTTCAAGTCTTCAAGCTTCTCTTCCCCGGCCCCCAATCAAGTTGAGGATAAACTCCGTCCGGGGTCCAGAGCCGTTAAACGTCAGCGCTTGATGATTTCTGGATCCCGGCCTTCGCCGGGAAAGAGAAGACAGGGTAAGAGTCCCCTCCTTCCCCCCCCTTATCCCCACCCCATCCCCCACGCTTTAAGCTGCGCGCACTTCCCTGAGGGCGGGGCGTGTCCGGAGGCGTCTTGACAGGTTCGGGGAGGGGGCATGCCTCGAGCGGCGGGTTCGCACCCTGTCGCAAAAGAGCGGACAGGCGCGCTGACGGCGGCGCGTGTGGGGTCCGGTCAGGTATGAAGCAGCCTGTGACGGTCTGTACGGACGGGATCTGATCGGATGTGTTCTGGATGACATGACTCGCCAGGGCAGGATCTCAGAGACCAAGCGTCAGGGGTAAGGCTTGAAAAGGGATCAAACGGGGCGCCATCCGCCCCGGCCCTTCATATCGGACCGGCGTAATCGGGCGCGTTACTGCGCCCGGCCCCACCCCGGATAACATGCTCGCGCGCGGGATTCGTCGGACCTCGCTGTGCCTTGCTGCTTGCCGGCCTCGCCGGCCGAAGACGACAGTCTCGCGCGCGCCCGCCACCCTGCCGGACAGCTCCGTGCGGGGTAAACGTGCGGCGCGTCAGCCGCCGCCTCAAGGTCTCATTAACCCATAAAATCAGCGAGATGGGTCTCTATTCATCCCCCCTTCATCCCTGATCGCGCAGGCTTTGCGAAACGGGCAGGGGGGACAGCCATGACATCAGTACTGAAAATCGCTGCGGCGGGGCTGGCGCTGGGCGTGATGACGCTGACCGCCAGCCCCGCCGCACTCGCGCAGGACGCCCCGGCTCGACCTTCGCCGAATGGGGAAAGCTACACCTTCGCCGTCTCTGGGGTGGGAGAGTGTCAGATTGTGTTCCTGCCTTACGAGGCCGGTGCGGATTTTGGCGTCACGACGACCAGATGTGAGGAACTCAGTGATACGGGCTCTTGGCGCATTCCCGACGAGGGGCTGGTCAGCATCTCCATAGAGTCGCCAATTGAAACCTTGGTCTGGATGGATGAATGTCAGGCTTGGCCCGTGATTGCGCCCGGCGAGACGGTGATCAATCCGTGCTGGCTGACCCCGATGGGAGGCGAGTTCATCCATGTTTTGCGCGTGGATTGAGCGCCAGGCGATGGCGTTTGGCTCATCGAGCGCGCCACCCCGCATTGAACGCACGCAATAAGACCAGCATGCTGGTCAGACTTTGGCCTGCGGACGACACACTGAATGGGAATTCCTGAATGCTGAAGATCATGCGTCTCGTACTGACCGGGCTTGCGGCCAGCGTTTTGGCGGGCGGCGCTTGGGCGCAGCATGATCATCCCGCGCCCGATTACCCCGAACACGCAGACGCCAGCGCCGTCATCGACGCGGCGCTGGCGCAGGCGCGCGACGCGGACAAGCAGGCGCTGATCGTGTTCGGCGCGGACTGGTGCCATGACAGCCGGGGGCTGGCGTCTAAACTCGAGGACGATGAGCGGCTCTCCGCCCTGATCGCGGATCATTACGTGCTGGTGCGCATGGATGTGGGCCAGCGTCATCGCAATCAGGACCAGCTCCAGCGCTTCGGGGTGATCGAAAGTTTCGGCACGCCCACTCTGGTGATCAGCAATGGCGCAGGCGTGCTGCAAAACGGGCTGACCGCGCATGACTGGCGCACGGCGGACAGCGCCGCCCTGTCTGATGTGGCGATGTATCTGAGCCGGTATGCCGACGACGCCGATCCAGCGGAGCGCGATGTCGCCGGCGCGGATCTGGACGTGGTCACACAGATCTGGCCGCCTTATATCCAGGCCCTCACCGAGATTGAGGCGCGCCTGGCTGCAGGTGAGATGAGCGAGGCCGAGGCTGCTCGCGCCCGCATCTATGCACGCGGCATGGCGCGATCCATCGCCCGTTTGGGGATGGGGCGCGTGGCCGAAGCGCAAAGTGTTGAGATCGCCGACGCGGCTGATCTTCAGGCGCTCGGAGTCGCGCCCGCCACAGACCTGACAGCAGCGATCAGTGAGCGGATTTCAGAGATTGATTTTGATCTGCTGGCGCGGCTGG
>NZ_DEMB01000016.1:640693-646207 GCF_002354675.1 Oceanicaulis sp. UBA2681 | reverse complement strand
CGAGGCGAGGCCGCGCCGTGTCAGGGCGCGGCGACAGACCCGTTATTTGCGGGTGCGGTCCATGACGCCGCCGACCGAAGTCGGGGACAGCGCCGCGCTGGCGGCTTTCTTGTCCGCTTTGGGCTTCTTGATTTCCTTGTTGGATCGTTTCTGGCCTTTGGCCATGGTGTGCTCCTTCGCACAGGGGCATCCAACGGATGCGCTCGCGCCATGATACGCCTTGCGCACGGCGATTGATATGATCATTCCAGCGCGGGCTGCGTCGGCGGCTTGAGGCGGTTTTGGGGGAGGCGCCTGTCTAAAAAGACATCTTTCAGACCCAAGGTTTTGCTGTCACGCAGGGGCGGAATGGATGAAGCTCAGGCCCCGTCACCTTGGAGTCTTGCTCATGTCCGTCTTGTTCGCCGCCGCCCTGATGTTCGCGCAGCCTGCGCCGGATGCGGGGGTTGAAACCCCTTTGCTGGAAACGGTCATTGCGCTGGATGCGCAGGTGTTTGAGGCGTTCAACTCCTGTGACGGCGAGGGGTTCGGCGCGTATATCGCTGACGGTATCGAATTTTATCATGATGTGGACGGGCTGATCCTGGATCGCGCGGCGCTGATCGAGGCCGTGAACACGTCGATCTGCGGCAATTTCCAGCGTCAGCTGACGCCAGGCTCCATCGAGGTCTGGCCGGTGCCGGGCTATGGCGCGATCCAGACCGGCTGGCACGCCTTCATCAACTATGGCGCAGACGAGCCCCATGGCCAGGGGCGGTTCCTGCATGTCTGGCGTCAGGACGCGGACGGATGGAAGCTCACCCGCATCGTCAGCTATGATCATGGCCCGTTTGACGGTGCAGGGCGCGCTCCTGACTAAAGCGCGCAATCGCGCAACGCTCACCTGATCTTAAAGACCTGTCGCCTAGTCTGTGGCCATCAGAACTGGACTGGGGGATCAGCATGACATTGAATTTTAAGGCGATGTGTGGCGCAGCGATCAGCCTGACGCTGACCGCAGCGATCGTGAGCGGGAGTGCGCTGGCGCGGCAGGATGAAAGCGCATCGCCATCGCCGCTCAATCAAATCTATCGTGTCGAATTCGGCAGCGCCCCGCCGGTCTATGGCGGCGCGATCTATTTCTCGTTCGGTGACGCTCTAATCGACAGCTACACCGAAACGGGCATTGGCGGTGCTGATCAACCCGGCGGGACCGGCACCTGGTATGCGGATGGGGGCGGCCGGATCTCCATTTTGGGCGACGCCGCGGATCCGGGTTATGAGGGCGAAGAATTGCCGCCGCGACCGGCCTTGCAGCTTCTCGCAGACGGCCAGAGCGAGGTCAGTTGCGAGTCTTGGCCGCACATTGAAGTGGGGGCCAGCGCGCAAGCCTCGGACCTGTGCTGGATTACCAATTCAAACGTGCTTTCGGTGACGCGGACGCAATAGCGCGAACCCCTTTCATGCTGCAAACACGGCCGCGCCCGAGCGGCGGGAACAGGAAAAGCTTATGAAAAAGATGATTATCGCCAGCCTCGCGCTGAGCCTTCTGACGCCGTGCGCCTTCGCCAATGACGGCCCGGCCGGTCAGGTCTTTCAGGCTGTGGCGACCCGCAACACCGATATGGCGCGGGTCGGCGACACCGCCACCATCCGCTTTGAAGAGGGTGGTTCGGTCACGGTGTCCGGCATCAAGGACGCCATGGGCAGCGACCCCTGGTCTACGGAGTGGAGCGAAACCAATAATGGCCGCTTCTATGTCGATGCCGACATTTTCTGGATGGATCCGTGGGGGGAACGTCCCGAATGCCGCAACTGGCCCGATTATCCGATCGGTGAAGACATCACTTCGGTCGGCGGTGACTGGGAAGCCACCGGCGTCTGCTGGCTCGGGCCGGAGGGCGGCGACCTCTCCTGGCGAATCACCCGTATTGAATAGGGTGATCGGGCGGCCACGCCTGGCCTCGTTCGCTTCAAGGGCCCCAGCTCATCGGTCACCTGTTCGCTGATAAGCGCGATCTTAACCCTGACTGTGCAAGCCTTTCGGGCAATTGAGCGACAGGGGGCGAGACATGACTTCATGGATGATCGGGCTGTTGGCGAGTTTGGCCCTCGTCAATCCGCGCGAGGGGGCGGTCAGCCCGGCCGGTCAAAGCTATGAGCTGAGTGAGTTTGGGTCTGTCTTCTTTGGTGAAGGCCCCAGCTCTGGCGGCGCCGAGCTTCGGCAGGACCTTCTGTTCTGCACGGCGGAAGCACGGTTGGACTGGCGTGTTGACGGCGACCAAATTGAGCTGAGTACGGGTAAGAATGCATGCGCCGAGGCGGACGCCAAGTTAAGTGACGCCTTTTCCGCGGACTGTCCCGACGGCTGGCCTGATCTGGAGGTCGGCGAGAGCCGGGATGTGTGCTGGTTCACCCTTGGTCCCGTAATGCGCACCGAATAGCAGGCCTAATCATGCGATCTGTCTTCCAATATGGGCTCGCCAGTCTGGCGATGGCCGTCTCCACCTCGGCGGCCTTCGCCGAGATTCCACCCGCTTATCGCAATCTGCTGGCTGAAGCGGACCGGCGCGGCATTGAGGATGCGCGGTTTGTTGAGACGGCAGATATGGTGGCGGTGCTGGTGCCCGGCGGTCGGGCGGCGGTGCATGCCGATGTCATCGCGCATTTGCCCAGCCGGGCCGGCGCGCTCAGCGACTGGCCGCTGCCAGAACCTGAGCCTGAAGCAGAAAGCGCACCCCAGTCTGACGCTGCACCTGAA
Organism: Oceanicaulis sp. UBA2681; assembly: GCF_002354675.1. Classification (NCBI taxonomy): domain Bacteria; kingdom Pseudomonadati; phylum Pseudomonadota; class Alphaproteobacteria; order Maricaulales; family Maricaulaceae; genus Oceanicaulis; species Oceanicaulis sp. UBA2681. Next base: position 643,467 of record NZ_DEMB01000016.1, on the reverse strand, counting down.
CACGAGCATCGCTCGCTCGGTGGTGGCCCGGTGGCGCTGGCGGGCGCACCGGAAGGGTCTGGCGGCTGGCTGGCCGCTCCGATCCGGGCGCTGCATGGCGAGCTATGGTCCGGGCAGATCCGCGCCGGCGTTCAGGTGGAGAACGGCAATTCCGAGCTGATTGATTTCTCGTTTGCGGTCGAGATCGACCGCCAATTGCCCCATGGCTGGCGGGTGGATAATCAGTTTGAGTATTTCCTGACCGAGCATGGCGACCGGACGAGCCGTGATAACTGGCTGGCGGAAAGCCGCATTTCCCGCGCGCTGGATTCCGGTTATGGCTATTATGCAGGCGGCTCGTACGAGCGCGACCTGGTCGGGGCCTATGAACAATCGGCCTTTGCGACAGCGGGCGGCGTTTGGCACGCCATTGACGGCGACCGGCTAGGTCTTGAGCTGCGGGCGGGTGTCGGCCATCGCTGGCGCGAGCGCGCCGGCAGCGGTGAAGCCTTGGGCGACTGGGTGGCGGAGGCTGCGTCTGATCTGACCTTCCAGATCAGCGACACCAGCCGGTTTGAATCCAGGACCACTGTGTATGGCGGCGGCGGATCCAAGATTGATCAACGCTTCACTCTGACCAATCGCCTGTTTGGTCATTGGGCGGTGCAGACCGGGCTTCATATTGAGCACGAGTTTGAAACCGAGCCCGGCTTCGAGCCGACCGATACGCGATTGGACGTGTCGCTGCTTTACGGCTTCTAGGCTTCCACGTTTAAAATTTTGCCCCTAGTCTTGATGCATCTGCGAAGACACGGGGGAAAGATCATGTCGCGTTTGCTTATGGGAGTGCTGGCAGGCGCGACCGCCATGTCTGTCAGCTTTGCGGGCTGGGCCCAGACCGCAGGCGGCCAGTCAGGATATGATGAAAGCCTGGAGGCGATTTCGCCGACGGACGAAGCGGTCAGCATCGGCCTTGCCGGTGAAGATCCCGCTGACATTGCGCGCTATTTGCTGGCCGCCAATGGTGCAGCCGGCGGCGCGCAACTGTCTCCGGATGGATCACAAGCGGCGTTCCGATGGTCGATAACCGGCGAACCCCAGCTGTGGATCATGCCGGCTGAAGGCGGACAGCCCACGCGCCTGACCTATGGCAATGGCGTGACTTTCTTCCGCTGGTCGCCGGACGGCCAGAGCCTGATCTATGGCGCTGACAATGACGGCAATGAGCAAGAAGCCTATTACCGCATTTCCGCAGATGGCCTGACCGAGCGCCAAGTCTTTCCCGCCGAAGCAGGCGATTTCCGGGTGTTTGGCGACTTTGGCGCGGACGGAGAAACCATCGTCTTCGCCTCAACCGCGCGTAACAATCTCGATTTCGACATCTACGCCGCCAATCTCGAGACCGGCGACCGGCAGATGATCTATGAAGGTTCGTTTGCGAACTATCCGGGCGCAATGTCGCCAGATGGACGCTATGTGACCGTCAGCCAGTCGCGCGGCGAGGATTCAGACGATCTCGCCTTGCTCAATCTGGCCACTGGCGAATTCACTCAGATTTCAGCGCCTGAACGCCGCGCTGCACACGGGTCGATCGCCTGGCAGGACGATTCCTCAAGTTTCTACCTCGTCTCCAACCGGGACCACGAATACAGCGCCTTGATGAAGTTTGACGTCTGGACCAATTCGTTCAGCGTCATTGAGACGGCGGAGCACGACATCGAAAGCGTGGATCTGTGCGGCGCAGATGACCGCTATCTGGTCTGGACCGTCAATGAGGGCGGCTATTCGCGTCTGCACACCAGAGATCTTGAGACAGGCGAAACGCTAGACACTCCTGCGCTGGCCGAGGGCGTTTACGGCGTCAGCTGCACCGATCAGTCCAGCCGCATTCTGATCAATGTGAACGGCTGGCGCACGCCGGGCGGGTTCCAACTCTGGGACATGCAAACCGGCGCGGTCTTCGACACCTTCTCGGCGTCCATGGCGGGACTGGACGCGGATCGCCTGGTGCGACCCGAAGATGTGCGCATCACCGCGCGCGACGGCGTCGAGTTGCAAGGTCTTCTGTATCTGCCCGACGACAGCTCGCGTCCCAGCGACGGCCTGCCGCCGGTGGTCTTCTTCGTCCATGGCGGCCCGACCGCGCAATCGCGACCGACCTTTGATGCGGTGGTCCAGTATCATGTGGATCGCGGCATGGCGGTGTTCGAGCCCAATGTGCGCGGCTCCACGGGCTTTGGTCATACCTATGTGACGCTGGATGATCGCGAAAACCGTCTGGAATCCATCGCGGATCTGGTGGACATGCTCAACTGGCTGGCCGAGGACGGCCGCGTTGACGCGGAGCGCGCCGCGGTCGTGGGCGGCTCTTATGGCGGGTACGCCGTGAACGCTGTGCTGGCGAATTTCCCCGGTCATTTCGCAGCAGGCGCGTCGCTGTACGGCGTGGCGGACTGGGTGACGGCGCTGGACATCGCCTCGCCTGGGCTCAAGGCGTCTGACCGGATTGAATACGGCGACATCACCGAGCAGCGCTGGCGCGATTACTACACCGAGAATTCGCCCATCCGTCAGGCGGATCAGATCAATGTGCCTGTGCTGTACTCGCACGGCGTCATGGATCCGCGCATCGACATTTATGAGACCGAAGTGATGGTGCGCACCCTGCGCGAGAACGGCGTGCGGGCGGACTTTATCCGCATCCCTGACGAGGGTCATGGCTGGCGCAAGCTGTCCAATCAGCTGTTTTACTATCGTCGTCAGGCCGAGTTCCTGGAAGAGGTGCTGGGGCTTGT
>NZ_DEMB01000016.1:564622-640453 GCF_002354675.1 Oceanicaulis sp. UBA2681 | reverse complement strand
ATCACGGGGACCGTGGCGATCGATGCGCTGGGCTTTGCGCTGATCATTCCCGTCCTGCCGACCCTCCTGATGGAGCTGACGGGCGGCGGGGTGGGTGAGGCGGCGCGCTGGGGCGGGCTGGCGACCTTTGTGTTCGCGCTGATGCAGTTTGTCTTCTCGCCGATCATTGGCGGGTTGTCAGACCGGTTCGGGCGCCGTCCGGTGCTGCTCTTGTCGCTGACCGCCCTGATGATCGATTTCCTGCTGATGGGGTTGGCGCACGCCCTTGTGGTGTTCTTCATCGCGCGCTTGCTGTCGGGCGTTTTCGCCGCCACCCATTCCACCGCCAACGCCTATATCGCCGATATCTCCACTCCGGAACAACGCGCGCGCCGCTTCGGGCTTCTGGGCGCGGCCATGGGGGCGGGCTTCGTATTGGGGCCGGGGCTTGGTGGTTTGCTGGGTGAATTGAGCCCGCGCGCGCCCTTCTTTGCGGCGGCGGCGCTGGCCGGGATCAACGCCCTCTATGGCTGGTTCGTGGTGCCGGAATCGCTCAAACCCGAAAGCCGTCGTTCTTTCTCCTGGAAGCGGTCAAACCCCATCGCCACGCTGATGCGCTTGCGTCGGGCCGAGGGGCTCGGCGTGCTGGTCTGGGTCTACTTCCTGTCTCAACTCGCAGGCTTTGTGTATCCGGCGGTCTGGGCCTATGTGGGCATCGCCAAGTTTAATTGGACCGAAGGCGAGATCGGCGTCTCCCTGGTGGCCTATGGCGTGCTGTTCGTGGTCTGTCAGGCGGTGGTCACGCCCTTCCTGATGCCCCGGATCGGCGAGCGCCGGGTCATCTGGATCGCCTTCGCCCTGGAAGCGGTCGCCCTGATCGGACTGGCGACGGCGCCGTCGCCTTGGGTGCTGTATCTGTGGCTCTTGCCCGCCCTGTTCACAGGCATGGAGGGGCCGGCGCTTCAGAAGGTGATGACCGAGCGCACGCCGCCCGACGCTCAAGGCGAGCTGCAGGGCGGATTGTCCGGCCTCGGCGCCATCGTGCTGATCCTCAGCCCGCTCATCTACACCCAGCTCTTTTTCGCCTTCCAGCAAGGGGTGGGCGGCGTCGTGTTCCCGGGCGCGCCGTTCGTGATGGCGGCGGTGTTCAACGTCATCGCGCTGACGCTGTTCGTGGTGCGAAAACGCCAGACGGGCGGTTAAAGCCCGACCCGCTTGCGCAGGCTGTCCGGCGTCTCTCCCGCCTCCCGCAAGGCGCGCAGGGTCAGAGACTGGTCACGCTTGGCGAAGCGCTTGCCGTGCTCATCGAGCATCAGGGGGTGATGGCGATAGACCGGGACCGGCCAGCCCATCAGCTCTTGAAGCAGGCGATGAAGGTGGGTGGCGAAATACAGGTCCAGGCCGCGGATCACATGGGTCACGCCCTGCAGCGCATCATCATGGGTGCAGGCGAGATGATAGCTCGTCCCCACATCCTTGCGCCCCAATATCACATCGCCCAGCGTTTCAGGTCGGGCGCGCACTTCTCCGGTTTCGCCGTCCGGGCCTTCGCCTGTTTCGGTGAATGTCAGACGGTCAAAGTTCGCGCCCAGATGATCGCGGCAAGCGGTGATGGAGAGCCGCCAGGAAAATGCGCCGCCCGCCTCCAGACGCTCGGCTTCTTCCTCCGCGCTCATCGGCTCAGACGGGCCGGGATAGATCACGCCTTCGGGGCCTTCGCCGGGATGGTGCGGGGCGCGGGCGATGTCCTCGGCGATTTCCCGACGCGTCTTGAAGCAGCGATAGACAAGCCCTTTTGAGTGAAGCTGCGCAAGGGCGGCGTGATACTCGGCGAAATGCTCGCTCTGCCGACGCACAGGCTCGGGCCAGTCGCAGCCCAGCCAGCGAAGGTCCTCGTAGATCGCATCCTCGTACCCGGGTTTGCAGCGCGTCGTGTCGATATCCTCGATCCGCAACAGACACATCCCGCCTGCCTCGTTCGCAGCATCGAACACCGTCAGCGCCGAGAAGGCGTGACCCAGATGCAGGAAGCCGGTGGGCGAAGGGGCGAAGCGGGTGCGAAAAGCGGTCATTGCGCTTGCATATCACCGTGCTGAAGCTTGTGCGAGGCTTGGGGTTTTCCCGTCCTCCAAGCGGTCTATTATCGCCTGCAGGCATAACAAAGGAACGCCCCTCCATGATCTTGATCGACGGTCCGCGCATCGCGCCCAAATCCGGGCAGGCGAAGAAACTGGTCATCCTGTTTCATGGCTACGGCTCCAATGGCGCAGACCTTGCGGGTCTCGCCCAGCACTGGGCGCCGCATTTTCCGGACGTGGCCTGGGCGTCGCCCGATGCGCCCGAACCTGTGCCCGGCGCGCCGGGCGGGTATCAATGGTTTCCGATCTCCCGTCTTGATCCGGCGCTGATGGAGCAGGGCGTGCGCTCAGCGCACGCCACGGCGGAACAGTTTGTCCGTTCCGAGCTGAACCGCTGGGAGGTGGCGCCGGAAAACCTCGTTCTGATCGGGTTTTCCCAAGGCACGATGATGGCGCTTCACACCGCGCTCCGGCGCGAGGTCGCGCCCGCAGGGGTTATCGGGTATTCCGGCGCGCTGCCGGGGCCGGAGCGGCTGAAATCTGAAATGACCGTCAAGCCGCCGATCCTGCTGATCCATGGCGACAGTGATGATGTCCTGCCGGTGGGCATGACTTTGATGGCGGCTCAGGGCCTTGCCGAGGCGGGTCATGGCGCCCAGTTTCATATCTCCAGAGGCATTCCCCATTCCATCGGCCCGGATGGGCTGGAGCTGGGGCGGCATTTCATGGAGGCGGCGTTCTCGAACCGCCTGCGCGGCTAGGCGTCGTTGTCAAACAAGCGTCGAGTCAGCGTCATGGCGCCGTCACACGAACAGGGTTAGTGTTAGATCGTCTCAAGGAACGGGGCGTTGATTCGATTATGGATCAATGCGAAGGCTTAGAGGGAGGCGCGTCTTCAAGATAGCGCTTGCATATCAGAGGGATCACCTCCTGAAACTGCGCCGCCCGGCGCGTGTATGCGGGGGCGGTGATGCGAGTCTTTAAGACGGCGCCCACCGATCTTCGTTGCCTTGTCCTGAATGCGGATTTCCAGCCGCTTTCCTATTATCCTCTGTCCACCTGGCCCTGGCAGGACGCTATCAAGGCCGCCTTCCTGGAGCGCGTGGACATCGTCTCTGAATACGCCACGGAGATTCGCAGCCCGTCACGCTCGATAAGGGCGCCGTCAGTGGTGGCGCTGCGTGATTATGTCAGCCAGAACCGCCCGCCCGCCTTCACCCGCTTCAACGTGTTTCTGCGCGACGGCTTCCGCTGCCAGTATTGCGGCGCAGACAGTCTCGATCAGCTGACTTTTGACCATGTGACGCCGCGCGCCTATGGCGGCCGGACGACCTGGGACAACATCGTCGCCGCCTGCGCGCCCTGTAATCTTAAAAAAGGCGGTCGTACGCCGCGAGAAGCCAAGATGCCGCTGCTTCAACAGGCGGACCGCCCCAGCCAGCATCAGCTGCAATCACAGGGGCGACGCTTCCCGCCCAAATACCTGCACGAAAGCTGGCTCGATTATCTCTACTGGGATGTGGAGCTGGAGGCCTGACGCCTTGCGCTCTTGCCAACTGACCCAGATCAGGTTTCACCCTCGCCCATGACCCGCACCCCAACCATCGCCATCGCCTATGATTTTGACGGCACGCTGAGCCCCGGCTCCATGCAGGAGCATTCCTTCATCCCCGAAATCGGCGAGCAGATCGACGCGTTCTGGGGGCGGGTGAATGGCGAGGCGGCGCGCCTGGGTGCAGACAACATCCTCATCTACATGCATGAGATGGTGAAAGCCGCGCAGCGTGAAGACGTGCGGTTCCGTCGCGAAGACATTGAGCGGCATGGCGCGTCCGTGGGCTTCTTTCCCGGCGTGGTCGAAGGTTGGTTTGAGCGTTTGCGGGCCTATGGCGCCGAGCGTCAGGTTCGGATCGAGCACTACATCATCTCGTCAGGGCTCAAGGAGATGATCGCGGCCAGCGCCGTCGGCGATCAGTTCGACGCCATTTTCGCCAGCGAGTTCAAATACAACGCCGATGACGTACCGGTCTGGGCGGCGTCTGCGGTGAACTACACCAACAAGACCCAGTTCCTGTTCCGCATCAACAAGGGCGCGCTGGACCTGTCTGACCATGCCGAGGTCAACGCCTACATCCCCGAGGATGACCGGCCCGTCCCCTTCCGCAACATGATCTATGTGGGCGATGGCGATACGGATGTGCCGTGCATGCGGACGGTGAAGGAACAGGGCGGCGTGTCGATCGCCGTGCATCCCGCAGGCGACGCGAAAGGCGCGGAGAAGACCGCCAAGCTCAAGACGGATCGCCGCGTGCATTTCACCACGGACGCCGATTACTCAGATGGCTCGAAGCTGGATGCGTACGTGAAGGCCGCCATCGACAAGATGGTCGCCGTCGAGCGGCTCAAAACCCTGGAGCGCTAGACCCGTTTGCACACGGCGATGGCGGCGTGGCAGCCGGCGGTGATCAGCGCGGACAGCACAGGATAGCCGGCGGCGTCTTTTGCGCCTTCTTCCACAGCGAGCTCTTTGTGGGCGACCTCTTCATCGCGAAACTGGGCGAACTGGTCCGCCAGCGCGTCCTGTTCGGCGAGGCGTAGCTCCTGAACCTGTTCGTCGTAATGTCCCTCGATCACCGCTTCGACCGCTTCGGTGCAGGCATGGGCCGCTTTCTCGCCCAGCAGCGCTGTTCCGGCGCCGAGCGCAAAACCCGCCAGATTGGCGATGGGCGCCAGCAGGGTCGGACGCGCTTTCCCGCTGAGGATATGATCGTCGAACGCCTGCAGATGGTGCTGTTCGTCCGCTTCCATGTGCACCAGCTGGCTGGCGATGCGAGCCTTGTCCGGGCGGCCTTTGAACACGGCGCGCTGGCCCTGATAGATCGCCACCGCGGCATACTCGCCTGCATGATCGACGCGCACCATGGATTCAATACGAGAGGCGTCTGCTTTGCGACCGGGGCGACGGACGGTTTTACGGGTTTGCGGTTCAGACATCACAGCCTCCGATATGGTTTGCGGAACACCACCAGGATCGAGATCAGCATCACGGCAGCGCTGATCAGAACATTATAGCCCGCCATGGATACGCCCAGCAGGGTCCAGGCTGGCTCATCACACAGCACCACATTGGTCGGCGTGTTCAGCGAGCTCAAGAGTGCATCCACGCTTAAGGACGTCGTATCGCCCGCCTGGCATGACAGCGGCCAGAAGCCGTATTCACCCCCCGCATGATAGCCCGCCACCCAAGCGCTGAACCCGGCCAGAACCGCAATGAGCGCGCTGGCGGCGCGGCAGAACAGGGCGTTTGCAGGTTTCAGGATGTGAAGGGCTGCGAACGTGATCAGTCCGCCCGCCAGAACATAGGCGTGCGCCCAGCGTTGCTCGATGCAGAGCGGGCAGGGGGCGTAGCGCCCGATCAATTCGAACCCGAAAGCCCCGGCGAGCAAGGCGGCGGAAACGAGCGCCCCTATGAGCGGCCATTGATCCGGGCGTGTCCAGCGGTCGGCGAAGGTGGAAAGTTCAGGCATGGCGATAAACCTAGATCACAGACAGGGGCGAGGCGAGCACGGAGCTGAGCCGCAGGGCGACGCAAGTCTTAGCCGCCTGCGCCGAACATCCCCAGAATCAAGGTTTTCAGCACATCAATAAACGCCGCTCCAAAAAACGTGAAGCCGACGACCAGAAGGCTGACCCAGACGACGCCCAGCACCAGTCCCGCCAGAACCAGCAGCCCGTCGCGCGTGATCAGGCCGATCGAGGCGATGGCGATGGCGATGCCTGGCGTGGTGTTGGTGGCCGGCAAAGGCACGAGTATGGATGCGCAAAACAGGACGAAGACGCCGCCGACAATCCGCTCTGCGGTCGGGCCTGACAAGACACTCAGCCGCGGACGGGCCAGAGCCTCCAGCCAGCCAAACCATTTGCGGGACCATGTTGCGATGCGGACCAGACCGGGCTTGTCCAGCTGACGGTTGCGAAAGCTCTTCGGCATCCAGGGGTGCGCGCGTCCGCTCGCCATTTGCACGGCGATGGCCATCATGGGCAGAGCGACAACCTGAGGCACGCCGTAGAGAAAGGGCATGCAGACCGGAATGGCGAGCGCAAACAGCAAGGCGCCGAACACCCGTTCGCCCAGAGCGTCACTGAATGCGCCAAGCGACAGCCCCTCTTCAGGAGCGGAGTGCGCGATTCGCGCCAACGCTGCAGTCAGACTGAGCGGCTGATCTTGCTCGGCGTCTTGCGAGCCGGCTTCATCCTGCTGGGATTGCACCATAGCGTGTCACCTTTGGGGAGGAGAGGCGCTCTTGTCTTAATCAGCGGGAGGCGAACCGTCCATGCAGCTCTGCGGTGGCGCCGACTGAAATTCATGTCGACGGCGCTACTGAAAGCCGGGGTCGACCAGGCAGAAGTTTCGAGGCATATACACCGCTTGCGTCGACATGCGTGCGGGCGTGGCGGAATTGGTAGACGCAGGGGACTCAAAATCCCCCGGGCGCAAGCCCTTGTCGGTTCGAGTCCGACCGCCCGTACCATCTCGTCCCTGGTCAGTCTCGAACCGCCCAGGTCGAAAGCGATGTCGACCATCCACCTTTCCACAAAAAAAGATGAAATGATTGCGAGGGCTTAAACGCCCTCAAACGTGATTTTCACATTTTCGCTCAAGGTCTTGAAAGTTTTTCCGATAATCGAATTCGGTATATTAATTCAATAACTTGATAGGAATTGACGCGGAATGAAGGTCTGGCGGAAATTCTCTTAATGAGTGATACTTGGCGAACACACCTGAGAGACCTTGCGCAAACTCCTGTTAATCCTGCGGCTTATCAATTGACCAAGAGTCTATACAAATAACTTGAGGCCATTTCATTTTTCAGGACATGAATCATTGAACGCCAGTAAGCAGCCCTTGGTTATCATCGCCGCCGCGAATGCCGACGAGGCGTCTGCACAGAACCTGCGGCAAGCCCTGCTCGACAGGGGCGTTCGTGTGGCCATGGCCGCTGATGTGGGCGTGGCGGAGAAAAAGGCGCGATTGATCGTTCTATGCTCTCCCGCCTCATTGAAATGCCAGCCGCTCAATAATTTTCTGAAAGACTTTGTCTGGTCCAACGGGATGCACCACGTCCATGTCGTCGGTCTGGAGAGCGAACGGCCCGTGCTGCCTATGGCGCTCCGAGCCGAGCGACGCAGCAACGGCGCCTTCTGGACCTTGCCGCGGCCGCCGGTCATCGGCGCGCTCTATAATGACACGATGAGCCTTGAGCACCTGGCTGACGACATCGCGCATGAGTGCAGTACGGATTCGTCAGCGACTTTGGCGCGCAGCGTAGCCAGTTCTGTAGCGCGCCGGCCTCTGGCGACCGGACTTGCGGCCGCTTGCGCCCTGATGCTGGGGGTAAGCGTTTGGCAAGCAGACCAGATCAGCGCCTATCAGCATGAGGCGGAGGACGCCAAAGCGTTCTCAAGTCGCCTGTTGACCGACATCACACAACATTTGCCCAATACGGCGCGCCGGGAAACCTTGATCCGCCTGGCCGATGATCTGACCGAGACCTATCTCTCCGCGTCCGCAGCCGGACTTTCAGACGATGAGCTGGGTCGCCGCGCGCGCCTGTTCAATCTGATCGGCGAAGCGCGTGACGTTCATGGTGACCCTGAGGGCGCCCGGGAAGCGTTCTCGGCGGCCTTTGAACTGACCCAGGCGCTTCTGGACCGGGCTCCCAACAATATGCAGCGCGTCTATGACCATGCGCAGTCCGCATACTGGGTCGGCAATCAGGCCTATCGCAGCGGTGATCTGATGACCGCTGATCGCTATTTCGATATTTACGCCCAGATGGCGGACGTTCTGATTGCAGGCGAGCCCGGCAATCCCAGCTATCAGGCTGAACAAGGTTATGCGGCCTTGAACCGGGGCGTGATCGAACTCGAGAGCGGCAGCCCTATGACCGCCGCGACTCTGTTTTCGCAGGCGGCCGACCGGTTTGGAGACGGGTTGGTCCAGGCGGGCGTCGTGGGCGTGTCCGACCTTGGCAATACGCTGGGCTGGCTGGCGGACGCACAGCGAGAAACGGGCGATATGGGGGCGGCGCGCAGCAGCCGGGAGAGGCAGCTGGGGCTGTATCAAGAGCAGCTTGCCCAAGCGCCGGGTGATTCCCGCACACTGGTGAAAGTCGCACATACGCGCGCCCAGATCGCTTCGCTTGCAACCGATATGGGTGAGGATGAACAAGGCGCGCAGTTTCTGGACCTCGCTCTGGACAGCGTCAACGCACTCTATGAGGCGTCGCCTGACAATGACCGGTATGCGCGGCTGTATGTCAGTTTGATTTTTCAGCGCGCCCAGATCGCTTTGATGCGCGATGACCTGATCAGGGCGCAATTGCTGATTGGTGAGGCGCGCCGACTGGCGGCGCGAAGTAACGAAAACGGTGAGAATGACGGGCGGTTCCTGAGCCGGTCCGCAGCCCTCACTCTCTCGGCTTCGCTCGCGTTGAAAGCGGGGTCGTATGACACCGCCGTTCTGGAGGCGACCCAGGCCGTCAGCGCCGGCGAGCAATCGGTGGCCGCCGGATTTGAAACCGCGCGTCCTTATCTGGCTGAAGCATCTTATGTGCGCGCCGAAGCCTTGAGCGCGCTGGGGCAGCAGGGGGAGGCGGACATGATGTATCGCTCTGCGCTCAATCAGATCGCGCTGATCGCCGAACCGCGTCCGATGCCGGCGCTGGATCTGGAAGCGCGAATCGCCTGGCGCATGGGTGATGTCAGCCGGGCTTTGCAAGTAAGACAGTCTTTACTGGAATTGGGCTACGCTCGACGCTCTTTCTTGGCGTTTTGGTCTGAAGTGGATCAGGCGAACACCGCCGAGAGTGGGGTATCTCAAGGGGGCTGATATGAGTGGCGTTCAATCACAGGTCGAGCGCGTCAAGGCGCTCGGCTTTAGCGGGCGCGATGTTCGCCATATCGCCGTCTATGTAGAACCTGCCATCACCGAAATAGATAATGAGCTCGTTCAGACCTTTTCCGCCTATGTGGGCGAACGGAATGGCAATTTCTTTATCGACTTTCCCACCGACATGATTTTCGTCGTCATGACGCAGGGCTGGGAATTTGAGCGTTTCGAGCTGGACGGGAAAGTCTGGGACGGCATCGCCGTCATGCCTGAAGACACAGACTTTGAGGTGTCTTTTGGCGATGATGGCAGACAAAGCGTCGTCGTGCTGGATCGGTGCAACGAGTTTTTCACCTATCGCTATCAGATCGTTCTGCGGAACCAGGAGACGGGCCAGCGCGTCGTGGTTGATCCCGGGGTCGAGAACGAGGACCGCCTTCCCTTCCCCTAGGCTTTAGGGAAGAGGCGTCTGAACGCCGGGCTCGAGGCTCTCATCTCTTGTGTGGATCCTTGATCGGCGATCTCGCCTTTATCAAGAACCGCGACTTGATAGGCCCGCTCCAGCAGGCGCGCACGGTGCGTCACGATGAGCGTGCTGCGGCGTGCATCTTCATCCAGCCAGTCATCCAGCGCATTCAGGAAATCAGTTTCTGTGCCCTCGTCGAGCCCTTCTGTGGGTTCGTCGAGCAAGAGCACCGGAGCGTTCTTGACGAAGGCGCGCGCCAGGGCGATCCGGCGCGCCTGTCCTCCTGAAACCAAGCCGCCCAGCTCGCCGGTCCAGCTCATCAACCCGTCAGGCAATTTGCGGACGAAATCCGCCGCGCGCGCGCGTTCCAGAGCATGCCAGAGCGCCTCATCGCTCGCCTCGGGATCCGCCAGGCGCAAATTGGCGCGGATGGTCGTCGACAGGAGCTCCGCGCGTTGATCGACAAGGGCGAAGCGGCTGCGGGTGTCGGCGATGGCGAGGGAGTCCAGCGCTGTCCCGCCCAAGCTGATTTCGCCGGACTGCGCTGCGTAAAAGCGCATCAAAAGTTTGATCAGGCTGGATTTCCCGGCGCCGGATGCGCCGACCAGCGCCAGCCGCCCGCCTTCGGGCAGGCTCAGATTTGCGTTTTGCAGGACAGGCGTATCCGTATCCGGATAGCTGAAATGAAGCCCCTTCACCTCAATATCCCAGCGATCAGGCAAGGGCTGAGGCGAAGCGGGATCGCTTACGGCGGGTGTGATTTCCGTCAGCGCCTTGAGCCGACGGGCGGAGGCTGTGGTCTTGCCGTAAAGCTCGGCCGCCTGAACCAGCGGCGCAGCGGCTTCAAAAAGCGCGAAGGCGACAAAGCCCGCCAGGGCCGAGAGCGGGGCGGCAGCGCCTGACGCCGCGGCCAGCCCAAAGCCAAGCACGAAACTTGCGGGCGCAGAGAGCGCCAGAAGCGCGCCATTCCACATGGAGATGCGGGCGATCTCTCGCTGCGCGGCGACGCATTTGGCGTTTGAGTCTTCCAGATGGGCAATGATGCGGTGTTCAGCTCCATAGGCCTTGAGTTCAGCCAGTCCGGAGACCAGGTCTGCGGCGTCCGCCCGCATGGAACTGGCGTTTTGCGTCAGGGCCTCGCCGGCCTTGCCTGCGGTCTTGGCGACGCGCAGAGGCAGGATCACGCTCGCCAGAACGAAAACGCCCAAGACGCCCGGCAAGGCGGCTGGCGCCAGAAACGCCAGCAGCACGCTGGTGAACAGCGCGCCCGCCAGCGCGGCGGTGACAGGCGTCACAAAGCGCAGATACAGCGCATCCAGCGCGTCCACATCCTGGGTGACGCGGGAGAGCAAATCCCCGCCACGAATACGGCCCAGACGGGCCGGAGCCAAAGGCGCGGCGGTTTCAAACACCCAGAGGCGCAGGCGCGAGAGAATCCGGAATGTGGCTTCATGGGTGACCATGCGCTCGGCATAGCGCCCGACCGTGCGGCTCAGGGCAAAGCCGCGTACGCCGCCTGAGGCGAACAGGTAGTTGAAGGCGCGTCCCGCGCCCGCTAGTCCGGCGACCGCGGACGCGGTGATGAACCAGCCTGACAAAGAGAGAAGACCGATGCCGGCCAGCAGCGTCAGCGCGGACAGGGCGGCGCCCAGGCGAAGCCACCAGCGGTCCGGGCGCGCCAGGGCGAGGAAGAAGCGCAGATCCTTCATGAGGCGCCCTCGGTCTCAAGCCTGATGACCTGATCTGCGACATCGCGCACGGCGGGGCTGTGGGTGGCGATGATCACGGTGCGGCCTTCGCTGATGCGTTTGAGCGCCGTGAGAAAGCGCGCTTCCGCCTCGCCGTCCAGATGGGCGGTGGGTTCGTCCAGCAGGACGATTTTCATATCCACCGCCCAGGCGCGCGCCAGCGCCAGGCGTTGCGCCTGGCCGCCAGACAGGCCGTAGCCTTGATCGCCGATGAGGGTTTCAAGACCATCAGGCAGGCTGGCGGCGAAATCCATGACGCCCGCGGTTTCCGCTGCGCTCTGGATGCGATCAAGAGGCAAGGAGCGGTCAAACAGGCTGATATTGTCGATCAGGCTTCCGTAAAACACATGGGGACGTTGCGCGATCCAGGCCGCCTGTCCGATCAGCGGCGCTGTGAGTTCGACGCGGTCCACAAGGACCTGGCCGTCTGTATGCGGCGCATAGCCCATCAAGAGTTTCAGCGCGGTGGATTTTCCAACGCCGGACGGCCCCCAAAGGGCGGTGATCTGACCAGCAGGCGCTTCAAAACTGAGCGGGTCGAGCCCGCGACGCCCGTCCGGATAGACAGAGCCTGCTTGCTCGAACCGGATTGCGGGAGGGGCGGGTATGTCTGTGGTGACGGTCGTCGCCAAAGCGGGTTGAGGCGTCGCGTCAGCCTCCGCCATGAAAGGCGCTAGCGCCTCAGCCCCAGCCTCGGCGTCCGCACGGTCATGATACGCCGCAGAGAGGCGTCGCAATGGCATATAGAATTCCGGCGCCAGGATCAGACAGAACAGCCCGGTCTGCAGCGTGATGGTTTCGCCGGTGCTGAACGGCATCTCGCCCAATAGCGAAAAGCCGATATAGATCGCGGATCCTGCAACAGACAGCGCTGCGAAAAACTCCAGCACGCCCGACGACAGGAAGGCCATCGCCAGCACCTTCATCGTGCGCCGCCGGAAGTCTTCAGACGCCTTGGCCAGGCCGTCGCGCTCGCGTTCCACAGCGTTAAAGGCGTTCAGGGTTTCAAGCGCACGCAGGCGGTCGTTGAACCGTCCTGCGAGACGCTGCAGAGTCGTGAGCTGGTCCTTGGACGCCGCAGCTGCGCCCGCGCCTACCAGCGCCATGAAGACGATCAGCAGAGGGGCGGTGATCAGGAAGATCAGTCCAACGATGTAGCTGGCGCTGAACGCCGCCGCCATGATGATCAAAGGCCCGGCCATGACCACTCCCATCAAGGGGCGATAGCGTCCATAATACCCGTCAAGCTTGTCCACGGCGTCGATCAGAGCAGAGGTCGTCTCCCCTGAATCAAAGCGTTCCGTATAGCCTGGGCCGAGAGCTGCGAGCTTGCGGGCCGCCAGAGCGCGTACGGTCTGACGAACCTTCAGGCTGGCCTCGACGCCCGTGCGGGTTTCGGCGGCCTGACAGGCCGCGCGCAGGCCTGCGCACGTCAAAGCGAGGATCAAGCCAGGCCAGACTGCGCCGCCATTCACCAGAGCGCTGACCGCCCAGGCCGCGCCCCAGGCGAAACCGACAAAGACGGCGTACTGGGCCGCGCCGAAGGCCGTGCTTTGCCGGGTCAGAACGGTCGCGGGCTCACCCCATGCTTTCAGAAGTGCGCCCAGCTCCGCCTTTCGGGCTTTGCTGGCGGCTTTTTCGGTGTCGGCTGACAATTCAGAAGTGCTCATGGCCTGCGACATACACGCCCTTGCCCGGTTTTGACTGCGGCGCCTCGTCCCATGCGACACCTTGCAGACGATACAAACTAACGTTTCTGCCAGATAAAGGCGGCCAATGCGCTTTCGGGCGTACTCATTTAACGACTTCTTTTAAAGCCTTGGAGGGTGAAATGGTCGATATGACCGTTGTGGAGCTATCGCGGTGGCAGTTTGCGCTGACCGCGATGTATCACTTCCTCTTTGTACCGCTCACGCTTGGACTGTCCATCATACTCGCCATCATGGAGAGCGTTTATGTGATGACGGGCCGGCAGGTCTGGCGGGACATGACGAAGTTCTGGGGCACGCTGTTCGGCATCAATTTCGTGCTGGGCGTGTCCACCGGGATCACCATGGAATTCCAGTTCGGCATGAACTGGTCCTACTATTCTCACTATGTGGGCGATGTGTTCGGGGCGCCGCTGGCGATTGAGGGCCTGATGGCCTTCTTCCTGGAAGCCACATTGGTGGGCCTGTTCTTCTTTGGCTGGGACCGGATGAGCAAGCGCGGCCACCTGGCCGCCACCTGGCTGATGGCGCTGGGCACCAACCTGTCCGCATTGTGGATTCTGATCGCCAATGGCTGGATGCAGAATCCGGTGGGCTCCGAGTTCAATCCCGAGACCATGCGGATGGAGGTCACTGACTTTATGGCAGTGCTTTTCAATCCGGTCGCCCAGGCGAAATTCGTACACACCGTGTCCGCCGGCTATGTCACAGGCGCGCTGTTCGTCTTGGCGATCTCAGCCTTCTTTTTGCTCAATCGCCGCTTTGTGGGCTTCGCCAAGCGCTCGATGACGGTCGCCGCCGCGTTTGGTCTGGCGAGCGCCCTGTCGGTCGTGGTGTTGGGCGATGAAAGCGGTTACGCGCTGACCGATAACCAGAAGATGAAACTCGCCTCACTTGAGGCCATGTGGCACACCGAACCCGCGCCGGCGCCGTTGACGCTGATAGGTTTTCCCAATCGTGACACTCAGGAAACCGAGCACGCCATCAGCATCCCCTGGGTGCTGGGCCTGATTTCCACGCGCTCTCTGGATGGCGAGGTGGAAGGCATTTTGCCGCTGGTCGAGCAGGCGGAGACCCGTATCGAAAACGGCGTTCTCGCTTACGACGCCATGATGCAATTGCGTGAGGACCCGGAGAATGCAGACGCGCAGGCGCAGTTTGAAAGCGCCCGGGATGATCTGGGCTACGCCATGCTGTTGCGGCGCTATGTGGCTGACCCGCGCGAGGCGGGGCCGGACCTGATCGCGCAAGCGGCGATGGACACGGTGCCCAATGTGGCGGTGATGTTCTGGAGCTTCCGTTTCATGGCGGGGCTGGGTTTCTACTTCATCGCCCTGTTCGGGACCGCCTTTGTGCTGAGCTCGATGCGCAAGCATGAAACGCGCTGGTTCCTGAAGTTGGCCCTGGTCTCGCTGCCGCTGCCCTGGGTGGCCGCCGAGCTGGGCTGGCTGTTGGCGGAATATGGCCGCCAACCCTGGATCATTGAAGGCGTCTTGCCGACCTTTGAAGGGGTGTCGAGCCTTCATCCCACGCAAATGATCATGACCATTGTCGGTTTCACCGCGCTCTATGGCGCGCTGGCGGTCGTGGAAGTGATGTTGATGATCAAATATGTCCGCAAGGGGCCGTATCCGGACGGTCCATCCCGCGGCGCATCCCGTAAGCCTCAGGGCGGGTTCGCCCCGCTGCCGGCCGAATAGGGAGGATGGATTATGGAAATTCCTCTGTCATATGAACTGTTGCGGGTGATCTGGTGGGCGCTTCTGGGCGTTCTGCTGATCGGTTTCGCGATTACGGACGGCTTTGATCTGGGCGTTGCGGGGCTGTTGCCCTTTGTCGCTCGCACAGACGCCGAGCGTCGGCTCGCGATCAATACGGTTGGTCCGACCTGGGAAGGCAATCAGGTCTGGCTGATCCTCGGAGGGGGCGCCATCTTCGCCGCCTGGCCGCTGGTCTACGCCGTCTCCTTCTCGTCGTTCTATCTGGCGATGTTCGTCGTGCTGGCGTCGCTGATCCTGCGCCCGGTGGCGTTCAAATACCGCTCCAAGCGGGAGGATCCGCGCTGGCGCAGCTTCTGGGACTGGGCGCTGTTCACCGGCGGTTTCGTCCCGGCGCTGATCTTCGGCGTTGCGGTGGGCAATGTGCTGGTGGGCGCGCCCTTCCGGATGAATGACGACATGCGCATCTTCTGGGACGGGTCGTTCTTCGGATTGCTGAATCCCTTCTCGCTGCTGTGTGGTCTTCTGAGCGTGACCATGCTGTTCCTGCACGGAGCCGCCTGGCTGTCGATGAAGACCGAATACGGCATCGTCCGGGACCGGGCGCGGGCCTATGCGCCGCTCTTCGCGTTCGCCTCGATCGTGCTTTTCGCTCTGGCGGGCGCCTGGGTGGCGTTCGGGGATATTGGCTATCAGGTGACCAATACGGTCGCCGCTGACGGGCCGTCCAATCCCAGACTGACGGAGACCGTGCGAGAGGGCGGCGCCTGGCTGTCCAATTACGGCCGGTACCCATGGATGCTGATCGCGCCTGTGCTCGGGTTTGGCGGCGCGGCTCTGGCCCTGTTCGGCCTGCGGTCGAACTCCGAGGCGCTGACCTTTGTCG
Source organism: Oceanicaulis sp. UBA2681 (assembly GCF_002354675.1). NCBI lineage: Bacteria > Pseudomonadati > Pseudomonadota > Alphaproteobacteria > Maricaulales > Maricaulaceae > Oceanicaulis > Oceanicaulis sp. UBA2681. The sequence continues at coordinate 624,977 of NZ_DEMB01000016.1, read as the reverse complement.
GCTCCAAGCTCTCGGTGGTGGGCATCATCTCAACGGTGGGCGTCTCGATGTTCCCGTTCATCCTGCCGTCCAGCGTGGACCCTAACGCGTCACTGACGGTCTGGAACGCCTCGTCCAGCCATACGACCTTGTTCGTCATGCTGATCGTGACCGCTGTCTTGTTGCCGATCGTGCTGCTCTACACCGCCTGGGCGTTCAAGGTGATGTGGGGGCGGGTGACTACCGAAGCGGTCGCCAACGGCGATTATTACTGACACCAAGGAGAGACGACCCATGTGGTATTTCACCTGGATTTTGGGCCTCGGGCTGGCCTGCACCTTCGCCATTCTCAACGCCATGTGGCACGAGCTGACGCTCAGCGATAGCGGAGACACTGGCAGCTCGGATGAAGCGTTCTAGCACTGGGCGCCTGCTGAAAACAAAACAGCCCGGACCATCTGGTCCGGGCTGTTTTGCATACAGAGCGGGAGGGTTCAGGCCGCTGCGGTGTCGTTGGCGGCTTTGGGCTCGGACTCCGCTTCGTCATCAGCGAAGGTGCGCACCTTGATGGGGCCGCCCCAGTCTTTCAGAAGTTGTTGTTTTTCTTCTGCGGTGATCTGCACGTGCGCGCCATGCAGATACCAGCGGCCGGCGTCGTCTCGCACCGGGATTTCGGTGGTGCGCCAGTGGGAGACAGGGTCGCCTTCATTCTCGTAGGTCCAGGTCACCTGCATGGAGGCGATGCGCCCAGAGAAGGCGCCCAGATCCAGAAAGGCGTCCAGGATCTCGATCACGTCCGAGTTCTTGGATTCAAGAACTTCACCGGGGGTGAGGAGATGGAAAGGTGTTCCATGATCGCGCAGCGCTTCACTGACCGTGTCCACATGGACCTTGCCGTCGACCTCAGCGAGCATGCTGATCAGGTGCGGTGAATGGCTGATGGTCGTGCGGAAGTGCTCAAACAGCGGCCTGTGTTCAGGCTCCTGCAGCAGGCGCTCGAGTTTGGTTTCCAATTGTGTGGATGGTGACGCCGTAGAGTTTTCCAGCCGCGAGACATAAGCTTGGCTGACGCCGAGCAAATGAGCCGCCGCCTCTTGTTTGAGGCCGGTGCGTTGGCGGAACGCTCTAAGCTCTTTTCCCCAATTCATGATTTTAGACCCATTCAATTGTACGGAGCACTGCGGTGCGTTTATTGAATCTGACTCAGTGATTTATCCGGTCATATTCCCAATAGTGCTGCACTGCAACGCATTCGCGGTTGAAAAATGCGTCTGTGACCTGTCGAGCTGAACTTGACCGGACGTTTTCGGGCCGTACTGTCGCCTCAACAAAGCCGCCAAACGTGCGGCTACGAGGGAGGACAGTGCTATGGGCTTATGGTCGGCGATCCGTCGCGAGTGGTTTTATACGACGCAATTGGCGCGCATGCTGGGCGCACTGAAAAAAATCACGCCGGATTCTGACTATCTGACCCCGGACCTGTTTGAAGACAGCGTTGACAAGCACCAGCAGCGCACGGCGTTCATCACCGAAAGCGGCGTTGAGATCAGCTACGCCCAGTTTGATCGCTATGCCAACCGTGTCGCCCATTGGGCGCTCGGCCAGGGCCTGAAGCCCGGCGATACTGTCGCGCTCTACATGGCCAATCGCTGGGAATATGTGGCGATCTGGTACGGCCTGTCCAAGGTCGGCATCATGGCCGCGCTTCTCAACAACCAGATCACCGGGCACTCGCTGGCGCATTGCATCAACGTGTCCGGGGCCCAGCATGTGATCGTCGAAGGTGATATGGCGGAAGCCTACGTGACCGCTTGCGAGTTGATTGACTGCGCCATGACGCCCTGGATCAGCGACGGCGGACAGGCCAAGGCGCCCGGCGGCAAGGATTTTGATGCGGCGTTGTCCGGACAGTCCGATGTGCGTCCTGACCGGTCCTATCGCGCTCAGTTCACCGCCAAGGACCCGTGCATGAAGATGTACACGTCGGGGACGACCGGACTGCCGAAAGCGGCGATCGTGGCGCATACGCGCGCGTTGTATTACCTGCAGGTTTTCGGTGTTTCCGGTCATGCCACCAAAGATGATCGCATGATGATGGTGCTGCCCATGTATCACGCCACCGGGGGGCTATGCGGGGTTGGCGCGGCGCTGTCGTTCGGCGGCGCTGTGATCGTGCGCAAGAAATTCTCTGCGACGCGCTTCTGGCAGGACGCCACCGAAACCGGCGCGACCATGCTGATGTATGTGGGTGAGCTGTGCCGCTTCCTGGTCGCCGCCGAACCCAATGAATGGGAAAAGAAGCACAAGATCCGCATCGCCATCGGCAACGGTTTGCGCCCTGACGTCTGGCCGCGCTTTGTGGAGCGGTCCGGCATTCCGCGGATCATGGAGTTTTATGGCGCGACCGAAGGCAATGTGGGCCTGATCAATCTGGACTCCAAGCAAGGCGCCATCGGCCGCGTGCCGCCGCACCTGTCCAAACGCTTCAACATCAAGCTCGTCCAGTTTGACATGGACGAGGAAGCTCCGATCCGCGACGCCAACGGTCATTGCATCGAATGCAAACCCGGTGAGGTCGGCGAGGCGATTGGCGAGATTCGCGCCGATGACGCCCGCTATCGCTTTGATGGCTATGGCGATGAAGAAGCCACCAAGAAGAAGATTCTGCGCGACGTTTTTGACGAAGGTGATGTGTATTTCCGCACCGGCGATCTGATGAAGCGCGACGCGCAAGGCTATTTCTATTTCGTCGACCGGGTGGGCGACACCTTCCGCTGGAAGTCGGAAAACGTCTCCACCAATGAAGTCGCGGAAGTGTTCGGCACGCACGACAAAGTCGTTCAGGCCAATGTCTATGGCGTGGAAGTGGCTGATTATTCGGGTAAGGCCGGGATGGTGGCGCTGGTGGCGGAAGACGGGCTGGACCTCAAATCGCTTCATGCGCATGTGACGAAAGAGCTGCCGCACTTTGCACGCCCGCTCTTCATTCGCCTGAGCAAAGATACTCAGGACGAGAACACGACCGGCACGTTCAAATTGAAGAAGACGGACCTGGTCAAACAGGGCTGGGACCCCGAAGCGATTCCCGAACCTGTGTATTTCGATGATCCCGAAGCGGGGGAATACATTCCGCTGACCGCGGAGATTCGCGCCCAGATCATTTCCGGCGAAAAGCGGGTCTGATCATGGTGTTGTTGCCGGAAGACGTTCTCGACTTCTGGTTCGAGCAGGCTGGACCCAAAGCCTGGTTTTCGGTGGATGCGGCCTTTGACGCCCGTGTCCGCCGGATGCTGGGCCCGGCTTGTCACAGCTTTCTACAGACCCGTTCCGTGCTGGATCATCCCTGGATGGTCGAGCCCGACAGCGCACTCGCGCTGGTGATCGTGCTCGATCAGGCGCCGCGCAATGTCTGGCGTGGCTCGAACGCCGCGTTCAGGCTGGACCCGCTGGCGCGCGAAGCCGCCATGGCCATGCTGGAGGCCGGGTTTGACTGGGCTTTGCCCAAAGAGCGCCGGGCCTTTGTCTATTTGCCGTTCTCACATTCTGAAGACATTGAGGATCAGGCCCTGGCGGTCCTGATGTGCGAAGAGCGGTTGGGACCGGACAGCGAGAATACGCGCCATGCTCGCGCGCATATGGATGTGATCGCGCGCTTTGGCCGCTTCCCTCATCGCAACGCCGTGCTGGGGCGCACGCCGCGCGCCGAAGAGATCCGGTTTCTGGAAGAGGGCGGATATGCCCCAGGCTTGAAACGCCCGGCAAAATAATCCCAAGGGCAGTCCTGACTCAGCGCTGGTCTTGAGAATTTAATCTAACCAATTGATTTATTAGGCGTTGAGTTCGGCAGGCGCTTTGCAAGACGGGCCAGAAGCGATTTCTCAGGAGCCCCCGTCCATGTCCGCCCAACGCCAGTCCCGCATCACGCCGCTCGATATTCGCGCCATCGCCTTCACCCTGGTGGACCGCCATGGCGATCAGGCGCTGAACTATGCTGATCTTGCCGTGACGGAGCTTGAAGAAAAGGGCGAAGATGAAAGCGCCAACGCCTGGCGGGTGCTGCGTTGGGAAATTCAGGATGCGCTGGCGGGCGTGATTGTCCGTGAAAGTCCGATCCAGATGCAATAGTGCGCGAATGACATGGCAGTATGTCTTGCCATGCTGCACGGGCTTCGACAGCTTTAAGCCATGAGCGACCCTTCACTCTTCGACACCTGGATCAGTCAGGCCGGGCTGAACGAATTGTTCAACCCGCAGAAAACCGTCACCGCCATGCGCGACGCCATGGCGCGGATGGAAGAACTGGTGGAGGTCGCGCCGCCTCCGGTCGCAGCCATCCATGATATCGAGATCGCAGGCGGCGCCGGCGCGCGCCCGGCGCGCGTGTATCTGCCCTATGGCGCGCAACCTGACAGCGGACCGGGCCTGATTTTCTATCATGGCGGCGGGTTCATGGTGGGCTCGCTCAAATCGCATGATCCGTTATGCCGTCGTCTCGCAGCGGTGTCGGGCGTGCGTATCTGTTCGGTCGATTATCGCCTGGCGCCCGAGCATCCTTTTCCCGCAGCCGTTGATGACGCCTTCGCCGCCATGGACGCAGCGTTGGCTGGGGAGCTTTCCGCCTACGGCTTTGATGCAGACCGTCTCGCGGTCGGCGGGGATTCTGCGGGCGGCAATCTGGCGGCGAGCGTCGCGCGTGAACGCCGCGATCAGCTGCACTATCAGCTCTTGCTCTATCCGCTGATGCAGCTTTTGCAGACCAAGAAAGACCGTCCGCGCTGGCAGGAAGGTCCTTTGTTGTCCGAGTTCACGCTCGAAGAGATCCGCAAGCATTACATCGCCAGCGCCGACCCGGCCGATGTGCGGATTTCGCCGCTTCTGGCGGACGATCTGCTGGGCTTGCCGTCCGCCTATATCCTTGCCGCTGAGATGGACCCGCTGCTTGATGAGGGCGCGGCCTATCGAGACCGGCTGGCAGCCTCGGGCGTGCCGGTGGAATACAAGCTCTGGAAGACCGTGCCGCACGGCTTCTTGAACATGTCGCGCCTGTTTCCCGCCTGCATTTCGGCGATAGAGGCGTCTGCACGCTCTCTCAGCAAGACCTTTGAGGCCTGAGCCTTGCCGAGGGCGGGTGCATGTCTTAGCTCAATGCCATGAGCGTCACATCCAGATACAAAGCCGATCCGCGTTTCGCCGCTTTGGGCGACGCCTTTTCTGACACTGTGGAACCTGCCGACTTCCCCAAGGCGCATTTGCGCTGGTGGAATGCGCGCTGGGCGCAGGAGGTCGGGTTGGAGGCGCTGGATGACGCAGAGCGTCAGGCGCATTTCCATCGCTTCTCGCCCTTGCCGGACAACCAGGCCGAGCCGCGCGCCCTGCGCTATCACGGCCACCAGTTTCGCGTTTACAATCCGCAAATTGGCGACGGGCGGGGCTTTCTTCACGCCCAGCTTCGTGACAGCCATGACCGCTTGCTGGATCTGGGGACCAAAGGCTCGGGCCAGACGCCCTATTCGCGCTCCGGCGATGGGCGTTTGACGCTCAAGGGCGCGGTGCGTGAGGTGCTGGCCTCTGAAATGCTGGAGGCTCTGGGCGTCTATACGTCCAAGACCTTTGCGGTGTTTGAGACCGGCGAACAGCTTCACCGCGGCGATGAACCGTCCCCGACCCGCTCCGCCGTGATGACCCGGCTGCAGCATTCCCATCTGCGCTTCGGGGTGTTTCAGCGTCATGCCTATCATGACCGGACGGACCTGATCTCTGAACTGGTCGAATATGCGATTGAAAACCTGGTCCCCGAAGCCGCTGAGCTTGAGGGGGATCGGGCGACGGCCTTGCTGGAGGCTGTGGTGCGACGGTCGGCGACGCTGGCGGCGCAATGGATGGCGGCGGGGTTTGTTCACGGCGTTCTGAACACCGATAATCTGGTGGTGACGGGCGAGAGTTTTGATTACGGCCCCTGGCGCTTCCTGCCGTATTTTGAACCGGGCTTCACCGCCGCGTATTTTGACGAACAGGGGCTGTACGCGTATGCGCGTCAGCCCGAGAGCGTATTCTGGGCGCTTCAGCAACTGGCGGCGGCGCTGAGCCTTGTGGGCGAACGCGACGGCCTGATCCAGGCGCTGGAACGGTACCCTGAGCTTTACAAGCGCGAGATCACCCGCGCCTTTCATCACAGGCTGGGTGTTGAAGCGTTGGGCGATGACAGCGACGGTGAACTGGTCAGCGGTCTTTTGAACGCTGGTCGCGAGCTTCAGGTCCCGTTTGAAGCCCTGTTTTTTGACTGGTTCGGCGGTGAGGCGTCGCGCGAACGCGCGCTGCATTCAGACCGGTCAGGCCTGTATCGTCAGGACGCCTTCACCCCGGTGATCGAGGCGCTGAGCGCGCGGACGCCTGTGCGGCCCGAGCGCCTGTCTCATTCCTATTTCCAGCGCGAGGATCCTGTTCATATGACGATTGACCATGTGGAAGGCCTCTGGGCGCCCATCGCCGCCGATGATGACTGGTCGGCGTTCGAGCAGACATTGGCGGATGTGAGTGAGGCTCGCCGCGCTTATGATCTGGGCCGGGACCGGATCGGCTTTCTGTCGGAGTAGGGCATGCTGGACATTCTACGTGCTGACGGGTTTGGCGATGACCGCATAGCGCATGGCTTCACCACGCGCACAGGCGGGACCAGCACCGGTCCTTACGCCAGCCTGAACCTGTCCTGGTCGCGTGGCGACGACAAAGCCGCCGTCGAAGCCAATCGCGCCCGCGTGTCCCAAGCGTTCGGCGACGCCCGTCTGGTCTTCGCCAATCAGGTTCATGGCGCGACAGTCCTGAAGGTGGACGCCGCCCCTGAGGACTGGTCCGCTGGCGAAGGCGATGCGCTGATCACCAATCAGCCCGGCCTCGCCTTGTGCGCCCAGACCGCCGATTGCACGCCGGTCCTGCTTTATGATCCCGAGAACGCCGCCATCGCCGCCATTCATTCCGGGTGGCGCGGGGTGATCGCCGAGGTCATTCCTGCGGCGATCAACGCCTTGAACAAAGCCTATGGCAGCCGCCCTGAGGCCCTGCAGGCCGTGATCGGCCCCGCCGTCGCTCCTGAAAACTATCGGGTCGGTCCAGAAGTGCTTGAGCAATTTGAGGTGCTGTTCGGCCCGCTTGATGACGGACTAGCCTTGCCGCGCGACAGCGAGGGCGGCGCAGGGCTAAACGTCTCTGAGGGCGCGCGGCGTCAGCTGCTTCGCGCCGGGGTGTCAGAAGACGCCATTCGCTGGCTCCAGGCGTGCACCTTTGCGGACGCAGACCGTTTCTTCTCGTGCCGCCGCGCGGCGCGGGACGGCCATGCCGGTCATTTCGGCGGCCAATGCGGCGTCATCATGCTGACGGCTTAGGACAGAAGCTCGACCATGGCGTCGGCGATCACCGCCTCTTCATCGGTCGGGATCATCCAGACATCGACATGGCTATCCGCTGCGCTGATCCGGGCGGCGTCGCCGCGCACAGCCCTATTGGCGTCCTCATCGATCGCGAGACCAAGGTATTCAAAACCTGAACAGATGCGTGAGCGCAGGGATTGCGCGTTCTCGCCGACGCCGCCCGCGAACACCAGCGCATCAAGACCTTCCAACACGCCCGTCAACGCTCCGATCTCCCGGCGGCAACGAAAGACGAAATAGTCGAGCGCTTGCGCCGCCTCTTGGGTCTCGCTGGCCTCCAGGACGCGCATGTCGCCGGACAGCCCCGACAGGCCTTTCAGCCCGCTCTGTTTGTACAAAAGCTCGGTCAGGGCAATTGCGTCCATGCCTTCTGATTCCATCAGGTGAAGCAGGACCCCGGGATCGATCTGGCCGCACCGCGTCGCCATGGGCAGCCCGTCCAGCGCAGAAAATCCCATGGTGGAGCCGATGGAGCGGCCATCCTTCACCGCGCACATGGACGCCCCGGCGCCCAGATGCGCCAGAATCATTCTTTGCGGGCGCCCGCCCGGAGACAGATCTTCCATGCGCCGTGTCAGCCATTTATAGGACAGGCCGTGAAACCCGTAGCGGCGCACGCCTTTGTCAAAGTATTCCAGGGGCAGGGCGAAGGTGTCGTTCACCCATGGATGGGTGCGGTGAAACGCGGTGTCGAAGCATCCGATCTGAATAGCGTCAGGAAAGGCGCGCCGCGCCGCCTGCACGCCCGCCAGATTGTGCGGCTGGTGCAGAGGGGCGAGCGGGCTGAGCGCGTCAAGATCCGCTTCAACCTCCGGGGTCAGGATCACAGGGTCGGTGAAGCGGGTCCCCCCATGCACGATCCTGTGCCCGACGCCGCGCACCTGATCGTCGATTTCATCGGCCAGGATATCGAGCGCGGCCGCCATGGCGCCGCCATGATCAGCGGCGGCCGGGACAGGGCGATGCTCTTCAACGCCGTTTCTTTTCACGGTCAGCTGCATGGCTTCGCCGACGCCGTCGATATGTCCGGTGAGCTGACGGTTCTGGCCATTGGCGGTGAAGACGGCGAATTTGAGCGAGGATGAGCCCGCATTTAGCACTACAAGACTCATTGTGCGGCCTCTGGCGCAGGTTGAGTGAGGGCGGGCGCCGGATGACCGGTCTTCAGCCATTGGGCGTGCAGCGCCGCCACCGCGCAGGACATCAGGCGTGAGAATTCAGAATCTGCGCGGCTGGTCAGGATCACGGGGGCCGCCGCGCCCAATACGACGCCAGCGCTTTCCGCGCGCGCCACGAACGTCAGTTCCTTGGCCAGCATGTTGCCCGCCTCGAGATTGGGCGCGACAAGAATGTCGGCGCGACCGGCGACTGCGCCCGTCAGACCCTTCACCCGCGCCGCTTCCAGATCCACGGCGTTATCCATGGCCAGCGGACCGTCCACCAGCCCGCCGGTGATCTGGCCGCGATCCGCCATTTTCGACAGGGCGGCGGCGTCGAGCGTCGACGGCAGGGCCGGGTTGATGGTCTCGACGGCGGACAGGATGCCGGCCTTGGGCAGTGCAATTCCAAGCGCGCGGGCCAGGTCGATGGCGTTCTGGGTGATGTCGGCCTTGGCCGACAGGTCGGGTGCGATGTTCACCGCCGCATCCGTGACCAGCAAAAGCTTGTCATGGGCGGGCACGTCCATCACGAAGACATGGGACAAGCGGCGTTCGGTGCGCAGCCCATGGCTGCGGTTCAGCACGGCGCGCAGCAGGGTGTCGGTATGCAGGTGCCCCTTCATCAGGCTTTGCGCCTGCCCGTCCGCCACCAGCTTGCAGGCGAGCGCCGCCGCGCTTTGGGCGTCCGGCGCCGCTTCAATGCGGATGCCGTCAAAGGAGCGCCCGGCCGCTTGCGCCGCCTTGGCGATGGCGTCTGGATCGCCCACCAGTATCGGCGTGATCAAGTCGCGATCCGCCGCCGCCATCGCGCCCGCCAAGGCATCTTCACTCTGGGGGCAAACGACGGCTGTGACGGCAGGGGCGATATCGCTGCAGGCGGTCAGCAAGCGCTCGAAATGGCGATGGCGCTGCACCATCAGGTCGGGCAAGTCATACGGGTCGAAATGACGCGACTGGCTGGGCGGGACCACGTCCAGTTCAGCACTCAAGGCTGGACCGTCCGGGCCGTCCACGCTGGCGGAGAGCGTGACGTAATCCTTGTGCTTGGCGATGATGTGCACCCGGATCGCCACTTCATCGCCGATGCACACAGGTTCGCCGGTTTCAAAGCGCCAGGCGCGCTCGCGCGATCCTGGGCCGGGCAGGCGTTGGCCGACCACTGAAGAGATCAGGCTGGCGAGAAAGGCGGGCGGGCAAATCCCTTCTGGTTTGCCGTCGCCATCGCCATCCAGTTCCGGAATATGCAGCGGATTGAGGTCGCCCGACGCGTGGGTATAGAACACCAATGCATTGGGCGTGATCCGCCGCACCTCCTCTGCGCGTTGCCCGACGCTCAGGGCGGAAAGATCAAGCCCCTGTCGGCCCGCTGTCTCGGTCATGGCGCACTCCGTGTCTTTGAGCGCGTATTGTGTGCCCGAGCGCTACAAAGGTCGACCGTTATTGGCTTCAACCAGCATGCGGCGCAGTTTACGCATGCCGCCGACCCAGCGGTCGCGCTCGGCGCCTTTCTTGGCGACGTATTCGGGGGTCTGGGCGTGGGTGGTGACCAGGAAGCGGTTCTCCTCCATGGCCTTGAGCAGCGTCTCCGCGACCTGTTCAGGTTCGATATAGCCGCTCAGCCCCTGAGCGCCGCCTTCAATGCCCTTCACCAGCGGCGTATTCACGCCTTCCGGGCACAGGCACTGAACCTTCAGGCCGTCATCGCCATGGGTGATCGCCAAACTCTCGGCAAAGGATACCGCCGCCGCCTTGGTGGCGGAATAAGGCGCGTCGCCGATCTGGTTGAGCAAGCCGGCGGCCGAAGCTGTGATAATGAAGTGACCGTGCCGCTCCGCCATGGAGCGCGCCAGCATGCGTGCAGCGAAGACGCTGGCCATGACATTGACCTGCCAGCAGGCGTCCCAGGACGGGGTTGGCGCATCGCCTGCGCCCCAGCCAGGGCCGTCAGAGACGCCGATGCCGGCGTTTGACATGAAGATGTCCACAGGCCCCAGCTGACGCTCCACCCGGTTGACCAGACGCGCCAGCGCGGCTTCATCGGTGACGTCGACGCCCAGGCCGAACCCGCCGAAGTGTTTACCCGCCGCTTTGGCGGCGTCATGATTGAGGTCTGCGATGACGACTTTGGCGCCGCGCGCATGAAAGGCGGATGCGCAAGCCTTGCCGATGCCGCTGGCGCCGCCGGTGACGATGGCGATTTTACCGTTGAGATCCACTGCTCTGTCCTCCCGCATGGCTTTGCAAGAAGCTTAAACGGTTAAGGACAAGTCGCAAGGCGCAAGGTGGGCGCCGGATCAGGCCACATCCAGCGCTGCGTGGAGGATCGCCATGACGATGGTCAGGGCAGCGCGATATTGCTCAAGCGTTTCAGGCTTGCGTACGGACGAGACCACATTGGCGTACTGTGAGCAGGCCTGTTGCAGGCGCTCTGCATCGCCCGAGAAGACAATCACCGGGATATGGGAATAGGCGGGATTCTGAGACAGCTGCTCAAGAACCCAGACGCCGTCTTCACCCGCGAGCTTCAGGTCAAGGACAATACAATCATAATCAGGATTGGAGCGCACAAGGTCCAGGGTCTGCTCACCTTCCACGGCGCGATCGATAACGGCCGCTCCGGATTCTTCGCGAAGCATTTTCTCGAACAGAAACGCCTCTTGGTCGTCATCCTCAACCAGGAGCAGAGTAGGTTTGTATGTTCCCATCGCCTTCATAGGGCATCCCCAAGCCTAAATTTCTGTCCATGTTGACGCTAGTGTGACGTTTTAACTGTGAAAAGCGATATATCGGATAATGTTGAATTTTCAACAGTTGCTAAGAAGCATTCTCAGAGATCAAGTTAAGGCTTGTTCAGGCCGTGTTTGCTGTGGCCTGTGATAATGATTGCTACACAGGCGCTTACCTCCCTCCAGTGTTGAAGGGCGGTTCTGTTCATCTTTGTGTTCATTTTGTAACCGAAGCGACAGATTGGGCCGCCGCGCGAGCGGTCTTCATGTCGCAGCCTGCGAAGAGGCCGAATCTCAGACGCGTCCGTGCTGATTCGGCTTTCGGCGGTTCTTTGATAGGGACAGGCTAAGGTCTGGCCGTCAGCAGGCTGGTGTCCCCGACTGGATTCGAACCAGTGGCCCTCAGATTAGGAAGTATGTGACCTGAGCCTTTCAGGCACAAGATAGGCCAACAATATGAGGTGCTTGATTACTTGCGACTTGAAGGTGTAAGTCTCAGCTCAAATTTTGTGAGCACCTTCGCAGCACAATAAGGTGGAATCGTGAGTGGTGTCCGGCTTTTCAGTCTACCGAATTCAGAAAGAACCTGAGCTGATAGCTATTGGGCCTTATGTTTGCATTTCACATGCGCTGCAACTGAAAGCGCAAGGCCAGCAGCGATGAGCAAACCTAGCCGTCTGGTAAAAGTTTGCCTGAGTGGTGGCTGGCCGCTTTGAGCTATTGGTGGAAAGGGCACCCATGTCGATAGCGATCATCGGGCAAGAGAAGTATGCCTTTCAGGACCTTGTCTGCATCGAGACGATGCTCCGTTTTTTCACTCATGATGAGGCCACTCTTTTCATCGAGCCAGAGGGTGGCGAAGACGCTGAGCTGACTTTGAATTTGGACGGGCACGAAACCACTCTTGAAATACAAGTGAAGGGGGCGCGGGGTGCCGTCACGCAAGCTGAGATCGCAGCGTGCCTAGCACACGCGCCACCCCATAAAGCTGAACCGACACTGTTTGATCGTGTTTTGAACGACACCCATCGGCAGGCAGTCCTTGTAATGAGCGGGCGTGCGGACGATGCATGTGCGCGATACTTGGGCAGCTGCAACTGGCATGGAGAAGCCCATGATACGTCGAAGCTTACGCACGAGCACGCTGGCCAGCTTCTTGCGGCCTACGCTGCTGCTAATGTCGGTGGCAAGCCGGACGGACCACTCGCGACCCGACGCCGAGAACGCAATAAGGAACGCGCAGCGGCTCTAGATTACCACGACGTATTCCCGACCCTGTCGAGGCTGATCGTGTTCGATCAGGTGGATGACACGAGATTGCAAGCATGCTGTTCAGAGCACCTGCGCCGCGACCATCGCGTGCCGAGCGACCGGATAGAAGCAGTGTTGCAAGAGCTGCATAGTGCGGTCGTTGAAGCCAAGAAGTCCAAGCTCGACGCGTTTCCATTGGTCCGCAGCATTATCTCCAAGGCATCGCCATCGTCTATCGAGCCAGAGGGCTATGTACCGCGCGGGCTCGAACACGAACTGTTCGACGCGCTTTCGCGGGACAACGTCCTCTTGCTTTCGGGCATGCCAAGGGTCGGCAAGAGCTATACAGCACGATCGGTTGCCGAGCAGTTCATGGGTTCTGGATACGACGTTCGGGAATTCGTCGATGTAAAAGCGGCCGACCGGTTCCTACGGGATCCTGGAACTGCCCTGCGGTTGGCGCTGCTCGACGACCCGTTGGGCGGATCACAGGTCTCGAGCGACGCGGCTCGTGCGCTGGCGAATCTAACAGCTCTGATACCGCGTACGACACCGCAGCGCAAACTGCTAGTTGCACAAGGGCTCGGCCCTCTTCTCTCCGTTACTAGAAGGCGCTCCCTCGATGAGGTTGTTACTGCGAAACGACGCTGGAGAGACTTGGGCGACATTGAGGGGAAATTCCTTTCACGCGTCTGGCAGTCACAGACCTCGGCTGCGAAAGTCGAGGGAGCCGTTTGCGACCGCGTTACAGAGGCGTTGCAGGAAGGCGCGCTGGTCCTCGAGCCGGGTTGTCTGGAGCACCTTGTCGCAAACCTCGACAGGCTGAGCGTTGCGGCGAGCAATGAAGAGATCGAGCGGATCGCCCGCGAAGACGCAAAACAACTGGGCGACGGGCTAGCGGCAGATGGATTGGACAGTCTTGCGATCAGCCTCGCGCTCTCCACCGCAGCGTATGAACCGATTCACCTCACCGAGCTCGCCTTTGTTCGCGGGAGCGGCGGCGACGTTCTACCAGGCAAGAAGAGTGGATTCGGCAGGATAATCAGTCTTGGCGACCCGTCTCCCTCAAAGAGGGTCGACCCCGCCTATGAGCACCCCCCAGAAGTCGCGGAGGCTGATAGTGCCGGCCTGGAAACCCTCGAAAGAAGACACTTCATCGAATTTGACGACTTAGACGCGACCAACTTCACCCATGCCTTCTACCGCGCCGCTGCTGAATCACTCGTCGACACGCCTACCTTAATAACCGCGCAAAAAATTGAGCAGATGCTTGAACGCGGCTTGTTCTGCAGGTCGCCGCGCACCTCGCGCGCGACAGCTCGAAACTTGGATTGGGTGTTCAAACAGCTGAAGCAGCGCACGGTGCAGCGATCGGCTATTGTTCAGCACGCTATTGATGGGTTGGGTTCGGTCTACCCGGCGACGCGAGATCTATGCTTCCGTTTCTTGCTCAACCATCTGGACGCTCTGCCGGAGGAACAACAGCAAGATCTCTCAAGGTGGATCTCCCGCGTCACGTCGGTATCCTTGAAGGATCTCGAATGGAGTGATGGTGAAGCGCGCTTGCCCGTTGGCGGCAAATCGGGCGTCGATTATGTGGATTTCTTTTGTCAGAGCGTGAGCAAACAGGATGTCGCGGCTGAAATAGCGCTGCTGGATGCTCCGGAAGGCGCTGCAAGCCCTGAGCAGGCGGCCAGGGCATTGCGATATCTCGCAACTGATCCCGGCGCTATGACGCCGACAATGGCTGGACGCCTTTTGAGCTATGACGAGGCGGTACTGCGCGCCGAAGCGACAAGACTCTGGCTTAGCCGCTCCCGGACCGAGGATGACATTGTCCTCGACCGCATTTTCACTGATCGTCATCCAAGCTGCGCGCTTGGCTTGCTTAAAGGCGCGATCGCGGGCTGGGAGGCCGCGTCCTCTGAGCGGCGCACACGCCTTCTGGACGGTTTGGCGGCGGTCGCAGCTGATCGTGCGGCTGCGGCTGCGATGCTCAACCATTTGGTGGTGTTTGACCGGGTCGAGAAGACCGGCAAGAATCCGCCTTGGTCGATTTTTGAAGCGCTTATGCCTGTTGTAATGATGGCCTTGCCGGACAACGCGGTGTTCAATGACGCTCGCTTGTTCCACGTCGCTAGTACAGCCGTCGACGAGATTTCCACCACTTCGATGCTCGCTTTTTGCGATGGCTGGATCGACTGGCTGGAGCGTAGTGAACGTACCGGCCGCCTACCGAGTGACTTCTCACTCGGTGTTGCCGATATCGTCATTATGGCGACGACTTCTGAACCTGTGTCTCGTGATGATCGGATCGAGCGCCTGCTTTCCTTCAACGGCACAGGTGCGAGAGTTAGATTCATGGCCGACCTCATCGACCATTGGAAGGCACTCCGCATCGATGAGCAAGAGGCTGTGCTTGCTCACCTGCTACGCGACGCACCGGACACCCGCTGGATGCAGGCGGTCGCGTTGACGCGATCGACGGTTCCATCGACCATAACAGACGCGCTCCTGCCCAAGGGCACAAGTCTAAATCACCCTGCCGATCAATTGATCGATATATTGCCGCCAGCGCTCTTGAACGCAGCGATCCACGTCTATGCTGGCAGACCCCAGCCCTTGTGGTGGCTTGGTACGCACCACAGCGGAGAGGCGATTTGGGAACCGGTTATGGAGGCTGTTGCACGTCGCCCAGACCACTCACAGTGGGAGCTCGCCCAAGAACACTGCGCATTCACCGGTGACGGCGAGCGCGTGGCGCTCATTGTCACTGATCTCGGCGCCGAGAACGCTGAACGAATGCTGGAGATTCTGCTGCGTTTAAAAGTGGGCTGCACCGGTAACTTTATGCCTCAGGCTTGGGCGGCTGTACTGCGCCAGGGAGGTGCTGACGAATACCGCTGCTGGCTTGACCGCATGTTCGAGGCCTCACCCGCCATTCTTGATGACGTCTCAGAGATCAAAGAGTGGCTTTGCGAGGAACGCGACCAAAACGAACTCGCCGATCGGCTGGAAAATGATCTCACGCTGCTCAAGTTAGCGAATTCCGCGTTCGCTGTTGCGGATACTGAACTGCAGGAGGAAGCGATCAAAATCCTCACATTCTTGTGTAAAGAGCGCCCTCCCGTGATTTTCGGAACCTGCGACCGGTTGATCGCGAAGATAATACGAATAGCTGGCGATACGAACGACCTAACCGAGCTTCTGCAGAAGCGGCGACAAGAAATCTTAGATGAGCGCGACAAGATAGAGAAAACATTCGAGCGGTCAGATTTGCTGCCTGACGGCTGGATCGCTCCCTAGCTGGCATCATTGGGAGCAGGAAAAAGGCACTTCCGCGCCGGATCCAATGACGGTTTCGGCAGCATACCTACGCGAGCACTTTTCATCTCTGCCACGTTTGCCGGCGACCATCCCTTCGAAGACCGGATCCCAGATCATCTACCTATAAATTGTGTGGCGCGTAGCTGCAGCATAAGGGGTCGTTTTAACCAGGGCATAATTTCGGAGGGCTTTCGGCCTGAGCAAAAGGTCTTCGAGTCCATACTCCGGTGCACTGTTGAAGCTCTGGGATGCAACGGGCACCCAATTGGCACCACCAATCATTCGCGGAACCCGATGGCATTGAGAGCCAGATACGCAGACCTATAGGTCTAAGCATCTAGCTATGGATAATGACCGTGGGTTTATATTTTGAACTTATCCATACCTAGATGCCTATCCCACTGCCCCGACACTCAGCGAATGCGCCACCTAGATCGGAAGCTTTTCGGTGGCCGGTCCGGCGCCATTGAAGCGGTCCAGCAAATCCTGAGAGCTCATATCTTGATAGTGCTGCGCATTCCGGCACGCCCAAAGACTTGCCCGAAAATCACGCCCGTTCAGCCGTCCCTTTTTCTGACCAAGGGAAATTACCCCGATCTCGTGAAATATTGCGATGATACGCTTGGTCGTTGTTCGAACCTCGCTGGGCAGTTCGGCCCTCAGGGATTTTTGGATAGCCCGAAGATCAATCAGATCACACTCGAAGGGGGGCTCATAGTTCGCGATCTTCTCAGTGATTACCGCCTCCAGCTCATCGATCGACTGGGAGATCATGATCTCCTTGCCAGCCGTCGAAGGTGGCGCGGCGTCTGGGTTGTATTTGGAGAGATCGACGTTCTGCAGATAGTGCAGAATGACGCCCAGCGAGCGGTCACGCCACGCTACGAGCCGCTTGAAGTACTCTGGCGACGGTCTTGGCCGCCTAGTGTTCACAACGAAGTAGCGACGATCATCTGGCGCCAAAATTAGCGCATTTGAATGGTTCGTCAGAAACATGAAGTGGACAAAATTTTCCATCTCATAGCTACGTTTGTATTTATCTTCGATCACAACCCTAGGCTCAGTGATTAGTTCCTTCATCTTATTCGAAACCTCGAGCCTACCGAAGTCGATGGCTTCCTCCACCACGTTTAGGATGCGAGAATCCATGTAGGGATTGAACTGACTCTTTAGCTGGGTCGGGTTCACTGTGCCGCAATTGGTGCGCCCAAGAAGCCGGATGATAGTTTGAGCCAAAAGGCTCTTACCGGTGCCCTGTCCGCCCACCAGGACGACAGCATACTTGATCTTGTGATTGGGCCTTTGAATAAGATGCGCTAGCCAGCGGATCAGCGTCTCAGCCTCTTTTTTGTTTTCGCAAAGGCGGCGCACCCACCTCACAAAAGGCCATGCAGAGCCTTCCTCTGGCTGCACGTCTGTCGGCAGCCAAGTGTTTAGCCCACGCATCCCATCGCCGAGGCTTACGATTGGGCGGTCACCCTTCGGGCGAAAAACCACATCCTCCACCTTCCGGAAGTCGCGATCCTCCAAGAGCGATGTTGAAGGCTTCCTGTCGACATGTCGAAACAGATTGTCAAAGTCGCGTAGCTCAAACCTGCGGCCCGTTACTGTGTCGACTAGGATTTCAATGCCTCCGACGTAGATCAGTCTTTTTGCAAGTTCTTGAATGCTCAAGGCGTTAAATGTTCGGATGTCGGACAGCTTGATGGGCTTGGCATCTGTCAGCAGTGAGTGAAGATCCACGCCATCCGGTGCAGGATCGGCAATATCCCAGCCTTCGACCCCGACAGAGGATGGATCGACTACAGCAAGGGATTTTGCCCCGACTTTCGCCAGTTGATTTGACCATGCCTCTACGCTTTTACGCCCAGCCTCGTCATTGTCAGGCCAGAGCACGACATCACGACCGGCTAGCGGCGTTGCATCTGTTTTACCAACCGCCCCAGCGCCATTTGCCCAGGTGATGCAGATATGGTCTGGGAATAATTCAGCCGCAGTGTCGCAGGTCTTCTCGCCTTCAACCATCAGGACCGGCTTGTCACATTGTGAAACGAGCTCATGCACTCGGTAAAGCGGATGTCGATCTAAACCTGGGCCTTTCATCCGCCAGCTCAACTCTTTGCCAAACCAGCAGTATGGTGTGAACAGCTTCTTGGCCCCGTCTTCGAAGCGAAGGCGATAGAACGCGATATCCCCAGACTCAGTGTGATACGGCCATGAGCTCACCAGCTTGTAGTTGCTTTTGCCGGGGAACGACTGCCCCAACTTTAGGTTCGGGCCAGTTGCATCTGTGGGGACCGGTATTAGCGCCCGATCTTGAGCTTTCGCTTTGGCTTTGCCAATTTTGATGCTCAGCTTGGTGGCGAGTTCGCAGGCCGCATCGCTCCGCGTGCCTACTCCACGGTGCGCTTGCCACAACGCAATTAGGTCACCTCCTTTTTGGCCCGTCGCAAAGTCCTTCCAGAAGCCTTTTTTAGTATTGATCTTCAGGCTTTCACCTGCCTCAGCCTGAATGGAGCCCATCACGACGGTGTCTCCTTGAGAGACTGCGTTCGGAAAGAGCGCGCGGGCTGTCTCAGCGTAGCCCCGGGTTTTGATTTCGGCTTTCACGGCCTTGATGATGTCGTAGCTCATGACAGCCTCCCGCGATTGCCTTCCACACGGGTGGAGTTCAAAAACTCCAAGACCTCGTCGCGGCTGTAGCGGACGCTTCGGCCCAATTTTCTGTAGGCTAGTCGCGCGAATAGACCTCGTCCCGTTGAACGAGCTTTCTCTAAAGTTGATGGTGAAATCTGCAGCAATCGAGCAAGCTGGTTTGTCGTCAGCCAATCGCTTCCTCTTATTGCAGCTCCATCAGGATCGCTTGGATTGTGAGTCGGCGTTTGTGTCTTGAATGCCATTGTTTTGCTCCGCCGGTTAATGGAGGAGCAAACCTCTTCACTCGAAGCATTTGTTGCACTGAGCGGAAACCGGACCTCAGACTGCGCCGGGTTTTTGTAAGTTTGCTAAAAAGGATTTGAGCTCTCGACTGCGAAGGAGGTCATAAACTTCACCCTCGTGAGTACCAGGCCTGAGTTTTCCGAGCTCTCCGACAAGCCACTTGACACAAGCGCTCGGTCGATCGGCAACACCGTCGGGACCATAAAGTGTATTGGTGATCTGGTTGCCTTGTCCGTGATAGTGGATCAGTAGCCATTGGACTGCCCCACGAATAGGCAGTGGCTTGCGCCCATCCATGCTCATTAGGTCGAGCGCCTCGCGCACCACCATTTCAACATCGTTGAGATCTGCATTCCGGCCGAAGCTATTACCTAGTGCATTGAGGTGTTCGACGACTTCTTCAGGTTGGGCTCGAATTGCTTTCAACAGGCACTTCAACGGCTTCTGTATCGCCCGCCCGCGCCGGTTCCAGCCGTCTTCTATAGCGAGTGCTTTACCAGCGAGTTCGCGAGCATAATTGAGGTCTGCTGCCGCGCGTTTCAAGTTTGCGCGACCCAGCTGACTTGCCCGTTGAAAATCGTCCCATTCCATCGTCTGATAATAGCAACATCCCGTTCAATCCGAAATGCTTGGTGGTATCAGCCGCTAGCATACGATATTCGTCTTGGTTCAGTCCCCGTAGCTCAGTCGGATAGAGCACTGGATTCCTAATCTAGGGGTCGCAGGTTCGAATCCTGCCGGGGACACCACCGCTTGTCGGACGTCACAGGACGTTGGACAAAATCCAACAAAATTGGATCGATGCAGGCCACTGCCGACCAGTGGAATCTCATCACAATTGAGGGCGGCGCGGGACTCAGGTCATAGTTGGAAAGTGAAATTAGTATCCAGAGAACATATGCTGAACTTTTTAAGATTCAGCCCTTGCGCCGCGCTTCTCCGTTTCCAATATGTTCTGGATCGTGATGTAAGGACAGGCTGGCCATGACAACACACCAGATTACATTTTTCTCAGTCGACAACGGGGACGCCGTGCTACTTGAGGCGCATGGAAAAACTGTGATGACAGACATCCGTTACAGGGCCGGGTGTACGGATGATGATGACGACTTTAATGACTTTGCGCCGACTATTCGCGACGCCTGCGACAACGATCAGTTGGATGTTTTTGTGCTCACCCATCCCGATGAAGACCACCTGCTAGGCTTTAGTGAGGTCTTCCACCTCGGTGATCCGGATAAACGGGATTCCGATCCGGACGAAGGCGACGTCTCAATTGTTGTGGATGAGATCTGGTGCTCCCCCTACGCCGCTGATCCAAACTATACGACCGACACCTCAAAACCTGTTCTTGATGAAATTGCACGCCGAAAAGCCCTGATGGGTACGCCAGCTGGCAGTAAAGCTGGTAACCGGCTTCGGATCCTTACGGCAACAAACGGAGCGGCAGAGTCCCTTGCCCCGGGTGTCGAATGGCGGCTGCTCGCGCCAACGGTTGAAGAAGCCGATATCCCGAAGGCAACCGGCGACCAGCCGAAAAACAGCTCCAACCCGTCTAGCTTGGTCATTCAGTGGTCCGTCAAGGTTGGCGGAAAGGTGTCGAAGATCGTCCTGGGTGGTGATTCGACCGTCGATGTGTGGGAGCGGATCAACCACGACTACAACTTCGATCAGAAAAATTGGAACGTTCTTCTCGCCCCTCATCACTGTTCCCGCCACTCGATGGGGCGCGCAGTGAAGAAAGATGGCAAGGAAAGCTTCGAGTGGTCAGACGACGCCTATAACGGGCTAAACAACCCTGTCGGTTCTTCTCCGCACATTGTCTCGAGCTCTCGGAAGTTTACCGAGAAGACGCCGCCGAACCCTCTAGCTAGGGACAGGTACCACAAGATGCTCGCTCAAGGCGCGGCAGTTAACGACGCCGTCCGCTCCAGGTTCCGTGTTACGGCGGGAAAGAAGGGCGAGAAAGCCAAGGATATCGTGTTTCGACTGACCAGCTTAGGGCCTGTGCTGAGCATCGCCGGCACAGGGGCTGCCGCAGGCGCGACGCCTGCGTCTGCTGGCGGCGGCGGATATGGCTGAAAAAGACGACACGCCGCCGCGTCAAATCCTTTGGGAGCTTGCGCGGATCAAGCGCTTCCCGGCGGTTATTGATGGGACTGTCGTGCTAGCAGGAGACGAGCACGACAGGATCGAAATCCAGTTTGATTTTAGGACTGACCAGCTATTGGACGGCGTGCCTGACGCCCCCATTCTCGACGTGGAGCCGATCCGGCTGATCTATCAGACTTTGGACGCAGTTGGGCGCCGAGCCCCGTGGGTTCATAGTGGTCGGGCTGACTTTCCAAGAGATTTGCCACACCTTAATCCGACTGCGGACGATGACCCGGCTTGGCTCTGCCTCGCCCGCTCCGGCGTTCAAGCCATTTACGACCGCACCGGTATTGAAGGTGTTTTGCTCAGGCTGAGCGACTGGCTTGCTGACGCCAAAATTGGCGCTCTGTCGGACGATGGATGGGATCCTGTTCCGCTGGGGTTTTCGAAAAACTGGGCGTTCGGCTATCTAGACGCGAAAGCCTTGCAAACCCATGCAGAAAGCCTTCCCCAAGGAGGCTACGCCTTCCTTTCAGCCCATGTGAGAATCGGAAATGGGCAAGACGTCCTCCTTAGAGCTGACACGCCGATCATCGACACGGCGGATGAGACCAAGCGGAAGGCCGCAAAGCATGAGATGCTCAACGGCCCGCCACCTGGCAGTCCGTTCGGTGCAGCTATTCCGGTCATCTTTTGCTGGCCCGAGCAGTCGCGCATAGACCATGTCCCCCGATTTAATCGCTGGCGGGATATGAAAAGCCTGAAGGTCGGTTTGCAAGAGGCCGGATTGTGGGGCGCCGCAGAGGAAGCCGCGGTAACAGTGGGCCTCTATTTCGGCGACAGCTCTCCAAAGGTACGCGTACCGGACAAGCTTCCTAATGATAGGCGGGCCTTCGTCCTTGTCGTCGGCCTTTGGCGCCCTAGCCCGCTCGACCCGACAATCGCCGGGCTTGCCGAAAACGAAACCGCGCGGTCGCTCGAACTTCGCGCTTTCTACCTTGAACGCGGATCGTCTGTCGATGATTGCTGGGCGATCGGGACGACCGTTCGAGATCTCATCGGTCTCGCGCCGGCGACAGCCGATACGCTGTCGGCCGTCTCAGGCGAAAAGCCTCTCCCATCGCCATTGATCATCGGTGCTGGAGCCTTGGGTTCGGCCTTCCTTAACTACGCAAGTCGCGGCGGGACACGTGCAATTCGCGTGATCGATGAGGATTATTTTTTGCCTCACAATGTCGCGAGACACCAGGCCGACCTATTTTATGTAAGGGAACGCAAGAGCGAGATTGCGCGTGATTTGGTCCAGCTTCGATCTGAGGACGCTTCGGTAGCCGCTCGCTCAGAGGACGTTCTCCTTCTTTCAACGGAGACGCTCGACGCTGAAATCAAAGCTGCCGAGGTCGTGATCGACCTAACAGCCGAGCCGCAAGTTCGGTCGCGGCTCTCGCATCGTAGATGGAGCGCGCGTCCAATTGTGCGTTCTGAGGTTTTTCATAAAGGCCGCCTTGGCGTCACCTTCATCACCGAGACAGGCGCCCCCCAAACACTGGCTTGCCTCTACCACCAGCTCATTGCGCTCCATCACCAGGAGCCTGTAATCCGCGCATGGTTGGAATATGAACAATCGCGCACGTTCAAGGACGAAGAATTGCTGGTCGGATTCGGGTGCCGCTCTTTGACCACCCGCATGCCCGCGTACAAAGTCGACGCTCACGCGTCGACCGCATTTGCTTTTGCAAAGTCGCGGCTCGGCGAGACGTCCGAGCCTGCCGTCCTGCTCCACGAGATCGACGAACATGGTCTCACCAAAGAGACGCGTGTCATTGAACCGGAGCCAGTTCACGCGTTTAAGAATGTCGCCGATCTTCGCAATTGGCGGGTGGTGGTGGTGCAGTCCGCCCTCGACGCCATGCATTCTCAGCGTGAGCAGAACAGCCCCTCAGAAACTGGCGGGTATCTTTATGGCGTAATCGACGAAGCCACATCGGACATTTATGTCCTCTATGCCTCGCCGGAGCCTCCCGGAAGCAAAGCTGGGCCCTCTCGCATAGATCTCGCTCGGTCTGGACGAACCGGGCAGGAGCGCGCGTTTATCCGGCGCACGTTCAATAGGATTGGCGTAGTTGGAACCTGGCATTCCCACCCCAATTCCAGCGCCACGGCATCCGAAACGGACCGTCAAACGCTTGACCGCTTTGTCGATCAGGATGCGCAACGTGGTCTACCGACCTTGATGGCGATTACGGGGGTGTCCGCTGATCGATTTTATGTCTTGGAGCCTGACGACGCTTTGGATTGATCTGTCTGCTGCGTATCGGGAACTGGAAGGCTTAAGTACTCGACATACATTTCGCGTCCGTAGTGGATTCCGAACCGCACCATTCGGTAAGTTGCGACACCTGCAGCCACGCCAAGCATTACAGCGATCGGCCAGGACTCGCTCTCCAGCACTAGGACAAGTAGGCCAGCCACGAGCAACCCCGCAGCAACGCCGCGCATCAAACCATAGTTCCGGTTGAATCGCTCAATCCGCTCTACATCGCCTTGTCGTTTTATCCGGACCATGATTTCTCGGATCATAGCGCGTCCATCCGCAAGCTCGGTTCGATCAATCGAGAAGTCTGCTTGAAGCCGCTCGTCCAACCGATTGAGTTGGTCATCGCTTAGTAGGAGCGTCTTGACCCTTGCAGGCCATGACGAGGGCATTCCACCCATCACACTCCAAACGATGGTCTCCCACAGATTGCCAACCGCTTGAAGCAAATGTCCGGCGAGGAAGGCCAAGATTAAGACCAAACCCAGATCACCAAGCGTTATGGAAGCCCCAAGCAAGGACGTCCACTCAGGGAAGAGGAGCGACGCAGTCACGACCAGGATCGATCCGGGCACGATCACACCGATATAGTCGTAGGCCTCAAACTTCACGTCAGCGTCCCATGTCCCAATAGTCTCTCACTTGCCGCGTACCGTTTAACAATCTGAAGTCACCCGCATATTTCATCCAGCCGAAGCGAGGGTCCATGCTTGATTGCGCCTACGATTCACTGAGCAGCCAGCCCGTCACACTGATCATCCTGGCGGTACGGTCTGACCTTCGAGCTAGTTGATCCGACACTACCGCCCCAACACCTCGAATTACAGGAAGAGTATCGGACCATTCCAACTTGGTATAGCGATCAGGCTGATTCGGCGGTCGGGTCCCATCCGGATACCAGCCATAAAGGTCGAACACGCGGAATTTGAGAAGCTCTGTGATCTCCGGATTGGTGTCGGTCAGCTTTGCAAGAAACGCGGGTGAGACGCAGAGGTTGGCGAGGTTGGTGTAGCATTCCACATCGTCACTGAGCGCATAGACATGATTGAACTGAAGGTCCTGTGGTCTCCGCTTAATCTCGTTGGCCCACAAAAATGCGTCTGTCGGTGCCTTGTTGTCATCAAACCCAATAATCCGCCCTTCTCGTTCCTCAGTCTCTCCACGCCGTCGGGCATCGCGCACGATAGGGAACAGGGCTCGTGCACCCGTTTGAGCGACGGTGTCCGGATGACTGAAGATTGTAAGAGAGGCAACAGCCTGCGCTAGGTCGCGATAGGCGGTTTGCCGGATGACACCGGCCAGCGCCTCCCGCCCGTCTAGGCCGTAGTCGGAAAGAGTCTTCAAGCCACCCTCGATGCTCACATCGATTGTGACTCATAACCCGTGGTATTTTAGTCATCAACCGTAGACGCAAGTCCGATGGAGTTGCGTCACGTCCTTGCCCTTAATATCCAGCGTTTGCGGCGCGAGCGAGGCTTTAGCCAGGAAGCTTTCGCCGACCATGCGGGTATGGATCGGACTTACATCAGCGGTATAGAGCGCGGCGTTCGCAACCCCACAGTCGGCGTCCTCTCGCGGCTTGCCACAGCTCTCGATGTTGAACCATGGCAGCTTCTGAAGCCGCGAGGCTAAAAGATGGCGAGCTCCTTAGGCTAGGGCACTGCAGGTTTGCCTGACTTCCGGTCGATGTAGTCGCTCACTCGCCCCATGCTTTCCAAGAGAAAATCGCTCGATGGTTTCACGTACAGCGCCGTTACATCACCTCGAGCAGTGGTGTGATTGAGCAGGCGCTTCGTGGTGTATGGGTCCAGGCCCGCTTCAACACACGCCGTCGCAAATGTTCTCCGAAGCACGTGTGGGGTCACTCCAGGGATCGTCTTCTCGCTCGTGCGCTCAATGTGGCCGTCCACACTGCGCGCTGCTGGGAACACGAACGGTGAGTTCGGCATGAACACCGTGTGCGCTTCACGAGCATCCGCGAGTATCGCTTTCAGCTGGCTTGATAGCGGTAGGTCAAAGGCCTTGTTCCGTCCCCCTTTTGGATTGGGCCGGTGAACACGGTCTTCAAAGACCTCATCCCAACGGACCGTGCAGGCGTCCCTCTTGCGAAGGCCCGAGTAAAGAACGAAGCGCCAGAACGCCCTTCTCGTAGGGTTCTCCAGCTGATCGACAAGATCCAGCCATTCCGGCAGCGCCTCCCAAGTCAAGACGGGCTGAGAGTTCCGTTCCTGAAACGGGTCAATTGCCATGGCAGGGTTTGGTGGCAAGCCATCAGTGGTCCTTATGGCGTGATTGTAGATCGCACGAAACAGGGCCAGAGCTTTGTTCGCTGTGGTCGGCCCGCGCTTGCCCCAGCTGGTGTGCCAGCTTCGCAGGTCGTGCTTAGTGATCTGCGCCAGCGGTCTGTTGGCATTGGGCAACAGGCAGAGCTTCCAATTGGACTTGTACTGGCTGAACGTCCGCGGTGAGCCACCTTTGCGCTTCAGCGCTTCCAAGTAAGGCGGATAGGCATCTCCCAGAGTGAGCCCGCGTTCAGCCGCCAGCCTTCGTGCCTGAATGAGGTCTTCGCCTTTGCGTCCCGCTAGCTTGAGCTCGATGGCTTCTGCCCGGGCGTCCGCGACGGAAATCTCAGATACGCGAGCAATCACCTTTTTTTCTCATCCGCTTGCCGATGCGGAAGTGAATAAAGAAACTTCCAGGCATTTTGGCGGACGTTCTGTAGGCTCCGAAACCGGTAACCTCAGTGTCGTAAAGGACAGTCGGTTTGCCCGCCGTGAGCGGTGGAACAAGGTGTTTCTGGATAGCAGCCGTTGTCAGCTTGAGCTTCAAAGAGGTGGGCGCGTTGATTGGTGTCTGAAGCGACAATATGGGTCTCCCGATCAGTTATGGGGAGCCCCTTCCTATGGCGTCGTTGTAGCAATGCGAACAGCCTGGTAGCGGTATGGGAGCTTGCTCAAAGCTCTTCCAAGTCGTTCGCAGCAACTTGTAACGCACCGAAAGCCTTTGGAGCGCAATGGTAACGCGACGTGTCAAAGTCCCTGCGGATACATACATCGTCGTCCAATTAACCGGTATTTTTACCACTAAAAAAGGGAAGCCGAGCTATCTAGATCCAAATCCATCTAAGCCATTGAACTTAATTAGGAATCTGATGCTCTATCCTGCTGAGCTACGGGGACACGCTCGCGGAAAATAAGCCGGGATGACGGGCGCGTCACCCCGGCGAATGCTTATTGCGGCGCCTGGGTCAGCGCAGCGCGGACCGCCGCCAGGTCTGCAAGCTTGAAGTTCTGGCCACCCGTGTCTTCGGCGTCGTCTTGCGCCAGGAACACGCCCTCTGGGTAGCCAGGCAAAGGCAGGGCGTGAACGTCGATGCCGTCGGTCTCGCTGGTGCGGTCGATTTCGCCGCCATTGATCTCGAAACGGCCAATCAGGCCATTGTCAGCGGTGTTGAAGACAGCATAGGCGTTATCGCCCTGGCTGGAGACGACGAGCCAGGGCGCCGCGCCGTCTTGCGGCCACAGGGCCACGCCTTCCGCATCGGCGATCAGGCTGTCAGAGTTCACATCCGCCAGCTTGGTGCGCGCTTCGCCGCCATCTGGCTCTGCGTCATAGATCCAGACCGCCACATTCTCTTCGGCGATATAGAGCGTGCCTGTCTGATCATCGACGGCGCAGCCTTCGGTGATCGTTCCCAGAGAGAAGCTGCGAACGGTTTCGCTGCGCATGGCGCCATCTTCAAACCACAGGCGTTGCTGCATCAGGCGACCGGTGTCGTCTTCTGTGACAAAGGCGAACAGGGCGTTATCGGACGGGCGCTGATACAGGCACAGGCCATAGGGGTCGACAAAATCGAGCGGCAGGACCCCGCCGGGCGCCGCGCTCAGCGTTCCCGTTTCACGATCGATGAAGAAGACCGCCAACGCGATATTGGTGCGGTCTGAGGCGACCGCGATGTCCACGGTCTCCTCACCGGCTTCAAACCCATAGCGCACATCGACATTGTTCATGCGCCCGGCGGCCAGGTATTGGGCGGTTTCCCCGTCCAGCGTGTAAACGTAGAGCCCGCTTTTCTTGTCTGTGCCCAGGATGCGCGACTGGGCCGGGTTTGTGGCGCGCCACAGGGCGGGATCATCCGCCGCGTCGCCAGCGCCGGCGACCGCAGCTGTTTCCATGCTGGCGGGGACAGAGACGCGTGGAAGGCTCGGACCTGGCGCCTCTGAGCAGGCGCTCAATACGCCTGCACACGCTGTCACAAAGAGCATAGAAACTGTCGCGCGCATAACGCATCCCCCTTTTGTCGGACTGAACCGGTTCTCTCGGCAGCTTGCATAAAGGGAGTGTCCTGTCTTGGACAAGTCGCGTTCAAGCATTGTCATATTGAGTGCGTACAGCCGACACAAAGCCGTGTTCCACGCAACATGAAAGTGTCGCCAGAGCTCTTCATAACCCCTTCCTATCAGCGTGCAGGTTTGCGCGTGACTTATTGCGTCTTGATATATGTCGGGGGACTTTCAGATGAAGCGTATGACCAGTTTGCTGGGTGCGGCGTCCATGATGGCGCTTGCGGCGGGGGCGGCCCAGGCGGGCGAGATTACCGGCCGTGTGACAGAATCGACCGGAACGGTCGGTCTTCAGGGCGCCATTGTCCGGATTTCCGAGACCGGTCAGACGGTGTCCTCCGCGCGCGACGGCTCCTTCCGTCTCAGCAATGTCCCGGCAGGTGATTTCACCCTGATGGTGGATTATCTGGGCGCGGACGCCCAGACCCGCTCCGTCACCCTGATCAGCGCCGACGATCAGGTCGAGACCAATTTCGTGCTGGGCGCGGACGTCGCCGCCGATGACAATATTCTCATTATCGGTCAGCGCGGTCAGCTGACCAGCGCGCTGAACCGACAGCGGGCCGCAGCAGGTCTCATTTCGGTTCTGTCCGCCGACGCTGTGGACCGCCTGCCTGACGAAAACGTGGCGGAGGCCGCGCGCCGCATCGCGGGCGTCAACGTGCTCAATGACCAGGGCGAAGGCCGCTTCGTCTCGATCCGCGGCATTGACCCGAACCTGAACACCACCACGGTGAACGGCGTGCGCCTGCCGTCCCCGGAAGCGGACAACCGCCAGGTTCCGCTCGATGTGATCGATTCCGATGTCCTGTCCTCGATCGTGATTTCAAAGTCGCTGACCCCGGACATGTCGGGCGACACCATTGGCGGCAATATCGAGATCGAGACGCTTTCGGGCCTGGATCAGGACGAGCGCCTGCTGCAGCTCAGCCTGCGCGGCATTTATGCGGACGTGGTGGAAGAGTTCGGCTATCGCGGCTCTTTGACGTTCGCGGACAACTTCATGGATGGCCGTCTGGGCGTCGCTCTGTCAATCTCCGACCAGCTCCGCAAGTTCGGCTCGGAAAACGCCGAAGTGGATGGTGGCTGGGAAACGGGCGTGTCGGTTCCGTTCCCGGGTGAGTTTGAGAACCGCAATTACGACATCACGCGCGAACGCACCTCCGTGGTCTTCAATCTCGATTTTGACGCCACTGAATCCACGAACCTCTATCTGCGCTCGACTTATTCCGATTTCTCCGATCAGGAATATCGCTCGCGGGTCGAGAACAAGTTTGAAGACCCTGATTATCTCGACAGCTCGTCTGGCGGCGGCGCCTTCTTTGACGCGTCCACGGGCGATGAGTTCGAAGTCGACCGCGACATCAAGGATCGTCTGGAAGAGCAGACCATCTACGCCATCGCTGTGGGCGGCGAGACCTTCACCGGTCCCTGGACGCTCGATTACCAGCTGGCCTACGCCTATGCCGAAGAAGCCGAGCCCGACCGGATCGATACCGGGTTCCGCGCCAAGTTCGATGAGGGCGTTTTCGGCGTCAATGTGAACGACGCCATGCTGCCGCAAGTGATTTTCGGCGACGCTGCCGCTGAGGCCGCCTATCTGGATGCGTCAAACTATGAGTTTGATGGTCTCGAATTCCTGAACGGCGTTGCAGAGGACGATGAATGGTCCTTCCAGTTCAACGTTCAGCGCGACATGGCGTTCGGACAGTATTTCGGCTTCATCAAGAGCGGCGTCCAGTATCGCACGCGTGAGAAGTCCTATGATGCGACCGCCTTGGTGTATGGCGGCTATGACAACGGGTCCGGCGATGACCTGACCCTGGCCGGTTTCGCATCGTCGGTGGAGTATCCGCTGGGTCAGTTCGGTCCGGCTGCCGTGCCTCAGACGGTTCGCGGCTTCTTCAACGCCAACCGCGCCAATTTCGAACTCGATGACACCGATACGCTGTTCGCCAGCGCCGGGGATGATTATTCCGCCTCGGAAGATGTCTTCTCGGCCTATCTGATGGGCTCTGTGGACATCGACGCCCTTCGTATCGTTGCGGGCGTCCGGGTTGAAGACACCCAGTTTGACACCACTGGCAACCAGATCGACGAAGATCTTGAGAGCGTCACCTCGGTCAGCGCCGAGAACGCCTACAACGACTGGCTGCCGAGCGTGAACCTGCGCTATGAAGCGTCCGAGAACGTGATCGTGCGCGGTGCATACTACGCTTCGATCTCGCGCCCGAACCTGGCGCAGACGGCGCCGCGCATCGTCATCGACGATGATGACGAGGCCGAAGCCGGCAATCCGGATCTCGATCGCCAGCAGGCCCAGAACTTTGATCTGATGGTGGAGTACTATCCCACCGAAGACGCTGTGATCTCCGGCGGCGTGTTCTACAAGTCGATCGACAATCTGATCGCGACTTTTGTGGATGACAATCCGGGCCAGCTGAATGGCGCAGACATCAACGAGCTGACCACATTCGCAAATATTGACGAGGCTGATCTGCTGGGCTTCGAGTTCAACTACCAGCAGGCGCTCACCATGCTGCCGAGCGTTCTGCAGCACACCATCATCGGCGCCAATTACACCTATGTGGACTCCGAAGCGACCTTGGCGGATGGCCGTGAGATCACGCTGCCGCTGCAGTCCCAGAACGTTTTCAACCTGATGCTTGGCTATGATGACGGACGTCTCGATCTGCGCGCTGCGCTGTCGTATCGCGACGATTTCATTGATGAGCTGGGCGGCGAAGCGGCGGAAGACCGGATCGCTCTGGAACACACCCAGATTGATTTCTCCGCCAAGTACGATCTGACCGATACTCTGCGTCTGTATTTCGACTTCAAGAACGCCTTTGACGAGCCGTTCCGTGCGGCCTTCCGCGATGGCGGAGTTGAGTTGAACTCCCAGTATGAAGAGTATGGCTGGCAGACCCAGTTCGGCTTCCGCTACACCTTTGGCGGCTAGGCCTGAGCGTCTTTAACGACGCCCCATGGACTGCAAGCGCCCCGGAGCGAATAGCTCCGGGGCGCTTTGCTGTCCGCTGCACTATGTCGCGCGCCGGGTATTTCCAAAAAAGGCGAGCTTGTCTTATAGCGCAGTCATGTTTCGTGCGTCTCACCCTGTCCTGTGCCGGATTGCGGCGGCCTTCATCGCCTTGCAGGCGCTGTGGCCGTCCATGGCGGCGACGGCCTATGCCGCAGGGTTTGATGAGGCGAAATATCTGTGCGGCACGCTGGCGATGGAGCTGGACGCGGAAGCCCGCGCCCAGATCGCCGAACTGGTCGCACTGACCGGACTGGAAGAGCCACAGGACCACCCATCAGGCTTTGAACCCTATGACTGCGTCGCCTGCGCGCTGGGGCATGTTGCGGCGCTGGTTGCAGACGCGCCGCGCCTGGCGCACCGAACACCGATCCAGTGCGAGCCCGTGTGTGTGCGGATTGACCAGGCGAGCCCTCGCACGCCCACCGGCCCTCCCGTCGGGCTGCGCGCGCCTCCGTTTTACAGCTGATCTTCTCCTCGCCGCGCCGGAAGGCGCGTGTCGGCGTCTGTCCCGTGGGGCGGGCGCGGAATCTGTTCTGTGAAACGAGAAACCATGTCTGTCATCCTGTTTGCGGGCGCGTCTGCGCTCGCCTTGTCCGCCGCCGCCTCAACCTCAACAGCCGAGGCTGCGCCCCAGTCTGACAATCCACGCTGGGTGGATGTCATCACCGTTACGGGCCGTTCGCCCCTGTCTCCGGATGCGACCGCCGTCCCGACCGAGTTGGCGCCCGCGGTGGCGCCGGACGCCGCCGGTCTCGCCGCGCGCCTGCCTGGCGCGGCGCTCGTGGATAACGGCGCGCTATCGGGTCAGGTCCAGTATCGCGGTCTTTATGGCGCGCGTGTCGCTGTTCGCCTTGATGGGCAGGCCTTCCATTCGGGCGGCCCCAACCTGATGGATCCGCCGCTGCATTATGCGCCGGCGCCCTTGCTGGAGCGGCTGGAAGTGACACGCGGCCCGGCGCCGGTGAGCCAGGGGCCGTCCCTGAGCGCGGGCGTGAACGCGGTGTTCAAGCATGTCGACTATGCCGAGACCACCAGCCCCGTTTTGAGCGCGGATATCACCTCCATCGTGCGCAGCGTGGATGAAAGCTATGCCGTCGGCGGCGTAGCCGGGATTGCGACGGATCGTCAGCGCTTTGAAGTGATCGCATCCACAGAGCGCGGTGAGGATCGAGACACGCCCTATGGAACCCTGAGCGGGACCGGCCATGCGCGCGATGTCTACGGTATGGGCTATGGCCTGCGCCTGACCGCGAACACTGAAGTGACGGCGGATTTCCGGCGCCAGGAAGGCGGTGAGACGGGTAACCCGCCTTTCCCCATGGACATTCGCTATATGGACACCTCCACAAGCCGTCTGGGCCTGACTACGCAGGTTGAGGCATGGAGCTTGTCAGTGCGCGCCGAGCATGCGCGCGTCGATCACGCGATGAACAACTTTGATCAACGCCCGGCGCCGGCGCCCATGCGCTTGCGAGAGACTCTGGCGAGTTCTGAAACCGTGACATTCGGGTTCGATGCGGAACGCGCCCTGCGTGACGGTGTCTTGCGTCTCGGACTGGACCGCGCAGACATTCGCCATGACACCACCATCACCAATCCGATGAATGCGGATTTTTTCGTCACGCCATTCCCTGATGTGGAGCTGGCGCGCACGGGCGTCTATGCCGAATGGGAAGGGCCGCTCTCCGCTTACGAGCTGTATGCCGGCGTACGGCTTGACGCTCATGACGCAGATGCGGGTGAGCCGTCTCTCGGAGCGGCGCTGCCCATGGGGCCGCGCATGTTGGCGGCGGCGTTCTCTTCGGCGGATCACTCCTGGGATGATGTGACGGTGGACGGCCTGCTGCGCCTTGCGCGGCCCGTCACAGAAACCCTGACGCTGCGGGGCGCGCTGGCGCGCAAATCCCGCGTCGCCGGGCAGGTTGAACGTTATGGCTGGCTTCCGATCACAGCGTCTGGCGGTCTGGCGGACGGCAACACCTATGTGGGGACGCTGGATCTGAACCCGGAAGTCGCGACGAGCCTTGAAGCGGGTTTCGACTATGCTTCGGATCGAGCGTATCTGCGGCCGACCGTCTATGTCGCTTGGGTCGATGATTACATCCAGGGCGTTCCGGCCGATCCAAATACGCCCGGCGTCGCCGATACGCCGCTTGAAATGGTGTCGGCGATGAACGGGGACCCGACGCCCTTGCGCTTCTCCAATGTGGACGCACGGCTGTACGGCTTCGATGCGGATTTCGGCCTGGTCCTGACGCCGAGCTGGCGCTTGGACGGCGTGCTGACCTATGTGCGCGGCGAACGCGATGATGTGGACGATGACCTCTACCGCATCACCCCCGCCAGCTTGCTCCTGAGCGCCACCTATGAGCAGGCGGTGTGGTCCGCGACCGTCGAAACGCTCATGGTCGCCGAGCAGGACAAGGTGTCCGCTGAGAACAGCGAGCTGGAAACTCCGGGTCATGTGGTGCTGAACGCTTACGGGCGCTGGGCGGTCAATGATCAGGTCAGCCTGTCTGCGGGCGTCGAGAACATTCTCGACCAGCCCTATCGCGATCACCTGGCGGGCTATAATCGCAATTCAGGTCTCGGCGTGCCCGTTGGCGAACGTCTGCCGGGCGCCGGCGCGGGGGTCTGGTTGCGGCTCAATACTCGCTTCTAGGCTTTGACCTTGTGAGGCTGACAGGCAGTATGCTCTCCTTCTGGGGGAGTTCTAAATGCTCAAAATCGCGCTTTGCGTGTTGGTTTTGGCCAGCCTGTCAGCCTGTCATGCGCCGGAACGGGCCGAGGTTTCGAGCGTCGCGCCTCTGGGTGCGCGCTCGGGCCACAGCTTCACTTATCTGGATGAAGAGGGCGCACGGCAAACCGCCCTGCTTGCAGGAATACGAGGCGCGGAGACGCCAGACTCCCGTGAACAGCTTCAACGTCTTCTTGATGAAGCAGGGCCGGCGCTGATGCTGATTGAAACAGAGGCGGGACGCGACCGATATGACCGGGCTGTGGTTCTGGCGCTGTTTGATCGGATGGAGGGTGAGGCGTACCTCGACGCGGACATGGTTCGCTCAGGGCAGGCGATGGTCTGGCCCAGACCTGGCGCGGACGAGCGCGCCTATAGTCTGTATGCGCTGGAAGCGGAAGCGCGACTGGCCGCAGAGGGAGCTTGGGGCAGCGGTGATTTTACAATCCGCGATCCGGACCCCGATCGCCTGGCCCAGACACTCGACAGCGCCCAGATCATTGAAGGCCGCGTCGTGGCGGTGGGAGAGGCGCGCAATGGCCGCCTCTATCTCAATTTTGGCCTGAATTGGCGCACAGATTTCACGGTGAGCCTGAACCGGGCGGACCGCGAGCGGTTTGAAGCGCAGGGGCTTTCGGACCCGGCCGAGTTGGAGGGCGCCGTCATTCGCGTACGAGGTTGGCTGTATGCAGAGAATGGACCCATGATCCATGTGTCGAGTCCGGCGCAGATCGAAATCCTCGATGCGCCAGACCCGACACCTTTGCCTTGAACGTCAGTCGGTAGGGATCAGGCCGGCTTCTTCCGGGTCTCCGACCACTTCGGTCAGATATTGTTTGAGTTTTTTCAGCGCCTGATGCTCCACTTGGCGGACCCGTTCTTTTGAGATGCCCAGACGTTCGCCCAGTTTCTCAAGCGTGACAGAATTCTCGCCCAGACGGCGCTCACGGATGATCAGCTGTTCTCGCTCGCTCAACCGGCCCAGCGCCTGGCCGAGCCATTGCGCGCGTTGGTTCTGGTCGCGGCCTTCCATGACCTGCGTTTCAGGGTCCGGGTTGTCATCCTGTAGCAAGTCCTGCCATTCGCCTTCACCATCCTCAGTGAAGGGGGCGTTCAGGGAGCGATCCACAGCAGCCAGGCGGCTCGCCATCTTCTCCACATCGTCTTCGCCGACGCGCAGGGCCTGGGCCACATAGGCGCGGTTTTCCGGTGTCAGCGCGCCAGAGCTGGTGTCCTTGATCAGGGAGCGCAGACGGCGGAGATTGAAGAACAATGATTTCTGGGCCGCGGTGGTGCCGGTGCGCACAATGGACCAGTTGCGCAGGACGTAATCCTGAATGGAGGCCCTGATCCACCAGGTGGCGTAGGTGGAGAAGCGAACCTCGCGTTCCGGTTCGAAGCGCGCGGCAGCCTGCATCAGACCGATATTGCCTTCCGAAACCAGGTCGGGGAACGGCAGGCCGTAATTGCGAAACTTGGCGGCGATGGAGATGACCAGCCTCATATAGGCCGTGGTCAGCGCATGCAGCGCCTCTTCATCGCCCTTTTCTTTCCAGGCGGTGGCGAGGTCCAGCTCTTGCTGACGCTCGAGCAAAGGAGCATCCATCGCCTGCTTCATATAACGCCGATCAGGGTCGACGGAGCGCGATGGGGCGGAGCGAGTCGGCGCAGATTGTGACATCTTGTTCGCTTTCGTTTCGCATGGGCCACTAACTTGTTCATGAGCTTATACGAACGATGCCCGGACCTGGATCACGCTCTGATGTGATAGTTCACAATTTGCTGGGGTGGAACGCAAAACGCCCCGCCAGATCGTTCTGGCGGGGCGTTGAACTGTGAATGTCCTGACGGGACGAAGCGGGGTTTAGGCGGCTTTTTTGGTCAGGGTGGTGGTCAGAAGCTCAAGCGCTTCCTCGCGATCGACTTTTTCAACCGCCGCCACTTCGCGGACCATGCGGTCGAGCGCGGATTCATAAAGCTGGCGCTCGGAATAGGACGGCTCGGGCTGATCTTCCTGACGGTGCAGGTCGCGTACGACTTCCGCGATGGAGATCAGATCGCCGGAATTGATCTTGGCTTCATATTCCTGGGCGCGGCGGCTCCACATGGTGCGCTTGACCTTGGGCTTGCCCTTCAGGGTTTTGAGCGCGTTCTGCAGGACATCGTCACTGGCCAGAGGGCGCATCCCCGCATCGGTCGCCTTGGCGGTCGGCACGCGCAGGGTCATTTTGTCTTGCTCGAAGGAGACGACGTAGACCTCGATATCAAATCCGGCGACGCTTTCTTTTTCGACGCCCACAACGCGGCCCACGCCATGGGCTGGATAGACCACATAGTCGCTTTTCTTGAACGTCTTATTATCGTTGGCGGATTTCTTGGTCATACGAGGCCCTCTCGTCCAAAGCCTGCCGAACTGGTCATGTTTGCGGGTCAGAATAGACCACACGAAAACCCGATCTGATCTAAGTGGAAGATCAGCGGTCGGACTTTCTATGATACAGTTACATCAAGGCGGTTGCTGTCCCGGAATACGCGCTTGTGCGCTTACCGAAGACAGAGATCATAACAGAAAAACTGCAAAAACTCAACTTGATGCGCAGTCGTGTCTATTCCGCACGCGGAGCGCGGTTAACCGATCGCTAAGATTTTGAATGAGATCAGAGATTTTCAAGCCGGTTTTTCGGAGAAGTATTTCTCCAGCTTGTTCATGATGGTCTCGAACTCTTTATAGTCGGCAGGCGGGTCTTTACGCACCGTGATGTTCGGCCAGACGGTGGCGTATTTTGAGTTCAGCGCCAGCCACTTGCCGTCTGCATCGTCTTCCGTGTCCGGCTTGATGGCTTCAACCGGACATTCAGGCTCGCAGACGCCGCAGTCAATGCACTCGTCAGGATGAATGACAAGCATGTTCTCGCCTTCATAAAAGCAGTCCACAGGACAGACTTCGACACAGTCGGTGAATTTGCAGCGAATGCAGGCGTCAGTGACGATATAGGTCATCGCTCGGGCGGCCTCGGGACAGGAATAAGAGACGATAAGTTGGCGGGGACATGGCCCCCTGCAGGGCGTTTGTCAACGCTCCGAGGCGGCTTGCCGCGCTTCGGCGCGGTCACGATCTGACAGGCCCAGCAGCGGCGCCAAGCGTCGGATCAATGCATCTTCATGCGCGTCCCGTTCGCCATCCGCAAGGACCACGCGCCACAGATCGGTCAGGATCGTGAGCCGTTGATCGCGCGGCAATTGCTTGACCACGCGTGTGAAGCGGTGATGGTCCACGGCGGCTTCCGCCAGTTCCTCCGCTTCTTGCAACACCTCGGCGGCCTTGGTTTCATCGAGGTCAAAACCGGTGCGAAGCACGGATACGATCTCGGCTTCCTCAACATCGGCGTAAATGCCGTCTGAGAGCGCAGCTTCAACCATCAGCGCGGCGGTGCACACTTCCGGGGTCAGAGCGTCCCGGGCTGCGGGCTCTGCGGATGTGAAAAGGCGTTTCAGGGTTTCAAACATGATCAATCCAGAAAACTTGATGCTTTAGTCAGTGGCAAGGCTGTAGCACGCCTGGGCTTCAATGGCAGGACCGCGCCGCTCTGGCAGGTCCACTATGACAAGCCGGAAGGGCGCATCGCCGCGCCGGATCACCAGCTGATCGCCCGCGCGGACCGGGCTTGAGGCTTTGGTCAGGCGCATCACCTTGCCCCCGCGGTCAATGCGGACGGCGCCTTTCTCGACCATCTGTCCCGCCAGCGCGCGCGACTTGAACAATCGTGTCCGGAACAGCCAGACATCGCAGCGCTGGGCTGGGCCGTGCTCACTCATGAGCGCTCTTGTGTCGTCTCCGCCGTGTCAGATGCGGCTTCGGTGTCTGCCTGGGTCTCATCTGAGGTCGTCTCTGCCGGCGTTGCAGGCGCAGCCTGTTGAGCGTCCAGCGCATCGGTCGGCGAGGGCGACTGCTCGGATGCCGCCTCCGGCGCAGTTTCGTCTGCATGCGCTTCGGCGGGCTTGGCCTTGGACTTCTTGCGCGGCTTGCGGCGTTTCTGGGCGGCGGGTTTGGGTTGCTCCAGATCCAGCGCTGCGAGCGCGGCGAAGGGCGAATCCGGGTCGATCGGCTTGTCCTGAACCGGGGCGGGCTTGGCGGCGCGCGCATCCTTGCGCGGACCTTTGCCCTTGCCGTGGGGCTTGTTTCCGCCTAGCGCCGGACGGGCGCTGGAGCGTGACCGGCCCGCCCACAATTCGGGTTGCTCTTCGGTCGCGGTCTGCACGCGGCGATAGCCCAGGGCTTTCAGAACCTCGCGCAGATCTTCATTGGAGCACCCCAGCAGCGCCGTCATGGGCGCATTGGGCTCGAACCGCCGTTCCTTGTTTTCAGAGCGCTGATCCCGGATCAGATCGGCGAGACGCTCCAGCATGTCGAGACGCACAGCGCGCGGCCCACACGGCTGAAAACCGGCCGCCGCATAATCAGCCAGGGTGTAACGGCGATCATTGGGAATGCTGGTCAGGCCTGGCGGCGGATTGACCGCCCGATCGATATCGCCCTCATGCACCGCCTTAAGCATGGACAGGAGCCGCGCGGCGCCGGGCTTGAGCAATGCCGGCATGAAGACCGCATGCTCGCCGATGCGCACGCCGGCGCGCCGCAAGGACTGGCGCTCGGGCACGGACAGGGCGGACAATTCATCCGCCAGCTTGGCGCGTGACATGGCGCCAAAATTTTCCACCAGCTGATAGGCGACGCCGCGCGCCAGGCCGTCGAGGCGACCTTCTTCCTTGAGCGCCTTGCGCATATCGAGAAGCGGTTCGAGCCGGGCCTTCGCCTGTTCGGCGGCGTATGTCATCAGGCGTTTTTCGGCCTGCGCGATCAGTTCGCTGGACCCCAGCTCGCCGCCGATCAGATCAACGCCGGGGGTGAACGGATCACCGCCCGCTTTCAGGCGCCCCACAGGATCGTCTTTCCAGTTCAGCAGGCCGTCTTCGCCCAGAGCCAGTTCCGCATCGTCAGCCTGGGAGAGCTGGGACAGGAGCCGGTTCACTTCCGGACGGACGGCTTTCATGGCGGCGTTCGCCACGGCCCGGCGCGCCAAAGGCTCGCCCGCAGCGTCGGCTTCAAAGCTCAGCCCGTTCAATCGTCCCACGAAATGGCCCTCCACAGTGACCTCGCCCAGGCGGTTGAGCCCGGATTGCAAATCGGTTTTCTCACGCAGCCCTTTCATCAGCGCGCTGGTGCGCCGGTCGATGAAACGGGCCGTCAGGCGCTCATGAAGCGCGTCCGAGAGCTGATCTTCAACCTCTCGGGTACGGCTCGTCCAATATTCAGGGTCTTTTGTCCAGTCTTTCCGGTGGGCGGCGTAAGACCAGGTGCGGACATAAGCCAGTCTTTGCGCCAGCGCATCCACGTCTCCAGCGGTCTTGGCCAGCCGCGTCAACTGGGCGTCCAGCCAGCTGTCGGGCAAATAGCCCTTGGCGCTAGTCAGGTGCATGTAAAGTGTTGAAACCAGACGCGCATGTTCTTCCGGGCTGGATTTGCGGAAGTCCGGCGTTCGGCACACATCCCACAAGCGCGCGGTCCCGTCGCGAGCGGCGGCGCGCTCGCGAATATCGCTGTCGCGCGACACAAGGTCGAGCACATGCTCATCGGCTGCATTGCGGACGCGCTCCAGCACGGGATCGGGAGAAGGCTGGTTCAAGGACCGGCGAAGCGTGTCCAGCGAGCGCAGGTCAAGCAGGGTCTCTCGCCAGGTCAGCTTGCGGACAGGTTCAAAGGTGTGGTTCTCAACCCGCTCGATGATATCTGTGTCCAGAGGCCGGGCGTCGGCGGTTTGTCCAAACGTGCCGTCAGAGCGGAACCGGCCTGCGCGTCCGGCGATCTGCCCGATCTCATGGGGGAAGAGCTGACGGCGCTTGCGCCCGTCGAACTTGGAGAAACTGGCAAAGGCCACATGGTCCACATCCATGTTCAGCCCCATGCCGATCGCGTCTGTCGCGATCAGAAAGTCCACTTCGCCAGACTGGTAAAGCTCCACCTGCGCGTTGCGGGTGCGGGGGCTGAGCGCGCCCATGACGACCGCCGCGCCGCCGCGCTGACGACGCACGAGCTCGGCGATGGAATAGACGTCCTCGGAGCTGAAAGCGACGATGGCGGAGCGCCGGGGAAGTTTGGTCAGCTTCTTGGCGCCGGCATAGGTCAGCACCGAGAAGCGTTCGCGCTCCTCGATCTCGGCTTCCGGGATCAGGTGGCGCAGGATAGGCCGCATGGTGGTGGAGCCCAGAAACAGGGTCTCCGCAGTGCCGCGCGCATGAAGCAGCCGGTCGGTGAAGATGTGCCCACGCTCGGGGTCTGCGGCGAGCTGGATTTCATCAATGGCGAGAAAGGCCGGGCGCATGTTCAATGGCATCGCCTCGACCGTGCACAGAAAGAACCGCGCGGTCGGGGGCACGATCTTTTCCTCGCCCGTGATCAGGGCGACGGCGGCGGAACCCTTGGCCTTGACGACCTTGTCATAAAGCTCTCTCGCCAGCAGCCGTAGCGGCAGGCCGAACACACCGGTGCTGTGCGCCATCATGCGTTCAAGCGCCAGATGGGTCTTGCCGGTATTGGTGGGGCCTAGGATCGCGGCGATACGGCTATCGCCAGCGCGGGCGCGTGACATGACGCTCTCCAGCGTGGTTTCGCCTTACAGATAGGTGGGCAAGGGCTTATTGCGAAGCGTCGCCCGCATAGAGTTGCGTCGCGGTGATGTTGATCGACCCGATCCGGGTCTGGGCGCGGAACCGCACCGGCACATAGACGCTCTCGATCGGCGCCAGCCAGATCGTCACCGGGCGATTGGTTTCCTCAGCGTCCGGGCGATCGCCTTCATCATAGCCGCTGATCGGCTCGATATAGGCCTGGCAGCGGATAGCCTCGCCGCTCCAACCGCGGGTGCGGACGTCATCCGGGCCAGCGTTATTAAAGCGCAGATCATAGCGCGCCTTGCCGTCAAAGACGGGCAGGCGACCCTGGCAGATCTCGTCCTCGCCTGATTGTATCGACAGCATCAGACCGAGCAGGGTCGAGATCGGATCAAGCGCGCCCGCGCGTTCTTCATCATTGGCGGGCGGCTCGCCCATGGAGCCGAAGGGCGGCTGAACGTCCGGCATGGCGACACCGTCATCGAAATTGATGCCGACGACGCGTCCCTTGTTGCTGGCGTGATTGATGTGCTCATAGCGATAGGGACGCAGTGAGTCCGGCGCGCGATAGCCCGATGTGGTCGCCTCGATATTGGTGTCGTCGAACCAGCGCAGCAAACCGCCGCTTTCAAAGGTCGCGGCCGCCGAATAGGTGCCGTCCTGAAAGGCGGCGGACAGGGAGATGTCAGCGACTTTCAAGATCAGCACCGAGCCTGAATACTGGGCGTAGATTTGCTGGGGCGGTTCAACGCTCTGGGCGCTGGCGGTCACAGGAAGGCTCGCGACAGCCAGGGTCGCCAAAGTCATGCGGGCGTAATTCGACACAGTCAGCATTTCACTCTAATTCCTTCGGCCCCAGCCGAGTTTGCATCCTATCTAACGCGATCTGGCTGCAAGATGAACGCCAGTCTCTGTGCGCCTATGCCTTGACGCAGGCGGTCCAGACCGGTACATCGCCCGCTCTCGCGCCGCACCTTGGATTTTCCATGTAAGCGGTCGCATATGATTTTACGACTGTTGTGGAACAAGGTGGAAGCTATGTCGCGCCGCTGCGAACTTACTGGGACGGGTCCGGTTTCGGGCAACAACGTTTCCCACGCCAACAACAAGACCAAGCGCCGCTTTCTGCCGAACCTGTGTCAGGTGACGCTGGCGTCTGAGTCTCTGGGCCGGTCTTTCCGTCTGCGTATCGCCGCCAAGGCGCTGCGCAGCGTTGACCATGTTGGCGGTCTGGACCAATTCCTGCTGAAAGCTCGTGATGAGCAGCTCTCTGGCGCCGCGCTGAAGATCAAGCGCGAGCTGAAGAAAGCCGCTGCAGCTGCCTAAGCTGCTCTGAGCTTGACGCGAGAAACAACGCCCGCCGGAAACGGCGGGCGTTTTTCTGTGCGTGATGCCCGGGACTCAGTCTCGTGGTTCGAGGGCGAAGCTCAGCAGGAGCGTGCGTTGAGCCTCGTTGAAATTGTCGTCCGAGATCAGCAACAGGCGCGTCTCGCCATTGATCTCTGTGACTGTCATTCCTTCAAAATTGTCCACCGTCATGTCTTCAGTCAGCTCCGCCAGAAGCGCGGGCTCTAGCGCCGCCTCACCCGCCGCTGCGATTTGATCCGCCGTGAGGTGCAGGATGCGAATCCGGTTGCCCACATCGCGCCGGTAGAAACGCTGCAACAGGTACAGACCGCCGGCGCTGTCGGTTTCAAGGCTGGTGATTCCGTAATCGGGATCGAGCGCGAGCTGAAATTCAGTTGGAGCCGCGTCCATATCCGCGCGGTCATAGCGCCAGAGCGTGTGAGTCTCCTCGCCCCGGATCGGGTATTCGACACTGGCCCATAAAGAGGCGTCGTCAATCGCCAACCCTTCAAGGCCCGCATTGTCGCCGACGCCTTGCGTGCGAGGGGGCAAGGCCAGAGGCGTTGCGATCAACGGCGATTCGCGCTGGTACCGCCACATGCGGTGGTCGCGTTCGAAACTGACGGCCATCTCATTCTCGGAGAGCATCGCCAGGCCTTCCGCATCAGCTGCGGCGCCCTCCAGCGGCGCTCCGTTCAGGTCCGTCATCGGTTCATAGCGATCCAATTGAACAGCAAGCGGGCTCTGCCGGTCATCCAGTTCCAGCCGTCCATAAG
This sequence comes from Oceanicaulis sp. UBA2681, assembly GCF_002354675.1. Taxonomy (NCBI): domain Bacteria; kingdom Pseudomonadati; phylum Pseudomonadota; class Alphaproteobacteria; order Maricaulales; family Maricaulaceae; genus Oceanicaulis; species Oceanicaulis sp. UBA2681. Next base: position 582,847 of record NZ_DEMB01000016.1, on the reverse strand, counting down.
CCAGCCCACCCCGGTCTGACACCACTATCAGCTCAAGGGAGTCGGAGGCGCCGCTGACGTGCAAGGCGGACCAGCCGCCGAAGCGCTCATCAGTGCTGCTCAGCTCAACTCCGCCGGTATAGCGAAGATCGCCGACGCGCATGCGGCCGGGGTCATCTGGAAACAGCACCACGTGCTCAGCGCCGACGGACAAGCCTGCGTCTGATGAGGGCGACTCGTCCTGAGCCTGTCCGCCGCACGCGGCTGTCAGGCTGAAAAGGGCGGCGGTGAGAGCCGTACGGATCATGGCGAGCCTCTTGAGAAAGGCGCGCCCCTAGCGTCGAGCGCGCGTACCGGTCACAGCCCGTTTCATAGCCGAGCCGCTGGACGGGCGCACCTTGTTTTCGCCTTTTGCGCGAATTTTGCTGTCGGCTTTGCGGTCGCGTTTCTCATCAAACAGAGCCGCCAGCTGGTCGGTCATCGCGCCCGCCAGTTGTTCCACATCCACGATGGTGACCGCCTTGCGGTAATAACGGGTCACGTCATGACCGATGCCGATGGCGAGCAATTCCACATCGGATTTGTTCTCGATCATGGCGATGACTTCGCGCAGATGTTTTTCAAGATAGGCAGGCGAGTTCGCCGATTGAGTGCCGTCATCCACCGGAGCGCCATCGGAGATCACCATCATGATGCGGCGCTGTTCGGGGCGCGCCATGAGGCGTTTATGGGCCCAGAGCAAAGCCTCGCCGTCGATGTTTTCCTTGAGCAGGCCGTCGCGCAGCATCAGGCCCAGATTGGGTCGCGCGCGCCGCCAGGGCGCGTCGGCGGCCTTGTAGATGATATGACGCAGATCATTGAGGCGGCCGGGATGAGGCGGCTTGCCCTGGCTGAGCCATTCCTCTTTTGAGCGTCCGCCCTTCCAGGCGCGGGTGGTGAAGCCCAGAATTTCGGTCTTCACGCCGCACCGCTCCAGCGTGCGCGCCAGAATGTCGGCGCAGGCCGCCGCCACCAGAATCGGTCGTCCGCGCATGGAGCCTGAATTATCCAGCAGCAAGGTGACGACCGTGTCGCGGAAATCGGTGTCTTTTTCCTGCTTGAAGCTCAAGGGCATCATCGGGTCCATGATGATGCGGGGCAGGCGCGCCGGGTCGAGCATGCCTTCTTCAAGATCGAACGACCAGGAGCGCTGCTGCTGGGCCATCAGGCGGCGTTGCAGGCGGTTGGCGAGGCGGCCGACCGCGCTTTCGAGCCCTTTAAGGTGCTGGTCGAGCGTGCGGCGCAGACGATTGAGCTCGGCGGTGTCGCACAGGTCGGAGGCCTGGATCACCTCGTCGAACTTGTCGGTGAAGACTTTGTAGGCGTTGGGGTCTTCGCCCGGCGGGCTGACCCAGTTGGGTTTCGCCGATTGCATGGACTCGCTGGGCTCGTCATCGGCCTCGACGCGGGTCTGGCTGTCCTCGGCGAAATGGATGTCATCGGTGTCCGCTGCGGTGCCCTTGGCGTCGGCGGCGTCGTCCTCATCCTCGCCCTGATCAGGATCGTTGTCCGTATCGTCCTGGCCCGCTTCGGGCTCTTGCTCGACGCCGGCGTCATCCTGGCTGTCGTCAGTGTCATCTTCGTCCTGGTCGTGCTCGCCCAGCTCGTCTGTCAGGTCGAGATCACGGATCACCTGCCGCAGAGCATGGGCAAAGGCGGTTTGATCATCAACCGCGCCCGCCAGCGCATCCAGCGCGCCGCCTGCGCTGCTTTCCAGATCCTCGCGCCAGACCTGCATCAGGCCCTTGGCGTCTTCGGGCGCCGGACGGCCCGTCACTCGCTCACGCACCAGCATGGAGATGGCGTCCGCCAGCGGCGCGGTTTGCCGGTCCTCGGCATGGTTCCAGCCTTCGCGGCGGCAGCGATCGGCCAGCGCGGCGTCCAGATTATCGGCCACGCCGCGCATGGCGCGCGCGCCCAGGGCTTCCACTCGCGCCTGTTCGGCGGCGTCAAAGATTTGCCGCGCCCGGGCGCCCGGCGGCAGGGCGGTCTGATGCGAGCGTGCATTATGAAGCTGCAGACGCAGCGCCAGCGCATCGGCCTTGCCGCGCAATTTTGCTGCATCATCCGCGGTCAGTTTCTCCGGCGGATTGGGCAGCACGACCTTGCCGTTCGACAACGCCGCGGAGTCGCCGCCGAACTTCACGTCCAGTTCGCGGTCGTGAGAGATGGCGCGCGTCGCAGCGGACAGCGCGCGCCGGAACTGGTCAGCAGGCGAAGCGTCAGACATGAAAAGCCTTTAGGCTGCAGTGCCGGCGGCGAGGGCGCTTTCCGGCAGATCCTCGCCAAAGACCCGCTGATAGAATTCCGACACGATCGGGCGTTCCAGCTCGTCGCATTTGTTCAGGAAGGTGAGACGGAAGGCGATGCCGGCGTCACCGAAAATCTGGGTGTTCTCCGCCCAGGTCAGAACGGTGCGCGGGCTCATCACGGTGGACAGATCGCCATTGATGAAGGCTTCGCGGCTGAGATCGGCGACCGTCACCATGTCGGCGATCATCTTGGCGCCGGCTTCCGATTTGCCCACTTCGCCCAGCTTGGCGGCGACGATCTGGCGTTCGGTCTCGGCGGGCAGATAGTTCAGCGTCGCGACCAGAGACCAACGGTCCATCTGACCCTGGTTGATCTGCTGGGTGCCGTGATAAAGCCCCGTCGTATCGCCCAGGCCCACCGTATTGGTGGTGGCGAATAGGCGGAAATTCGGGTTCGGACGGATCACACGGTTCTGGTCGAGCAAGGTCAGAGAGCCTGAGGCTTCCAGAACGCGCTGGATCACGAACATCACGTCGGGGCGACCGGCGTCATATTCGTCAAACAACAAGGCGACCGGGCGCTGGACGGCCCAGGGCAGGATGCCTTCCTGGAACTCGGTGATTTGCTGGCCGTCTTTGAGGACAATGGCGTCCTTGCCCACCATGTCGATCCGGCTCACATGGCTGTCGAGATTGACCCGGATCATCGGCCAGTTCAGACGCGCGGCGACCTGTTCGATATGGGTGGATTTACCCGTGCCGTGATAGCCCTGAACCATGACGCGGCGGTTGAAGGCGAAACCCGCCAGAATGGCCCGCGTGGTGGCGGGGTCGAACACATAGGTGTCGTCAATATCTGGCACGTGGGAATCGCGACCGGAAAAGGCGGGGACCTCAAATCCGGGATCAAAGCCAAACAAGGCCTGACAATCGGCGGTCGTGTCGGGGGTGAGGCTGATCAGGGTATCGTCGGTCATACGCGGAAGGGCTCTTTGTTGCAGCGCGACAGGGTGGTTCAAACCATAAGCCCCAGACATAGAGTGTCCAAGCCCTGTCGCCACTGCTGTTCAGCACCGCGTCTGGCCCAAAGGGATCAGGCCGCGCAGTCTGACGTCACGCCTGCGGTCAACGTCTCGATGAGCGCTTGGCGACTTTCAGGAAGCCCGTGCTCGCCCGTCGCCAGCCAGTCGTCGAAAGACTGACCGGATGCGAGCGCCTGCGCCAGCTCATCAAAGACGGCTTCGGAGCCGGTCTGGATGACCAGATAGTCGATAAGGGCGCGGGTCAGCCCGTAGAATTGCAGGGTGCCGATCATGTCCGCGCCCTGGGCTGCAAGGGTATCGCCGGACATCACCATGATGCGCGGACCGTCAGAGGACTCCCCAGCTGCGGCTGCGGCCGCCGCAGCGCGGTCCGCCGCCAGCGACGTCAGCTGCAACAGCGGATGCTCCATGCTGAAATAACGTTCGAACTGACCCGGAAGATCATCGCTTGCGGTCTCGCACAAGGATGAGCGTCGGCTTTGCGTCAGCGCCTCGCTCTCCATCAGCACCGCGGCGGTTTCATCAAACCAGTCCGGAGCCGCTGCGGCCCCATAGGCGCGGGCGTCGCCTGTATCGACCTGCGGCCATTCATAGAGATCCTTCACCCACATATGCCCCAGCTCATGCGCAATGATCGCCTCGGCGTGGCGGACCTTTTCATTGTTCTCGACCCGGCCTGTCAGGGCGGCTTCGATTGTCGCGTCGATCACCGCTTGCGGCGAGCCCGCCATTTGCGCCTCGACCGCCGGTCGCACCTGGGCTTCAAGCTGGGCGCGCATGGCTTCAGGGGAGACCCAGGGTTTGACGATATAACCTGCCTCATCAAGCGCGGAGGTGAAGCCGGGAAACTCCGAACTGTCCTCGACGACAGCGGTGAGGCCCGGCATGCGTTTGAACACGTCGGCAAAGCGCGCTTCCGCCGTCTGCATGGCGGACAGTATCAGCTCGGCGCGCTCTGCGCTGGTGGAAACGGCGAGCAGGTTCTCGTCTTCAAGGCAATGGGCGTTTGCCGGGCAATTCGCCAACGTCAGCGTGAGCGCAAGTGATGTCAGAAACATGTGGTCCTCCCCAGTGTGGAGAACGCAAAATGACCACGGTCACCTATCTGGGTTCTGTCCGACAGATTAAGCTTTTGAAATATGTTGTCTCGAAAGGTTAATGTGTGCTGTCAAAGCCGGAAATTTGGCGGTTATTGTTAAGTTGTGCCAGTTTGTTTGAGGGGGTGGGAATTGCTATTAAATATATCGCATAAGCTCTCAGAGTTTTCATATGGTTATGGGGTGACTAGAGAGTGTGAAGAGCTTCTTGTTTCTCTCGGATTTTCGGTAACTCCCTTTTTGCCAAGTTTGATACATGAGGCAGAAATAGGGTGTGATGTGCATTTTGATAAGCCGGGTTTTCCGCTTTTAATTCAGTTTAAACTGGGGCACGAGCTGAAGAGGTTTCGGCGGTCTAGTCCATCGATGCAAAAGCCTACACTTAACAGCCCATTTTGGAGGTTTGAAGTCGACACGGCTGAGCCGAATGGACAGTATGATCGCCTTCTGAAAGCTGAGAAATCAGGTGCTGAAGTATATTATATTGCGCCAAAGTTTTCAAATTGGAATGATTATTCATTCGCTTATAAAAATAAAAGAATATTGCATGAGTCTTTGATAATGTGTCCGTCTGAGATAGAAAATTTACTTCAAATTTCTGGCCAAGGCGACGGAATCCATAAAGTAGTTTATGATCAAAATAATATTGCAGTGTGCTCCGATCCGACGGAGGCGCAAGGTTTAACTGTTGATGCAATGACTAGTGCTTGGAGGTACAAATTATATGAAAGTAAGAATGCTAGTTTAGCAAAAATAATAAATGCAACACTTAAGGGTTTTGATGAATACAGGCAGATAAAGATATATGATGATTTATATCAAACTGGAAATGATGAATTGATTTACAGGATAGTTTTCCGAGAATATAGGGATGCGCAGAAGAGGCTGCGTGAAGATTTATACTCTCGGTCTAAAACTGAGGATGATGCAGAATTTGCTGCCCTTGGGATGGAGGCATGGGAGTTAGGTTGTCAGCTGGTGGCTGTAACAAAGTCCTAGCCCATGCCGCAGCTTTTGAGGATCTGGTAGGCCTCGACCACTTTCTGAAGCAGTTCTTCCATCGAGCGGTCGCCGCCATTGGAGTCCGGATGATATTGGCGCACCAGCTCGGCATAGCGTCGGCGGATGGCGGTCTTGTTCGCCTTGGGGTCGAGATTGAGCGTATCGAGGGCGCGCTTTTGAAGCCGCCCCATCCCGGCGTTCGGGTCTTCGGCTTCGCGCTGGGCGCGTTCCTGTCCGGGGGGCGGGCCGTCGCCGAACAGATTGAACGGATCGACGAAACCGTCCTTGAAATCCTTGCTGGCGTTCTGCGCGGCGCGGCGGGCGCTGGAGCCGGACGCGAACCCCCAGGTGGGGCGATGGCCATACATGTCGGCCGCGGCATGGGCCTTGGCCGCATCCTCGCTCATGCCCTCAAAGAAATTCCATTCCTTGTTGTACTGGGCGGCGTGTTGTTGGCAGAACCAGTAGAACTCGGTCCGGTTGGCCGGGCTCTTGGGCGCGCGCGCGGTCGCTTTCGACCGGCACTGGGGATGCTCGCACACCTTATCCTCTTGCCGCGCCTCGGTTTTGGGCGGCTTGATGCGGATGTCTTTAAATTTGGGTCGGTATTTGTACGAGCCGTCCATAACCCCAAGTATGGGGCGCACCGGCCTGACGGACAATAAACAGAGGATGACAATGTCCAGCGTAAAGCAGCAAATCGAAGACCAACTGACCCAGGCGCTGGCGCCGACCCTATTGAAAGTCACTGATGACAGCGCACTTCATGCCGGTCATTCCGAGCAGGCGCGCGCGGGGGAAAGCCATTTCACCGTCGAGATCGTGTCTGACGCTTTCACGGACCAGAGCCGCGTCCAGCGTCACCGTCTGGTCAATCAGGCGCTGGGCGAGCTGCTGAAAGCGCAGGTTCACGCCCTCGCCATCAAGGCGAAAGCGCCCGCCGAAGCGGGTTGATCAATCGTCCGTGTCTGCGGCCTCGGGCTCTTTCTTGAGCCGCATGCGGGTGATCTGGTTGCGGCGGCGTTCCAGGATTTCAAATTGCACCCCGTGAAAGCGGAAGATCTGCCCCGCTTCGGGGATGGTCTGAGCTTCGTGGATCACAAGGCCCGCAATGGTGACCGCTTCGTCGTCGGGCAATTCCCAGTCCAGCGCGCGGTTCACGTCGCGAATGGGGGCGCCGCCATCCACCAGGATAAAGCCGTCGGGCAGGGGGGTGACCCCCTCAACGGTGACATCGTGCTCGTCCTCGATCTCGCCGACGATTTCCTCGATGATGTCTTCCAGCGTCACAACGCCCATCAAGGCGCCGTACTCGTCCACCACCAGGGCGAAGTGCTCGCGCTTCTGGCGGAACGCCGTCAGCTGTTCAAGCAGTTCGGTGGTTTCAGGGATGAACCACGGTTCGCGCTTGATGGATTCAATATCGAGCTTGCTGGAATCCCCGCCTGCATTGTGCAGTTCACGCGCCAGGTCGCGGACATGCAGGATCCCGACAATGTTCTCCGCGTCGTCGCGATAGAGCGGCAGGCGGGTGTGCGGGCAGCTCAGCGCATCGGCCACCAATTGTTCGACCGGTTGGTCGATGTCGAACATCACCAGGCTTTTGCGGTGGACCATGACGTCGTCCACCGTCAGCTCGCGCAGATCGAGCACGCCGCCCAGCATGTCGCGGTCGGTTTTCACCACGCCGCCTTCCTGGTGGTGCAGGTCAATCTGACCGCGGATCTCGTCATGGGCGGACAGGACCGGTCCTTCCACCGACAGACCCAGAATGCGCAAAGTCGCGCGCACCAGCCATTGTACGGCGGCCACCACAGGCGCGAACAGCATCACGAAAATGCGGATCGGCAGGGACACGGTCAGCGCCATACGGTCCGGGTTCGACAGGGCATAGGTCTTGGGCAGCACTTCAGCGAAGATCAGCACCAAAAGCGTCATCACCAAAGTGGCGATGGGGACGCCCGCTTCGCCGAACATGGCCAGAAACACCGCCGACGCCAGCGACGCGGCCAGAATATTGACGAGGTTATTGCCCAGCAGGATCGCGCCGATCAGGCTTTCGCGATCATCAATCAGCAGATTGACCCGCCGCGCGCGGTGATCCTTTTCTTTTTCAAGGGTCAGCATGCGCGCCTTGGAAGTGGCGGTCAGCGCGGTTTCAGAGCCTGAAAAGAACCCTGAAAAGGCCAGCAGGCACAAAATGCCAAGTCCGGTCCAGGCCATCCACGGTTCAAAAGTCATTGGTCTTCAACCTCGTTCGACAAAAACGCCGCCAGATCCTTGTGATCCACATCGCGTGTGATGAAGGCATTCCCGATGCCGCGCGCAAGGATCAATGTAATCGCGCCGCCTGAATTTTTCTTGTCGTCCTGCATCCGCGCCAGCAAACGATCCGCAGTGTAAGGCCCGCCGGGCAGTTCTGAAATCCGGGACGGAAGACCCACAGCCTTCAGATGACGTTCGACGCGGCGCGCATCTTCAGGCGCGCACAGGCCCTGTCGTTCAGAAAACCGGAAAGCGAGCGCCAACCCGCACGCGACGGCCTCGCCATGAACCAGCGCGCTTTTTGTCGCTTCCGCCTCAAACGCGTGTCCGAACGTATGGCCAAGATTGAGCAAGGCGCGCACGCCGCTTTCACGTTCATCCTCGGCGACAATCCGGGCCTTGAACGCAACGGCGTCCGCGACGGCCTGGACCAGACCGTCTCCCGTCACGGCGTCTACGCCCTGAGCTTCAAGGCGGTCAAACAGCGGCGCATCCTGGATGAGGCCGGCTTTGACGATCTCGGCATAGCCCGCCAGGACTTCGCGCCGGGGCAGGGTGTCGAGAAAGGCAGTGTCTGCGATCACCAGGTCTGGCTGATGAAACGCGCCGATCAGGTTTTTGCCGTGCTGCGTGTTGATGCCGGTCTTGCCGCCGACCGAGCTGTCGACCTGAGCCAACAGGGTCGTCGGGATCTGTATGAAGCGCGTGCCGCGCTTGAGAACCGCCGAAGCGAAGCCGGTCAGGTCGCCCACAGTGCCGCCGCCAAAGGCGATCACCGGCTCGCTGCGCTCCACATTCAGATCCAGCAGACGATCACAGAGAGCTTCCAGCCCGCGCCAGCTCTTGGCGCTTTCGCCGCCCTCAATCTCGATGAGTTCGATCTTGAGGTTCGCCGCGTCAAACGCCTGGGCCAGGCGTGTCTCGTGATGTTTGAGCGCGTGTGAATCCGCGACGATGACAACGCGTCCGCGTGGGGCGCGGTTCGCCAGCCGGTCCGCACGTGCGGACAGAGCGTCGCGCCCGATCACGACTTCGTAGGCGCCTGAGGCCGCGTTCACCTCGATCACGCGCAGCACGCTCATCCGCGCACTCCTTCTTGATAAGTCCTGAGGGCGTCCATCACCTGGTCGGCCGATTGTTCATGGCTGCCGACCGAGGTGTCCACCACAATGTCCGCCTCGGCGTAGAGGGGAGAGCGTTCGCGTTCAAGCCGGGCCATGATCTCGGCGGGATCGCCTTGTGACAATAAAGGGCGGGCGCCGGGCTTGCGGCCCACCCGCTCGATCAGCACGTCGATATCGGCTTTGAGCCAGATGGAGATGGCTTTGTCTTTCACCAGCGCCCGCGTATCCTCCTGGATGAAGGCGCCGCCGCCCAGCCCGATGATTAGAGGATCTGGCTCCTCCAGCAGACGGCCAATCACCTTGCGCTCACCATCGCGGAAGGCCGGTTCGCCGAAATCGGCGAAAATCTCGCTGACGCTGCGGCCCGCGGCGCGTTCGACTTCTTCGTCAGCGTCGCGAAACTCGGCCTCCAGCCGCCGGGCGAGCCTGCGTCCAATCGTTGTTTTGCCGACGCCCATCAGGCCGACCAGCGCCAGATGCCGGGTCAGCGCGAGCGGGTTTTCAGAATTTGTCATCACACTGTAAGGCTATACGCCAATGCTGCGCGGGCGAGCAATCACTGCTGACGTCTGGAAAACGCCGCATTCGCCTGCTTTAGTATCCTCACAGGGCGAGCGACATGGAAAAGGCACTCTCATGAAAACCATTCTGATCGGCTTGGGCGTAGGGCTGGTGGTCATTATCGGCGGGTTCATTGCTTTGCTGGGACTGGCGGACAGTAATGCGCCGACCCCTGAAGAAGTGCGTGTCGAGGTGACTGATGCATTGGTCGATTAAAGCCGCTTTGCTGGCCGCAAGCGTGTTTGCATGCGGCCAGGCGTTCGCCCAGGCCCGGCCTGCCGATGGTCAGATTGAAGTGGCCGAGCTGGGCGCTGTCGATCCGTTCGAAGTGGGCGTCAATTCAGTCCTGCCCGAAACAGTCTGGAATTCAGGGCATGCGGGCGCGCTGAACGGTGCGTTGTCGGTTCTGCCCGATCGCGCCAGCGCCGGATGGAGCAACCCGGCTGCGGCGAGACTGGCTTTGGCCGCTTTGCGGTCCTCGAGCGAGCCGCCCCGCGGCGGACGCGATGATTTTGTGCTCGCCGCGAAACGCGCAGACCGGGCTTTATCCGCAGGCCGCGCTCAGCTGGTCTATGAATTGATGGCGCGCACGCCGCGGGTGAACGAATCAGACGCGTTGTCACGTGTCTATGCGGAAACCGCGCTGGCGATGGGCCGCACACAAGAGGCTTGCCGGGCTGCGGATGCGTTGCTGGAAGGTCGGGACGCGGCCTATTGGCTGCGATTGCGCGCCAGCTGTCTGGCGCTGGACGGTCGCATCCCCGCCGCCGAGCTGACCGCCGAACTGGCGCGCGCCCAAGCGCAAACGCCCGCTTTCGATCAGGTGTTTGACGCCCTGACGCTCAATCAGCCGGCGCCTGAAGGCTTTCGTCCGCGCACCGCGCTGCAGCTGACCTTGCTGGAAGCGCTGGCGCCAGGCGTGCGCCTGTATCCGCATGAGGATGCGCCCAACTGGCTGCATCTGGCGGCGGAACGCACCGGCCCCACCATCGCCCTGCCTGAAACTCTGCCTGAAGCGCTGGAAGCGGCGGTGACCATGGAGGGCGCTGAGCGCGCCGCGGCACTGGGCGCCTTGATCGGCCAGGATCTCGATCGCGAGATCGCCGCCGAGGCTCTCGCCATCCGCCTGTCGGACGCGGCGCAGCAAGGCCTGTTCATGGAAGCCGCTCTGACCTTCGGGCCGGAAGTGGCGAGTCTGCCGATTACCGAAAACACGCTCGCCCATGGCGTCCATTTCGTCCTGGCCGCCCTGGCGACGGACGACCTCGTCGCCGCCGAGCGTTGGCGCGAAGCCTTGCTCGACGGTCCGCCAGAACCTGAACCCATGCCTCAACCCGTCTCCGAATTGGGCGGTTTGCCGGCATTGGATGGCGCTGGTTTTGAACCAGACGCAGACGAGAAAACGCCGGCTCCGGCGTGGCAGCCGCCTGCGCCGGGCCTGATGGTGGCGATTGATTTCGCCCACGCCATAGCACTCGATCAGATTGAGGATGATGCGTTCATGGCGCTATTGGCGGCGCGACTGGAGACGGCGACGCCTGAGCGCTTGTGTCAGGCGGCTGGCCTTGTGGCGCTCGGCGCGGATGATCAGGGTGAATTGCAACAGGCGCTGTCTGGTCTGACCCGCCAGACGGGCGTTACGCCCCCCGCTTTGGGGCCGCTGCTGCTGGCGTCCGGGGCCGGGGCTCTGGGCGAGACGCAATTGCACGCTGCGTCCTTGCTGGAACGCCATCCCGCTGACGCTGAAACCTGCGCTGCGGCCATGCTGGCGCTCGATCACGCCGGTCTGCGTCGGCAGGCGCTTCAATACCTCTTGGCGCGGGTCATTGAGGACGCTGCGTGAGCGCGCGCTCGATTGATCTCTTCCTCGACATGATGGCGGCTGAGCGCGGCGCCGCTCGCAATACGCTCGACGCCTATCGTCGCGATCTTGAAGACGCCGCCGCGCGTCTGGGCGGGCGCGGCGTTGGTCTTGAACAGGCGCAAACCCGTGATGTGGAAGCCTTGCTGGCGGACCTGGCTGCGGACGGTCTGTCGCCCGCTACCGCCGCGCGCCGGCTCTCCGCGCTGAAGCGCTATTACCGGTTCTTGCTCAAGGAAGGCCTGCGCGGCGATGATCCGGCCAAGACCCTGTCCGGCCCCAAAAAGCCGCGGCCTTTGCCGAAAGTCTTGAGCGAAGCGCAAGTCGAGGCGCTGTTTGACGCGGCGGACCGCATGGAGGGGGCGGAGGGGCTGCGACTGCGCGCATTGCTGGAGTTGCTGTATGCCGGCGGCTTGCGCGTCAGCGAGCTTGTGACCTTGCCGCTGTCAGGCTTCGCTCGTTCTGAACGCTGCCTGATCGTCACAGGCAAAGGCGGCAAGGACCGCCTTATTCCCCTGACCGACGCTGCGCTGGAAGCTGTGGACGCCTACAAGGCGGTGCGGGCGGAGCATTTGCCCCAGCCGAAAGCGCCGGCCTATGCAATAGCGGCGCGTTATCTGTTCCCGTCGCGCACCGCGCAGGGCGGGCATTTGACGCGCGAACGGTTCGCCCAACGTCTCAAAGAACTGACTCTGGCTGCGGGTCTTGATCCTCAACGGGTCAGTCCGCACGTGATGCGCCATGCCTTTGCGACGCATCTTCTGGCCAATGGCGCGGATCTGCGCAGCGTTCAGACCTTGCTGGGACATGCCGATGTCTCAACGACCGAGATTTATACGCATGTGCTGGAGGCGCGACTCAAGGCGCTGGTGCATGACGCGCACCCGCTGAGCCATGATGAGACAGGCTCTGAGGGGTGAAACCGGCCCGGCATTTGCTCATAACAGTGCATAGATTGCTTCGCGCTTGAGCGCCCTTTAGTTTGCGCCCTCCACCGGGGCCCATCCACCAGGACCGTCCATGTCAGATACAACGCGCACCTATCTCGATTTCGAACGGCCGATCGCCGAGCTTGACGCCAAGATTGAAGAACTTGAAAGCGTCCTGTCCCGGAACGGCGAAGACGCGCCGGATGCGGCGGACGAGATCGCCAAACTGCGGCAGAAGTCGTCCGATCAGCTCAAATCGATGTATTCCAAGCTCGACGCCTGGCGCAAAACCATGGTGGCGCGTCATCCCGAGCGTCCGCACCTGCGCGATTATATTTCCGGCCTTGTGACGGATTTCGAAGATCTGGCCGGTGATCGCCGCTTTGGGGAAGACCATGCGATCGTGGGCGGTCTGGGCCGTCTGAAAGGCCGTCCGGTCGTGATCATGGGCCATGAAAAGGGCCATGACACGCAGACCCGTCTCAAGCACAATTTCGGCATGGCGCGGCCTGAAGGGTATCGCAAGGCCATGCGTTTGATGGACTTGGCGGAACGGTTCGATCTGCCGGTGGTCACTTTGGTGGATACGGCGGGCGCCTATCCCGGCATTGGCGCGGAAGAACGCGGCCAAGCTGAAGCGATCGCCCGCTCCACCGAGCGCTGCCTGACGCTGGGCACGCCGATGGTCAGCGTGGTGACCGGCGAAGGCGGATCAGGCGGCGCTGTGGCGCTGGCGTCCGCCAACACGGTGATGATGCTGGAACACTCGATCTACTCGGTGATTTCGCCTGAAGGCTGCGCGTCCATTCTCTGGCGCGACGGCGCTCGCGCCCGTGACGCAGCGCTCGCCATGAAAGTCAGCGCGCAGGATCTGATCGAGCTCAAGATCATTGATTCAATCATCGACGAGCCTCTGGGCGGCGCGCACCGCGATCGCGCAGACACCATCCGGCGGGTGGGGGATGCGGTTGAGACCGCACTGGCGAGCCTTGACGGGTTGAGCCCCGCTGAGTTGCGCCAGCGCCGCCGGGATCGCTTTCTGACTATTGGTCGTTCGCTTCTGGAGACCTGACGCCAGCGTCAGGTCAGAGCGTCGCGATCCACATCAACCCAGTCCTTCATGGATGCGGGACGATAGTGCGCGTCTTCATCATCAAAGCGGACCCAGACGCTGGGATGGAAACACGCCAGCGCCTCCTGTGAGGGGGGCGGCGCTTCACGCACCTTGTCACCCAATGCGCTCAAGAGACCGCCCGGCGCTTTGAACGGGCACAACGGGTCGGGGTCAAGCCGGGAATCAAGGACGGCGTATTCAATTGACAATCCTTGCTCGCGCGCCTGGTCGGCCATCCATTTCAGGGCGATGTCCGATAAGGGCGTGTTGGCCGCTTCACCGCCCCCCACACCGCCATGCGGCCCGATAAACCAGACCTGCCGCAAGGGATCGATCTCGTTCAGGGCGTCTTTGGAGGCTTCCATCGGGGTGAGAGGAAAGGCTTTTCGAGTTTCATCCAGCGCGCAGGCATGACGGGCGTGAAGCACTTTGCGGTTCAGTTGCGCGTCGTGAAACCGGTATTCCGCGTTCAGGCGTTCATTGATCTCATGATCGTCAGAGAGGTCGGGGATGCCCAAGGCGCCCACCGTGTCCCAGCATCCCAGAAAATGAATGTCGGGCTCAAACCCGTTGCGTTCGCGAAACTCTCGGCACTTCCAGGATGAGGGCTTGAGGGTCTTGGAGCGGTAAAGCTCATAGGCTTCAGACAGCTTGCCCAGATTGCGCCGATGCAGAAGCCCCGAATTATAGATGAGCCCCGCCAGCGAGCGCACCGTGTAGGCGCCGCGTGAAAATCCGAACAGCCAGATTTCATCGCCCTCGCAATAGTTTAAGGACAAGAAGCGATAGGCGTCATAAATCTTCTCTTCCAGACCCCCGCCGAACGCGCCCTGACGTTTCTTGCGCAGCGAACTGAGGATGCGTTTGAACCAGTTTGAATCGCTCTGGGTGAACGGCGTGCCGACGCCAGAATCGTAAAACACGATCTGCTCGATCGGGCGTGCGGGAGTGGTGGTGTCGGCAGCGCTTAATGAAAACGCCAGCTTGGCCACATTGGTGGGCACCTGCTGGCTGATGGTTTGCCATGTGCCGTCAGAGCATACGATCAGTCGTTTCATCACCACCTCCGTCCGTCATGTATAGAACACTGACTCATAGGGGTGGATTATGCAATCAGGGATTTATCTCTTCAGGCGAGCCGGTGCTCCAGCCAGGGCAGGCTTCTGCCCGGGATAAGCCTGGAGGGGCGGTCCTCGATGAAACTGGCGCCCATCGCGGTATAAAACCCGCGTGCGTTCGGGTCAGAGAGGATTTGCAGGATATCCGCGTCCGCCATACGCGCCTGCTCCAGCGCCCAGTCGTAAAGCCGCTTGCCGAGACCCGACCCGATGGCGTCTGGGGAAATGAACAGCAAATCGAGCATGACGCACCGTCCGACAGTCTCGTCACGGGGGGCGCTGATTTGCGCCAGTCCGAGCGGGACGTCATCGGTCCAGGCGGCGATGGCGCGACCTTCTCGCGCGGCGTCAGGGTCGAGCCGCAGCACTGTTTCCATCTTGGCCATCATGTCCTCGCCATAACCCCAATACGCCTTGGAGCGCAGGATCATGGCGTTGACGGCGTCAAACTGATCCGGCTCCAGGCGTGAAAGGCGTATGTCAGACATCAAGCGCCTCTAAGGAGTTCAGGCTCAGGCTTGGCCGATGGCGCCGTGGCAATGCTTGAACTTCTTGCCTGAGCCGCACGGGCAGGCGGCGTTGCGCGGCACGCGCCCCCAGGTGCCCGGATCCTTGGGGTCAACGCTTTGGGCGGCGACGCGCGTGGCGGTCGGGGACGGGGTGGATTGTGCGGGGCGGGCGTCGCTGTCTTCCATCTCGTTCCGGCCGGTCTGCGGGTCGATGTGCTGAGCCTGGATGTTCTTGGGCGGTTGCGGCGCTTCGGGCGCCGGCGAGCTTTGCGCCATGCGCAGATGGAACAGGACGCGCGTGGTCTCATAGCGCAGCTGGTCCAGCAGATGTTCGAACAGTTCAAACGCCTCGGTCTTGAATTCATTGAGCGGATCACGCTGCGCATAGCCGCGCAGGCCCACTGCCGAACGCAGAGCGTCCAGGTTCTGCAAATGGTCGCGCCAGTTCTGGTCGATGGTCTGCAAGAGGATCTGCTTTTCGATCCGGCGCATCAGCTCCGGTCCGATATTGGCGGCCTTTTCGGCATAGGTCTCGTCGACGACCTTCATCAGGCGCTCGCGCATCTCTTCGTCCGCGATGCCTTCCTCGGCGGCCCATTCCTTGATCGGCAGCTCGAGATTGAAGTGCTTGACCACTTCTTCGTTGAGCCCGTCGATATTCCACTGGTCAGCATAGGCGCGCGGCGGGATATGCTGGGTGACCAGGTCCTCGACCGTGGTCTCGCGCATGTCGGTTATGACGTCAGAGACGTCTTTCGCGGTCATGAACTCGATGCGCTGTTCAAAGATCGCCTTGCGCTGATCATTCATGACATCATCGTATTTGAGTATGTTCTTGCGGATGTCGTAGTTGCGCTGCTCGACTTTTTTCTGGCTGGTCTCCACCGCTTTCGACATCCAGGGGTGCTGAATGGCTTCGCCTTCTTTCAGGCCGAGCGTGCGCATGATGCCGTCCAGGCGTTCCGGCGCGAAGATCCGCAGCAGATCGTCTTCCACCGACAGGAAGAAGGCGGAGCGCCCCGGATCGCCCTGACGGCCAGAACGTCCGCGCAGCTGGTTGTCGATGCGGCGGCTTTCATGGCGCTCTGTACCGATGACGAACAAGCCGCCCGCGTCGAGCGCCTGTTGTTTCTTGTCGGCGACTTCCGCTTCGAACTGCTCGCGCTTGGCTTTAAGCGCGGCGTCATCGGGTTCGCGACCGGCGGCTTTTTCCGCATCCACCCATTCTTGCAGATTGTAGTCCACATTGCCGCCAAGCTGGATATCAGTGCCGCGGCCGGCCATGTTGGTCGCTATGGTCACAGCCCCTGGCGCGCCGGCCTGGGCGATGATGCCGGCTTCCTGCTCGTGATAGCGCGCGTTCAGAACCTGGTGAACGATCTTCTTCTTCTTGAGGAAGTCAGACAGGCGCTCGGATTTCTCGATCGACACCGTGCCCACCAGAACCGGCTGGTTTTTGGCGTGGGCTTCTTCGATGGCTTTGAGAATGGCCTGGAACTTTTCGTCCTCGGTCCGGTAAAGCTCGTCTTCCTCATCAATCCGCTGCACCGGGCGATTGGTCGGAATTTCGTTCACGCCCAGCTTGTAGATGTCATGAAATTCGTCCGCCTCGGTGGCGGCGGTGCCGGTCATGCCGCCGAGCTTCTTGTACAGGCGGAAATAGTTCTGGAACGTGATCGAGGCCAGCGTCTGGTTCTCAGGCTGAATTTCGACGGTTTCCTTGGCTTCGATGGCCTGGTGCAGACCATCCGACAGACGGCGGCCCGGCATCATGCGGCCCGTAAATTCATCGATCAGGACGACTTTGCCCTCGCGAACGATGTAATCCTTGTCGCGCACGAACAGCTTGTGCGCCTTCAGGCCCTGGTTGACGTGGTGGACGACAGAGATGTTCTCGATGTCGTAGAGGTCGGCGTCGCCATCGAGCAGCTCGCGTTCTTTCAGCAGCTGTTCGATATGCTCGTTGCCTTCTTCGGTGAAGGTGCACGAGCGGGCCTTTTCGTCGATGGTGAAGTCTTCATCGTCCAGCATCGGGATGATCTGGTCGATGGTCTTGTAAAAGTCGGTGCGGTCTTCGGTCTGTCCCGAAATGATCAACGGCGTGCGCGCTTCGTCGATCAGGATGGAGTCCACTTCGTCGACGATGGCGAAATGGTGCTCAGCCTTTTCAAGCGGTCGGCCGCCAAACTGGACCATGTCATTGAGCGCGTACTTCATGTTGTCGCGCAGATAGTCAAAGCCCAGTTCGTTGTTGGTGCCGTAGGTGATGTCGCAGCCATAGGCGGCGCGGCGCTCCGGGTCGCTCATGCCGTGAATGATCACGCCGGTGGTCATGCCCAGCTTGGCGAAGACCCGGCCCATCCATTCAGAGTCACGCTGGGCGAGGTAATCGTTCACCGTCACCACGTGCACGCCCTTGCCCGGCAGGGCGTTGAGATAGGCGGCGAGGGTGGAGACCAGCGTCTTGCCTTCACCCGTGCGCATCTCGGCGATATTGCCCCGGTGCAGCACGATGCCGCCCATCAGCTGCACATCGTAATGGCGTTGCCCCAGGGCGCGCTTGGCGGCTTCGCGCACAGCGGCGAACGCTTCAGGCAAGAGCTTGTCCAGGCTTTCGCCGTTTTCATGGCGCTCGCGGAACTCGACGGTTTTCTGCGCCAAAGCTGCGTCATCGAGCCCCTGAAAGTCTGGCTCCAGCGCATTGATCTGGTCCACCATGGGACGCATGCGCTTGACCTCGCGGTCATTGGAGGAGCCGAAAAGCTTGCGGGCGATGTTGAGCATGACGTATCTGCCTTGACGGGCGAACAATGAATTAAAGACGACGTGAGCGCCCGAAGCGGCCGCCTGGGCGCAACTGTCACGTCGTGTAAGGTCAAAGGTCACTTAAGGAGGCCCTGATTGACTGTCAATCAAGCCCGCCGACTGCATGTAGCAGCCGCGCTCATCACAATCGCGTTTCTTTCGGGCTGTAACCCGCCAGAGGCTGAAGAATCATCGCCCTCCAGCGCCCTGTCGTCACAGGGCGGACTGCGCTTCATGGCGGAGCGCGACGCGCAGCGATCCCAGATCGCCGCGCGCGTGGGCGGCACTGTCATCACCGTTGACGATGTGCGGCGAGAAGCGGCCGCTCTGGGGTTGAGCGAGGCGCCGCAAGCGCTGCGCCCCTCTGACCAGGCGTTTCGCGATACGCTCTCTGACCTCATCGATCAGCGTCTTCTGGCGCTGGAAGCGGTGGCGCGCGACATTCAGGACGAGGAGGAAGCCCGTCTCCGGCTCGCTGCTGCTGAGGAGCGCATCCTGGGCAATATCCTGGTGGAGAACGCCATTGC
>NZ_DEMB01000016.1:507274-564421 GCF_002354675.1 Oceanicaulis sp. UBA2681 | reverse complement strand
CAGGTCAGCCGGGATCTCGCCACGCGCTTCAGCGGGGGTGACTTGGGCTATTTCACCCGGTCGGGGATTCTCACCGGCTTCGCCCAAGTGGCGTTCGACACAGGCGAGGGCGAGGTCAGCGCTCCGTTCGAGACCGAATATGGCTGGCATGTGTTGCAGGTGATGGATCGCCGTCTCCAGCCGCGTGAAAGCCTGGATGAAGTGCGGCCCAACATCATCCGGTTCCTGACCTTGCAGGGGATTGACGATCTGCTGGAGGTGTTGCGCGAGCGCTATCCTGTGACCCGTGTCGCGGGGCAGGCGCCGAGCGCGCTCCGCACGACGGAGCCTGCTGTGGTCACGCCTGAGGCGATTGATACGCCTGAAGAGGCGCCGGGCGAGGATGCGCCCTAGCGATTAATGACGCATACACCCTGTCTCCCAACTCCGCTTTAACCCAAACGGCTTATAGTTATGACTTCAAACCTGTTGCTTGTGGTGGCGTGTGCGCTTGTTGACCCGGACGGGCGCGTCCTGCTGGCCCAGCGCCCGACCGGCAAACAGCATGCAGGCCTGTGGGAGTTCCCGGGCGGCAAGGTTGAACCGGGTGAAACGCCTGAACAGGCGCTTGTGCGCGAATTGCGTGAAGAGCTGGGGATCGAGCCATGCGAGCAATGCCTGCAGCCTTTCGCCTTTGCATCCGAAACGCTCGAGGGCGGCGGACATCTTCTGATGCCGCTATTTGTCTGTCGACGCTGGGACGGGTTCATCAACCCCACAGAGGGTCAAAAGATCGTCTGGACGCGGCCCGACCAGTTTCGCGAGTATCCGATGCCACCCGCCGACAAGCCGCTGGCGGCGGAATTGCGCGACAGGCTGGTCGGTGCGCGCGTCGGCTGATCTGCGATGAACGCGGCGCGACAGCCATTGAATATGGCTTGATCGTCGGCCTTTTGGGCGTTGTCGTGATCACCGCGGTTTCGCTTCTGGGCGATCAGCTGTGGCAGCTTTTGCAAATGGTCAGCACGACGATCAGCACTGCATCTGGCGGTTCAGGCGGCGAGGGCTGACCCTCTAGCCGACACTATCGCCTGATGTGTGTTCCTTTACCCCCAGGGCGTCAGCCAGTCGCACTTTCGCTGAGCCGGGGCGTTTGGGTTTGGGCTGGTCAGGATGCGGCGCCCAGCCGGCGAAATGGATGATCTCGAACGTCGCAGGCACCTTGCCGTCCGCTTCCGCAAAGCGCTCGGAATAGGTCTGCGCGGTTTTCACAAAAAAGCTTTTGGTGGCGGGCGTGCGCGGGCGCTCAACCAGGGCATTGGTTTCGCCCATGGCGCGCAGATCGCGCATTAGCACGAACGAATTGCCATAGCGCGCTTTCACCCGGTCCACGTCAGACACCGGCAGGGCGAAGCCGGACCGGCTGAGCAAGCCCGCCATATCCACCGTATCTGCGAAGGGCGAGACCCGGCGCGGCGCGGGGTCTGCCTCATCGACTGTTTTCAGGCATTGGCGCAGTTCGGTCAGCGTTGCTCCGCCCAGAATGGAGCCGGCAAAGAAGCCATCGGGCTTCAGCGCGTGATTGATCTGGATCAGGGCGCCGACCAGGTCATTGGTCCAGTGCAGGTTCAGACAGGCCAGCACCAGATCCACGCTTTCAGGTGCGATAGGCAGCTGTTCCTCATCCAGGCAGACCGCCGTCTGATCGCTCAACCCCGCCATGCGCGGGGAGAGGTCGGTCTCAATCAGATGGTTGATCTTCCGACGCGCCTGAGGCCGGTCCTTCAAGGCGCGGCCCACAGCCCCGCCGCCGCCCAGGACCAGGCAGGTTTCAAAATCGCGGCTGACGCTTTCCACCCGGTCCAGAAGATCATCGGCGGCGCGGGCGTGTAAAAAGTCGTATGATGTAAAATCAGAGGCGGCGCGATCCCGGCGACGGGCCAGCAAGCGCCGGTCAAACAGGACAGGCGGTCCGTCTTCGGGCTGCGGGGCGGGTTTGGATGAAATCAGCGTTACCGGGGTCATGGGCCAGATATGGACCCAATGCGCTATCAGGCAAAGCCTTGGGGCTGTGGCGCGTGTGCGCCAATCTGATCTGGCCGCCGCTGTGTCCCATCACCGGCGATCCGGTTGCGGCGCCGGGTGAATTATCCGCCGGGGCCTGGTCTCAGGTTCGCTTTCTGGACGCCCCCTGGTGTGAGAGCTGCGGGCTGCCGTTTGATTATCCCATCGGCAAAGGCGCGCTGTGCGGGGCTTGTGCGGCGCAAGAGCCGGCGTGCCGGCGGATGCGGTCGGCCTTTGTGTATGACGCCGAGAGTCGACGTCTGGTCCTGATGCTCAAGCATGCGGGACGGACCGACGGGCTGAAAGTCTTTGGCCGCTGGATGGCGCGCGCAGGGCGTGATGCGCTGGACGGGGCGGACGGGCTGATTCCCATTCCGCTGCACGCCAGCCGGTTGCGTCGCCGCCGGTTCAACCAGTCTTTTCTCCTGGCGCGCGCGGTGTCCGAGGTCACCTCACTGCCTGTGGAGCCGAACCTGGTGTTGCGCACGCGCGCCACGCCCAGTCAGGGCGGGCTCAGCGGCAAGGCGCGCCAGCGCAACGTGGCGGGCGCGTTCCGTATTCAGAAAAATGCGAAACCTTTCATCGAGGGGCGGCGTTTTGTCCTTGTGGACGATGTGCATACCACCGGCGCTACACTGCAGGCGTGTGCAAGGGTTCTTAAACGCGCCGGCGCCGAAGATGTGACCGCGATCACGCTGGCGCGCGTTGTTAAACCTGTGGACCCGCTTACATAACAGGGCGATTGCGGACCCCCGCTCCCCTGAGATTGACTTGAAAACAAGGAGGGCCTGACATGGCCGTCACCCTTTATACTCGCCCCATGTGCCCGTATTGCGTGCGCGCTGTTTCGCTTCTCAAAAAGAAAGGCGTCTCCTTTGAAGAGATTGACGCCGGCTTTGATGTGAAGAAGAAAAAGGAAATGGTGGACCGCGCCAACGGCGCCCGGACCTTCCCGCAAATCTTCATCGGGGAGACTCATGTGGGCGGTTGCGACGAGATGATGGCGCTGGAGCGCGCGGGCAAACTCGATGATCTGCTACGCATTGAAGGAGCGCTATGAGCGCGATTAAACTTGCTTTGATACAGATGCGCTCCGGTACGGATCCGGAGCGCAATCTGGACGACGCCGAAGCGCTGATCCGCGAAGCGGCGGCTTCTGGCGCGAAGTTTGTCCTGACGCCTGAGACCACCACGCTGGTGCAGAAGGACGCCGAACGCCTCTTTGACCAGATCCATACGCCGGATGTGGAGCCCGCCATCGTGCGCTTCGCGGATCTGGCGGATTCCCTGGGGATTGATCTTCTGATCGGCTCCATGGCGCTCAAAGGCGGCGCGAAATCTGACGATGGTCGCGACCGCGCGGTCAATCGCTCGCATCTTTTTGGCCCCGATGGCGCGCTCAAAGTCGGCTATGACAAGATCCACATGTTCGATGTGGCGCTGGGCGGCGGCGAGACCTATTCAGAATCCACCAATTACGCGCCGGGCGACCGAGCCGTGCTGACTGAAGCGGCGGGCGGAAAGCTGGGGCTGACCATTTGCTATGACGTGCGTTTTGCTGGGCTCTATCGCCGCCTCGCCCAAGCGGGCGCACAGATGATTTCCGTACCGAGCGCCTTCACCCGTCCCACGGGCCGCGCGCACTGGGAGACCTTGTTGCGGGCGCGCGCCATCGAGACCGGCAGTTTCATTCTGGCGCCGGCCCAGGGCGGCAAGCATGAAGACGGGCGCAAGACCTGGGGGCATTCCATGGTGATCGGGCCCTGGGGCGAGATCATCGCCCATCTCGATCATGATGAACCGGGCGTGCTTCATGCCGAGATCGACCTTGACGAAGTCGCCTCCGCACGCAGTCGTATCCCGTCCCTCAGCAATGACCGGGAGTTCACCGGGCCATGATCCGCTACGCCTTGTCTTGCGCGGACGGGCATGCGTTCGAGGCCTGGTTCCGCAATTCAGACGATTATGACCTGCAAAATGATCGAGGGCTGGTCGAATGTCCGACCTGCGGCTCGCTCGAGATTTCAAAACAGCTGATGGCGCCGTCGGTGCGCACGTCGCGCAAGAGAGAGGCGACCGCCAACGGCGCGCCTGATTTTCAGACCCTCGCCCGTCAGGTGCAGGCGCATATCCGCTCCAATTTTGATTATGTGGGCGAGAGCTTTGCGCGCGAAGCCCGCGCTATCCACAAGGGCGATGCGCCCGAGCGGCTGATCTATGGCGAGACGACCGCTGAAGAACGTGAGCAGCTGAGCGAAGAGGGCGTGCCCTGCGCGCCTTTGCCTGAACCGTTCACGCCGACGCCGCCCAAGAAGGCGAACTAGGCGCTAGAGAAACACATCTCCGGCCAGACCGAGCGCGAAACCGAGCACGGCGCCGAGAGGCGGGGCCCAACGTCGTTCGAGTTTCACCTCCGGCGCGACGTCCTGAAAGGTCAGGAACAGCACTCCGCCTGCAGCGAACACCATCAAGACCCCAAGGACCATGGGATTGGGGGCGAATATCAAGACGCCCAGGATCGCCGCGGCAGGCCCGAGCAGCGGCATCAGCAGATAGGGCGCATAGGTTTTCATCGCAGGTTCGTCGCTGCGGGCGGCGCGTTCCCGATAGGCGTTGAAGGCCTCGGGGAAGTTCTGCAAGCCGATCAGCAGCGCCAGCAGCAGGCCCGCCGGCGCCCCGGTGGCCAGCATGGCGCCGAGCGCGATCGCTTCGGGCAGATAGTCCACCAGCATGGCCATGAGCTGGCCCATACTTTGGCCGCTGCGCCCGAGCGTGCGGTCGATGAGGAAGAAACTCACGCCGCCAGAGATGAAGGCCGCCAGCGCCATCCAGCCCGGTATCAGCGCGACGCCTTCAGGGATCAAAACCAGCGCCACTGCGGCGATCAGCACGCCGCCACCAAAGGCGATGACGCCATGGCGCAGCTCGCCCGACATCCAATTGGGGTGGATCTTGTCCCACAACGCCAGACCCGCGCCGAGCGGAATGGTCGCCCCCGCGAGCAGGGCGTAAAGGACGGCCTGGGTCAAAGGCTCGAACACGCCAGGCGTCCTACGCTGGTTTCTCGGACGCCATCAGATAATTGACGCCGGAATCCGATGAGATGAAGAACAGGTCTTTCAGCGGGTTATAGCTTACGCCCACCGGTTCCATCAGCTTGAGCCCTTCGGCCTTGAGCGCTTTGCGCACTTCCTGGGGTTTGACGAGCTTGCTGAAGCGGTGAGTGCCGCGTGGCAGCCAGCCCAGCACGTATTCCGCGCCGAAAATGGCGGTGGCGAAGGCGCGCGGCGTGCGGTTGATCGTCCCCACGATCATCATGCCGCCGGGCTTCACCATCTTCGCGCAATCGCGCAGGAAGGTCTCAGGATTGGCCACGTGCTCGACCACTTCGAGATTGAGCACCACGTCGAACTGCTCCGGGCCGCCTTCTTCAAGCAATTGCTCGGCGGTGCCGTGGCGATAATCAATGGTGAGGCCATTTTCCTCGGCATGCACCAGCGCGGTCTTGATGTTGGCTTCCGCAGCGTCCACTGCAGTTACGGATGCGCCCAGTCGGGCGATGGGTTCGGAAACCAGTCCGCCGCCACAGCCGATATCGAGCACTTTTAGGTCTTTCAGCGGCTCTGCGCCTTGCGTGCCGAAATGCTGGCTGAGGATGTCGCGGATATAGGTCAGGCGCGCCGGGTTGAATTTGTGCAAGGGCGCGAATTTCGACGTCGGATCCCACCACTCGCCGGCGATGCGGGAGAACTTCTCAACTTCCTCAGGATCAATCGAGGGCGTGGACAATTGGGTCGGGGCTTCGGCCTGGGCCATGATGGGCTCCTTCGCATCCCGGCGGAGAACAGCAGATGCGCATTTGCGCTGGTTTCGCCGGTTTTGTACCTATTGCGCCGCAATATGGTCTCATCTCCCGCGATTATCGAGCCCGTTGCGCCGCAGAGCGCCGTTCTGCCGCTGATTGCCGTGTGTCTGGAGGATGTTAATGGCTACGCCCCGTCTTGTGCTGAAATTTGGCGGCACCTCCATGGCGAACCCCGAGCGCATTGCGCATTCCGCTTCCATCGTCGCCGCCGAGGCGCGGCAAGGCAAACAGGTAGCCGTCGTGGTGTCCGCCATGGCGGGCGAAACTGATCGCTTGCTCAGCGCGGCAGAAGCGCTGGGCGGCGGGCTGGGCGAGCTTGAGACCGATACGGTTCTGGCGGCGGGCGAGCAGGCGAGCGCGGCGTTGATGGCGCTGGCGTTAAAGCGTGAGGGCTTTGAATCTGAAGCCGTCATGGGCTGGAGCCTGCCCATCCTGGTGGAGGGACCGCCGGGCAGCGCCAAAATCACCGACATACGCGGCGAGCCGCTGGATGAGATGATGTTAGCCGGGATCATCCCTGTGATCGCCGGCTATCAGGGCCTGAATGCCGAGGGGCGTCTGGCCACGCTGGGGCGAGGCGGCACCGATCTCAGCGCCGCTGCGGTCGCGGCGGCGGTGGGCGCCGAGTGCGACATCTACACCGATGTGGACGGGGTTTTCACCACCGATCCGCGCATCGCGCCCGAAGCGGTCCGGGTGGAACGCATCAGCCATGACGCCATGCTGGAGCTGGCGGCCATGGGTGCGAAAGTGCTGCAGACCCGCTCGGTTGAATACGCCAAGGCGAAGGGCGTCACGTTAAGGGTCAAGTCGAGCTTTTTGCCGGCGGGGACCAGCGCGGGCACCGAAGTCACGCCGGAGGTGGAGATCGCAGAAAAACGCATCGTCTCGGGCGTCGCCTATGTGCGCGATCAGGCGCGCTTGTCGCTGCATGGCGGGGAGGGGCCGCAGGCCGCGGAACTCCTGTTCGCGGCGCTTGGGGATGCGGATGTGGATGTGGACATGATCGTGCAGGCGCGCGCCCGGTCCGGCGGTTCGGTTGTTGAGTGCTCGGTGGCGGGGCGGGATCTGCCGCGTGCGCTGGCGGCGGCTGAAAACGCCGCGCGCCCCAACGGGCTGGAGGTGCGTTCGGAAACCGGCCTCGCCAAGGTGTCGGTCGTGGGTACGGGCTTGCGGGGACGGGCGGATGTGGCGCGCACGCTTTATGGCGTGCTGGCTCGTGAAGGCATCGCCGTGCGAATGACGGCGACGAGCGAGATCAAGATTTCCGCGCTTGTGGATGCAGACCTTCTCGAACACGCGGTGCGTGCGCTGCACAGCGCCTACAGGTTGGGGGCGGCGCCGTCGAAGGCTTGACGAACCCCCCTCAAACATTGCCTGTATCCCCCGAAACCGGACTCAAGGCAGGCGGCGCTCCGCCAGCCTCGGACCCAGACAGGATGCCTGACAGATCGCCATGACGCCTCAAAGCCTGTCCACGACCGTGCGCGGCCCTCGCCGTTTGCTCAGCCGTATCCGCGACCTCATGGCGGCCCAGGAGGATGCGCAAAAGCGTCTCGACCGGCTGACCGACATCATCGCGGAAGAGACCGGCGCCGATGTGTGTTCGATCTATCTGATGCGGCCCTCTGGCGCGCTGGAGCTGTCGGCCACCCATGGCCTGGACGCGTCCGCCGTACACCGTGTGCGCTTGCGCGCCGGTGAAGGCCTGGTGGGCGAAGTTGCGCGTCGGGCGCGGCCTTTCGCGGTCGAAGATGCGCCCTCTCATCCCAGTTTCTCGTATAAACCGGAAACCGGCGAGGAGCCGTTCAAGAGCTTTGTGGGCGTGCCGATCCTGCGTGGCGGCCGCCTTGTGGGCGTTCTGACGGCGCAAACGGTGGCGGTGCGTCCGACCACCGAAGAAGAGATCGAAACCCTGCAGACGGTCGCCATGCTGCTGGCGGAGATCGTCACCTCGGGCGAGCTGGTTCAGGCGGAAGCCTTCTCGGAACTCGAAGTCCGGCTGTCCAAGCCTGAACGCTTTCAGGGGCTGGCCCTGTCCTCGGGCGTGGTGCGCGGCGTTGCGGTGAAGCATGAGCCGCATGTGCTTTCCACCCGTCTGGTGGCTGATGACGCGGCGGCGGAAGAGGTGCGCCTGAACGAGGCGATCACACGCTTGCGCCGGTCTGTGGACCAGCTTCTGGATTCGGGCCGCGTCCCCATCGGCACGCCGTCGCGTGAGGTGCTGGAAACCTATCGCATGTTCGCCCATGACCGCGGTTGGCTCAATCAGCTGGGCGAGGCGATCCGGGCGGGCCTGACGGCGGAAGCGGCGGTCGAGCGGGTCAGGAACGAGCATCGCGCGCGTCTGATGAAAGCGCGTGATGCCCATTTCCAGGAACGTCTTCACGACCTTGAAGACCTCGCCAACCGCCTGTTGCGTCACCTGGCGCGCACCGAAGAGACGCAAGAGGACAGCCTGCCCGAGAACGCGATCATCGTGGCGCGATCGGTGGGCCCTGCGGAGCTTTTGGAGTTTGACCGGTCGCGCCTGGCCGGCATCGCCGTCGAGGAAGGCTCGGTCACCGGACACGCGGCCATTGTCGCCAAGGCTCTGGGCATCCCCATGGTGGGGCGGCTCGAGGGTGCGCTTGACCGGGTTGAAGAAGGCGACAGCGTCATTCTGGACGGTGAATTCGGCCTTCTGCATGTGCGTCCGAACGAAGAGGTGAGCACCGCCTATGGCGAACGGATCGCCATGCTGGCCGAACGTCAGCGGACGTTCGTACATTTGCGCGATGCGCCCGCTAAGACCGCAGACGGTCAGGCGATGACGCTGGGCATGAATGCGGGTCTTCTGGTTGAAATGAACCGTTTGGAGGATACAGGCGCGTCCGGCGTTGGCCTGTTCCGCACCGAGTTTCAATTCATGGTCGCCGATACGCTGCCGCGGCTCAGCGCACAGATCGAACTTTATAAAGCCGTCTATGACGCTGCGGACGGCAAG
This sequence comes from Oceanicaulis sp. UBA2681, assembly GCF_002354675.1. Lineage (NCBI taxonomy): Bacteria > Pseudomonadati > Pseudomonadota > Alphaproteobacteria > Maricaulales > Maricaulaceae > Oceanicaulis > Oceanicaulis sp. UBA2681. The sequence goes on along the minus strand of NZ_DEMB01000016.1, from coordinate 555,527 downwards.
CCGGTGGTGTTCCGCACCCTCGATCTGGGCGGCGACAAGGTGACACCCTTCATCCCTTCCATGCGCGAACCCAACCCGGCTTTGGGCTGGCGGGCGTTGCGCATGGGTCTCGATCGGCCTGCGTTGACCCGATACCAGCTGCGGGCGCTGGTGCGCGCTTCGGGCGGGCGGACCCTCAATGTCCTTTTTCCGATGATCTCGGTCGCCGAGGAACTGGCAGCCGCGCGTGACGTGCTAGAGCGTGAGCTCGATCTGGCGCGTCGGCACGGACATGATGCGCCAGATGAGCTGCGCGTCGGGCTGATGCTGGAGACGCCGGCTGTGGCGTTTGCGCCGGACGCGTGTCTGGAGCTGGCGGATTTCGTGTCGGTCGGCGCCAATGATCTGATGCAGTATTTCTTTGCAGCGGATCGTCAAAATCCGCGCGTTTCAGACCGGTATGATCCGATCAGCGCGCCAGCGTTACGGTTATTTAAGGATGTTCGGCAAGCGTGTGACGCTTACGGCAAACCTGTGAATGTCTGTGGCGAGCTAGCGGGTCAGCCGTTTGAGGCGTGCGTTCTGGCGGCGCTGGGATATCGCAGCCTGTCCATGGCGGCGGGATCCATTGGACCGGTCAAGCAGGCGTTGGCAGGATGTGATCTGAGCCTTTTGACGCCTTGGCTGGACGCTGAAATTCAGCAGGCCGTGAAAATTGGGGCCCCGTCATTGCGGGAGCGGATGCTCCAAGCTGGAAAAGAAATCGGTTTGCCGCGAGAAGTTGTTGATAAAAACTAAAGCATTTGGTTGAATAGTCTTGAGTGAGGCTGGGGCGCCACACTTATGAGGGGAGCGTCCACTGTGACGCAGGAAATGGCGAACGCGAAGATGCGCGATTACGAACCGACGTCAGATGATTCAGGCTATGTGCCTGTTGACGCAGTGTTCAGCGCTCCAGCGCCGGCGCTGGAAGGCGTCAGTCTGGGCGAGCGCCTGCGGCTGAGCCGTACGCATGCTGGTCTGACCCTCGACAGCGCTTCCGCCCGCACCCGCATCAAGCGAGATTATCTGGACGCTCTTGAGGCGATGGATTCTCGCGGCCTGCCCTCGAAAGCCTATGCTGTGGGCTATCTGCGGACCTATGCGGCTTTTCTCGGGCTGGACGTGGCTGACTGCGTCCGCCAGTTCAAAGAAGAAGTGGATTGTGACGCGGGCCGCGGCGAGCCGACCGCGCCTCAGGAACGTCGTGAAATCAAGCTGCCGCGCGGCCTGGTTGGCGCCGTGCTTATTCTGGGCGGCGTGATTGTCGCCGCGGGCTGGTACGGTAATTACGTGACCCGCGCCGAAGCCTTTGCAGGCGCTGCCGCGCCCATGGACGCGCTGATGCGCGCTGAAACCCCGCTTGTGGAGCTGGAAAGCTCCGGCGCGCCGACCCGCGCCGCAATCTGGTCGGGTCTTCCTGACGCGCATGCAGGCAATACGCTGGTTCTTGAAGCGGGCGGCCGGGTGGATATCGAAGTCCGCGATGCGTCGGGCCGTATCCTCGCCGCGCGTGAGCTTGAGCCGGGCGAGCTGTATCGCGCGCCGGACGAGCCGGGTTTGACCATTTCGACCAATGACGCCGGGGCTGTTCTGGTTCGGGCTGCCGGGCGGCCCATGGGACCGCTGGGCGAGCCGGGTCAGGCCGTGGACAATATCTCTGCGGCCGAATTTGTTCTGACGGCGCTGCGCGAAGCCGACGCGGGCTAGCTGCGGTCGACGCACCCCCATTGGCTGGCAGGGCTCGCGTAACCGTCCCTCACAGCCTATATCACCTGTCAGACTGAACTCCTGCTCCAAGGCGAGGCGGCGATCATGGCGGTTGAAGATCACACCAAAGTCCGGCCCTGGCGGATGATTGACCGGCGTACAAGCCGACAAATTCATGTGGGCGATGTGGCCGTAGGCGGCGACGCGCCGATCTCGGTCCAGTCCATGACCAATACGCTGACCTCGGACGCCAACGCCACGATCAATCAGATCCGGGCGCTGGAAGAGGCGGGCGCGGACATCGTGCGCGTGTCCTGCCCGGATACGGACTCAACCGCCGCCTTCAAGACCATCGCCAAGGCCGCGAAAGTCCCGCTCGTCGCGGACATCCATTTTCACTACAAGCGCGGCATTGAAGCCGCCGAGGCGGGCGCCGCCTGCCTGCGGATCAATCCGGGCAATATCGGCTCGATGGACCGGGTGCGCGATGTGGTTCAGGCCGCGCGCGATCATGGCTGCTCCATCCGCATCGGGGTGAATGCGGGGTCTCTGGAGCGCGAGCTTTTAGAGAAGTATGGCGAACCTTGCCCGGATGCGATGGTGGAGAGCGCGCTTAATCATGCGCGCATCCTCGAAGATCTTGATTTCCGCGAATACAAGATTTCAGTGAAAGCGTCAGACGTCTTCCTGACCGTTGCGGCCTATCAGGCGCTGGCGGAAGCCACCGACGCGCCCTTGCACTTGGGCGTCACGGAAGCGGGCGGCCTGCGTACGGGCGGCGTGAAAAGCTCGATCGGCATGGGCTCTTTGCTCTGGGCCGGGATCGGCGACACCATTCGCGTCTCCCTGTCCGCCGATCCGGTCGAAGAGATCAAGGTCGGCTATGACATCCTCAAATCTCTGGGTTTACGCACCCGCGGCGTGAACATCATCGCCTGCCCAAGCTGTGCGCGGCAGGGCTTTGACGTCATCAAGACCGTCGAGGCGCTGGAACACCGGCTTGAGCATATTTCCGAGCCTATCTCGCTGTCGATTATCGGCTGCGTGGTGAACGGGCCGGGTGAGGCGGCTTACACTGATCTGGGGTTCACCGGCGGCGGCAAGGGCTCAGGCATGCTCTATTTCGCCGGCCAGGCGGACGAAAAAGTCTCCAACGACACCATGATCGAGCGCATCGTCGAAGCGGTCGAGGACAAGGCCGCCAAGATGCGCGCCGAACGCGAGGCGTCCGAAGCGGCGGCGGAGTAGGCGCAAGCGCCTGAAATCCTCTTTACCTGAGCGCCCGGCTTGCGCTTAGCTTTCCCCCGAGCCGCCACAAGAGCGGCCTTCAAGGGGAGTTCCAAGATGTTTCAATCCATGATGACGCCGGTTCTGATGCTGGCGAGCTGGACGATGGTGATGTGGCTGTGGATGTACGCCACTCGCATTCCCGCGATGCAGAAGGCCGGGATCAAACCCGCCGAGCTGACAGAAAAGTCCCAGCTGGACGTGCTGCCCCGCTCGGTGCGGCAGGTCGCGGACAATTACAATCACCTGCATGAGCAGCCGGTCGTCTTCTACGCACTTCTCACCTACAGCCATCTGGTCGGCGTGGCGGATCCGCTGAATGTGGGCCTGGCCTGGGCCTATGTGATCCTGCGCGTTGCGCACAGCATCTTCCAGGCGACGATCAATTTCATTCCGGTCCGGTTCGCACTCTTCGCCCTGTCGAGTGTGGTTCTGATCGTGATCGCGGTGCGCAATCTGCTGGCGTTGATGGCCTAGTCCGGCGGCCGGGCGTTCTCGGGCGTCCGGCCGACCGCCTCGGCGAACAGGCGCGTGATTTCTGGCTCCACGCTCGAGAAATCACTGAATTCATCGGTTTCGGTATTGATGTTCACCGCTGCGGCGATGCCCAGCTCAGGGTAGAGGATCAGCCAGCTCATCGCGCCGCGGCTGACCCCGCCATGATGGACGATGCGCACCGGCGCATCCTCGCCAAAGCGGGAGACGCTTTGCGGGTTTACCCGCCAGCCGAGCGCATAGCCCTCTTCATTCACCTCGCCGGAATTGAGGCGCATCGGCGTCCAGAACCGCTCGCGCGTGACCTCGGAAATGTAGGCCTCATCCAGCCAGGCGCTGGCGACCTGCACCAGATCGATTGAGCGCGCATAGAGCCCGCCGCTGGGCCAGCGCTGGCTGACATTCACTGCGCCGCGGGGGCGAATCTGCCCGTTGCCGCGAGACTGGTAGAATTGCGCCACATGCTCCGGTGTCGGCCCCGCATTGGCGCGAATGGGCGTGGCAAGATCGAGGGGCGTGCGGATCTCGCGGTCCAGCAAGCTGGCATAGTCTTCACCCGTGGCGCGCTCGGCCATGACCGCCGCCAGCACTACATCAAATGAGGTATAGTAATAGGCCTCGCTTGGCTCAGACAGCAGGCGGGCGTCATCCACCAGCTCCAGGCTGTCCTCCACCTGGTCATACTGGCGCTTCATACGCAGGGTTTCATAGGCGTCCGGCCAGTCAGAATTGTTCTCATATCCGGGAAAACCCGCGGTATGGGACAGAAGCTGGTCGAGTTCGATCTCCAGCCAGTCTTCATTCGGGGCGTCGGGGAAATGGGCGCTGACCGTATCGTCCGGATCGAGCACGCCCTGATCCACCAGCCGGGCGATGACGGTCGCAGTCATGGCTTTCGAGGTGGAGCCAATGCGAAACAGGGTGTCCGGCGATGCGGGAGTTTCGGCGTCAAGATTCGCCCAGCCCGCGCCCGCCGCCCAGACCAGCTCGCCATCGATCGCGACAGCCGCAGTCACGCCCGGGACACCGTATTCACCGCGCATGGCTTCCAGTACGGCGGCGGCGTCTTCGCCGGCTTGCACGAACCGCTCATCATATGCTTCGAAAGTCAGTGGAGCGGTCTCGGGCAGGGCTTTCCAGCCCCACTGGGTGCTGAAAAAGGTCCAGACCCCTGCGATCACGGCGAGGCCCAAGACCAGCCTCAAGACGAGTTTGAGTGATGACGGCATGTCTGTCCCCCGTGCAGTCCCTTGCTGCAGGGCCAGTCTTGCCTGTACGGCCTGACCCGGCGATGAACAGGGGCATATACGACATTAGGGGCGAGACATGATCACCATTTTCGGACTCAAAAACTGCGATACCTGCAAGAAGGCTGTAAAAGCCCTGCAGGCGAACAACGTCGCGTATGAGTTTGTGGATATCCGCGCCGAGGCGGATCTTGCGGATCGCGTCCCGGTCTGGCTTGAGGCTGTGGGCGCAAAAGCCCTGATCAATAGCCGCTCCACAACCTGGCGCAGCCTTGACGAGGGTCAGCGCGGACGCGCCGATACTGATCCGGCGGCGCTTCTGGTCGAGAACCCGACCCTGATCAAACGCCCGGTTATCGAAGCTGGCGAAGCGGTGAGGGTTGGATGGTCTGATGTGATCGAGCAGGGGCTGACGTCACGCTGACGCCAGCCCGCACAGGCTCGGTCTTTAGAGCTGAGTGATGCAGCTTATGAGCGCCACCACGCCGCCGCGGGCGTCATTGACGGTGGATTCAAGCCGCAGATCCTTCTCGGTCCGGGCGATATGAACTTTGCGTGCATTGTACATGTCCCGGAACAGGGCATCCATGTCGCTCGGAGCCTTGTCCAGCGTCTTGATGTTGGTGCCGTTGTCGTTGGTATAGGGGACCGCAAACTGAAGCGCGATCCTGAGATCAGACTTTTCCTTGGACGAAAAGACCATCACGCCCTCTGACCCGCGGAACCCGAAATTGCGGTCCGCGAAAAAGACGCCGGCGCACACTGAATTGTCCGGATCGCCCGGCGCGAAGAAGAAGCGCGATTTGAGCTGGACTTTGGGAGAATCCAGGTTTCCGGTCTCATTGTCCTGCATGAACGACTTCATCTCGCCATGAGCCATGTAGAGATCAGAGCCTTCATCGCCGTCCAGCCCTTTGCGCCAATTGTTGACGACGAAATTCTGGTCGGTGTTGTTCAGAACAATGCCCAGGATCTTCTTCGGGTTCTCAAGCAGCAGGTAAAGCAGGAACGCGACCAGAATAATCACAATGGTCGCGATGGCTGTTTTCATCCCCAGTGAAGTCACGCCGATCTTCACCGCACTGAGAAGCGCAGAGCCGGCGCGCAGAGCCTTGATCGTGTAGAACGCCATGGGCACGCCCACCGAGACCAGGCCGCCCGAGACAATTTCAATGGCCAGAGCGCCTTCGCTTTTGGCGGCCGACATGTTCTCGAACCGCTTGGTCAGCGTGAAGACATAGTCATAAAGATCCTGGCCGCGATATGTGGCGATGACTTCGGCGTTGTGTTCGGAGACGATGTAATTGGGTTCAATCTCGACGGCGTCGCCTTTGGCTTTCAGCAATTCTTCAAATTCGGGCGCCAGCGTCGACGGCTCTTCATTGCTGTCTTCCTCGGCGCGCGAAACTTGTTCCACCGCTGCTTCAATCAACATGGCTTGAGCCATGCGACGTCTTTCGGAGAGGCTGAGCGCCGGGTTGGTCAAGACCAGGTCAAGCCTGATCCCGTATCGGGCGTTCAGGCGCTCTATGACCTGCATGGCGAGTTCGGCCGGTTGCAGGCCCTCATGGTTCTCAATTTTCATATTATTGCTCCCTGTGCGCGCATTTTGCGCTATCAGGAGTCGTATATCTTTGGGCCGCGATTAACAATTAATAAGCGAGAAAATCCCCTCCAAAGGGAATTTTATTGTGTCAGCAGTTCGTGATGTCGGCTATGCGTACAAAAGACTTTCCGCGCCCTGATCACGGCGCTAAATCACTAGATATGAAAAAATCAATCTGTGTGTATTGCGGCTCCAATCCGGGCGCTGCACCCGAATATGCCCAGGCCGCGCAAGCGGTGGGCGTGAAACTGGCTCAAAACGACATTCGTCTGGTCTATGGCGGCGGTCAGGTGGGGCTGATGGGCCTTGTGGCGGACGCCTGCATTGATGCGGGCGGCCAGGTCTATGGGGTCATTCCCGACTTCCTGCATCAAAAAGAAATCGCGCATCCGCGCGTGCAGGACATGCATATTGTCCCGTCCATGCACGAGCGAAAGCTGAAGATGGCGGACGCCTCAGACGCCTTCATCGCCATGCCGGGCGGTATTGGCACCATGGAGGAATTGTTTGAGGTCTGGACCTGGTCACAACTGGGACGCCATGAAAAGCCGGTCGGCGTGCTCAATGTGAACGGCTATTATGACAAGCTGCTCGAGTTCATCGATCACATGACCGGGGAAGGCTTCTTGATGGGCAAGCATCGCGCCATGCTCATGCGCGGCGAGAGCATTGAAGAGCTGCTTGAGCAATTTGAAGCCTTCGAACATCCCGGCATGATCGCCACGCTGGCGGCAGGGCAGGTCTAGTCCGCCTCGGCATTCGGTTGTTTTTCGTAACTGACGTTCGGTTCTCCGACCACATCAATGCCAGTCGCACGCCGCGCTATTCTGTTTGCGAGCAGGGCGTCTGTTTCAAACCCGCTTGTCGATGATTGCAAGCGACGGCTGATATGAGCCAAGCCTTCAATGTAGCAAAGCTCGGCGCTCCGAAGTTGCAGCTCGAGCCTGTTGTCCGCATAGTTGGACAAGTCCTCACCTGGAGCTGGGGGCAGGAGGGCGAGAGTCAGCATTGCGACGGGGTCTTCAGCCTCGACAGCCAGGTTTAGAAATCTGCGGGCGGCCGGATAGTCGATATTCTGTCCGAAGTATCCGAATGCGTATGCAGCGCCGACTTCTGAATTTGCGACAACGTGGCCGTTCTCAGCAGCTGCGAGCAGCCATTCAAAACCTGTCTGATCGCTCGCCTCCGCACTTAGGTCGCTATGGCCGGATAAATATCCGTAGGCGAGATCGAACATGGAGTCAGCGTCTCCATTGTCGGCCCGCTCGACCAGTGCGATTGGCGCCGCCTCCCCCCCATTCCAATAGAGGCTGCGTTCAGTCGGCCAATCATACTCACTGACGTCAGCGAGCGCCTCATTGGTGCAAAGCAGAAGATTTTGGACCCTTGCCTGCCGTTCCTGAGTGGGCTCTGGTTCCGCCCATGGAGGGGTTATGAAACCGGGATTGCTGGGGATGAAGGTCTCTATCCTGTTCTGGGCCAAATACGGGGGCAGACCATGGCCTTCATACGAGTAACAGCCGCCAATGGCTCGGCAGTACATACGCTCCAGCACCTGAGGAAATGTGCTGCGGCCGGGCTCGGGTGTCTTCATTTGCTCATGCCGGGGCGCGAAGATGCCGATCATGATGATCGCAGCCAGAAGCAGCCCGCATAGCGCCAGCAAGGTACGCACTCTCATCTCTCCCCCGGAAATTCCCCTCGTGCGCATTCTCCTGAACCTCGTGCGCCCATCAAGGGAAATCTGATCAGCAGTGCAGCCCCAACCCCTTTCCAAAACGCCGCGCCGGGCGTAACTGATCAAGCATGAGTATTCAGGACGCAAAACTGGACCAGGTCATCGACCGGTTCGATCAGGTCGAGGCGCGTTTGGGCGCCGCCGCTGATCCAGAAGAGATCGTTTCGCTTTCCAAGGAGCACGCCGAACTCAAAACGGTGGCCGAGAAGGCGCGCGAGTTGAAAACCGCGCGAGACAGCCTGGCGGAAGCCGAAGCGATCATCGAGGACGGCTCGGACAAGGATATGGTCGAGCTGGCTGAAGAAGAGCGTCAGGATCTCAGAAAGCGCCTGCCCGCGCTTGAGCGGGACTTGCAGCTTTTGTTGATCCCCAAGGATCGCGATGACGACGCTTCTATCATGATCGAGATTCGCGCTGGCACGGGCGGCGATGAAGCGGCGCTGTTCGCGGGCGATCTGTTTCGCATGTACGAGCGCTATGCCTCCAACCAGGGCTGGAAGGTCGAAGTGGTTGAGGCCAGCGAGGCGGAAGTCGGCGGCTACAAGGAAATCATCGCTTCGGTGAAAGGTCGGGGCGTGTTCGGCAAGATGAAGTTTGAATCCGGCGTCCATCGGGTTCAGCGCGTCCCGGTCACCGAATCCGGCGGCCGGATTCATACCTCCGCCGCGACGGTCGCCGTGCTGCCTGAACCTGAAAATGTCGAGATCGAGATCAAGGACGAAGATCTGCGCATCGACACCATGCGGGCCTCCGGCGCGGGCGGTCAGCACGTGAACAAAACCGAATCTGCGGTGCGCATGACGCACATCCCGACAGGCATCGTCGTGGTCAGCTCCGAGAAATCCCAGCACCAGAACCGCGCCATCGCCATGCAGGTGCTCAAGACTCGCCTGTATGAAAAAGAGCGCCGCGAGAAGGACGAGGCCCGCGCCGCCGAGCGCAAGGGTCAGGTGGGGTCGGGCGACCGGTCCGAACGCATTCGCACCTATAACTTCCCCCAGGGGCGGGTCAGCGATCACCGTATCAATCTGACGCTCTACAAGCTCGACGAGATCCTGTCCGGCGACGCGCTGGACGAAGTGATCGACGCGCTGCTTGCAGAAGACCAGGCCGCAAAACTTGCGGCGATGGAAGACGCTTGAGCGGGGCGACCCGGGCTGCCGTTCTGCAGGCCGCCGCAGAGCGGTTGGGCGCGGCGGGGCTGGATGATGCGGCTGATGAAGCGCGGCGATTGCTGCTGGCGGCCAGCGATCTGAGCCCGGCGCGATTGCTCACCGAGATGACGCAGCCCATGCTGGCTGAAGAGCGCGCACAGTTTGACGCGTTGGTGGCGCGCCGCGAACAGCGCGAACCGTTGTCGCATATCCTCGGCACCCAGCCCTTCTGGACGCTCGAGCTGAAAGTCACCCGCGACGTGCTGACCCCTCGTGCGGACACCGAGACCGTGATCGAGGCGGCGCTCGCCGCTTTTCCGGATCGGTCTGCGCCCTTGCGGATTCTGGATATTGCGACGGGGTCGGGCGCGATCATTCTGGCTTTGCTGAGCGAATTTCCGAACGCCTCGGGTCTGGCCACCGATCTCAGCGAAGCGGCGTTAAAGGTCGCGGCGGAGAATGCCGCGCGCACGCAATTGACTGACCGCGTGCGTTTTCAAACGGGCAATTGGGTTGATGGCGTATCGGGCGCTTTTGATCTGGTGGTGTCAAACCCGCCCTATATCGCGACCGATGTGCTTGAGACGCTGGAGCCGGAAGTGCGGGTTTTCGAGCCTCGGTTAGCGCTTGACGGCGGGGTGACCGGATTCGAACCTTATCCGCATCTGTTCGCCGAGGCCGCGCGACTATTGAAGCCGGGCGGGTTGGTTTTGTTCGAGATCGGGTACGATCAAGGGGCCATGGCGCTGCAGGCGGCGCGTGAAGCCGGCGCCCAAGAGGTCAGCATCTTGAAGGATTTGGCCGGAAATGACCGGGTTGTCAGCCTGAACTTTCCACTCTGAGCGCATGTGCGTGCAGAAAAGTGTTGGAATCTGCCTGCACCTGCGTCTAGGGTGCGGACAAGTCCAGCGGGTGATGCATATCGGGGCAGGGGCTGTCCTGACGCGATTACCGAGCGCCCCGCTGACCGATCGGCCCACACGCTATCGAGTTCGGACGCAATCTTGGTTGCGCTCGCGCCGATAGACGCGAATTTCGCGGTGTCGTGTCGGCCTCAATGGTATCAACAACCCGAAAAGAGATCAGGTTCTTGAACATGAAGCGTCAACGCGGACGAGGGCGAAAGCCCGGATCGCCCAGCAACCGCTCGTATGAGAGCAATGGGCCGGACGTAAAAGTTCGGGGCGCCCCCTCTCATATCTACGACAAATACATGCAGCTCGCCCGCGACGCCTCGTCCGCCGGGGATCGGGTGATGGCTGAAAACTATTACCAGCACGCCGAGCACTATCTGCGGATCGTTCAGGCCAACCAGCCCAAGCGCGATGAGCGTGAGGACACTAACGGCAATCAGGACGACGCTGACGGCGCTGATGACGCCGCCGAGACTCAGAACGAAACCGGCTCTGACAATTCAGGTGCAGCGCAGAGCGAAGAGTCGCCACGCCAGCGCCGTCCGCGCGGTCGTCGTCGCCGGGACGAACCGACCGGCAGTGATGACCCGTTGCAGGTGGTTGACCCTGAGAACGCGGGCGCTTCGTCTGCAACGCCGCCTGAAGAGGGCGACAGCCAGCCTTCGACCGAAGAGAAGCCGAAAAAGCGCACGCGCACACGCCGCCCGAAAGCGGATGCGGACGCCCAGAAAGCTCTGGATGCGGCTGACGACGAGGGTGAGAAACGCTCATCCAAGGACGCCGGCGAGGCTGCCTGAACCTTTGGGGTTTGACGCACGAAAAAAGGCTGGAGCATCGCTCCAGCCTTTTTTGTGTCTTGGATTGGTCCAGCTGATCAGCCGCGGCGGCCCAGCCGACGCAGGCGTCGCCAGAACCGGCGACGCTCGGGGCGGGGTTGGGGTTTCAGGTTCTGCACGAATTCCTCCGCGCATGACCGCCAGGAGTATTTCTCGGCGTAGGCGCGGCAGTCTTCGCGCTTCATCTCCAGCGCTTCAAGGCATGCGGTTTTCAGATCGTCATTGACTGACCCCGCCTTGGAGTCAGGGATGATGTCCTTGGGCCCGTTCGCCACATAGGCGGCCACCGGGGTGCCGGTCGCCATGGATTCCAGAATCACCAGTCCGAAGGTATCGGTGAAGCTGGGGAAGACCATGACGTCGGCGTCTGCAAAGTGACGCGCCAGTTCGTCGCCGGACTTGTTGCCGGTGAAGACGACTTCGGGATATTTCTTTTTCAGCTCTTCAAGCTGGGGGCCGGGGCCGACGATGACTTTCGTGCCGGGCAGGTCGAGATCGAGGAAGGATTCGATGTTCTTCTCGACGGCCACGCGGCCGATATAGACGAAGATCGGACCCTGAAGTCCCTCATAGACGCTTTCCCCACCCATATGGCGCTTGTCAGGGTGGAACAGTTCGGTGTCCACGCCACGCGCCCAGGGCGTGATGTTGTTGAAGCCGCGCTCGGTCAGCATGTCGCGCATGGACGGGGTGGCGACCATCAGCCGGTTGCCCGAATTGTGGAAGCGCCGCATGAACCAATAGCCCGCCGAGATTGGAATGAACGGCAGGCGCGCATTCACATATTCGGGGAATTTGGTGTGATAGCTGGTGGTGAAGGGCAGCTTCCACTTCAGGCAGATCGCCCGTGCGGCCTGGCCCAGCGAGCCTTCGGTGGCGATGTGAATCGCCTCGGGCTCGAACGCCTTGAACCGGGCTTCCAGGTCCTTGCGCGCGCCGACCGCCATTTTGATCTCGGGGTAGGTCGGCAGGGGGAAGGTCTTGAAGCCGAGGCCGGGGTGAATCACCTCCACCTCATGGCCCATGGCGCGGCACTCTTCCACGGTGCGTGAAAGCGTCCGCACGACGCCGTTGACCTGAGGCTCCCACGCATCGGTGACGAGCAGTATGCGCAGCGGAGCGCTTTCCTCCATGGGATGGATCTCCAGAACCATGTGACTCTTCGCGCCGGTTTAGCGTGTTTTACCCGTTTGTCGAAGTCCTGTCGGCGCCAGACGCTCTTGCTCGGGGCCTTTCAGCCGAGCTTCCGGCTCTGTCGTGGAACGATGATTGCGTTCGGTCGTTGGTGATGTGAGCAAGCTTTGTCTGCGTTCGCGCAACGCAGCGCAGGCGAGGGATGAAATCACCAAAGAAGGATGTGTCTGCAGGAGGCGTCCGGTCAAAAAGTCAGACTTTGCAGATTTCGCGCGGAAAACCGGATGCAATTCCTTTGTATATACGTTGAGATAAATAGATTTATCAAACTATACAAAGACTTGCGAATTGATTGAAATAGAAAATTTCGATTGGGAAATGTGGCGCGTTCAGGATTGCTGCCATTAAAATCTGCGGTGAAGTAAAGCTGAGACTTCAGGGTTGAAGGGTGTTCTGTAGTCGATATTACTGAAATCAACTTACATGTTTTCAGCTCAAAATAAATTCTATTCAGTCATGCTGCAATGCGGTGCTGTGCGGACTTATACTGATTTCGTATAGCGGGGCTTGAATTCTATGGCTTGAGCAAGCATTGTCATTTTCGACAGGGCCGGATGCGCCGGCCGCTCTGGGTTCGAGAGGCTTTCGACCATGCGCGATTGGACAGATGTAAACATCGATTGGGATGTTCTGGACGGCGAGAAATTCGCTGATGAACGTCAGGCGGCCCGCCTGCTGGACGAAGCGGTGGGCCTCAGCCCGCAAGCGCGCCAGGCGGCGAGCGACGAGGCGGTCGATCTGGTCGAGCGCGCCCGCGCCACCCGTCATGGCGGCGGGTTGATGGAAAGCTTCCTGCAAGAATTTGGTCTCAGCAATAAAGAAGGCCTGGCGCTGATGTGCCTGGCCGAAGCCCTTTTGCGCGTGCCTGACGCCGAGACCGCTGACGCTTTGATCGCCGAAAAGATCGGATCAGGGGCCTGGGTCGAACACGCCTGGAAGTCCGATAACTGGCTGGTCAACGCCTCCACGCTGGGTCTGATGATGACCGGCTCCATCCTGAAGGTGGACAAGGGCGCTCAGAAAAACCCCGGCGAGTACTTCAAGCAAATGGCCAGCCGGCTCGGAGAGCCGGTCATCCGCACCGCCACGCGTCGCGCTATGGGCATTCTGGGAGAGCAGTTTGTACTCGGCCGCAATATCGAGGGCGCGATCAAACGCGGTCGAAACTGGAAAACTTACGGGTCGATCAAGCCGCTCTTCAGCTTTGACATGCTGGGTGAAGGTGCGCGCACCGATGCTGACGCCCAGCGTTATCTGCAGAAATACCGCGAAGCCATCAAGGTCGTCGCCGCCAAGCGTCAGACCGGCGGCGTGGAGGATGTGGATGGTGTGAGCGTCAAGTTGACGGCGCTGCACCCACGGTATCAGGCGGTCAAGCAAGACCAGGTGATGGACGAGCTCTATCCGCGCGCGCTGGAGCTGGCGCAAGCGGCGAAAGCCGCTGATCTGGGCTTCAGCCTGGACGCGGAAGAGAGTGATCGTCTGGTCATTCAGCTGAAGATATTCGACCGGCTGGCGCGCGATCCGTCCCTGGCGGGCTGGGATGGCCTCGGCATTGTGATCCAGGCCTATCAAAAGCGCGCCTCCGCAGTGCTGCAGAAGCTGATCGAGCTCGGCCAGGATTGCGGGCGCCGTTTCATGGTGCGTCTGGTGAAAGGCGCCTATTGGGATACCGAGATCAAATTCGCCCAGATGAACGGACAGCCTGACTTCCCGGTCTGGACGACCAAGCCGGCGACCGATCTCAACTATCTGGCCTGCGCGCGTCTGATGTTGGCGGCGCCGGACGCCATCTTCTCGCAATTCGCCACGCATAACGCTCACACCCTGTGCGCGGTGCGTCAGATTGCAGCCGAGACTGGCAACCCACCTTATGAGTTCCAGCGTCTGCACGGCATGGGCGAGCCGCTTTACGCTGCCGCCGCCCAAGCGTTCCCTGATTTGGGCAATGTGCGGGTCTATGCGCCGGTGGGCAGTCACGAAGACCTGTTGCCGTATCTGGTGCGGCGCCTTCTGGAAAACGGGGCGAACACCTCGTTCGTCAACGCGTTCCTGGATGAAGACGTGCCTGCAGCGGATGTGGCCGGCGGCCCGTTCAAGGCGGCTCCGACTCTGGACCGGCACCCGTTCATCTCCATTCCGCCCAAGCTCTATGGTCCGGCGCGCTTGAACTCCAAGGGCATGGATCTGACGCAGTCGGCGGTGCGGGACCGCTTGGCGGACGCCCAGGAGGCGTTTGACGCCGATGCGCCCTATCCGTGTGGGCCGATCATCAATGGCCAGGCGCTGACCGATTGGGGCGCGCCGATGACGAGCCCGGCCGATGAGAGCTTTCAGGTCGCGACCTTGCATGAATCCACGGAAGAGGATGTGGAGCGCGCGTATAAGGCCGCGCGTGAGGCCCAACCGGGCTGGAACGCCAAGGGCGGACCAGCGCGCGCGACAATCTTGCGCGATATGGCTGATGCGCTGGAAGCGAATACGGATCGCCTGCTCGCCCTGATGGCGCGGGAAACCGGCAAGACCTTGCTGGACGGCGTCGCGGAAGTGCGCGAAGCCGTAGACTTCCTGCGTTACTACGCTGTCGAGGCGGAGACCAAGTTCGGTGAGCCTGTGCGCATGCCGGGTCCGGCGGGCGAGACCAACCATCTGGGCCTGGGCGGTCGCGGCGTCTTTGTCTGCATCAGTCCGTGGAATTTCCCGCTGGCGATCTTCACCGGTCAGGTGGCGGCGGCTCTGGCGGCGGGCAATAGCGTGCTGGCCAAACCTGCCGAGCAAAGCCCGCTGATCGCGTTTGAAGCGGTCAAACTCTATCTCGAGGCTGGCTTGCCGGAAGGCGTGCTGCATCTGATTCCCGGCGACGGCAAGATCGGCGCGGCGCTGACCGGACTGCCGGGTGTGGATGGCGTGGCCTTCACCGGCTCCACCGATGTGGCGCGCATCATCAACCGGACGCTGGCGGCCAAGGACGGCCCGATCGTGCCGCTGATCGCCGAGACGGGCGGCCTCAACGGTCTGTTCGTTGATACGTCAGCCTTGCACGAACAGGTGATCGATGATGCGATTCTCTCCGCTTTCGGGTCTGCCGGGCAGCGCTGCTCGGCGCTGCGCCTGTTGCTGATCCCTGACGAGATCGGCGATCTTCTGATCGAGGGCCTGAAGGGCGCGATGGATATGCTCAAACTGGGCGATCCGGCGGATCCGGCCACGGATATCGGCCCGGTGATCGATGCGGACGCCTATTCCATGCTCGAAAGCCATGTGGAGCGCATGGCGTCAGAGGCGACGGTGCTCCACCGTGCGCCGCTGAGCGATGAGCTGGCGGCCAAGGGGCGATTCTTCTCTCCGGCTCTTGTCGAGATCAGCTCCATGGATCAGCTGACGGATGAGAAGTTCGGACCGATCATGCATGTGTTGCGCTACAAGCGGTCAGAGCTTGAGGCCGTGGCGCGTCAGCTCGCCGACAAGGGCTATGGGCTGACCTTGGGCGTGCACAGCCGACTCGATCGATTCGCCGAGCGCGTGCGCGCGATCGTTCCGGCGGGCAATTGCTATGTGAATCGCAACATCACCGGCGCGGTGGTGGGCGTGCAGCCTTTCGGCGGCGAAGGCCTGTCTGGCACCGGGCCCAAGGCGGGCGGCCCCCACTATATCTATCGGTTCGCATCCGAGCATACGGTCACCATTAACGTGGCGGCGCAGGGCGGGGACCCCGAACTTCTGTCCTTGGGTTAACCCGACCCCTAATAGGGGCATCGGCGCTCTCGCCAGATATCCACAAGAAACCGCATTTATCCCCGGGCCCGGACTCCTTAACGAGTCCGGGCCCGGAGCGTTTTCTGGTAGGACTTTGTTTACTAAAAAAGCGGCTTGGGGCCGGTTTGACCCGTTGACGGTCTGACCTGACCCAAGCACTATATGTTGCGGTTTCCGGGGGAAGCCGCACACCATGTATAGGTTTTTCTTAAGCAGCGCGCGGGAAAACGGCCTCTCGCAGGTCAGATGTGCGATGCTGAAATGGAGCGGGTAGAGATGACGCCTTTCGACCAAGCCCACGCTACCGGAGCTCGCGCACAGGAGTCCGCTTCCAGCCTGCGCGGCAAGCCCAAAGCTGTTCAGCTTCGACTGGTTGATAAGGTTAAGATCGACCCCTCGCGCGATGCGCTTCTGACTGATTTCGGCAAGAAGACTCTGGTCGACCGTTACCTGCTGCCCGGCGAATCCTACCAGGACATGTTTGCGCGCGTTTCGACGTCTTATGCTGACGATCTTGAGCATGCGCAGCGTCTCTACGATTACATGTCCAATCTGTGGTTCATGCCGTCGACGCCCGTGCTGTCCAATGGCGGCGCCGATCGCGGCCTGCCCATTTCCTGCTTTCTGAACTCGGTGGATGATTCGCTGGGCGATATCGTGTCGACCTGGACCGAGAATGTCTGGCTCGCTTCCAATGGCGGCGGCATCGGCACTTACTGGGGCAGCGTTCGCTCAATCGGTGAGAAGGTCGGTCAGAACGGTCAGACCTCGGGCATCATTCCCTTTATCCGCGTCATGGACTCGCTGACGCTGGCGATCTCCCAAGGCTCGCTGCGGCGCGGTTCGGCGGCGGTGTATCTGGACATTCACCACCCGGAAATCGAGGAATTCCTCGAAATCCGCAAACCCTCGGGCGACTTCAACCGCAAGAGTCTCAACCTTCACCATGGCCTCAACGTGTCTGACGCGTTCATGGAGGCCGTCGCCAAGGATGAGGACTTCGAGCTGATCTCCCCGCGGTCCGGCGAGGTGGTGAAAACCGTCAACGCCCGCAAGCTGTGGCAGAAGATCCTGGAAGTCCGCCTGCAGACCGGCGAGCCGTACATCCTGTTCTCCGACACCGTGAACAACAATATGCCCGCCCACCAGCGCAAGCTGGGCTTGAAGGTGCGCCAGTCCAACCTGTGTTCGGAAATCACCTTGCCAACCGGTGTGGATCATCTGGGCAATGACCGCACGGCCGTGTGCTGCCTGTCCTCTCTGAACGCGGAGAAATTCCTCGAGTGGAAAGACGATCCGCGTTTCCTCGAGGATATCTTCCGTTTCCTCGACAATATCTTGCAGGACTTCATCGAGCGTGCGCCCGATGAGATGGAGCGCGCGAAATACTCCGCCGCGCGTGAACGCTCCGTCGGTCTGGGGTTGATGGGGTTCCACTCCTTCCTGCAGCGCTTGAACGTGCCGTTTGAATCCGCCATGGCCCAGTCCTGGAACAAGCGCATGTTCCAGCATATCCGCCAAGGCGCGGATAAAGCCTCGGTCAAGCTGGCTGAAGAGCGCGGCGCCTGTCCCGATGCGGGCGAGAACGGCGTCAAGGCGCGCTTCTCTCACAAGCTGGCGATCGCGCCGACCGCGTCGATCTCCATCATTTGCGGCGGCACGTCTGCAGGCATTGAGCCGATCCCGGCCAATGTCTACACGCACAAGACCTTGTCAGGCTCCTTCACCGTCAAGAACCCGTATCTCGAACAGGTGCTGGAGGAGAAGGGCCAGAACACGCCGACCATCTGGTCTTCCATTCTCGAGCATGAAGGCTCGGTCCAGCATCTGGATTGCCTCGATGAGCTTGAAAAAGACGTGTTCAAGACCGCGTTCGAGCTCGATCAGCGCTGGGTCATCGAGCACGCCGCTGATCGTTCGCCCTATATCTGTCAGGCTCAATCGCTGAATCTGTTCCTGCCAGGTGATGTCAATAAATGGGATCTGCACATGCTGCATTGGTCGGCTTGGGAGAAGGGCGTCAAATCGCTCTACTATTGCCGCTCCAAATCCGTGCAACGGGCCGCTTATGCGGGGTCGGGCGAGAAAGACGAGATGTCCAAGGCCATGGGGGACGCCGCTCCCAAGGATTATGACGAGTGCCTCGCCTGTCAGTAGCATCAGGTTTTTTGTGAATATTGTAAGAACCCCGGCCTCGCGCCGGGGTTTTTCATTGTATCTGCATGAAAGAATTGAGCTTATATATTTTATGATCTGTTAACCCTAAAGAAGCCTCCTTGATCTCAATATGGCCATTGTTCATGCTATGATTTGAGCATCTCAGGTTGAAGCCGATGGGGACCGGTATGACCACGCCTAACGCAAGCAGAGTGCTAAAACCGACTCAGAGCTATGCAGCTCTGGTGGGTGGGTGCGCGGCGGCGTGCCTGGTCTCTCTATCTTCTTTCGGCGCAAGCGCTTTCGCCCAGCAGGTGCAGGCGTCCCAGGAAATGCGCGCGATGATTTTAGGACCGCTTCAAGCCGAGTTGTCGCAGCCTCGAGCCAATCCTGGCGGTTCGCGCTATACGTCTTCTCAGACCCTGGGCTGGTCACCGAGCTATACCGATTTCATCGGTTCTGATTCGCAGTCTGCATTGCCGGATGCGGCGCGTCTGGCCGGGGTCGCACTCAGCGTTCGCTCAGACAGCGCCGCCATGGAAGGGTTTTCAGCGCTCTATCAAGCTGGAACGACTTTGATGCAAACACCGCAGGGGGGGCGTATTTCTGTCTCTCTGTTTGACGGACGAGCGCCGGATGCCGCTCTGTCAGCGCTCTCTGAATCCTATGCCGACATTGCAGGCAGCACGCTTGATCCCGCAGGCCGGTCAGCGAGCCGCATGACCTTGCGCTATGAAAATACGTTTGACGCCCGCGGCGGTCTGGACGGGCTGGATGTTGGCGTTGCGCCTCGCGCCGGCGTCTCCATCGGTCAGGACGGCCCTGCCGCAGAAGCGGGCGCGACCGTCCGGCTTGGGCAATATCTTGATGAAGGCTTTGGGGCGGATCGTCCCGCCTGGTGGTTCTTCGCCGGCGCTGACCAGCAAGCCCTGATGTATGATCCGGGCGCCGGATTTAACATGCGCAATGCGTTCGCCATGGGGCCTTACGCGACTGTGGGCGACGCGCAGGCCGGTGTTGCGGCGCGGTTTGGCGGCGCGGATCTGTCCTTCGCCTATATCCAGCGCGAAACACGCTATGCCTTGCCCAATGAATCCTGGGAAACATCTGAAGGATTTGCGGCGTTCTCATTGACGCTGCGGCGGTAAGGCTGAACGCATGCGTCTTTCGGCGTGTGTCAGAGGGGCGTGCATTGAGAGTGTCTAGGTTTGCGGCTCTGCTCACCCTGTGTTGGTGTTTGGTCGTTGGAGCCAGCGCAGCGCGCGCCTCGGACTTTCCCGACTTTCCGGAACTCTTTCAGCCTGAAGACGGTGAGGTGCTGACTGTCGTCATTGAAAACGACATGTTTGGCGGCACGGATCGGCATTACACCAACGGCCTGCGGCTTGAATGGGTGTCCGCTGCAGAGGCGGTGAGCCCTTGGCTGTTGCAAGCCGCTCGCACCCAGCCTTTCGTCCAGCTCAAGGGCGCGACCCTGCGTGAAGGCTATGCGCTGGCGCATACGCTCTACACAGCTAGTGATATTACGGTGGAGACCCCGCCGCTCGATGATCACCCTTACGCCGCCCATCTCAGTCTGAACTGGTTTGCGTCTGCCCGAACGGCCAATAGCGAACACACCATTCTCATCGATGTGGGCCTGATCGGGCCAAGCGCGCAGGGCGAGTTTGTTCAGTCGCGCTGGCACCAGCTGATCGACGGCAAGGAGCCGCGGGGCTGGGGCGCGCAATTGCATGATGAGCTGGTGTTCGCCATTTCCGGTCAGCGAACCGAACGTCTGCATCAATGGGAGATGGGCGCCTATCGGGCGGATCTGATGGGCCATGGCGGTTTGACCTTGGGCACATTGCGCACGGATCTGTCTGTGGGCGCGACCGTGCGATTCGGAACGGATCTGCAGGACTCTTTCGCGCCGCCACGTATGCGCCCAGCCTTGTCGCCCTCCAGCATCTTCACGCCGAACCAGCCGGTGTCCGCCTATGTGTTCGCGAGCGTGGGCGGATATGCTGTGGGGCGCGATGTTTTCCTCGACGGCAATACGTTCCGCGACTCAGCCTCTGTGGCGCGCAAAATCTGGGTCGGGGATGTGCAAGCGGGCGCAGCGCTCCATATCAATCACTACCGACTGGCCTTTACCTATGTGGTGCGAAGCGAGCAGTATGCCGGCCAGAACGGGCCGCAACGGTTCGGCGCGATCGCGCTCTCACGCGCCTTCTAGCCGACGCGGTCACTTGAGTCGTTTGGGGTCAAGTTTCTTCCAGCGTGGAAAACCCGATTAATACACTGGAAACCAGACTCGTTGTGACACAATATCTAGTGGACCTGAGGGGCTAAAGCGCTATCTGTCGTGCCTGCAGCGCTATGTAGCCTCTTGAATGATCGCCAGAGCCGAGAAAGAAATCGCCATGCTATCCGTCGCTTCAGACCGTCCGGGCCTTTTGTCTCCCAGCCTGACCTACAAGCCGTTCCGCTATCCGTGGGCGTATGACTTCTGGAAAATTCAGTCCCAGGTTCACTGGCTGCCTGAAGAAGTGCCGCTGGGCGAGGACTGCAAGGACTGGGCGACCAAGCTGACCGACAAGGAGCGCAATCTGCTGACGCAGATCTTCCGCTTCTTCACCCAGTCAGACGTGGAAGTCGGCGCGAACTACATGGAAAACTACATGCCGCTCTTCAAGCCGGTTGAAGTGCGCATGATGCTCGCCTCCTTCTCCAATATGGAGACGATCCATATCGCCGCCTATGCGCTGCTGCTGGAAACCATCGGCATGCCCGACACCGAATTCTCCGCCTTCATGGAGTATGAGGAAATGGCGGCCAAGCATGACTATCTGGGCAAGTTCGGCTGCGACACCGAGAAAGATATTCTCACGTCGATGGCGGTGTTCGGCGGCTTTACCGAAGGCCTGCAATTGTTCGCCAGCTTCGCGATGCTGATGAATTTCCCGCGCTTCAACAAGATGAAGGGCATGGGGCAGATCGTGTCCTGGTCGGTGCGCGATGAATCGCTGCACTGCGAAGGCATGATGAAGCTGTTCCACACCTTCGCCGAAGAAACCGGCGCACTGACCCAATCGGTCAAGGACGACATCGCCGATTGCTGCCAGACCGTGGTCAAGCTTGAAGACAAGTTCATCGATCTGGCGTTTGAAGCGGGTGAAGTCGAAGGCATGACGCCTGAGGACATCAAGACATATATCCGCTACATCGCCGACTGGCGGATGAAGCAGATGAAGCTGCCCACGATTTACGGTGTCAAAGAGCACCCGCTTCCGTGGCTGTCCGAAATCCTGAACGGGGTCGAGCACGCCAACTTCTTTGAAGCGCGCGCGACCGAATACTCCAAGGGCGCGACCCAGGGTGATTGGCATGGCGATGCCGGCGTCTGGTCGAACTTCGACAACATGATGCTGAAGCGGTCCGTACACGGCGCGGCGACGCCGGCCGAATAGGCTTTCGCCTATAAGACCCTGACTAAAAAGGCCCCGGCGCTATCGCCGGGGCCTTTTGCCGTGAAAGTCACGCCAAGATCAGCGCTGCCAGCCGTGCGCCATCCATAAAAAAACCCCGGCGCGAGGCCGGGGTTCTTCAGATCAGATGCGAAACGTCTAGAGATTGACGCGGCGTGCTGATTGCAGGCTGTCGAGCACGGCCTTTGCGTCGTCGCCCGGCTTGCGCTTACGCTTGGCCTGCGGCTGGTAGGCCAGCTGGGCGTGGGCTTCGCAATAGGCGTTGCCGACGCCGGAATGGCGGCCGCAAAAGCGGAATTCAGTGTCGGTCGGATCGCCGATCGGCCATTTGCACATACCCTCGCGCAAAGTCAGCACCGTGGCGTATTCGCCATTGGGCAGACGGGCGGCGTCTTGCGGCGCGACCAGGGCTGCGGGCTTGGCCTCAGCCGCGACAGGCTTCGCCTTTGACGGGGCGGCGGCCTGCGGGCTGGCTTTTGCGACCACGGGTTTCGCAGCCGGACGCGGCGCGGGCCGGGGCGCAGGGCGACGCGCAGGGCGCGAAGGCGCAGCGCGGCCTGACAGGCCCAGGCGGTGTACTTTGCCGATCACGGCGTTTCGGGTCACCCCGCCAAGTTGCTTGGCGATCTGGCTGGCGCTCAGGCCGTCAGACCAAAGCTTTTTCAGAGTTTCCACACGGTCTTCGGTCCACGCCATGGCGGTGCGCTCCTCGCCCAATTAAGCTCATCCACATATCCCACACCTAGTGATAGGGTCATTGGCTTGCCCTATATCTTGGGTGTGAACACGAGATACAGTATCTCCTGAGCCGCTAGGCACAAGATGCCGACTTGATTCGTCCGTGGATAACTTCATCCGCACCGCATGGCCTGCACAGGGCGGCGGGAGCGTGCTAGATGCGAGTACAGAGCCTTAAGGGGAGTCGCTCATGTCAGATCAAGTCGCTTCGGCGCCGCAATCCACAGCTGTCTCCGACGGCCCCCGGCCACGCCGCCTGGGTGCGGTGAACTGGCTGGGCCTGTGGACGCTGTACAAGAAGGAAGTGCGGCGGTTTCTGAAGGTCAGCTTCCAGACCGTCCTGGCGCCGGTGGCGACCACCTTGCTGTACATGATCGTGTTTTCGCTCGCGATCGGCTCGCGCCGCGGCGAGGTGATGGGCGTTGACTTCACGGCCTTCGTGGCCCCCGGCCTGATCATGCTGGGCATGCTCAACAACAGTTTCGCCAACTCGTCCTCTTCGCTGATCGTGGCGAAGGTGCAGGGCAACACCGTCGACTTCCTGATGCCGCCCCTGTCTGCGGCCGAGCTGGCGGCGGCCTTTATCGGTGGGGCGGTCACGCGCGGCGTGATTGTCGGCACGGCGACCGCCTTGGCCGTGGCGCCGTTTGTGGACATCACCATCAGCCATATCTGGGCGATGGCGTATTTCGGCCTGTCAGCGACCGCGATGATGGCGATGATTGGTCTGATCGCGGGGCTATGGGCTGAGAAGTTTGATCATCTGGCGGTGATCACCAACTTCATCATCATGCCCTTGGCGTTCCTGTCAGGCACCTTTTACTCGGTCGAGATCCTGCCTGAGCCGTTCTATTCGATCAGCCATGTAAACCCGGTCTTTTTCCTGATCGACGGCTTCCGTTACGGCTTTATCGGCAGTCATGACAGCCCGCTTCTGATCGGCGGTCTGGTCATCGCAGCGATCAATGCGGCGCTTCTCGCCGCATCCTATCTGCTGCTGCGCTCAGGCTGGCGCTTGAAGAGCTGACGCGTCTGGTTCTAGATCAGCACACTCATATTTTTCTCACCCCTTTCCACCCAGGGAGCCTTTTATGCCCAAGCCGTTGATGGACACCTATTCGCCGCCCAATCTTGATTTTGAACGCGGCGAGGGCGCTTACCTGATCGAGAAGAGCGGTGAGAAGTATCTCGACTTCATCTCGGGCATTGCGGTGAACGCGCTGGGCCACGCCCATCCCAAGGCTGTGGCGGCGCTGAAGGACCAGGCGGAGAAGCTGTGGCACACCTCCAACATGTTCCGGGTGCCGGGTCAGATCGAGCTGGCTGAAAAGTATTGCCGGGACAGCTTTGCAGACCGGGTTTTCTTCACCAATTCAGGCACTGAAGCGGTGGAGTGCGCGCTGAAGTCGGCGCGGCATTACCACTTCGCCAATGGCCGCCCCGACAAATACCGCATCATCACCTTCACCGGCGCATTCCATGGCCGCTCCTATGGCGGGATCAATGCGGGCGGCAATCCGAAATATCTCGAAGGTTTCGGTCCAGCCATGGAAGGCTTTGACCAGGTCGAGTTCGGGGACCATGAGGCGCTGAAGGCTGCGGTGACCGAAGAAACCGCCGCCATTCTGGTCGAGCCGGTGCAGGGCGAAGGCGGCGTGCGCGCCATTCCCGATGTCTGCCTGCGCGGCTTGCGTGAGCTCTGTGACGAACACGGCCTGCTGCTGATTTATGATGAAGTGCAGTGCGGCGCCGGCCGGACCGGCAAGATATGGGCGCATGAATGGGCCGAGACGGCAAAGCCGGACATCATGGCCGTGGCCAAAGGCGTGGGCGGCGGCTTCCCGATGGGAGCTTGCCTGACCACGGATGCGGCTGGCGCGCACATGGTGGTGGGCACCCATGGCTCGACCTTTGGCGGCAACCCGCTGGCGATGGCGGTCGGCAATGTGGTCTATGACGAGCTCTCAAAGCCCGGCTTCATGGAGCATGTGGTCTCCATTTCCAACACTTTGCGCCAATCGCTGTCAGGCGTCGTGGACGCGCATTCCGACAAGGTCGAAGAGCTGCGCGGGCGCGGATTGCTGGTCGGACTGAAGCTCAAGGACGGCTTTGGCAACCGCACGCTTGTCGGCAAGGCCCGCGAGCACCATTTGCTGATGGGCGCGGCTGGCGACAATGTGGCCCGGATGGCCCCGCCGCTGATCATCAATGAAGATCATGTGCGTGAAGCAGTCAGCGCCCTCGACAAGGCGCTCGGCGAGCTGCAGCCTGAGTAGTTAAGCGGAACGAGACGGACGTATGACTGATATGACCTCTACACCTGGCCCGGACTCCTTGGGGGCAGGCGACAATATCGTCCTGACGTTCCAGCTCGAAGGTTTGAGCGTGCGCGGTCGTTTCGTCCGTCTCGGAGAGACGATGGACACGATGCTGGCCGCGCATAACTACCCTCCTTCCGTCGCCCGTCTCGTCGGAGAATGTGCGCTGGTCGCTATCCTGATCGGGGATTCGCTGAAGTTTGACGGTCGTCTGATCGTTCAGGCCAGCGGCCCCGGCGCGACAGGACAGGCTGTGGAAGGCAATGGCGCGGTCGGCTTTGTCGTCGCGGATTTCGTGCCCGGAAAAGGTGTGCGGGCCTACGCCAAATATGACGCCGATCGCGTGCAGGCTCTGGAAGCCCAGGCCAGCGGCCCGTTGGGGCCGCTCGACCTTCTGGGCAAGGGCAATTTCGTCATGACGATTGATCCCGGCGAGAGCATGGAACGCTATCAGGGCGTCACCGCTATCGAGGGTGACACTCTGGCCGCCAGCGCCGAGCACTATTTCGCGCAATCAGAACAAGTGCCCACAAGGTTGCGTCTGGCTGTCGGCCAGCAAGTCATGGATGGCGGCAAAACCGTCTGGCGCGCAGGCGGCGCACTGATCCAGAAAATCGCCGCCGATGACAGCCGACCCGCGGAAGACGCCGAGTTTGATCATGCGCTCGCCCTGTTCAACACCATTGAGGATGACGAGCTGCTGGATCCGGAGCTGACGGCGGGGCGCGTGCTTTACCGTCTGTTCCACGAGGACGGCGTGCGGGTTCAGGCCGAGCGTGAGGTGAACCGCTATTGCACCTGCGGACGGGCGCGCCTCGCTAAAATGCTGGCGCGCTTTCCGGCTGATGATCGTGAGCATATGAGCAAGGAAGACGGCTCGGTCGAGATGACCTGTGAGTACTGCAAGAGCGAGTGGCGCTTCACGGCTGAAGAGATCGATGCTGCGGCCGTTGCAAACGACTGATGTCTGATGATGAAACGCTCTTTCAGCTCAGTCCTGATCTAGACGAATGCCGCCGTCAGGCGCAGATCGCGTTTGAGAAATGGTGTCGCCAGCATGCGCGCGCCTTGCCCGCCGAGGCGCTGATCGAGCATGTGGGCGCGACCGCTGTTCCAGGTTGTGAAACCAAGGGTGATCTCGACGTCGCAGTGCGTGTCGCCTCGGCGGATTTCCCTGCAGCGTTGGCGTATCTGGACTCAAGCCACCAATCCAATGTGCGCTCGGCCCGGCGCGAAGGGTTTGCGGCCTTCATCGCAACCGGCTACGCCCTCGAAGTCGGCGTTCAACTCGTCGTGCGCGGCGATAAGCTGGATCAATTCAGTGCGTTTCGTGACGCCTTGATCGCGGACAAGGTTTTGGTGGCGCGCTATAACGCGCTCAAGCGCGCCTATCGGGGGCGTTCGATGGCGCAGTATCGCGACGCCAAGGCGGAGTTCATAAAGACAGTGCTCGGCGTGTGAGGGACAGCGTTTGCACCCGTTAAGAGCGGTGCAGGCCTATGGTGGACATCCAGCGGCTTCAGGTCCATTAATGCCAACTCTCGAAGGGCTTAATTATCAAGTAAAGTGGTTCTGATGCAGCGTCCCAAACTGACTTTCCCGGACGATGTGGCGAAGTATGTCACCGAGGCCTACGAGCGCCATGACAGCATTCTGGAATACGGCAGCGGCGGTTCGACTGTTCTCGCCTCAGAGCTTGAGGGCAAGCATGTCGTCTCCGTGGAAAGTGATGCGCGATGGACCCTCGACATGCAGGCCTATCTTAAAGGCAGTCCAAAAACGCGCTCAGAACCGCGGTTGATCCCGGTGAATGTGGGCCCCACAGGTCCGTGGGGGCGTCCGCTCGATCATTCCCACTATCACCTGTTTCCCTGGTACGCTCTGTCGCCTTGGGTGTCGCGGTCTCAAAACGACCCGGACTTTTCCCTGGTGCTGGTCGACGGACGTTTCCGGGCAGCGTGTTTTCTGATCTCCATGGCGTTTGCTCGCGGTCCGCTTGAGATCATCTTTGACGATTACAAAGAGCGTGAATTCTACCATTTCATCGAAGAGTACGCGAAACCTGTCCGCTTTATCGGTCGGGCGGCGGTGTTTGAACGCGACCCTTCACTGGACTGGGGGGCGATCGCCTATCGCCATACCGCAGCGTTCTATGACGACAACTGACGGAACGGCCTTTCATGTCCTACACATTAAAAGCAGGCCGCAATAAGCTGAAGGCCAGTGAGCTTGTCGGCTCGGGCGCGCCGTCGGCGCATACGCTGTTGAAGTTCGGGTTCAGTTTTCTCGATGCGTTCGACGGGGTCGAAGCCCGCGTGCAGATCGTGCACGGATCCGTCGTGATCGATACGTTCGAGCCTGCACGCTATGGCGTATCGCAACTGGAGTTCCGAATTCAGGACCTCAATCCTGCGCACGAGATCTTTCTGGACCTGAATATTCTGACGGTTCCCGACGGATTCGCGCTCAATCAGAATCACGTTTCGCAGAGCGTGGCGCAGATCGATTTCAAAGGCGCTGAGATCATTGAGGACGCGATTGGCGCACGCGGATTTCTTGCCTATGGCGCTCGCGACATCGCCGAACGCCTAAGCTTGCGCAATGTCTACATGAAAGGCGAGCGCGCCGCGCGCTTCACGGCGCGAATCCTGAACGCTCTGACCGAGAAGCGCCCCTATGGCGTCATCAGGTTGGGTGACGGGGAAGGGCGGCTTCTTGGATATGACGACGTCTTCACCGCGTCAGAAGTGCTCAGCCAGGTCCTGTACTACCAGTTTGGTCCGCTCTCCATGCACATGCGGCGAGATGTGGACCGCAACTGGGTTCAGACGGCGGCGACGCAATTGCGCACCATGCTGGTCGAGGCCTGCGTGTCGGCGGATGAGATCGGCCTGCCGGTTTTTGATTATTTCAGGCCGCTCACAGAGGACACGCACACCATCGGCATGACAGCTTATGCCCAAGCCTTGTTCTTCGGCTTGTCGAAGACGCCCTGGACGCCGCCGGAAGACCGGATCGGAACCAATGTGTTCCAGCAATTGGCGCTGTCGAGAGACTTCTTCGCCGCCACCATGCAGGCTGCTGAGCGCGTGATTCTGGTGGGGCCGTGGGATCTCAGTGACGAATTGTCCAGCCGCCTGGGCCAACCCAATATCTCGCATGTGGAAGTGCCGCACCACCATACATGGGCGGATGAGGAAGGGTTCGGTCAGTATCCCTTCCTACATCATCACGTCGAACAGCGCATCAAGGCGCTGGGGGATTTGCGCGGCGTACTCGTCCTGGTGGGGGCGGGCATTTACGGAAAACAGTATGTGCGCCTCGCCAAGCTGCAGGGCGCTGTCGCTCTGGATGTGGGTTCCGTGTTTGATGCGTGGCGCGGCAAGGGCCGCCCCGGAGCCGCCGACGCCGGAAATCCGGTCCATCTCGACAGGCTTTCATGAATGTCGTGCGCCTGTACCGCCTAAGCATCGCCAACAACCTTTAGTGTGTCTGAGTGTCTGCGCCTTATTCCTACCGATCCAACTCGAACGCGGTTTCAGACGCCCTCTTTGATCTCAAGGAGGGGCTGGAGCGGCACAGCCTGTGGATCAATCTAGGCCTTCAGGAAGTCAAACAGCTTTATCGCGGCTCCTTGCTGGGGGCGGCCTGGATCGTTGTGTCCTTCTTGATGTTCGGCGCGGGGCTGATCTGGTTTTTCGGGGCGCTCAGCTCCAGCGATGCGCGCTGGTTCGCCGCCTACCTTCTGATCGGATTGTGGGTTTTCCAGTATATCTCGACCGCGATCACCGGGGCCTGCACCGTCTTTATCGCTGCTGAAGGCTGGTTGCGGTCGCAACGTTTGCCGATGAGCCTGTTTGCTTACAAGCTAACCTTTCGCAACGTCTTCAACCTGGCTTTGACGGGATTGTCGGTGGCCATGGCGCTGGCTTTTCTGCGCCACCCGCTCACCTGGGGTGCGCTATGGGCGATCCCGGCGCTGGTGGTGATCGTCTACACCTCGGTCTGGGTCAGCCTGCTCTTGGGCTTCCTGACGGCGCGGTTCCGTGATTTGCAGCACATCGTCGCCACCATCATGCGGTTCGCCTTTCTGATGACACCGGTTTTGTGGGTCGCGGACGAGTTGGGGACGCGCGGCAAGTTCGCCAATATCAATCCGCTGACCCATTTCATCGCCATTGTCCGGGAGCCGCTGCTCAACGGTCAGGTGGTGATGTTTCACTGGTGGGTGGTGCTGGCGATGACAGTGGTCGGCTCACTGGTCACGTTCGCCGTGTTCGCGCGCTTTCGTCGCGATCTGATTTTCTGGTTGTAACGCCATGGCTCGAGTTCTTCTCAGAAATGTCGACGTCACCTTCACCTCGCGCCGGGTGAAGCGTAAGAACGCGGAGACGGACACGGCCACAGAAGAGCGGGTGTCCGGCGGCCTGATCGAGCGTCAGGGCTCGACCCTGAACGTCCACGCCATCCGCAACATGTCGCTTTTGCTCAAGCCGGGAGACCGGCTGGGCGTCGTCGGCCGCAACGGCGCCGGCAAAACCACATTGTTGCGCACCATCGCCGGCATCTATCCGCCCAAGCGCGGCATGGTGGCCGTGGATGGGCATATCGCGACCATGTTCAACATCGGCCTGGGCATGAACATGGACGCCAGCGGATATGAGAACATCCGTCTGGCCGGCATCGTGGCGGGCAAGAGCCAGCGCGAAATCGAGGGCATGCAGGAAGACATCATCCGGTTTACCGGGCTGGGTGATTATCTGGACCTGCCGATCCGCACCTATTCGCAAGGCATGGCCATGCGGCTCAAATTCGCCTGCGCCACGGCGTTTGATGCGGATATCTTGCTGTTTGACGAATGGCTGGGCGCCGGCGACGCGGCCTTTCAGGCGCGCGCCAAGGAGCGGCTGGACGACATGGTCAAACGCTCACGCATCCTCGTGCTGGCGACCCATAACGTCAAACTGATGAAGTCGGTCTGCAATCAGGCGATCTTGATGCAGGAAGGCGTGATCACCCATCGCGGCGATGTGGATGAGGTGATCGAGCGCTCCAAGGCCCTGAACGCCTAGCCGCGCCAGAAGCGCGGCGCCAGCATCACGAAAATCACCATGATCTCCAGCCGGCCAATGATCATATTGGCCGTCATCACCCATTTCGCTGGGGCTGGCAGACCCTGGAATGAGCCGGCGGGTCCGATGATCTCGCCCAGCCCCGGCCCCACATTGGCGAGCGTGGTGGCCGCGCCGCTGACGGCGGTCACAGGATCGAGTCCGATCAGGCTCAGGATCGAGGCGCTGATCCCGAAGGTCAGGAAGAACAAGAAGAAGAACCCCAGCACCGAGCGCACCGTCTCGTCGGGAACGGTCTGGTTGCGGTAGCGGATGGGTTTGACGGCGTTGGGCCGCGCGTATTGGGCGATATAGGCGTTCATGGCCGAGGCCGCGATCTGATAGCGGAAGATCTTCACCGAGCATGTGGTCGAGCCCGCGCAGCCGCCAATGAACATCAGAACGAAGAAAATGCCCGCCGCGCCCCCGCCCCAGAGCCAGAAATCCACCGAGGCGTACCCGGTCCCGGTCAGCACGGAGACGCCGTTGACCGCTGCGATCCGCCAGGCGGGCAGATGCCCGTGATCATGGGGGTCATGGACCACCAGCCATAGCGTCAGCAGCACGGACGCTGTCAGCGCCACCATCAGAAAGGCGCGAGCCTGCGGATCGAACACCAACAAATCCGGCCGCCCCTGGGCGGCGCGCAGGAACAGCACGAACGGCAAGGCCGCCAGCACCATGAACACCAGAGCGACCAGGTCCGCGCCGCCGTCGACAAAGGCCCCGATGGAGCCGTCATGGGTGGAGAAGCCGCCCGTCGCCACTGTGGTCATGGCGTGATTGATCGCTTCAAACGGCGTCATCTCCGCGCCCAGATAGGCGAGAAAGCACAGGAAGGTCAGCACCAGATAGACCAGGCCGACCGCGGCCGCGATCTGACCGGCGCGCGGCAGGGCCTTCTCTGAGTTGTCAGAGCTTTCAAGCCGGAAGAGCTGCATGCCGCCAATCCCGAGGAGCGGCCAGATCGCCATGGCGGTGACGATGATGCCGACCCCGCCGATCCATTGCAGGATCGAGCGCCATAGCAAGATGCCCGCGGGCATGTCCTGCAAGCCCGTCAGCACCGTTGCGCCGGTGGTGGTGATGCCGGAGGTGGCTTCAAACAGCGCGTCCGTCCAGCTGATGTCGAGGCCTGAGAGTTTCAGCGGAATGGCGGCGGCGACAGACAATACGATCCACGCGCCGCCCGTCAGCAGAATCGCGCCGCGTGCGCTGAGATCCTTGGTCGAGCCGCGGCCCATCAAGGTCATGATCCCGCCGAGCGCCAGCCCCAGCCCGCCCGCGCCGAAAAAGGCGTGGGCGGCCTGCGCATCGTCATTCAGGTCCGCGATCGCCGGCGCGAACATGGCGGCGGACAGGCTGGCGAGCATGACGCCCAGCACAAAAAGAACGGTGCGGCCCGAAGCGTTCACAGGATTTCCCGAAGCGGCTCTAGTGCAAGGTCACGGTGTTGTAAGGCGAGTCCAGCGCAAAACCGGGAATGACCGCGTCAAACTTCTCGCCGTCCTCGGTGCGCATGGTGTAGGCGCCGCGCATGAACCCTGACGGGGTGCGCAAGGGCGCGCCGGAGGTATAGGCGAACACTTCGCCCGGCTTGATCCGGGGTTGCTCGCCGACCACGCCCGGCCCTTGAACGATCTCGATCTGATTGAAGGCGTCAGTGATGCGCCATTCCCGGCTCATCAATTGAACGACCGCCTGGCCCTTGTTCTCGATCTCGATGGTGTAGGACCAGACATAGCGCCCCTCATCGGGTTCGGACTCCTCGTCCCGAAAAGCCGGGCGCACACGGATCAGAATGTCCCGAGTGACTTCTTCATACATGGGCGGGCCTTCCCTTACAGCGCAAACGCGTATCAGACCCAGATAGCGTCCATGGCTCAAGCAAAATAGTACCGCACGCAGCGCGGCGCTTGTGCGGCGGTGTCGCTTGCTGGACAAGGCGGGCCTCAAACGCGGACACTTAGAACCCTCAAATGATTCTGTTGTGAAGCCCTGATCTGATGACTCCTTCCCCCGGCATTCTGCCTGACCGCGCCCTGACCGAAGCCGTCGCTCAGGGCTGGATCGCGTCTGACACGCCGCTGGAAACCGGTCAGATCCAGCCTGCCAGCCTTGATCTGCGACTGGCGCGACGGGCCTGGCGCTTGCGGGCGAGCTTCCTGCCGGGGCCGTCTCGCACGGTCATGGAGTGCCTCGATGAGGACGTGGTCATGCACGAGCTCGACCTTGAGGGCGGGGCGGTGCTGGAGACGGGCTGCGTCTATCTGGCCGAGATCCAGGAAAGTCTCAGCCTGCCCGACGCGGTCGCCGCCTTCGCCAATCCCAAAAGCTCCACCGGGCGCCTTGATGTCTTCACCCGCGTTATTGGCGATCAGTCGAGCGCCTTTGATCAGGTGCAGGCAGGCTATCAAGGCCCGCTTTATGTGGAGATTTCCCCGCGCACCTTCTCGGTGCTGGCGCGGCCCGGCGACCGGCTGGTGCAGGTGCGTCTGCGCGCGGGCGAGATGACAGCGCTTGACGCGGTGACCCTGTCCGTCGACCTCAAGGCCGGGGACGGCCAGCCCGTGGGCTATCGCGCCAAGCGCCACAGCCCGCTGGTGGACCTGATGAAAGTCGGCGCGCATGATCCCGAGCGCTTCTGGGAGCCGCTCTACGCCCCCAATGGCCGGATCGTGCTCGATCCGGGTGAATTCTACATTCTGTGTTCGCGCGAAGCCGTCAGCGTGCCGGTGGACCAAGCCGCTGAAATGGCGCCCATCGCGCCCGAAATTGGTGAGTTTCGCGCCCATTACGCCGGCTTTTTCGATCCCGGTTTCGGCGTGGATGCGGCGGGCGGCGCGGGCTCTCGCGCCGTGCTGGAAGTGCGCGGCCGCGACGTGCCCTTCATCCTCGATCATGGCCAGGCCGTGGCCCGGCTGGTCTATGAACCCATGTCGTCAGACGTGAAAACGCCCTATGGCGTCGCCGGTTCGAACTATCAGGCCCAGGGCCTGAAGCTCGCCAAGCATTTCAAGCAGGGCTGACGCGCGCAGACACGTCCTGCGTCTGCTTGCTTGCCGGGTTTGTTCAATCTGATAAAAACAACGCGCTCAAGCGGGTGTAGCTCAATGGTAGAGCGAGAGCTTCCCAAGCTCCAGACGAGGGTTCGATTCCCTTCACCCGCTCCACGTTTTTCCTGACAATTTGGGATGATCACCTGCGGCAGCTCGGGCAATGTGACGCCCCGCTGGTGCGCTATGACTATACCAGCGTGGGCGCGCTCGAGGGCCGCCGCTGGCTTCTGGCCGATGAACGCGGCCTTCTCCGGGCCAAACGCGCCCCCGGCGCCTTTGGCTGATCCTTCGAAGCTACGCCCATGCCGATGGGGCGGGCGCGATTGTTCAGACCAATACCTATGACGAATATGGTCGTCCGGGGGACTCAAACCAGGGCCGGTTCGGCTATACGGGCCAGATCTGGCTCGCCGAAGCGGGGCTCTATCATTACAAGGCCCGCGCCTATCACGCCGAGCTCGGGGTCTTCATGCAGTCCGACCCGATCGGGCATAGCGGCGGCATCAATCTCTACGCCTATGTGGGCGGGGATCCGGTGAACGCGACGGATCCGTGGGGGTTGCGAGCGTGTAAGCCGGGAAAGGACTGCATCACCGTTTACGGACAAAGGTTCATTTCCATACAAGACCGAACGGCGCTCAATGAGTTTCTGTCAAAAATGAAATCTGCTCATGCGATTGTGGACTGGGGGGATGATAGCGATGGGGAGGAAAGTGATTGTGATGGTATTATTCCGGATCGTCCTGGCCAAGAGAGAGCGGTTCGCCACCAAGTTGGAGAGCCTGATATGTGGGGAGACGTGACGCCAAACCAAAGAAAATTGCAATCGGCAGTAAATCTGGCAGCCCGTTATTTGAACAATTCTGATCACCAATCGGCAATACAAAACTGATTAGAATTCAAGATTTTAATATAATGCCTGGGTTAGTGGACCATAATGGATCCTATGACCCTAGAGGTCCTGATATTAATGTGGATGCCAATCATGTGCGGTATGGTGGGGCTGGAGATGTCGCATTTACATTGCTACATGAAATTGGGCATTCGTTGACATATTCCGAGTTCACTGCAACGTTAAGTAATAATTATGCAGGTGATTTTGATGCCTATTTTAGAGATATACGCAATTTCGAAAGTTCTTCGAATAGATATAAAAGTAAAGTGAGCCAGTTTGCTAACTGTATAATTGAATAAAGGAGGGGTAATATGGAGACTTTTGAGCTCTTAAATGAAAATCGAACTGTTGTTGCAGAGGTGTACATGGAGTATGGGGAGTATGCTATAAATACAGGTGTTTTTATAGTGCCTCTTAAGAGTTGTTCTTATGGAGGTGTATTGTGCTATACATCCCCAGTTTTTGAGTTTATTGCACCGTCTGCATTATATCACGAAGATTGGACGCATGATGGAGAGATGTATATTTGGTCTGTAATTAGCGAATTTGAAATTACATGCCATAGTGGCGTTGCGTCGACGAGTCAGATTCTTTTGGCTGAGCCGAAGAACCAAGCCTCGAATTTTATTAGAATTTATAATTACAGTCCAGAGTGTGGGCTTCAGTCCTATGTTGTTATCAATGAAGATAGTGCGAACTATACGCACATATCAGGAGAGGGACTGTTTGCGCAAATTAATGAAGCCGAATAATATTCATATTGTTTGAATTTGATTTGAGATTCTGCAGTGGAAACGCAGAAATTTTGTGAGGTTGCGACGCCGCCTCACGCCTTGAAGAACCTCGCGACTGAGCTTGAGGGCTCCACGCCGTCTGACATCCGCACTTTGGGCTTTGACTATAACCCAGCGGGACAGATCACAGAGCGGACCGATACGGGCGGCAGCTTCGCCTTTGCGGGCCATACCGATCAGACCTCGATCTATGACCATAATGCGCTCAACCAGATCATCGACATCACTGAGACGGGTGCGGTCACGCGCACGTTGACAGCCGGACGGGAGTCGAGGTGCCTTGATGCCCCCCTGCGGCGACACGCCGGGTGTGCGGTTAACCCTTCCGGTGTAAGTCCGTCTCATGAGCGAGACCCGCGCGCCTTTCAAACGAACGATACGCTGGCGGCGCCGGCTGAGGCTCTGGCGCGCCCGGCTCGACCGGATGGCGCGGGGGCCTTTGGCTTTGCTGGCTTTGTTTGCAGGCTCGGTGTTGGAAAGCACGCTTTTACCCTGGCCGATCGAGTTTCCGCTTCTGGCGTACATGTTGCGCGGCCGACGACAGGTGGTCGAGGCGACGCTGGTGGTCACGCTCGGCTCGGTGCTGGGCTGTGTGCTGAGTTATTGGGCGGGTCGTCTGGCGCTTGATCTGGCGGAGGCGTTCATCAGCGCGCGGCCCGATCTTGCATTGTCGCTAGAGGGCGCGCGGGCGCGGATCGACGCCTATGGCGCGTGGGCAGTGGGGGTGTCCATGCTGACGCCGGTGCCGGTGCAGCTGAGCTCCTTCGCCGCCGGCGCGGCGTTGATCCCGGCGCCCCTGTTTGTGCTGGCGGCGTTTTCGGGGCGGCTGGTGCGCTATGGCGCCATGGGCGTTCTACTGTTCCTCTTTGGCCGCCGCGTGCTCTGGCTGTGGGCGCGCCTGCCAAGCGGGCTGCGCCTTGCGGTGCGCGTCGGGGTGGTGGCGCTGTTCGCCCTGATGATGGGGGCGGCGATCATACTGGTCGCGGGCGGCGCTAGCGCGGCATGAAGCGCTGACCGGTTTCAAAGCCGAAATGGCTGAACACATGCGCCAGCAGCATCATGAAAAAGACGCCGCTAGCGATGCTGAGCAGAGTCCAGGGAATAAGACGCGGCTTGAGCGGATTTGAGGGCCTGCCGCTGCGCCAGGCGGCGAGCGCGAACAGGCCGGCGGTGGCGAGCATGAGCAAGAGTGTGATCGGCAGCGTCATCAGGCGTTTCTCTGCGGGCGCGGGAAACGCCGTGTTGGGTCTTGTCCCACAGATAGGGGTGGCGGGGCAGCTCGCGCAAGGCCTTGAGCGCGGCGGGCGCCTGCAACAGCCAATAGGCGGGCATGCTGAGCACAGAGCTGAGTGTCGGGTGGAAGCCCGCCCGGCGCGCGCCGGTGATCGCGCAGACCATGGCCGAGCCATAGGCGACGCCCATCAACAACGCCCCGAACGTCCACAGCGCGCCCCAACCCGGAACAAGCCCCAGAAGGATCGCGCCGAGCGCCATCGCCAGCACGGTCGGCGCGTGAATCAGCGCGCTCAACATATTGGCGAGCACGGTGAAGCTGAGGCTGAACACGCCGCCCCAGCCCAAGCTATCGATCAGGCCGCGCGGATCGCGCATATGCACCAGCCAGGTGACGAAATGGCCTTTGAGCCAGCGGCTGCGCTGATTGGTCCAGGCGCGGGGGGTGAGCGGCGCTTCTTCCAGCGTGCCCGGCTCGATCAGCCCGGCGCGCCAACCCTGGCGACCCAACCGAAAGCCCAGATCCGCGTCCTCAGTGACATTGAACGGATCCCAGGCGCCGCATTGCAAAAGCGCGGATCGGCGGAACACATTGCTGGTCCCCCCAAGCGGCAGCGGCCAGCCCAGCCGTGATAACAGCGGCAGCAGGGCGTGAAACTGGGTGGCGTATTCCAGCGCGAATTGGGCCGTTAGCCAGTTGTCTTCACGATTATACCAACCCAGTGGGGCCTGAACGACGCCCAAGCCCGGATTCGCCGCAAAGGCCTCGGCGGCGTGACGCAATTGCTGGGGGTGGGGCGAGTCTTCGGCGTCATACACCGCGATCAACTCACCGCGCGCCGCCTGCAGCGCCATGTTGAGCGCGCGCGGTTTCGTCATCGGCCCCAGCGGGGGCAGGACGACGACGCACAAGGCCTGCCGGGCCGCCAGCGCGCGGGCTGTGGCGCGTGTGGCTGTGTCATGGGCTTCCAGCGCCAGGATAATGTCGAGCTTGCGCCGCGGATAGTCGAGGCGTGACAGGGCGGCGATCAGACCGGGCAACACCTCCGCCTCGTCATAAAGCGCGATGATGACGCTGATTGTGGGCAGCTCATGGTTTGAGAGACGCATGCGCGGCGCATGGCGCGCCGGGGTGAGGGCCGCGGCGAGCCGCAAGGCGCTCATCACGATCACGCCGGATGCGGCGATCCAGAACAGCGCAAGGAGCACAAAACCCTTCAGAAGGACGACGCAGACCAGAAGGAAAGCGAGCGGGCCGAGCACCAGCGGAATAGGTGGGCTCAAGGCGTGTCCGGCGCTGGCCAGAGGATTGAGATCACGCAGGCCATAGGCGGCGGCGTGCAGATCAAGCGGCCGTCCGCTTCGAGCGGAGCGCAAGCGTCCTGAAAAAGCCGGTCTGATCACAGACGGCATGCCGCGCTCCCCCGTTGAGTACCAGCCGGGGCGTAGTTAATATTCCCTTAATAAGAGAATCAAGACTCTTTGGGGTTGAAATACAAGCGGCGCCGGTTTGCGGTCAGACGCTTGCCGTCCAGCAAGACGTCAAAGGCGGCGAAGGCGCTGGTCGGCCAGCCATAGGGCAGGTCGGAGGCGGCTTCGGCCTGACCGGCGAGCGTATGCACCAGGGCGCCGATGCCGGGATTGTGACCCACCAGCATGATCGCCTCTGCGCCCTGATCGAGCTGTTCGGCGACGGCGCGCTCCAGCATGTCCGGCGAGGCGTGATAGAGCGCCATGGGATCGGTGACGGGCAGCTCGCCCAGTATGGCGCTGAGGCGTTTCCAGGTCTCGCGGGTCCGTCGGGCCGGGCTCACAAGAGCGTGCGTGGCCTTAACGCCCGCCCGGTTCAAGGCTTCGGCCGCCCGGTCGGCGTCGGCGACGCCCCGCTCGGTCAGGCCACGGTCGAAATCGTCTTCAGCCATCATACGGTCGACGGCCTTGGCGTGGCGCATGGCGATCAGGAGGGGCATAGGGGCGAATCCTCATGCAAGGGCAATTACACGGCTTACGGGTTGCGTTGCACGGCAGCCCGCGCCAAGTAAAGCGGTGTTTGACGCCCCTCGCAAATGCTCTGATGGAGATGAATAATGGGTCTGCTGCTTGGCGATATCGCCCCGAACTTTGAAGCGGAAACCACCGAAGGCAAGATCAAGTTCCACGACTGGATCGGTGATGACTGGGTGGTGTTCTTCTCTCACCCCGCCGACTACACCCCGGTTTGCACCACGGAGCTCGGCTACACCGCCCGGCTGAAAGACGAATTCGCCAAGCGCGGCGCCAAGGCGATCGCGCTGTCTGTGGACCCGATTGCGGACCACCATGGCTGGGTCAAGGACATTGAAGAGACCCAAGGCGTTAAGATGAACTTCCCGATCATCGCCGACACGGATCGCTCGGTGTCCGAGCTCTATACGATGATCCACCCCAACGCCGATCCGAAAGTGACTGTGCGGGCCGTCTACATCATCGACCCGAACAAGAAGATCCGCGCCACCTTCACCTATCCGCCGAGCGC
The DNA here is from genome assembly GCF_002354675.1 of Oceanicaulis sp. UBA2681. NCBI lineage: Bacteria > Pseudomonadati > Pseudomonadota > Alphaproteobacteria > Maricaulales > Maricaulaceae > Oceanicaulis > Oceanicaulis sp. UBA2681. Next base: position 517,282 of record NZ_DEMB01000016.1, on the reverse strand, counting down.
GGGCCGGAACTTCAACGAAGTGCTGCGCCTGATCGACTCCCTGCGGCTGACCGATGGCTACAAAGTGGCCACCCCGGTGAACTGGGAAGATGGCCAGGACGTGATCGTGGTGCCGTCCATTTCCGACGAAGAGGCCGACAAGCTCTTCCCCAAAGGCTACACCAAGATCAAGCCGTATCTGCGCACCACGCCGCAGCCGGACAAGTAAGCCTCTCAGAGGTTTATATGTGAATGCGGCCGCTCCGGAACCCGGGGCGGCCGTTTTTTTGATACAAGGTAGTAAAGGATACTTGACGTTAAGCGAGCTTTACACAATATGTGAAGCACGCTTTACAAAAGGAGTGAGCGCCATGCGCCTAAAAACCCTGTTCGCCTCTACGATCTCCGCCGCGGCCCTTGTGCTGGGCGGGTGCGCAGGCGGCTCCACATCCGCCATGCTTCTGACGGGCACGCTCTATACCGGTTTCACACGGATTGATCCCGTGGCGCGCAGCGTCGCCGAAGACAGCTGGGTCGTGGTTCAAGAAGGCCGGATCGCAGCTTTTGGCTCCGACGAGCCGCCGCGGGGCGCCTTTTCCGCTGTGCAGGACATGACCGGCTTGTACGCTTTGCCGGGATTCATTGATGTGCATGGGCATCTGACCGCAGGCCCGCATGCGATCGAATTCGTTGATGGCCAACCCGTGCTGACCATCGAAAGTGTGGATGAGATCACGGAGTTTCATGCCCGCATGGCGCTGGCGTTCGGCGTCACGACGGTACGCAATCCCGGCTCTGACCCGGAAGCCAGCGCGGCTTATGACCAACGCGTCAGCACGGGAGAATGGCTGGGCCCGCGGACCTATCATGCGGGCTCGGTCATCCAGCCGCCGCCCTATGGCGGATCGGCCTTCGCCTATCCCCGGACCGAAGAGGAATGGCAGGCAGAAGCTGCGCGCCAGGCGGCGCTGGGGATGACCTATTTCAAGCTCTATCACAGCCTGACCGAGGCGCAGCTTGAAACGGGCGCACGTGTGGCGCGCGAGCATGGTCTGGAGCCGATTGCGCATCTGGATCAGGTGAGCTGGACGCGAGCGGCGGAACTGGGCGTAACAGGCTTCCTGCACGCCATGCCGACCAGCGCAGACCTGCTCGAGCCGGGCGCGCGGGAGGACTACATCAATGTGCGCGGGATGGATGCGCGCTTCATGTATCAATGGTTCGAGCGTGTCGAATTTGATGGCCCACTGATGCAGGAGCTGTTCTCGACCCTGGCTGAAACAGGCGCCAATGTGGACCTGACCTTGCAGGTCAATGCACTGGTCACCGGGCCTGAAGGGTTCGAGCGGGTTTATCCGCCTGAGGATCAGCCCTATTTCCACCCTCGCACTCTGTCGGGCCTGCAGCAGATGCTCGCCATGAATGGCGGCGACTGGACCGATGAGGATACCCGCCGTTCCCAGGCGGCCTTGTTGCGAAGCTTCGAGTTTGCACAGCGTCTGGACGCGGCGGGCATTCCCCTTGGCATCGGGACGGATGGCCCGGGCGGCGGACCTGCTTATGCAACCGAGCTTGGCTTGCTGGCTGACGCCGGGTTTTCGTCCTGGCGCATACTGGAGCTGGCCACGGTAGGCGGCGCGACCGTTATGGGGCTGGAGAATGAGACGGGGCGTTGGGCCGTCGGCCTGGACGCTGACCTTGTTTTCTTGCGTAATAATCCGCTTGAGGCCATCACGCACGCCCGCAATGCGGCCTGGGTTATGACGGACGGGAGCTTGCACAGTTTCGAGGATCTGACCTGGGATGTGCAGCTTCAGCCTGCTGCGCTGCAGTCGGATTGATAGAGCCGCCAGTCTGACTTGATGAATCGACCGTCCCGTCTATCGAGGCGGTCTTTTTTTTACAAAAATGAGTAAAGGGTGCTTGACGTGAAGTGAGCTTTACATCATATGTGAAGTACGCTTTACATGAAGGGAAGGGCGTCATGTCTGCTGATAGTTTGAAAGCTCTGCCCTGGCTAGCGCTCTATGCGCTCGCCTTCCTGACTCAGCCAGCAGCCGAAGCGCCTCCTTCGCAAGAGCCGCTCGCTCAGGACAGGTTGCACAGTGAAGCGACACAGCAACCGGGCATATGAACGCCCCGCCTCATGGCGCATAGAAAGGACCCATCATGAAACAGGGACAAACCATCCGCCGCATCGCCGCCTTCGCTTTGATCGGGTTGTGTGCGGCCTCCTGGGCCGCTTTGGGCCTGACGATCCTGTTTGACGCCCCTCGCGCATTGATGATCTCGGCCGTCATCGCCGCGGCGTTTTCCACCGAAGCCATGATCTGGGGCGGCGGCGCGCTGTTGGGATGGACCGCGTTTGCGAACCGCGCCCGCCTCTGGAGGAAGCTGACTGGATCAGTTTAGGAAGTTAAGAGGCAGATGTTCAGGAGAGAGTGAATGGAACACTGGTTGGACTTTTTGTTGCCCGAAACGGCCTCTGCGCCCGTTAGAGCTCGAACGCGCTATACGATTGCAGGTGCGCTGGCGGGCCTGATCGAAGTTTGCTCCATATTGCTTTTTCATTTCGGCGCGGCGCCTGATCTCGTCTTGTTGGGCGCTGTCGTGGGACTTGTTTGGCTGGCCTGGGAGTTTGTCCTGCTGGTTCGCTCGCTCGACGAGCTGCAACAGCGCATTCATTTGACGGCGCTGGCATGCGCCGGTGGCGGAACGGCTTTTGTGCTCACAAACTGGGCGATCGCCGGGCTGGTCTTGCCTCTCCCGGAACTCAATTCTGTGGTCGCATTGCCTATGTTTGTCGTGCTGTATTGGGTCGTTCTCTCATTTCAAAGTCGCCGCTACGCATGAAGAACCGTCTGAAAGATATCCGGGCTGACCTCGGCTGGAGCCAGGCGGCGCTGGCGGACAAGCTCGACGTCTCGCGCCAGACCATCATCTCCATCGAGAACGGCAAATATGATCCGTCTCTGCCGCTGGCGTTCAAGATCGCGCGGGTGTTCGGCCAGCCGATCGAAGCGATCTTTGATGACGAGCACAGCTGACCTCCTCGAGACGGCGGCGACCTGGCTCGCGGCCAAGCCGGAGCTGCAAGCCTTTTCGGCGTATTTCAACGCGAAACAGGCCGGCCTGAAGGCGGCGGCCGAACAGGCCGGCGACACCTTCGCGGCCCAGCTGGAGCAAGCCCCGCTGACGGAGGCGATCTCCTTGGTGCGCATGCTTGATGAAGCAAGGCGTCTGTTTGGCGCTATCCCTGGCTTCATGCCCTATCCGGTGGCGATGGCGGCGAGCCGGGTCTGCCAGACATGGGAAGAGGAAGACGCCGCAGCGGCGGATCCGCTGGTGTTCAGAGCCGGATTTGAGTGGAACCCAGACCTGTTCGCACAGGCGTTGGAGCGCGACCCCTGTCATCCGGCGGCCCTGCGCGGACGCATTCTTGATCTGTTGAGGCGGGTTTCCAACGCGTTTCATACTGTCGAGCGCGGCGCCCTGTCAGAACCCGAACCTGATGTGCGCGCCGCCATGCAGGCTCTCGCCACTCTGTGCGAACAGCTTCAAGCGCCGGACTTCACACAGGCCGTACTGGAAGAGCTGAACCTCTTTCAAGAGGTGCTGGCGGGCCTCGACGCATGGCGCGCCGCTGGTCAGCCTGGGAGCTTCACCGCCTATATGCAGGCGCAGGGGCTGGATCTGAATGCCTTGCCGGGATTCTTCGCCTGATCCGCGTGCGCGTTCTTCGCCATCGCGTGTCGCTCAGCGCCCGCACAGTTGACCAAACCCGCTGGCGGTTCTACTTGCCCTGCTTCAATCCGACTCGTAGCAGGAAAAGAGACCCGCGATGACCGATTTCGCCGCGCTCGCCCAGAACGCCAAGGCCTGGCCCTTTGAGCAGGCCCGCCTGGTGAAGAAACGGGTGGAGAAAAGCGGGATGAAGGGCGGCGCGGTCATTTTCGAGACCGGCTACGGCCCGTCCGGCCTGCCCCATATCGGCACCTTCGGCGAAGTGGCGCGCACCGCCATGGTGCGCCATGCCTTTCGGGTGCTGACAGACGATCAGTATCCCACCAAGCTCATCGCCTTTTCCGATGACATGGACGGCATGCGCAAAGTGCCGTCAAACTTGCCTAATCAGGACATGCTGACGGCGCATCTGGGCAAGCCGCTGTCCGACGTGCCCGATCCGTTCGGCACCCATGAGGGTTTTGCGCAGCATAACAATGCGCGCCTGCGCGCCTTCCTCGACAGCTTCGGTTTCGAGTACGAATTCCGCTCCGCCACCCACGAATATCGCTCAGGCGCGTTTGACGAGGCGTTGATCCGCGCGCTCGAGAAATTCGATGACATCATGGCGGTGATGCTGCCCACGCTGGGCGCGGAGCGGCAGGCGACCTATTCGCCCTTCCTGCCGATCTCGCCGACCACGGGCCGGGTGCTCTATGTGCCGATGAAGGCCATCGACGCCAAGGCCGGCACGATCACCTTTGAGGATGAGGACGGGACCGACATCACCCTGCCGGTGACGGGGGGCAACACCAAGCTGCAATGGAAGCCCGATTTCGGCATGCGCTGGGCCGCGCTGGGCGTAGATTTCGAGATGTTCGGCAAGGATCACCAGGCCAATGCGCCAGTCTATTCCAAGATCTGCCGCATCCTGGGCGTCGAGCCGCCGGTGCAATATGTCTACGAGCTGTTCCTGGACGATCAGGGCGAGAAGATTTCCAAATCCAAAGGCAATGGTCTGGCGGTGGAAGACTGGCTGCGCTACGCGCCGCAGGAGAGCCTGTCGCAATACATGTTCCAGAAGCCGCGCACGGCCAAGCGTCTGTATTTCGACGTGATCCCCAAGGCGATCGATGAGTATCGCCAGCATTTGCGCGCCTATCCGGATCAGGAACCGGCCAAGCAGATTGAAAATCCGGTCTATCACATCCATTCGGGTGAGCCGCCCAAGGCGGGCTCTGATATCGGATATGCCTTGCTGCTCAATCTCGTCTCGGCGGCGAACGCTCATGACAAGGCGACGCTGTGGGGGTTCATCGCCAAATATGCGCCCGACCTGACGCCGGAAACCGATCCCTTCCTGGACCGGCTCGCCGGGTACGCCTTGGCCTATTACGAAGACCAGGTGAAGCCGAACAAGGTTTATCGCGCGCCTACCGATATGGAGCGGGCGGCCATGGAGGATCTGGTGCAGCGCCTGAAGGCGCTTGATCCGGGCGAGACCGATCCGGAAGTCATCCAGACCGAGGTTTACGCCGCGGGCAAGAGCCAGGACTTTGAAAACCTGCGCGACTGGTTCCAGGCGCTCTATGAAGTGCTGCTCGGGCAAAGCCAGGGGCCGCGCTTTGGCGGTCTGGCGGCGCTCTATGGTCTGCCGGGCGCGATTGAGTTGATCGAACGGGCTCTGGAGGGTGACGATTTGTCCTAGGGATAAAGGCCAGTCTTCGCGTCTCAAACGCATTGATAAAATGCGCCGGGCCTGAGCCTGGCGCATTTTTCATTATGGGTTCAGGGGGCTGCTCATTGATGACAACTTCCGAGGCCGAGCGGCATGAAGTAGCGGTTATGAATCAAGCTGAATTATAATCAAATTACTGAATTATAATCATAATTAAAGATATCCACAGGCTGGCGCTTAGCCTGACATAAAACTGAAAAACATCAGTTTTTTCTAAGTCGTTATAAAACCTTGGAAATTTTATCCTGCCGCATGTCCTTCGCTGCCCGCATTGTCCGTGCGCGATGCTGAAATATTATATTTAACAATGGCTTGGGGCGCATTAGGAAAGCGTGAAGCTTGTAATTCCTCCCCACTTTTCATCCGTATCCAGATGTATTACATTAATATGACTGTTGGGTGACAGAACAATAACCGAGACGGTCGTCGATGTTTCAGCGCGCAGGCTTCACCCCCCTGATGAAGGTCTGAACCGGCTCCGTCCATATAGCGATGCGCAATGCCGAGAGGCGCGGCGGATCGTGTCAGAATGAGGAGTGAACCCAATGAAGCATTTTATCAAAACCGTAGCGGCGGCCTCTGTCCTGGCGTCTGCTGGCCTGTTCGCGGCCTCCGCGCAGCAATCTGAAGAATTCACCTTTGCGGTGGATCGCGCCGAGCTGACCTCCCAGTCCGCTGTACGCGTGGCCTATCAGCGCCTGAACGCGGAAGCCGAACGCTATTGCGGTTCGCTGCCGCTGCAGTCTGACACCGAGATGGCCTATTGCCGGGCTGATGTGGTCGAGCATGTGATCAGCGCCGTGTCCCATGACGGTCTTCAGACGCTTCATGTGGAGCGCACCCGTGAAGCACGTTACGTGGCTGACCGCGGCTAGAACGCCGATCGCCGATACCGTATCTGCGGCACGGATCAAAACGGGCTCATCAGCAAACGCTGGCGGGCCCGTTTGTTTTGCGGCTTGAGCGCTTGACGCTGCATGCGCCCTCTTCAATGCTCGGCCTGACACGGGCAGGGTGCGCCTGCCTTTTTTTATCCAGCCGGAGCGCCCTATGGACCACATCAAGTCCGCTATTCGCACGATCCCCGATTATCCCAAGCCGGGCATCATGTTCCGCGATGTCACCACGCTGCTGGGCGACGCCGGCGCGTTCCGCGCTGCGGTGGATGCGATGGTGTTTCCCCATGCGGGCAAGAAGATTGACAAGGTCGCCGGGATCGAGGCGCGCGGCTTTATTCTGGGCGGCGCGGTTGCGCACCAGCTGAGCGTCGGGTTCGTGCCGATCCGCAAGAAGGGCAAGCTGCCGCATTCCACGCTCAGCCAGAGCTATGAGCTCGAATACGGCACGGACGAGGTGGAGATCCATACCGACGCCATCAAGCCGGGCGAAACGGTGCTGATCGTGGATGACCTGATCGCCACGGGCGGTACGGCGGAAGCCGCGATCAAGCTGATCCGTTCGGCCGGCGGCGAGGTGGTGGGCTGCTCCTTCGTTATCGACCTGCCGGACATTGGCGGCGCGAAAAAGATTGAGGCTCACGGCGTGAAAGTCGCGAGCCTGGTGGCGTTCGAAGGCGAGTAGGCTCTCCACTCACTCCGTACAAAAAAGCCCCGGAGCAGCGCTCCGGGGCTTTCTCGTTTTCGGTAGGCCTCACGCCTATTCGATGAAGTCACGCACGTCTTGCGCCAGCTGCTCAATGGAGGGCTGGTGCAGATACATCATGTGGCCGGCCGGATAATAGGTCAGCTCGATGCGGTCCTGATCGTAATAGCCGGGACGGTTGAACGTCATCTCGGTGGCGAAGAACGGCGTCGCCAGATCATAGATGCCGTTGGTGGCGAGCACCCGCAGATCCTGGTTCTGGCGCATGGCGCGCTCGAGCCAGACCGAGGTGTTGACGTAATTATTGTTGCCGCCGGCGGGGCCAGCGTCCCAGTTCCACTCGCGCACGCCGCCCAGCGTGGTGTAGGGGCGGGTTTCATCCACGCCCAGAACGCGGGTGTAGTAATCCATCATTGCGGAGGTATAGGCGCCGTCAATGCCATAGCCGGACGGGTCGCCCTCCGGGCTGTCGGCCACGCCGATCGGCTCCACGCCCGTGAAGCGCGAGTCAAAGCGTCCCACGGACAGGCCCTGATCGCGCAGCAATTCAGTGCGGAAGCGCGACAGCGTCACACGCATGTCGGAACGTTCGATATATTGTTCTGACAGGCCGGTCAGCGCGCTCATGCGGGAGATGACGTCAGCCTTGCGGGCGGCGTCGATGTCATGACCACGCACCAGCGCCGGCAGGTATTCATCGGTGGCGAAGGCGCGGGCGTCATCCAGGAAGGCGTCACGATCATTGTTCCAGGCGGAGCGGTCCACCAGATTGTGATGCCAGGCGGTGGCGGCGTAGCCGGGGATCAGGCCCACATAGCCGATTTCATTGCCGGGATCGGTGGCGTCCAGACGGAAGTCGAGCACCACGGAGATGAGCACGACGCCATTGATGGAGACGTCATTCCAGCCTGCTTCGAGCTGACGCATCAGCGCGCCGATGCGGGTGGTGCCATAGCTTTCGCCGAGCAGGTATTTCGGCGAATTCCAGCGCTGATGCTCGGTCAGCCATTTGCGGATGAAGGCTGCGACGGAAGCCGCGTCTTCATCCACGCCCCAAAACTCTTCAGCCGGGTCGGTGTCGCCAAGCGCGCGGCTCCAGCCGGTGCCGACGGGGTCGATGAAGACGAGATCGGCCTCATCCAGAAGCGTTTCAGGGTTTTCGCGCAGGTCGAACGGCGCGGCGCCGTCATCGCGGGCGTCGCTGGGCAGCACCACGCGTTGCGGGCCGAACATGCCCATATGCAGCCAGAGCGAGGCCGAGCCGGGTCCGCCATTGAAAATGAAGGCCACCGGGCGGGTGCGCGGATCAGACACGCCGTCGCGCAGATAGGTGGTGGAGAAGATCGAGCCGGTGGGCTCGCCTTCGTCGTTTTCCAGATACGTCTCGCCAGCAATGACGCTGTAGCGGATACGCTCGCCATCAGCGGTGATCTGGCCGGTGGATTCCCAGCGTTTGGGTTCTGGAATGTCGGGCGTCTCGTCCTGAGCCATGAGCGGGCTGGCGAGCATGAGCGCCGCGCTGAGCGCGGCGGCGGCGGTGCGGATCATATCCGTCTCCTTTTCCCCGTATTTTCCCGGCTTTTCGACGTCGCCGTCAGGGCCGGTGTTATAATAGTACGTTGTGCGGTCTTGGCGCTTGTCAGGTCAAGTCCAGACATAAGGGCGAGCCCAAACGCAAACCGCCCCCGTCCAGAGGACGGGGGCGGCGCAAGGCGTTGATCTTAACCTTCGAAGGCGTTGATCAGCGTGCGCAAATGGGCGCGGTGCGCTTTGGCTTCGCGCGAGCCCATCAGGTCGGGCATCCAGTCGGGGCCGACCCAGCCTTTGACGTCGTTGATGGCGGCGAGAGCGGCCGACCGGGCCACCGGCGAATAATCGCCGTTTCCGACGATCGAGATCAGCTGGCGCAGATACTCCACCTGCAGGTTCTGGCGATAGGTGTTCGGTTCACCGCGAATGTCGGCGGCGTACACCACTTGCGTCAGGTCCTGCAGATAATCGGCCACCGGATACTCCCCGCCATACTGGCGCGCATCATTCATACGCTCGAGCATGTTGGGATGCAGCAGATGCGCCATGACGGCGCGTTGCTGGTTGAACGCACGCTCATGAAGCGCCGGGTCTTCATCGCTGCCGAAATGATCAAAGAAGCGCCGCTGACGTTGCAGATGATCCAGATAGGCTTCTTCCGCTGCGAACGCGTCCGGACCGAACAGAGCGGCGTCGAGTACGTCGAGCGCTTGTTCCTGCGTGTCGCGAGGAACCGGGATGAACGGCGTCTCGGCGCCGGGTTGACCCACCACCGAGCGGTTGTTGTAGATCCCGCCGATATGACGGCTGGCCACATTGGCGGCGCCGAAGCGCTGGCCAGAGAGCACCAGATAGCTCGTCAGAAGAGGCTGATACGTTTCCCCTTCAATCTCGAAGTTTTCCGGCAGTGTACGCAGGGTGTCGTTGATCAGCTCAACGCGCTGGCCGGCCCAGGTCACAGGGTCGGACGACAGGTCATTGATCATCACGCGCGGGTCAGAGTGGCGGCCCGGCGAACGCAGGTCGTCGGCGTCATTGCCGAAAGCCAGCGCCGGATCCGTCGATTGCTCTAAAAGTGCGGGCAGGGCGTCCGCATCCGGGGTGTAGCCATAGCTGATCGCCCAAATGTCATACGGTCCCGGGACTTCCTGGGAGTATTGCACGCTGGCGCCGTCTTGCATCGGCAGGTTCAGCGCCGGGTAATCCATGATGGAGCCGGTCACGGTTTCGCCATTCGCCAGGTCTTCAAGCGAAATGGTCGAAGTCGCCCGCATGTTATGCATCAGGCCCAGTGTGTGGCCGATCTCGTGGATCACGAGATAGTGAAGGGACTGACGGATCAGTTCGTCAACTTCGACCGTGGATGCGCCTTGCGCCTGCAAGGCGGCGACGCCGGACAGCGTCTCCATTTGCAGATGTTCAGCGAAATTGCACAT
>NZ_DEMB01000016.1:467090-507122 GCF_002354675.1 Oceanicaulis sp. UBA2681 | reverse complement strand
CCACTGGCTCAGGCCCGCCACGTCAAACAGCTCCGAATAGCGGATGCGGTTCGTCATGAAGACGTATTCCAGCATGATGTCCGCGCCCATGATTTCGCCGGTGCGCGGATGGGTGAAGCTGGGGCCGTAGCCGCCAAAGGGTGGCGTGGGCGAAGACGTCCAGCGCAGCACATTGTAACGAATGTCGCCAGCGTCCCAGTCTGCGTCGTCAGGCTGGACCCGCACTTCCAACGCATTGGAGAAGCCCGCGGCTTCAAAGGCGATGTTCCAGGTCAGGGCGGCGTCGCGAATGATGTCGCGCAGTTCGACCGGGGTGGTGTTCTCGATCCACCAGACAATCGGCTCCGCCGGATCAGAGATCTCGGCGGTCGGGTCTTGCTTCACCAGACGCCAGCGATTGATCACGTCATCATAGGGCGTGACGCTGGTGTCGGTCAGATTGGTGACGCGCTGGCCGAAATAACCCACGCGGAAATCGTCTGCGCGCGGCTCATAGCCCTCTTCGGGCAGGGCCAGGAAGCTGTGCTGCACCGTCACCGCCACGGCGCGAGCGTCGGTAATCTCGGCGCCGCCGCCATTGCGCGGGGAGTCCTCGGTGTAGACGTACTCGACGACCACATCGGTGTTCTCAGGATAGTTGCGAATGTCCAGAACGCGGGTGCGGTCACCGGACAGACGGCCCATGGAGAACGCGTCTTCGGCGCCGGGGCCGCGTGGCGCGTTCGGCTTGATTTGCGAAAGGTCTTCGCCGCTCAGAAGCGAGTCGATCTGCACCAGGAACCGGTCCGGCGCGTCGTCTTCACCTTCGGTTTCTGCTTCGATCTCTAGCACGGCCAGCGGCGCGCGAGTGATGTTGGCGCTGGAGGCGCGTGACAGCGCATTGTCTTCGTCAAAGGAGAAGCTGGTGTTCTCGGCGCTGATCTCGATTTCGCCGTAATGGCGGGCGAACGTCAGAACACGATTGTCACGGAACTGACCGCGAAACAGGCCGGTGCGCGGCGCGCCGTCTTCAGCATAGGTGAAATAGACGAATTCATCGTCGAGCTGATCAGCGGCGATCTCCATATAGAGCGCGCCGTCTTCACGGTTGCGATAGAGCGGAAACAGACCGTCGATCGTTTCAAACTCTTCGGTGAACCCTTCAATGGTTTGCGCTTCGTCCTCATCGCCCTCGTCTTGGGCGAATGCGGGCGAACCCGCTGTAATGGCGGCTATGGCCGCCGTGAACCACAGGCTGCGAAACTGCGACATTTCAAAGCCCTCCCCTCTTGATTGCCGTACAAAGATGACAAACTAGGCTGGAGATGGGGCGAGAGCAAAGTCGTGATCGGTTACAGTTTGGTCACATTGTAAGCCGCCCGTATACAAACCGACCTCATCCAAGGCGCAAAGCGAGCCCATATGAACTATCGTCACGCGTTTCACGCCGGTAATTTCGCGGATGTGCTCAAGCATCTGGTGCTCGCTCAATGCCTTGAGCATCTGGCCGCCAAACCCAAGCCCTATCGGGTGATCGACACGCATGCAGGCGTCGGCGCTTATGACCTGACGGGTGACGAGGCCCGTCGCAGCCCTGAGTGGATGCAGGGCATCGGCCGCCTGATGGAAGCGGACATTCCCGCGGAGCTTCGCGATTCGCTCGACCCGTATCTGAATGTGGTGCGCGCGATGAATTCCGGCGACGCGCTGACCAGCTATCCCGGTTCGCCTGAAATCGCGGCCCGTCTGGCGCGCGCGGAAGACCGCATCCATCTGTGCGAACTTCACAAGGATGATAGCGTCACCCTGGACAAGCGCTATGCGCGCGACGCCCGTGTGAAGGTTCAGGCCATGGATGGCTATCGGGCACTGCCAGGACTGGTGCCGCCTCGGGAAAAGCGCGGGCTGGTGATCATCGATCCGCCGTTCGAGCATCGTGACGAGATGGCGTTCATGGCGCAGGCGGCGAAGTCCGCGTTGGAGCGCTGGCCGACCGGAACCTTCATTTTCTGGCGGCCGCTAAAGGATTTGTGGGCGCAGGAGCGCTTTGACGTCGGCCTGGCGGAATGGCTGATCGCGGATCAGGGCCTTGAAGGCGAAAAGCTGTTGCGCGCGGACATGTGGGTGCGCGAGCTCAAGGAAGAGGGACCGCTCGCCGGCGCTGGCGTGGTGGTGGTCAATCCTCCCTTCAAGCTGGAAGAGCGCTTGCTGAAACTCTTGCCCTGGCTGACCGAGCTTTTGGCGCAAGATGAGGATGCGGGCTGGCGTCTCGACGGCTGCATCAATGATGACAGCCTGATGGTGGATGAATTCTAGGCGTCCGCCTCATCACTGGTTTCGCCGACGCCAAAGAGCTTGCCTTTTTCCGTCCACAGCACCGTCAGCAGGGCCAATGCGCCCAGCACCGTGAACCCTATGGTGATCGGCAGCACCGTGCCGTTATAGCCTTGGCCGATCAGAGAGCCGAGCACGGCGCCCGCCATTGCGGTGGATGAACCGTAGAGCGCGGCGGTGGTCCCGGCGCGTTCGCCCGCCGGCTCCATGGCGAGGGCGGAGAAATTCGCCCCGATCATGGAAAACAGCATCAAGGCGGCCATCAGCAGCACGAAATAGACGATGAAGGGCGGCTGACCGAACAGGGCCAGCGTCATGTTCACGCCATTGACCAGCAGATAGGCGATCAAGGCGGAGTGGGAGATCCGCCGCATGCCCAGCCGACGCACGATCTTGGCGTTGACGATATTGGCGCCCGCCAGCCCGATCGCGATGACCGCGAAGGCGAGCGGGAACCATACGCCCAGCTCATACAGCTCCGCCAAGACCTGTTCAGAGGTGGCGATGAAGGCGAAGAGCGCCCCCATGATGAAGCAGGACGCCGTCAGATAGCCCAGCGTGATGCGGTTGGAGGCGGCCAGAACATAATTGCGCATCGCCGACCCGAACCGCAGCGGGGTGCGTTTGTCGGGGTGCAGGGTTTCAGGCAACCTGATCAGCATCCAGACCGACAGCGCCGCCGCCATCACGAACAGGAAGACGAAAATCACCCGCCAGCTGCCGCCGAACAGGATCAGCTGGCCGATGCTGGGCGCCAGGATGGGGGCGACCGTGAAGACGGTCATGGCGAAAGACATGATCTCCGCCATCCGGCGTCCCGACACCAGATCGCGCACGATGGCCACGGCGATGACCCGTGTGGCCGCCGCCGCGACTCCTTGCAGGGCGCGGGCGGCCACCAATTGCCACAAACCTTGCGAGCCCAGGCACAGCAATGTCGCCGCCAGATAGGCGACCAGCGCGATCAGCAGGGTCCGGCGGCGTCCCAGGGAATCTGACAGCGGTCCGAAGCCGAGCTGCGCCAGTCCAAAGCCGAAGACGTAAGAGGTGATCACCAGCTGGCGGTCATTGCCCGGCGCGCCCAGTGCATTGCCGACCTCGGACAAAGCGGGCAGCAGGATGTCGATGGACAGGGCGTTGAGCGCCATCAGGAAGCCGACCATGGCGATCAGCTCCCGCGTGGAGATTTGCGGGCGGAGCGGGTCGGGAGAGGGCAGGTGCTGCAAGCGGGCCTCCTGGGCGCCGTCCCGACCGCGATTGGGGCTGGGGCTTAGTATTGCGGGTCCGTGTCCCAGGGCCAGCCTGCTGGATAATCAGCAGGAACCTGGCCGGGGAAGTTCGGGGTACGCTTCTCCAGGAAGCTTGTCACGCCCTCAGCCGCATCTGGCGACATGCCGCGATGAAGGATGGCGCGGCTTTCCAGCCGGTGCGCCTCCATGGGATGGCTCGCCCCCAGCATCCGCCAGAGCAGGCGACGGTTCATGGCGACGGAAACCGGTGCGGTGTCTTTCACGAACAGGCGCGCCCGCGCCAGTGCGCGCTCCAGCACCGCTTCGGGCGTGTCCTGCAGTTCGCTGACAAGACCGCGCGCCAGCGCTTCCTCGGCCAGGAAGGTGCGGCCTGACAGCCCCCAGTCGAGTGCAGCCTCGACGCCCACAAGACGCGGCAGGAACCAGCTGGCGCAGCCATCCCAGGCGATGCCGCGCTTGGTGAAGGGCAGGGCGAATTTCGCGCCCGCCAGCGCCACGCGCGCATCCATGGGCAGGATCATGGTCGCGCCGATGCCGACCGAGGCGCCGTTGATGGCGGCCACGACCGGTTTCTCGCTATCAAAGATGCGCAGGTTCAACCGCCCGCCGAAATCGCGCCATTGCGGATCGGTGTCCACCAGCTCGCCTTCGGCCTGGGCCGTGGCGACGGCGTTGAAGGTTTCAGCTCCCAGCGACAGGTCCGCCCCGGCGCAGAAGGCGCGGCCCTCGCCCGTGACCACCATGGCTCGCACGGAAGGATCGGCGTCCGAAGCATCAAACGCGTCCGCCATTTCCTCACCCATTTGCGTGGTGAAGGCGTTCATGGCGTCGGGCCGATGCAGGGTTAGAAGGCTGATGCCGTCCTGAACCTCATAGCGAATGGTGGAATAGCTCATATCACTCCCCGAAAATCTGTTTTTCGGAGAGCTTAAGCGCTTAACGCCCGGTCGTCAGCTGCTGTGTCGCGCTTTAGACGTTGAATTTGAAGAGCATGACGTCGCCGTCCTGGACGACATACTCCTTGCCTTCCTGACGCAGCTTGCCGGCTTCGCGCGCGCCGCTTTCCCCGCCGTTGGAGACGTAATCGTCATAGGCGGTGGTTTCGGCCCGGATGAAGCCGCGTTCAAAATCGCCATGGATGACGCCGGCGGCCTTGGGCGCGGTCCAGCCCTTGCGAATGGTCCAGGCGCGCGCTTCTTTCGGGCCGACGGTGAAATAGGTCTGAAGATCCAGCAGCGTGTAGCCCACATGGATCAGACGATCGAGGCCGGGCTCTTCAAGGCCGATCTCGGCGAGGTATTCCGCGCGTTCGTCATCGTCCAGCAGAGCCAGCTCGGATTCGATCTTGGCGGAGATCACGACGCAAGCTGCACCGTCCTGGGCGGCGCGCTCTTCAACGACCTTGGAAAAGGCGTTGCCGGTTCCCGCGGAGTCTTCGTCCACATTGGCAACGAACATGACAGGCTTTGATGTCAGGAGCTGGAGCATCTTCCACTCCTTGGCCACGTCTTCAGGGACATCCGCATTGCGGGCCGGGCGGCCTTCCTGCAGCTCGGCCAGGGCCAGATCCACCAGCTCGATGGTGGCCTTGGCGTCCTTGTCGCCGGACTTGGCTTTCTTTTCGAGATTAGCGCGGCGCTTTTCAAGGCTGTCCATGTCGGCGAGCATCAGCTCGGTCTCCACGGTCTCGAAATCGGCCAGCGGATCAATCTTGCCTGCGACATGGGTGATGTCGCCATCTTCAAAACAGCGCAGCACGTACAAGATCGCGTCGGTCTCGCGGATATTGGCCAGGAACTGGTTGCCGAGGCCCTCGCCCTGCGACGCGCCTTTCACCAGGCCGGCGATGTCCACAAAGTTCATCCGCGCCGGGATCACATTGGCCGAACCGCCGATCTCGGCAAGCTTTTGCAGGCGCGGCTCGGGAACCGCCACTTCGCCCACATTGGGTTCAATGGTGCAGAAGGGATAGTTCGCGGCCTGGGCCGCAGCCGTCTGGGTCAGCGCGTTGAACAGGGTTGATTTGCCCACATTCGGCAGACCGACAATCCCGCATTTGAAACCCATGGCGCGCGCCTCTCTTCAGCTCAGCGTGTGTAGCGACTTTGGCGGGCCGTATAGGCCGAACGCGGGATTGAGGGAAGGGGGGCGGGCAGAGAGGCCGCGCTATGCGGCGTTCACCGCCTCCAGAAAACCGTCGATCCGGTCAGACAGATCATTGGCGTTGGTGCGCAGCTGGTTGGCCATGTCTGCAATCTGGTTCGCAGCGGCGACGGCGTTTTGCGCGCCTTGCATCACCTGCACGCTGTCCTCATCCACAGCCTGGGTTTTCTGGGCGGCGGTCTGGGCGGTCCCGGAAATTTCGGCGACGGCGGCGGTCTGCTGTTCGACAGCGGAGGCGCTTTCCGCGGATGCCGCGTCGATCTCGCTGATCTCCTCGACAATCGCAGCCGCCGTCTTGGAGGCGTCCTGAACGCTGGCTTCAAAGCGGGAAATCCGCTCGCCAATGGTCTCGGTCAGCTTGGTGGTCTGGGTGGAGAGGGCTTTCACTTCGCTGGCCACAACCGCAAACCCTTTACCGGCTTCACCGGCGCGCGCCGCTTCGATGGTGGCGTTGAGCGCCAGAAGATTGGTTTGCTCGGCCACGGCGTTGATACCGGAAATGATCTCCACCATGTCCGTCAGCGCCGAGGCCATCTCGTTCATGCTGGCCTGGCTCTCCTGGGTGCGCTCGGCGGTGCGTCGGGTGAGGTTCGACACGCGTTCGGCGGAGCCGCGCACTTCATTGATCGAGACATTCAGTTCTTCAGTGGCGGCGGCCATGGTCTGCACGCCATTGCTGGCCTCGCGCGCGGCTTCGTTCATAGAGCCGGCGCGGGACTGGCCGTCTTCAGCGGCGGTTCGGGACGTCTCGGCCGCCTCGACGACTTGCTCAAGCAAAGCTTCAACAGCGCGCAAGGTCTGACCGGCGCCGGTCTTGAAGGTCTCGATTTCAGCCTGCAGAGCCTGCGCCTTTTGCGCTTCTAGCTCCTTGCGGGACAGTTCGCCCGCCTGGGCGGTCTCGGCGGCGTGGAGCTGCTGGGTCATGTGGTTGAGGGCCTTGGCGATCCGGCCGATTTCGTCGGCCCGACCTTCAAACGCGTCGTCAGCGCTGCGATCGCCTTGCGCCACAGCGTCCATACGCTGGGCCAGATCGAGCATCGGCTTGAACATGCGCTGGATGACGGGCCAGGCGAGCGCCGCAGTGATGGCGCCGGCGATCGCGGTGGCCATCAAAAAGCCCAGCCAGCCTGCGCCGAAGGCGGCGTACAGCCCGGTCTTCAGCAACACCCCAAAGGTCATCAGGCCGAGAAAGACGAGGATGAAGCGAACGGAAAGCGGCAGCGCGGGCATCACAGATCTCAGTTGATTGAACTGTCAGTGTGATGGGGCCATGAGGGTTAATGCCCCCCTAAAAAGTGTGGGGTCTCACACTCCTTAGGAGGCGATAAGCTAGAATAGTCTTATGCTTAGGCCGTTCTAACTGAAAGCAGGAAGTCGTTGATCGTCTTCGACATGCTGGCCGCGTTGCTTTCCAGTTCCGAGCAAAGCTGGGCGATCTGATCCGCATTGGCCACCGAGGCCTCAGCGCCTTTCATGACTGTGCTGGTTTCTTCGTCCACTAGTCCCGTGCGTTCGGCGGCGGTCTGGGCGGAGCGGCTGATTTCAGACACGGCGGCGGTTTGTTGTTCGACCGCAGAGGCGCTTTCAGACGACGCCTGATCGATCTGCATCATGGCGTCCGCCACGCTTTGCGTCGCCTGACCGGCGTCCTGGACCAGGGATTTGAAGTTCACGATCCGGGCGTTGATGGTCTCAGTCAGCTTGGTGGTTTGCTCGGCCAGGGCTTTGACTTCTGAGGCGACGACCGCGAAGCCTTTGCCGGCTTCACCGGCGCGCGCCGCCTCGATGGTGGCGTTCAGCGCCAGAAGGTTGGTCTGTTCGGCCACGGCGTCGATGCCCGCGATGATTTCGGTCATGTCGGTCAGGGAGTCGCTGATGTCTTCCATCTTGGACCGGCTTTGCTGGGTCTGGTCTGCGGACGCGGAGGTCAGCTCCGCCACGCGGGCCGCAGACCCGCGCAGCTCGCCGATGGAGGCGTTGAGCTCCTCGGTGGAGGCGGCCATGGTCTGGACGCCTGCGCTGGCGGCCTGAGCCGCTTCGCTGACCTTGGCCAGACGATCGCGGCTTTCGATAGTGGTCGCGCGGGTGGATTGAGCGGTTTGCTGCACGTCCTGTGCGGCTTTGGTGACGGTGCTCAGGACCTGATTGGCGGTCTGTTCGAACTTGGAGATTTCGTCAGCCAGGGTTTTGGCGCGACACGCCTCGAGCGCTTGTTTGTCCATTTCGTTTCGCCGCAGGCTTTCAGCGTCCTGCAGTTTCACACACAGGCCACGTACGGCGTTGGCGATGCGTCCGATTTCGTCCTTGCGCTCCAGGAACTGATGGTTTGGCGCGTACTGGCCCGCCGCGACTTCATCAATGGTGTGCGTCACCACATTGATCGGCGACAACGCGCGTCGGCTGACCCAGAAGCCGACCCCGCCCGCAATCGCAAGCGAAATGAGCGCCAGCAGGCCCGTGATCATCAGAACCGTATTACGCGTGGCGATGATCGCCGCTTTTTCCACGCCCACATACAAGATGCCGATAGTTTCGCCCTCGGGGGTGAAAACAGGTTGGTAGGCGGTGAAATAGTCCTTGCCCAGAATGGTCGCCTGGCCGCGGAAGCCCTGCCCGGCCATCATGGAGTCATAAACGGAGCCGGCGCCCAGCGGGGTGCCCACGGCCCGGTTTCCATCGGGTTTGACGATATTGGTGGTGCGTCGGAAGAAGTCGTTTTCGGCTTCCGACCAGATAAACAAGGTGGCGGTCTGGCCGGTCTGGCGTCCCACGGAGTCAATCATTTCGTGGGAGGTGAACTCAGGCAGCGCCGGCGCTTCCAGTCGCGTGATCTCGCCATCCGAATTATATCGAATGTCCAGTTCCGGAAGGCGTGTGGTCTGCAGCGTGGCGGCTGCGACCCGCAAGTTCATTTCCTGCGCTTCGGAGGCGGAGCGTGAGATTGAATTGTTGATCACCCAGCCTGCAGACAGCGCCGTCAGCGCGATCCCCACAGCGACGAGCCCCAGAATGAGCGTGACGAGACGTGTAACCAGGGAACTGAACATATGAGTCTCTCTTGGTTGCCGGATGCCCTGTGAGGTGACGCAGTTATGGCTAAAAAAGTCTGAAGCACTGTTGCCCAAAGCCTGCCTGGATAGACATCGTGATCGGATTGACTGGCTTTATTTCAGTCTTGCTCTTATATGCGGCCCTCTTTTTGTAATTCGCTTCCGGCCTTGAACCGGTAGGGGAAAGATAATGACGACGCTTATTTCCAACGCCCCGCGCCCTGGCGCGGGCGCTGTTTCCACTCCTGTTGCCAATCCGGTGCTCGATACGGCGCGCGTAGACGCGTTGATGGCGGAGTACGGGCTCACAGGCGAATTCCTCAATCTGGGCGGCGAGCCCTCTGACCACCGCGTGGTCGCCGCCATGTCTGGCGGAGTCGACAGCTCGGTTGTGGCCGCGGTCCTGCATCGCGCCGGCTATCAGGTCGTGGGCATGACGTTGCAGCTCTATGACCATGGCGAGGCGGTGCACCGCAAAGGCGCGTGCTGTGCGGGCCAGGATATTCATGACGCTCGCCGTGTCGCAGAGGCGATGGGCTTTGCCCATTATGTGCTCGATTATGAAACCCGCTTCCGTGAAGCGGTGATCGAGGATTTCGCCGACACCTATCTGGCCGGCTTCACTCCCATCCCCTGCGTGCGGTGTAATCAGTCTGTGAAGTTTGCCGACCTGTTGGCGACGTCCAAGCAACTGGGCGCGGACTGTCTGGTCACGGGGCACTACATCCAGCGCACGATGAACGGCAACCGCCCCGAGCTGCGCCGCGCCGCCGATGCGGGCAAGGACCAGTCCTATTTCCTGTTCGCCACTACCGAAGAGCAACTTGATTATCTGCGCTTCCCGCTCGGGCATCTGAGCAAGGACCAGACGCGTGAGCTGGCCGCCGCGCTGGGGCTGATCGTGGCCGCCAAGCCCGACAGCCAGGACATCTGTTTTGTGCCCGACGGGGATTACGCCAGCGTAGTTGAGAAAGTGCGTCCCGGCGCCTCTCGTCCGGGCGAGATCGTGCATCTGGACGGCCGGGTGATGGGCCAGCATAAAGGCGTGCTGCGCTATACGGTGGGCCAGCGCCGCGGCCTGGGGATCGCCACGGGCGAGCCGCTTTATGTGGTGCGTCTGGATGCGGAGGCGGCGCAAGTCATAGTCGGCCCGCGCGAAGCCTTGCAAGTGCGCAAGATCACGCTGACAGATGTGAACTGGATCGGCGATGGCGATCTGAGCGAAGCCGATGGTCTGACGGTCGGCATCAAGGTGCGCTCCACCCGTCCGCCCAAACCGGCGGTTCTGGAAGTGGGCGAAGACGGCGTCTTCGTTCTGCTGGACGCAGGTGAAGAAGGTGTCGCGCCGGGCCAGGCCTGTGTCTTTTATTCACACCCCGATCATGACCGGGTGCTGGGCGGGGGCTGGATCCGGGCGACGGGCTAGTGTCTGACTTCGAGAATCTGCTGTGATCTGTTTCTCGCTCAAAGCGGGTAAGGCATGACCCTGCGCGCCCGGACGTGGAAATAGATCCGGATCATTTCTGCTTCTGCCCTTGCGCTCATCAAAAAATGAATGTGGCTCATAACTCTGTGAATGGGTCTGGGCCGAGCCAGAAAAGGCCTGTTGCGCAAGCTGTTTCAGTCGAGATTGCGCCATTGTGGCGCGACTGCGCCGCCCTGCTGCGTATGCGAGCACTCTTGACGCGGTGCGAAACAAGGCCTTTCTCTGACCCCAATGACCGGCCCGAGCCGGCCGTGATAAAACTATTAGGAGACGGACCATGAGTTCCGAAGATCCGATTGTCATCGTAGGTATGGCGCGCACCCCTATGGGCGGCCTGCTGGGAGAACTGGCGGGGATGTCCGCCAATGAGCTGGGCGCGGAAGCCGTCAAGGCCGCGCTCGCTGAAGCTGGCGTGGCCGGCGACGATGTGGACCTCATCTACATGGGCAACGTGCTGAGCGCCGGCCAGGGCCAGGCTCCGGCGCGCCAGGCGGCCATCAAGGGCGGTCTGCCCAAATCGGTCGAGGCGACCACGCTGAACAAGATGTGCGGCTCTGGCATGCAGGCCGCCATCATGGGCCGCGCTTCCATCGCCTCAGGCGACGCCTCGGTGATCGTGGCGGGCGGCATGGAATCCATGACCAATGCGCCGCATCTGATGCCGAACCATCGCACCGGCTTCAAATACGGCCACGACGTGATCAAGGACCACATGGCCCAGGACGGTCTGGAAGACGCCTACGAAGGCAACGCCATGGGCGTGTTCGCCGACATGATCGCGCGTGAGCACCAGTTCACCCGCGAAGATCAGGACGCCTACGCGCTGGAAACCCTGGCCCGCGCCATCCGCGCCACTGAAAAAGGCGATTTCAAACGCGAGATCACCCCGGTCACCATCAAGAGCCGCAAGGGCGATGTCACCGTTGAGACCGACGAATTGCCCCGCAAGGCGCGCCCGGAAAAGATCCCCAGCCTGAAGCCTGCGTTCGGCAAGGACGGCACGGTGACGGCGGCGAACGCTTCGGCGATTTCTGACGGCGCGGCTGCACTGGTGATGATGCGCCAGAGCGAAGCCGAGCGCCGCGGCCTGAAGCCGCTGGCGAAGATCGTCGCCACCGCCGCTCACGCCCATGAGCCGGCTTACTTCACTACGGCGCCGGTTCCGGCCATGCGCAAGGTTCTGGAGAAGGCGGGCTGGACCAAGGACGATGTGGATCTGTGGGAGATCAACGAAGCTTTCGCCGTGGTTCCGATGATCGCGATGAAAGAGCTGGGCCTTTCCCATGACGTTGTGAACGTCAATGGCGGCGCCTGTGCGCTGGGTCACCCGATCGGCGCGTCCGGCGCGCGGATCATGGTCACCCTGATCGCGGCTCTGGAAAGCCAGGGCAAGACCAAAGGTGTCGCCTCGCTGTGCATCGGCGGCGGTGAAGCCACCGCGGTCGCGATCGAACGCCTGAACTAATCGGTGTCAAACACCGTTTGAGAAAGCCCCGGTCATCAGGCCGGGGCTTTTTTGTCTAGTCGAGCAAGAAGACATCGTCGTCTTTATCGCCGCCGTCAGCAGGCGCGTTCAGGCCCGGCAAGGGGTCGGGCGTGGTTTTGGGCAGGCCGACCGTCATCAGCGCAGCCTGCCAGTTGAGACAAAACTGCGATAGCGCACCCGCTTTCTGAGCCGCTTGCGCCAGTTGCTGGGCGGCGTTGGCCCCATGCGTGTGCGCCATCCAGGCGATGGGCAGGCCATGCGGCGTATAAGCCTTCAACCCTTTTAGAAACCCGACCCAGTCCTGTTGGGGGTTGTATCCGTCGAGTTTGCGGAAATCGATGATCGCGCCCCGGATATGCTCCTTGTCGACGCGTCTTTGAAGCTCTTGCAGATTGCCCATGGCCCCGTGGACGGTCTCAACCCCGCCCACAGCGAGATACCAGATACGTGGGCGGTCGGAGAGGAGCTGGTTTGCGAGATTCACACGCGTCATGTCTCTTGCCTGTGTTGCAATGCCCTATGATTGTGCGCCATGTAACTTATGATTTCTAAATCAAGTGGCCTTGGTCGCATTTTTTCCTTGCGGCATGCGTGAAAAGCGGTGCGGCTCGTCTGGTTTTTACGTCCGATTTTCACCGGAAACGGAAAAATCATGATGCGCTGCAGCATGGCTTTGCTTGTGGCGCTTCGCTTGCCAAAACCGATTCTGAACGCTACCTCGCGGCCTGAAAAGCCTTGTATGGCTTGAAGAAACGTACGGACAAAGCATGTCGAACGGACAGACTCGTTTCCACGTTCCGACCCCGCCGTATCGGCCGGGGGACGAGCCCGACTTCGCCCATCTCGATCTTCAGAAAGCGGGCGAGGCGCCGCGGCCTGATCCCGCCGCATCCTGGCAAGAGACCCAAGACTTGGCGACAGGGCTCGTCGGCGTTCTGGACCACAACCATCAGGCCGTTGGCGCGTGGAACCCTGGGCTGAGCCCCGAAGTTCTGCGTGAAGGCCTGAGCCATATGGTGCTCACCCGGATCTATGACGAACGCATGCTCAAGCTGCAGCGTCAGGGCAAGATGAGCTTCTACATGAAGTCCACGGGCGAGGAGGCGGTCGCCGTCGCCGCCGCCATGGCTCTGAAGCCCACCGACATGGTGTTCCCCAGCTATCGCCAGCAGGGCATCCTGTTCGCGCGCGGGCGCAATATCGTCGACATGATGTGCCATTGCATCTCCAACAGCCGCGACAATCTCAAAGGTCGCCAGCTGCCGGTGCACTACACCTGGGCTGAAGGCAATTTCTTCACGATCTCGGGCAATCTGGGCACCCAGTTCCCGCAAGCGGCCGGCTACGCCATGGCCTGCGCCTATAAGGGTGAGGACCAGATCGCGGCGAGCTGGATTGGCGACGGCACCACGGCGGAAGGCGATTTCCACGCCGGTCTGACCCTGGCGTCCACCTATCGCGCGCCGGTGATCTTCAACGTCGTGAATAACCAATGGGCCATCTCGTCCAACCAGAACATCGCCCGCGGCGATGCGCCGACCTTTGCGGCGAAAGGGCTGGGCTATGGCCTCGCCTCGATCCGGGCGGACGGCAATGACTTCCTCGCCGTCTACGCCGCCACCCAATGGGCCGCAGAGCGCGCCCGCCAGGGTAAGGGCGCGACGGTGCTGGAGCTGTTCACCTATCGGGCGGACGCGCACTCCACCTCCGACGATCCCACCAAATACCGTCCCAAGACCGAGTCCGCCCGCTGGCCGCTGGGCGATCCCATCGAGCGCCTGAAACAGCATCTGATCGGCAAGGGTGAGTGGGATGAGACCCGTCAGGCCAAGCTTGAAGAACAGATGACCGCGCTGGTGGTGAAATCCTACAAGGAAGCGGAAAGCCACGGCACGTTGCATGAAGGCCCGCTTTCGCCCACCGAAAGCATTTTCGAAGACGTCTACGCCAAGCCCGATTGGCGGCTGCGCCGTCAGCGCCAGGATCTGGGGGTTTAAGTCATGCCAGCGATGAACATCATTCAGGCGCTGAACTCCGCCATGGACGTGCTTCTGGAGCGTGACCCGGACGTTGTGGTCTTTGGCGAGGATGCAGGCTATTTCGGCGGCGTTTTCAAAGCCACCGACAAGCTTCAAGAAAAATACGGCCTCGACCGGGTGTTTGACACCCCGATCAACGAGGCGGCGATTGCCGGCATGTCAGTGGGTATGGCGGCGAAAGGCCTCAAGCCCATCGCTGAGATCCAGTTTTCAGACTACATCTTTCCCGCGATCGACCAGATCGTCTCCGAGATGAGCCGTATCCGTTATCGCTCGGCGGGTCAGTTCACATCGGGCTGCGTCGTGCGGTCGCCTTGGGGCGGCGGCATTCGCGGCGGCCAGACTCACTCGATGAGCCCGGAAGCCTTCTTTACTCATGTGCCGGGGCTTCAGGTGGTGGTCCCGTCCAACCCGTATGACGCCAAGGGCTTGCTGATCTCGGCGCTGGAAAGCGGCGATCCGGTGATCTTCTTTGAGCCCAAGCGGATTTATAACGGCCCGTTTGACGGCGTGCCGGACACCCCGCTGAAATCCTGGGCCAAGCACGCCAAGGGCGAGGTGCCTGAAGGCCATTACACGGTCGAGCTGGGCAAGGCGGAAGTGGTGCGTGAAGGCGAAGCCTGCACCGTGATCGCCTATGGCACGCTGGTCCATGTGGCCCAGGCCGCCGCCGAAGCGTCAGGCATCGATGCCGAGATCATCGATCTCAAGACGCTCGTGCCCTATGATATCGAGACCATCGCCAAATCGGTGAACAAGACCGGTCGGGTCGTCGTCGCTCAGGAAGCGCCGCGCACCTCCGGTTTCGCCGCCGAGCTGGCCGCACAGATCCAGGAAGAATGCTTCTATGCGCTGGAAGCGCCGATCTTCCGTCTGACCGGCTGGGACATTCCTTATCCGCACGCCCATGAATGGGCGTACTTCCCCACGCGCGACCGCTTTGCGCGCGCGATGAAGACTGTGACGGAGGCCTGAGCATGAGCGAATACAAATACAAGCTCCCCGATGTGGGCGAAGGCGTCGTCGAGGCGGAAATCGTCGAATGGCACATCAAGGCCGGGGACAAGGTCACCGAGGACCAGCACATCCTGGATGTGATGACGGACAAGGCGACGGTCGAGATTCCGTGCGCGGTGAACGGCGTGGTGAAATCCATCGTCGGCGAGCCGGGTGAAGTGATCCCGGTGGGCACTGAAATCCTCATCATCGATGTGGATGGCGAAGTGCCGGACGATGTTGAGAACGCGGCGGAGCCCGAGACCAAGGAGGCTTCGAAAGAGGAGCCCAAGGCTGAAGCGCAGAAGGCTGAACCGAAGCCGGAACCCAAGCCCGAGCCGAAACCGGCTCCGGCTGCGGCGGCCCCGGCGAAAACCGCCGCGCCTGCACGCTCCAATGGCGAACGCCCGTTGGCGAGTCCGGCGGTACGTCAGCGCGCGCTGGAGGCGGATATTGATCTCGCCGATGTGATGGGCACCGGTCCGGCTTGCCGCATCACGCATACCGATCTTGATGATTTCATCGCGGCGGGCGGCCGGTTCGTCTCCAGGGCGGAACGGGTTGGCGCCGGCAAGGCGCGACGCACCGGCAAGGAAGACATCAAGGTCATCGGCCTGCGTCGCAAGATCGCCGAGAATATGGCGCACGCCAAGCGCACCATTCCGCACATCACCTATGTGGACGAGATCGACCTGACCGCGCTCGAAGACCTGCGCGCGCACATGAATGCGAAGAAGTCAGACGATCAGACCAAGCTGACCATCATCCCCTTCCTGGTGATGGCGCTGACGAAAGCCCTGCCGAAATTTCCGCAGGCGAACGCGCATTTCGACACCGACGGCTCGCTGTTGACGCAGCATGACGGCATTCATTGCGGCATCGCCGCCGCCACGCCCAACGGGCTGATGGTGCCGGTGGTCAAGCATGCTGAGAGCCTCGACATCTGGGAGGTCGCCGCTGAAGTGAAACGCCTGGGCGACGCCGCCAAGACCGGCAAGTGCACCAAGGACGAGCTGACCGGCTCCACCATCACCATCACCTCTCTGGGCGCCATTGGCGGCATCGTCACCACCCCGGTGATCAACCATCCCGAGACCGCCATTATCGGCGTGAACAAGATGCAGACCCTGCCGCGCTATGACCGCGAAGGCCGCGTCGTGCCGCGCAATATCATGAACCTGTCCTCCAGCTTCGATCACCGCATCGTCGACGGCTATGAAGCCGCCCTGCTGGTGCAGGAGATGAAGGCGTATCTGGAAAACCCCGCGACCCTGTTCATGGATTAGGGCGAATGCTGCAACGCCTGATCCCGATCTTCGCGCTTTTTCTTCTTTATGAAGCAGTGATTGCATCGGGTTTCGGGTTGAGCAGTTTGACGCTTGGTTCAGCTACGTCACTGAATCCGGACGCGCTTATTGTCTGGCAGATTGCCGGGCTGCTTCAGTTTGTCTGTGGTGTCTTGCTTGCTTTGGGTTTTCTTGCAGTGCGTTTGCTGGGAGGTGGAGGTGGCCTCACATCTCAGTTGGCAAGCGCCATTTGGTCTGTGCTTTGTGTGTGCGTTGTCGCGCTGACACCAGCGGTACACACGTCCGTTCTGTGGCCTCAGATCATTGCTGGGATTGTAGGCCCACTTGCCGCTTACGCGCTTTTTTGGAAGTTGGTCGGGCGGGACGCTTCAAAACAGGGCGGAATAGTCTCGGCTAAAGGCTAAACTGAGAAGCCCAAATACATCTCTTCCCCGGCGAAGGCCGGGGCCCAGAGACGGATGGGCCAGCGCTTGATGATTTCTGGGTCCCGGCCTTCGCCGGGAGAGAGAATGGGTGGATACCTCTCCCCTTGTCATCCCGGACGCGAAGCGATCCGGGATCTACCGGAACCGCTTTGCTCTGATCACAGAGATGAAGCAGGTGGACCCCGGCTCAAGGCCGGGATGACGGTGTGCGTCATGGCATGGGTCTCCGGATCAAGTCCGAAGGCTGAAATGTTGAGGCTTCTTCCTCTGGTCCTCGGGCTTGACCCCGGGGCCCATAAAAACAGGTCGGCTGCAGGGATAACCTCGACATTGGCGAGCGTCCCTCTCCCCTTTCTGAGGGGGGGGTATAGATATATCCACTTAAAAATCCGGATTTCCCGATACGCGGGAAGCATCACAGCTCTATTTCAGCCCCACTCATCTAAAACGAACTTCAATATCCGATCGCAACGGTCTTCCACGTGCTTCTTCACCCACTTTCCGTCATTTTTTATTTGATTGCCGACTGCTGTGGTGATTTGCAACCCGCTTCCTAGGTAGGCCTCCGCTTTTTGCAATGGAGGCTTATCCTTCAGCCTAGAGTTCACCTTCGGGGGTAAAATCGTTAGGTTTCCCAGGTTATGGACATATCCTTTCGCTGCAGATTG
The DNA here is from genome assembly GCF_002354675.1 of Oceanicaulis sp. UBA2681. Lineage (NCBI taxonomy): Bacteria > Pseudomonadati > Pseudomonadota > Alphaproteobacteria > Maricaulales > Maricaulaceae > Oceanicaulis > Oceanicaulis sp. UBA2681. The sequence continues at coordinate 489,939 of NZ_DEMB01000016.1, read as the reverse complement.
AGGCGAAATGTGTTCTATGGATTTCGCTGGATCAGATGCCCAAATCTTTTTCCACTGCACTTCGTTCAAATCTTCCCCACGTTCGCTAGCGAGACGCTCTTCGTAACGGAACAACAAGTATCTCAATTCCTCTTGCCATTCGTAATAGCATTCATTCCATTCCCCCAAATCAGCAACCGCGCTTTCTACTGGATAGTCTTTGCCCAAGCTGAGTATCTCGTCTTCCAGCGTGTCAGCACTGAGTTCTTCTCGATGAACTCGTTGCGCCAACCTAACAAAATCACCGACCTTGTGGCGGGCATCTGCTCCATGCAGGCCAAAAATCCGAAATGTTACTGCTTCCCAAGCTCGCATTAAACGTGCTTCATCAGAGGGTTCATAGCGCCTCAGCTTAATTGAACATGCTAGAAATCTAGCATGGCCAATTTTCGTCACGGCACGTAATCGTGGATCAGCTTTTAACTCTGTCAAAACTCGCGTGGCTTCTTTTACCCAGTTAGCCACGGATGCGATTGATGGCAGATCAGCGTCCGCGACGATCAATAGATTCTCTGCGGCCTGCTCCTGATTCACTATCCGGTTTTCTAATTCGGTTGACTTGAGCGTTCCGGATATGCGTAGAGCCTCATCCCCTGTCGCCTCATCTAGTCCCAGAAAATCGTAGATAGTCCGCCAAGTGTTTCGAATTTCAGAGAGTGCGGCCTCTCTATTTCCGGTGGTTGTTGAATGAAACACGAGAGACATCAGCTGACTTTTAAACTTATCGAGCCACCGAACCTCGAGACCCCGACTATTCAAAACCTCGAATACACGGTACACGATTTCTTCATCAAAGACTTCGTGGTAAATAACAAATAAACGATTCTTTAAAGTAGATAGAAGGTTTAGCACCTTGTCAGAATCAGCCCATTCTTCAACGAACCGCTCACATTCTTCAATCGCGTCTATAAGGTTTTTATCTGACGCCCTATTTGCAGACTTTGGGAAGGTCCCCTTTCGAATGTAATCCGAAAATATATTACTCGAATCATGATTTGTTTGAAGAAGTATGAGGGAATAAAGATCACTCTTTATTAGAGTTTCTTTAACAGACGTCTTGATCTTCTCATTTTCGCCCGATTTGTCGAAATGTTTTTCGATGGATTTCAGCAAAATAATAATCGAGGTAATTCGTTGCTGGCCATCGACAATATCAACCTGTGTATATTCGTCTGGTGGAATTTCGACGGTTTTGCGCTTTAGTCCAACAATCGTGGCAAGAAAGTGATCTCGTTTAGAGCGTTGCACTTCTTTAATATCATCGAATAGATCACGTCGTTGCTTTTTTCCCCACGAATATGCTCGTTGATATTCAGGGATTTGAAAAAGCCGACCGTTTAATAAATTATTTATACTGTATTGCTTTGGATCGAGTTGCATGCCTAACTCCATTATACTTTGGTTTTGAAGATATAGGAAACCGCATCTGGTACTACGCGACATGTCCCCTTGTTGGTCAGTCGAAAATCCGCCTTTGCAAACTCATGCTCTCGCAGCATCTCCAACACGCGCCGCTCCGCCACCGGTCGCCCCGGTTCCATGAGATCGAACACAAACGTATCCCGCCCGCTGGCCTGGTCACCATGCACGATCCCACGCGTCGGATCATACCCATCCGCGATCGCCTGGATGCGGGTCCGGATTTCGAGCATTCCGTAGGCGTAATTCAGCATTGCATTGACGGGGTGCGTCGCGCGACGGTTCGATGGGACGCGCTTTGCTCTTAGGGCTGAACGTGATGTGTAAGTCAGCCAATCCTCTGGCACTGTGTGGCGATCACTGGCTTTCCAGCGGATCGGCACCGTCGCCCACACGCGGAAGTATGCGTTTGCCGCTTTACCCTCTAATCCGATAAGGTCTGACACTGTCTTTGGCGCTTCACTGTCTAGCGCTTCAAGTACGACCTCCGCAGTTTTGATCGCCCGCACTTGAGGCTCAGAGGCCGGAAAAAGCTCAATTAGGTTTTCTAGCGTGCCTTCGATCTTCTGGCGGATTAGCGGAACGCCAAAAGCGACGCGAGCCGCTTCATTTGCGCGCGTTTCGGTTTGCCAGGCCGCTTTGTCTGGATCAGCTGCATACCCGGTCTGGCCGACTACGGAGACCACTTGGCCATCCCATTTCAGGCGTATGAGCGGTATATCCTGCTCTGCCAGCCAATCGAGCGCATCGAGTGTGATCTCGCCTGATCCATCCACCAGAACAATCCGTGGCGGGTTTTCGAGCTGACTAGGAAAGAGCCGGTATTCTTTCTTTTCCTGGGGGTAGTGGGTGAGCCCGTCTTTAATAACCAGGCTTCCGCGATTGACCCTTAGAGAGAGGCCGTTGCCTGTGAGGATGAGTGGGTGAGCTTGACGCTCCCGCCGCTTTCGTCTGGGAATAGAGACTTCGTATTGTTCGAGCCAATATCGACAGCGCACCGCCCACTCATCTGATGGAATAGCGGTTTGAGTCTCCGCCTCAATTTTGCGCGCTTGATGCATTGGCTCCCCCTAACGCCTTGAGGGAATCCTAGCAGCCTATGAGTGCAACGGAAGAAGAAAGATGGGCTCGCGGCGAACCAATTAGTCACGCCTGGTATGAGTTCGTTGACTATGGTTTACCAACTCGTGAAGCAAAGCAGCGCCTTCGCGAACTACGTCGTGAGGTGCCTTACGAGGATGTAGAGCGAGTAGAAGCTGGAAAGTCCCAATATGATCTGCAAATACTCAAGTTCAAATCAGAGTTTTTAGACAGCTTGCTAGACGGCGATTTCGTCGCTTTTGGGCGTGATCTTTCTAACGGCGTTGCATCCTCAATCGTGCGCATACCCGCTGGCGTGTTTCGTGAAAGCGCCGAGGGTTTCACGATCAATTGGGGCCATAACGAAGTCTCAGGCTACGGAACGAAGTTCATTGAAGTTCGGGTGCTGCCTATCGATAGGCTCGACGTTTCAAAGTCTGTCCTTAGTAGAGAGGCTGGCTCGAGCATTGCCGACACTCAGAACACACCGACGACAGCGAATAGTCACTATGCGGTAGAAGCTACTGAGCGCCGCGGCAGGCCCTCCAATAAGGATATCATTCGAGCGGCAATTAGACATTGTGCGCTGAGCCCTAACCATTGGGGGCTGCCACCGAGTGAGCGTCGGGCCTGCTATTATAAAGCCATCAAAAAGCAAGCCGGTATCGATCCTAAATCCACCCCAGGGTTTAGTGAGAAAACCATCGCAAAGTACGAGACCGAACACAGAAAGCTAAACCACTGATTCTATGTGGCTATAAAAGCTACAATTCTTTGTCAAATTATAGATTTTATAGCTCTATTTTTAAAAGAAATACGAGGGATGACTGTCCAGTTTCTAGCCCAAAGGGCCTGATCTGGAGCCTCTCGTGTCACGCAAACAACGCGACTACAAAGCCGAATACCGCCGCCGCCTTGAGCGGGGCTTGGCGCGTGGCCTGACGCCTTCCCAGGCACGCGGCCACCCCCGCAAGGGCGAGCCGCTGGCGACCTTCGCCGAGCGCCTTCCTGCAAGCACCCCTGAGACCGAAGCCGCCATCCGCCTCATGCGTGAAGGGACCGGGATTGGCCAAGCCGCGCGAGAAGCTGGTGTCTCTGAGAAGCGCCTCAGACGCTTCCTGAAGCTGCGCAATCTCGCCAGTCGCAAAGGCCGCGTCTGGACACTCCACGATCCTCGCGTGCGCCGCTTGCCGGTGATCTCGCAAGGCCAGGTCAAGACTATCTTTGTTCCTGGCTTCAAGCCCGCCTCTGAGGCCGGGCGCGCCTGGCAGGCGCAAGGCCGCTTTACTCAAACCAATGACATAGCCCTTCTCGCCCCGCTTCAAAGCGACGGGGTGACAGACATCCATGGCCGCTTCCACCCCTTCGAAACCGATCCCAACACGCTCCACCGCATCGCGGCCTTGGAGGAGCCCGTGTTCCACGAAATCTACGCCATCACGGACACCTAAGGAGGTCAGACATGACCACGCAGACCGACTACAACTCACGTCTTGAGCGGGCTTGTCGCCGCTTAGGGACGCGCACGCCCTCTTGCGTGACTTGCGGTGAAAGCAACGCTTTCTGCTTGGAGCTTCATCATATTGGCGAGCGCGCCCATCATGAGGATCTCGCGATTGTCTGCCGTAATTGTCACCGCAAGCTCACCGACCCGCAAAAGGACCGCGCAGAGGTTCAAGCGTCTGATCCAAGCTCTGAGATGATCGGGCGCTATTTGTGCGGCCTGGCCGATCTCCTGCTTCTGATCGCTCAGACGGTGCGTGAATTTGGCGAGCGCCTGCTTGGCCTGGGCGCGTATGCGTATGGGGGCTCTCATGACCCTACCTAGCCCTGATCAGATCGCGGTGCGCGCCTATACGGAAAAGCCGGGCTTTGTGCCACGCAATCCGTCTAGTTCAGACATAGGACCGTCGCCCTGGTCTGTGACCTTTGACACCGAGACCACGACCGATCCCAGCCAAGAGCTTCGCGTGGGCTTCTATCAAGTCCATGACGGCGAGCGCTTGGATGAGGAAGGCGCGTTCTATCGCGCGGGAAGTCTCTCAAGCGCTGAGATAGCGGCGCTTCGTTCTTATTGCGCTAGGCACGGCCTCACCCTCAGAGACGTTGATAGCTTCAACGCGGAAGTCTTGCTGCGCGTCGGCTATGATCAGAGCGGATCCGTTATTGGCTTCAACCTGCCCTTTGACATCTCACGGGTGGCGATCAAGCACGGCCCCGCTCGGGGCAGCATGCGCGGCGGGTTCTCGTTCAATCTGGTGCAGACTGAACGCCGGCCGCGCATCCGCGTCAAACATCTTAGCCGCACCGCAAGCCTGATCGACTTTGCAATCCCTGGTGTGAATGAAACGCCACGCGGCATGCGCAAACGCGGTCAACGGATCCAAGCCCATCGCGGCTATTTCATCGACCTTAAAACCGTCGCCGCCGCTCTGACGTCTCGCTCGCATAGCCTGGAAAGCCTCACCGACTGCCTCGGCACGGTGACGCGCAAAAGCGGCAGTGAGGAACACGGTGGCCCCCTGACGGATAGCTATCTCGATTATGCGCGGGCAGACGTCCAGGCCACTTGGGAATGCTACCTGGCGCTCAAGTCTGAATACGCCCGCCATGGCCTGGGACGCGACCTCTCACGCATCCTCAGCGAAGCGAGTCTAGGCAAAGCCTATCTCACGCAAATGGGCGTTCAGCCGCTCCTGGTCAGCCAGGAGATCGACCGGGCGAGCTTTGGTCCGATCATGTGCGCCTACTATGGCGGACGGGCGGAAGTGCGTATCCGCCGCACGATCACTGAAGTGATCTATACCGACTTCAAATCCATGTACCCGACCGTGAACACGCTCATGGGGCTTTGGCGTTTTGTGATCGCTGAGGGCTACCAGGTGAGCGATGGCACAGATGAGGTGCGCGCCTTGCTGGCGAGCGTCACACTGGATGACCTGCAAAACCCTGACACCTGGCGGCGTTTGCCCTCCATATGCCGCGTACGCCCGGATGAAGACTTGTTCCCGGTGCGGGCAAAGTACGATGGCCAGGTCAACACGATTGGGCTCAACCATCTCAGCTCTGAGTGCGAGGTCTGGTATGCGCTTTCTGATGTGATCGCGGCGAAGCTTTTGACCGGCAAAACGCCGGAGGTTTTAGAAGCGCGCGTCTTTACGCCTGGTCCAGCACAAAAGGGGCTAAAGCCTATCCGTCTTTTTGGAGACCCGAACTTCGAAATTGATCCTCAAAAAGATGATCTGTTTAAGCGGCTCATTGATTTACGCGACGACGCGAAAGCACGCGGTGATGATCGACAATTGGCGATCAAAATTCTCGCCAATTCGACCTCCTATGGCATTTTCATTGAAATGCAGCGCGATAATGCGCCGAAAAAAGAAACGATCCGCATAGCGGGGCCGGATGGCGTTTTCCATGACGCGGAAAGCACCGCTCTTGAACAGCCGGGCAATTACTTTCATCCGATCCTGGGCGTCACCATCACAGCGGCGGCGCGTCTCATGTTGGCCCTGGCTGAAGCGCAAGCCAAAACTCAAGGCCTGAGCTGGGCGTTTTGCGACACAGACAGCCTGGCGATCGCCCGGTCTGACGGTATGGACCGCTCAGACTTCCGCGAACGCGCTCAAGCCGTCATAGATTGGTTTGAACCGCTCAACCCCTATACCAAGCCCGGCTCCATCTTGCAGATGGAGGATGTGAACTTCACGGGCGGTGGGGAGTTTGAGCCTCTTTATGCGTTCGCGATCTCCGCGAAACGCTATGCGCTGTTTAACGTCGATGATCAGGGCCGCCCAGTCATCCGTAAGGCCTCCGCGCACGGTCTAGGCCATCTCATACCGCCCTATGGTGAAGATGATTCCGCGCCAGGCGTAGCCGCGCCTATCGTCCCGCTTGGGAAACTCGGCGTCCGCCGCTGGCAGTTTGACCTTTGGTACGCGATCCTCTCAGCGGCTCTACAAGGAACACCTGACCTTGTGCCGCTCGATTACCACGCGGCGCTCAACAAGCCCGTAGCGCTCCGATATGGCGCGACCAGTCCGGCCCTTCTCAAATGGATGGATCACTACAATGCGGGCAAATCCTATGCCGCGCAGATCAGGCCCTTTGGCTTCCTAGTAGGCTTCCAGACAAAGCCCGCGATCCAATGCGGGCTGGCGGAAGACTTAGGTGCCGCGCCCGGCAAACGCGGGCGACCGTCAAAAGCGTCAACAGCGAAGCCCGTGGCCGCCTTCGAACGCGATCCAGCGCTAGCGGCCTCGCGGGCGTTCGACCGGGTCACGGGTGAAGCGGTAGGGCGTGAGGTCATGCAGACCTATGCCGGGGCGCTGACCCGCTACCACATAAGCCCGGAATGGAAATTCGAACGGGCGGGATATGCGGAGTGTGGAGAGACGTTGAAGCGGCATGTGAGCGCCGATAGCGTAATACTGATCGGGAAGGAGGCGAATGGGGTTGGGGAGTTTGGACAGGGTAGCGATCTTGCGTCTATGAAAGACTTAGTGGCTAAACTCCATAGGGAAGATAATCTACAAGAATAGGCCGTATTGCCACTTCTTAGTCGCGAGCGCAGCTTAGACGCCCCCCTAAATACTTGGATAGGCCCCCACTGTTTCAGACGTTGCCCCTTAAGGGCTATAATATGCTGGCGCACTCTAAGGCGATAAAGTTTGAAGCTCGGATGGCATTCCAAATTTTCCGGCATGCGTAGCACAGTGAAGCGAATATCATCGAGCACAGCATAATTTACAAGATAACACGACCAATGCAAACATGGGGTCAAACGTGAATAGAAAACAACAGAAAGGTATCGAATCCCTCGATAGAGGACACTTTGCAGAGCTATCATTTGAGCGATATTGTACAAGTTCTAGTATAATTGCTAATAAATTTAATAGAGATTTAACCGGAAAGGACTTTTTAATTGAAATTCCGTCCAATCATTTTTCACCAATAAAAGCAATGGATGTTCGACCAGCTGCTTTCAAGGCAGGGGTTCAGGTTAAAGCGATAAATGAAAATTCCAAATACATCAGACTTAAGCTTTCAACGTGTGAATATATTACAAAATCAGTTGAGCCTACATTTCTTTTTATAGTAATCTTGAGCCCGGAATATAAGATTCTATCTACAAAGATTATGCATTTTGAAGAGAAGCATTTAAGTAAGATACTTCGTGCATTAAGGTTAGCTACTTCCAAAAACAAATTAATAACAAATCGATACGTATCAATTAGTATATCTGATGCTACAAGCATAGATATTGAAAAATCTGATGGGATCAAAAACTTCTTAGATTTAATGCCGCCAAATATCGATGATTATGCTTATTGGAAAATTCAATCCTTAAAAAGTATTGGATATAATGATGATCGCTATAGCGGAACTATTTCATTTGATTGCAGCAATTATGAGGAATTTGTTGACGGTTTACTGGGTATTCGCCCTCTGAAGGTTTGCCATATGGAGATCAAAGAAAGGCGATTCAATATCGATTTGCCAATTGAGGGAAGGTCTGCGCCTTTTACCGAAGCGGAAACAGCAGAGCTGTCCGTGTCCCCACGCCCCAAAGCAATACGCTTGAAATGCGAAGGCAAGGCCACAAATCGAGAGATTAGTGTAGAAATAGATGCTGACTTGATTATTCCCGCTATTCCCGATATCCGTAAAGAATTTTTGAAGTTTATTATTAAAGGCTCCAATTTCTCTATAGATATCTCAAAATCTTATTTCAATTTCAATATCGATATAGATGCTCTAAAGATACAAAATATAAGAATATTGTATAACGATATTAAAATAATCAACGCTCTAAACAGAGAGGCGTGTATATTAACATTAGAAGAAAAAAACGTACGCGGCATGCAGATGGAGATGGGGCCTTTTCTTGAGGATGATCCTCAATTGGCTCAATATGAAAAAATACTAGAGGCTGCGAACTATCTGCTAACCTATTGCGGCCAATCCGAGGTCGCCGAGGGTTCGTTAAGTGACCTTTTCGAGAATGCAGAAAAATTGGTGACATTTGCTAATGTTGCACGAGGAATTGAGAGCCTGAGCGGAACAGCTGAAATGGAGGATTCTTCCATTTCTGAGGGGGATATTACCGATGAAGATTTAGGTGTCTATGTTACAGCGATTAAGATAGGGGGCAACTGGTATGGATTGGCATTTGATTTAAATATTCGCAATATTGATTTCGTTAATGATGGGTCCTTTTCATTTGAATTTAAAAGCGACAGGTTTCGGTCTATTTGTTTATTATCAGGCGACTTGATGAAAGCACATAATGATTTCTACACGAGTATATGTGTGTCCTCAAATGCCAGGTTGAAGATGTTTGAAGGGCTAGAGCCAGCGGATGGCTAATCCTTTTCTTCTCTGATTTATCTATACCCCTCCCCTTTCTGAGGGGAGAGGGGAAGCCTCCACCTCAACCCACTCCTCACTTCCTCCTTGCCACCCCCACCCGCGCCTCCTAATGTCACCAGTGGTGACATTAGGAGGGTTTGATGTCGATTTACGAAATGATCCGCGACCATATGGACAAGTCGGTGCCGTTCGCGACGGTGACGGGCGTGGAGCTGTTGGAGGTGTCGCCCGAGCGCGGCGTGGCGCGTCTGGCCAAGAGGCCGGAGGTGGAGAATCACATCCAGACCATGCATGCGGGCGCGATGTTCACGCTGGGCGAGGCGGCCTCGGGCGCTGCGCTGGGCGGCGTGCTGGGCGATCAGCTGATGGCGGCGCGGCCCGTGGCGGCGGACGCCAGCATCAAATACCTCAAGACCGGCAAGACCGATCTGACGGCTACAGCGGTCGCCAATTCAGACGCCGAGACCATCCGCAAGGAATTGGAGAAGGCCGGCAAGGTGGTGTTTGATATCAAGGTCGCCATTACCGACGCCGAAGGCGTGACCGTCGCTGACATGGTGGTGAACTGGCACGTCAAGAAAACGGGCTGATGGCGAAGGCGCGCAAATATCATCATGGCGATGTGCGCGAGACGGCGACCCGGGCTGCCCTTGAGATGATTGAGCAGGACGGCCTGGACGCTCTGACCATGCGGGCTTTGGCGAAAGCGGTGGGCGTCGATCATCGCGCGCTTTACCGCCACTATCCTGACCGGGACGCCGTCCTCGCCGAGGTCGCGGCCGAGGGCTATCGCCAGCTTCTCAGCCTCCAGCTTGCCGGGTGCGTGGACGCTTCGAACCCGCTTCAGACGGCGTTCGAGGTTTATGTTTGCTTCGCGCTCGATCACCCGCATCTGCATGCGCTGATGCTGACCCGCTCGCGTCAAGCGATGGACGCTCATGCGGCGCTGGGCGCGGCGGTGAAGGCGGAGCTTGATCAGCTGATGATCTGGTCACGTCTGGCGCTGGGCGCCGGGCCGGGTGAGCGGGAGACGGACGCGCGCGATCTCGCCTTTGCGGCGCTGGCGGCGGCTTATGGACTTGTGACGCTTGCGAGCACTGCCTCCCTGATGTCGCGAAGCCCTGAGGATTTACGCGCCTTTGTGACCGATCAAGTCAATGGTGTTTTGACCGGACAATTGCTCAGATTTGGCCGCTCCTGATCTTTGACATTCCAAGTGTTGGAAGTCGGCCCTGAACCGACTAGACAAGGCGCGAAGTCATGTCGTTTTCAGGGAGCTCCCCATGTCCACCAAGCGCACCTGTCAGGTTCTCGTCGTCGGCGGCGGTCCGGGCGGCTATCCCGCTGCGATCCGTGCGGGCCAGCTGGGGCTCGACACCATCATCGTGGACAAGCACGGCCTGGGCGGCACCTGCCTGAACCGGGGCTGCATCCCGTCCAAAGCCTTCATCCACGCCGCGTCCAAGTATGAGGAGATGGTCCATCACGCCCAGAAAGACGAGATGGGACTGAAAGTCTCTGAGCCGACCCTGGACATGGCGGGCGTGACGGCGTGGAAGGACGGCATCGTCTCAAAGCTCACCAAGGGCGTCGGCCAGCTGATCAAGGCGGCCAAGGTCGAAGCGGTTTCCGGTTGGGCCAGTTTCAAGAACGCCAAGACCTGCGTCGTCGAGATGGAAGACGGCGAGACCGTCGAAATCACGGCGGAAAACGTCATTCTCGCCACCGGCTCGAAAGAGACCGAGCTGCCCTTCATGACTTTTGGCGGAAACGTCATCGGCTCCACCGAAGCGCTGGAACTGACCGAGCGGCCCGAGAAGCTGGTTGTTGTGGGCGGGGGCTATATCGGCCTCGAGCTGGGCATCGCCTTCCGCAAGATGGGCTCCGAGGTCGCCGTCGTGGAAGCCGCGGACACGATCCTGCCCAGCTATGACAAGGAAATGATCCGTCCGGTTCAGATGTGGCTGAAGAAGAACAAGGTCGCGCTGCATACCGGCTGCAAGGCCAAGGGCGCGGTCGAGGAGGGCGGTCAGACCTTCCTCGAGTTTGAAGACGCCAAGGGTGAGACCCAGCGGATCGAAGCGGACAAGATCCTGGTCGCGGTGGGCCGCAAGCCGGTCACCGAAGGCTGGGGCCTTGAGACCATGGGCGTCGACATGGACGGCCCGTTCGTGAAGATCGATCATCAGTGCCGCACCGCCATGCGTGGCGTCTACGCCATTGGCGATCTGGTGGGTGAGCCGCTGCTGGCGCACAAGGCCACCAAGCAGGGCGAGCTGGTCGCCGAGATCATCGCCGGCCACAAGCGCGCCTATGACCCGGTCTCCGTCGCGGCGGTGTGCTTCACCGAACCCGAACTCGTCGGCGTGGGCCTGACGCCGGATGAAGCGAAAGCCAGGGGCGAGAGCGTCATCACCGGCAAGTTCCCGCTGGCGGCTTCGGGCCGGGCGCTGACCATGGAAGGCGGCGCGGATGGCGGTTTTGTACGCGTCACCGCCCGCGAGAGCGATCATGTGATCTTAGGCATTCACGCGGTCGGCAAGCACGTCTCCGAGCTTTCGGGCGAGTTCGCCCTGGCGCTGGAGATGGGCGCGACGCTGGAAGACGTGGCCGGCACCATTCACGTGCACCCGACCCTGACCGAGGGCTTCGCCGAAGGCGTGTTGACTGCGCTGGGGCACCCCATCCACATCTCGGCCTAGCCGAAACGTTATGTCATCGCTTTTCCCCGCCCGTCAAAGCGGGTAGGGGACAGTGATGACCGACGAACCCAACCCTTCCCACGCCCCGCATCATCACAACCATGAGCATGACGGCCATGATCACCATCATGGCCACGGTCATTCTAACGCCCATCCGGTGGACGGTCGGAATGAGACGCGCACGCTGATTGCGGCGGCGCTGACGGGCAGCTTCATGCTGGCCGAGGTGATCGGCGGGCTGCTGACCGGGTCTCTGGCGCTGCTCGCCGACGCGGCGCACATGCTGACCGACTTCGCCGCGCTGCTGCTGGCCTGGGGCGCGTTCCGTCTGTCGCGCCGTCCCGCCACGTCAAAGCGCTCTTACGGCTATGACCGGATGCAGATCCTGGCGGCGTTCGCCAACGGGGTGACGCTGTCGATCCTGGTGGTCTGGATCGTATGCGAGGCGGTGATGCGCCTGTTTGAGCCCAACGAAATCCAGGCGACCGGCATGGCGGTGATCGCGGTGCTGGGCCTTATGGTCAATATCGCCGCCTTCGCGGTCTTGCATGGCGCGGATACGAACAATCTCAATATTCGCGGCGCGCTGGCCCATGTGATGGGCGATCTTCTGGGGTCGGTCGCAGCGATAATTGCGGCGGGTGTCATCTGGTGGACGGGCTGGACGCCCATTGATCCGCTTCTGTCCTTGCTGATCGCGGGGCTGATCGGCGTGTCCGCCTGGCGGCTGGTGCGAGATGCGGGCCGGGTTCTTCTGGAGGCCGCGCCGGACCATATCGATCCTGAAGCGCTGCGGGCCGACCTGATGGCCTCAACGCCGGGCGTGCTCGATATTCATCATGTCCATGTCTGGTCGCTGACGCCAGACCGGCCGATGGCCACACTTCATGCGCGAATTGAGCCGGATGCGGACGCAGCCCGGATCGTGCTCCAACTCAAGGCCCGCCTGGCGGAAGAGTACCGGCTGACCCACGCCACAATTGAAGTGGAGACAGGCCCCTGCGCGGACCAGACGCTCTAGGCGCGCAATTTTACCGATTGTTAGTCATACCCTTTAAACGAAGATTCAGCCCTTTCTGTCACAAACATGCCTGTCGATTGTCGGAAGAGCGGACAACACGCTCAGACGACGACGTTTTGGGAAGTCAACGGGCCTCAAAACGAGGACCCTTTTGCTAGGTTTGGGTGTGACTATGAAAAAGTTTGCTGGTGTTTTCGCTGCCGTGTCTCTGATCGCTGGTCTGGGCGCAGCCCCCGCTTATGCGTTCCAGGAGCCGGAACTGGTTCAGGCCGAGGCCCCGGAATTCCCGCGCGCTGCTCAGCGCCGCGAGATCGAAGGCCATGTGGTCGTGCGCTACAACGTCTCCGCTGATGGCGCCGTGGCTGATGTGGAAGTGGTCGAAGCGAGCCCTGCGGGCGTGTTCGAACGCTCCGTGATGCGCGCTCTTGAAGGCTGGCAGTACGCCACCGGCCCGGGCGCTGAAGGTGTCGAGCGTCGTTTCGACTTCAACTTCGGCGACTAAACCATTTGTAAAGGCGGCGCAGTCAATCTTTGGCTGCGCCGCTTTTTTTGCGCGTTACCGGGTTAACCTTAATTGGGGCTGATAGATGGCGATCTCGATCCATTCCGTCCAGACACGCCTGCTGGCTGCTTTTGCTGCAGTAATTGTTATTACTCTGGCGACCAGCGCCGCGGGCTTGTTTGCCTTCTCCAGCTCCAAGAGTGCGCTTGACGCCATTGTTGAAGAATCTGCGCCCCGTGCCGCCGCCGCCCAGCGGCTGGAAGCGGCCTCTGGCGCCCTGACCGGTGAACTGGCGGCGTTCTCACGCTCGCGCGACACCATCGACCAACAAGTTTCCGCCTCGCGGCTGGATGCGCTGACGCAAGAAGCGAGCGCCGCGATCGACGCTCTGCGCCAGGCGGGGCTGAGCACAGAGAACGCCAATGCGCTGAGCGAAGCGCTAAATGGTGTGAGCGCATCTGTTCAGGCCGCCTCCGGCCCGGTCAGCGCGAAACTGGAATCCAGCGCAGCGCGCGAACGCGCCATGCGCGACGTGCTGCGTCAACGCGCGGCCGTGTCTGAAATGCTCGAAAGCGCGCTGGATGAAACCAGTGACGAAGGGGTGATCGAGACTCTTTTGCGCTCGTCCATGTCGGTCAATCTGGCCGCCGCGCGGTTCGCCGAGCTGAGCACGGCGAGCAGCGCCAGTGAAGTCAGCAGCATTCAGGACGATTTCTACATCGCCGCCGATGATCTCAGCATCAATATGGCCATCCTTGGCGATGTGGCGACGCCCGAGTTGCGGGACGCCGTCGATACGCTTCTGGCCTACGCAGAAGGCCCGCAAGGCATGTTCAGCCTGCGCGAGACCGAGCTTGAGATGATCGACGAGACCGAAATGCTGGTCGAAGACGCACGCATCATGGACGCGGCTCTGGCCGAACTGGTGACCGCGACCCGCGAAGGCGCGCTGAATGAGCAAGACGCCGCCAGCAATGCCGGTCTGAACGCCATGGCGTTCGGTTCAGCGCTGATGTGGGTGTTCGCCATCCTCTCCGTCGCGGTCGGCGGAGCCGTGGGTTACTTCTACGTCTCGCGCAATCTGCTGGATCGTCTGACCCGCATCGCTCGCGCCATGGCGACCCTCGCCAAGGGCGATCTGGGCAATGAGATCGAAGACGACTCCAAGGACGAGATTGGCGAGATGGCCAAGGCCGTCGCCGTCTTCCGCCAGAACGCCGTCGAGCGTCAGCGTCTGGAACAGGAAAGCGAAGCCGAGCGGATCGCCCGCGAAGCCCGCGCCAAGAAGATCGAAGAGCTGGTGGCCCAGTTCGACGATGTCTCGCGCCGCGCGCTGGACGCCGTCGGCACCGCGGCCGAGGAAATGGAAAGCGCTGCGACCGCGCTCGACCATTCCTCTCGCAGCGCTGGCGAAACCACGGCGCGCGTGAACTCGTCGGGCAGCCGCGCCGCTGAAAACGTGGACACCGTGGCCGCCGCCGCTGAAGAGATGACCGGCTCCATCGCCGAGATCGCCCAGCAGATATCGCGCTCCACCGAGATCGCCCAGGACGCCGCCAACCGTGTGCAGGCGACCAATACGGACGTGGCTCAGCTCGATGAAGCCGCCGCTCGCATCGGCGACATTGTCAACCTGATCGAAGGCATCGCCGAGCAGACGAATCTGCTGGCGCTGAACGCCACCATCGAGGCCGCCCGCGCCGGTGAAGCCGGCAAGGGCTTTGCGGTCGTGGCCAGCGAGGTGAAAACCCTGGCTGAACAAACCGCCAATGCGACCAAGTCCATCTCCGACCAGATCTCCGGCATTCAGGGCGCGACCACCAAGACTGTGGGCGCCATCGAGAATATCGGCGAAGTGATCTCTGAGATGAACAACATCTCCGCCGCCATCGCCGCCGCCATGGAAGAACAGCGCGCTGCAGCGTCCGAGATCACCCGCGCCGCCCACGAAGCCGCGTCGGGCACCCGTGAAGTGTCTGAATCCATCGGCCAGGTGGACGCCGCCGCCTCTGAAACCGGCCAGTGCGCCGCCCAGGTGAACGCCGCCAGCCACGCCCTGACCGAAGAATCCACCGGCCTGCGCAAAGCGGTCGGCGAGTTCCTCTCCTCGGTCCGTGCGGCCTAACTGATTTATGTGACGCCGCATCAGCGCGGGCCCCTTGCAAGGCGGCCCGCGCGCGGTTATACGCCTCCCTCCGGTTCGCAGCCGACCCAGTTGCGAACATACGGTTTGGCTGGGTAGCTCAGCTGGTTAGAGCGCACGACTCATAATCGTGAGGTCGGGAGTTCAAGTCTCCCCCCCGCCACCACTTCCTCTCCTTTGAAAATTGAATTGCCTGATCGCCCCCGCCGGCGACCTGACCGATCTCGATGTCAGCTTCCTGCGGCCGGGCTCGAACGGCCAGACGGTGTCGTTTGATTATGGCTATGACGCGGCCGGACGGCTTGAAACGCAAATCATCTCCAACGCTGACTGGGACTGGAGCCCGGCCCAGGCCGGCTCGCCGCTCAGCGCGACCTATGAGGCCAATCCGCTCGATCAGTATGCGAGCGTGGACGGTCAGGCGTTCAGCTATGATCTGAATGGTAATCTCACCGCCTATCGCGGTCAGACCCTGGTGTATTCGTCTGAGAACCGGCTTGAGACTCTGTCTGGCGCCGGTGTGGAGGCCGAGTTCAGCTATGACGCCGAGGGGCGGCGCAAGCGCATGCGGGTGGGCAATACCCGCACCGAGTTTGTGCATGCCGGGACGATGGAGATCGCCGAGTATGACGGCGATTGCGGCGCCTTGCTGCGGCGCTATATTCCCGGCCCTGGCGTTGACCAGCGGGTGCTGTTGATCAGCTGCGGCAGCTCGGCGGATTGCGCGCCGAACCAGTCGGGCGCAGACACCTATGCCTACACCGCGGACCGTCTGGGCCATGTGGTGGCGGTGACCCATACCCAGACCGGCGCGATCGAGCGCTATGTTTACTCGCCCTATGGGGTGGAGCTGCGCGGTGATGAGTCCGGCAATCCGTTCCGCTATACCGGCCGCCGCTATGACGCGGAAACCGGGCTCTATTATTATCGCGCCCGGTATTATGACGCCGATCTGGGCCGGTTCCTCTCAACGGATCCCATTGGCTATGCGGATCAGTGGAACCTCTACGCCTATGTGGGCAATGATCCGGTGAATGCGACGGATCCGACGGGAATGTGTCCTTGGTGCGTCGGTGCGGGGATTGGCGCCGTATTCGGAGCTGCTACAGAATTGGCTGCGATTGCAATGGAGGGAGATGTCGGCCTGCGTGAGGGCTTGGCGCGGGTTGCCGTGTCGACGGGCGCTGGAGCCATAGCTGGTGCAACTGGTGCAGGGGCTGGCGCCTTTGTAGCCGGCCAGTTGGCAAAAACAGCTGCAGTTCGCACAGGGATGACGGCCGCTAGTGCAGGCGTGAGGTTGGCTACCCAAACAGGTGTTAGGACAGCCTCGGGAGCAGCCGGGGGAGGACTGGCTGGTGCAACGGATGCAGCGCTATTAGAAGGGGCTGAAGGAGTGTCCGGCATAGGGGATGGCGAGTTCAATGCTAATACTATTGGGGAAAGTGCCGTTGTAGGTGCTGTCTTAGGAGGGGCATTGCAAGGCGTTCGTCCTGCAGTTGGTCAGCACGCGCGTTCCGTAGGTCGACCACAAGACGCCGCGCCTTTGAGGGATCAGGCATCTGGCGCGGTTGAGGCAACAGTAGGTGTGGTTAGTCCAGCGCTCACTGAGGCTACGAACGCACAATGCGATCAGTCAGAACGTAATTGTTAGAGTTGAGTGAAAATACTATGAATAAAAATAAATTGATTCGATTTATTATTGACGTGGTTGCTAGGCCTATTGTTGCGGCGTTTGCGATTTATATTATTCTATTGTTTTTTGTCTCGATTGGCTTTCTAAGTAGTGGAATTGAAATACATGCAGCCATATTCGGAATGCTGGTTGTTTTTGTATTATCTATTTACAATTACCTTGTTCCTTTATTTAAAGACTAAAATTGCTTTTATGTAAGTTTTTCCAAATAGCTCGGCCGCGCTGTTTGCCTATTCCGCGCGCGGGGATATCCGCTGCATGACATCAATCTGACCGGCGCGGCCGCCTCGGCGTGTAATGGCGCGGGGGCGGAAGTCGCTTATGACTTCACCTCCAATGGCGTGGGGCAGATCCTCAGTGAAAGCCTCGCCAGCACGCTCAGCGGCGAGGATCTGGTTTGGCGACCGTCGGTCTCGGCGACTGATGCTTACGCCAGCAATGGCCTGAACCAGTACACCTCTGTCACCGGCGCCGCGCTCGGCTATGACGGCAATGGCAATCTGACGAATGACGGGCAGGGCCGCAGCGCCCAGCCGCCCCCCCCCCAGGTGCGGCAGAGCAGCGCGGGGCGGTGACAAGTCTCTCACACTTATCTATTTTGATAAGTGTTCAGCGCGGCGGGAGGCCTCCCGCGCTCGCGCACAAGGAGAGACTGCATGATCCGCTGGCTGGCTTTGGGATGTCTTGCGCTGGGTCTGACCCCGGCTGCGAGTTGGGCGCAAGATGAGCCCTATCAGGTTTCCGAGACCGAAATCACTGATCAGAAGGCGGTCTTCGCCACCGTGCAGAGCGTGGACGTCACCATGGCGCGCGCGCGCCTGTCGGGCACAATCGGTGAATTGCGGATTGACGAGGGCGACCGGGTCGAGGCCGGCGAGGTGATCGCGGTGGTCGTGGACAACCAGATCGCCCCGCAGATCGGGTCGCTCAATGCGCAATTGGCGGCGGTGACCGCTCAGCTGGAGCAGGCCCGCGCCGATCTGGCGCGCGATCAACGCCTGTATGAGCGCGGCCTTGTGGCTGAAGCGCGGCTGGAAGCGGCGCGCACCCAGGTCGAAGTGTTTGAAAATCAGGTCGCGTCCGCGCGCCAGCAGCGCGCCGTGACGGTTCAGCGCTCGCGTGAAGGCGATGTGCTGGCGCCCGCAACCGGCGTGGTGCTGTCGGTTCCGGTGACGGCGGGCAGCGTGGTGATGCCGGGCGAGCAGATCGCCGAGATCGCCACCGATCTTTATGTGCTGCGGCTCTCTTTGCCCGAACGCCATGCCCGTTTCATCGCCGAGGGTGATCCCATTGCGTTGGAAGGCGGGGCGATGACCGAGGACGGCCTGGCCGCGACCGGCACGATCCGTCAGGTTTATCCCCGCATCGAGGCGGGCCGGGTGACGGCGGACGCGGTCGTTGAGGGCCTTGGCGATTTCTTTGTGGGCGAGCGTGTGCGCGTCCTTGTGAGCACCGACGCCCGGCGCGGCGTCGTTATTCCGATTGATCTGATCGAGACCCGCTATGGGCTCGATTATGTCAGCGTGCTGGATGACGCCGGCCACCCCCATGACGTGGTGGTGCAGCGCGGCGGGCGGCAAGACGGGCCCGACGGCGAACCCCGCGTTGAAATCCTCTCCGGCCTGCAGTCCGGCGACCTGTTGGTGCAACCATGAAGCTGGGCCTGTCTGGACATCTGGCGAATGGGTTTATCCGCTCGCCGCTCACCCCGCTGTTTTTGCTGGCCGCACTCGGCCTGGGTCTGATCGCGCTGTTGACCATTCCGCGCGAGGAGGAGCCGCAAATCTCCGTGCCCATGATCGACATCATGGTGCGCGCGGACGGGCTGGCCGCGGCGGATGCTGTCGAGCTGATCACCGAACCGCTTGAAGCGATCATCTCCGGCATCGCCGAGGTCGAGCATACCTATTCCAACACCATGGATGATCAGGTTGTGGTCACCGCCCGCTTCAAGGTGGGCGTGGCTGAAGACCTGGCCGTTCTGCGCGTGCATGAGGAAATCCGCGGCCATTACGACCAGCTGCCCCTGGGCGTGCCCGAACCCTTGATCATCGCGCGTGGCATCAATGACGTGCCGATCCTGACCCTGACGCTCAGCCCGGAACCGGGGCTTGGAGAACGCTGGACGGACGCGTCGTTGCTGACTTTGGCCGAAGAGCTGCAATCGCGGCTGACCTCGGTGGACGGATCGGGCTTGAGTTTCATGGTCGGCGGACGCGCGGATCAGGTGCGCATCGAACCTGATCCTGAGCGGTTGGCGCTCTATGGCGTCACCTTGCAACAGCTGGCGGGCAAGATCGGAGCGGCCAATTCGGCCTTTCCGGTGCGTCCCGTGTTTCAGAACGGCGCGGTGGCGCAGACGCTGGTGGGGGAAACCCTGCGCGATCCCGCCTCCATCGGTCTTCTCTTACTGACAACGCGTGACGGGCGCCCCGTCTATGTCCGTGATGTGGCGGATGTGGTGATCGGGGCCGAACCCTCTGATCACCGCGTCTGGTCCCTCTCTCGCGAAGGCGACGCCCATGCTGAAGACGCCCAGGCCGAAGCGGCGCATGGCGCGACCGGCGACTGGGTGCGTACCCCGGCGGTGACTTTGGCCTTGGCGAAACGCCCCGGCGCGAACGCCGTGGTGGTGGCCGAGCAGGTGCTGGACACCGTCGAGACGCTGCGCGGCACGCTGATCCCGGACGGCGTGCGCGTCGAGGTCACGAGAAATTACGGGGAGACGGCGGCGGAGAAAGCCAATGAGCTGTTCTTCCATCTGGGCCTCGCGACGATCTCCATCGTAGTGCTGATCGCGCTGATGGTGGGCTGGCGGGAATCCATCGTGGTGCTGGTGGTCATTCCCACCACCATCCTTCTGACCCTGTTCGCCTCCAATACTTTGGGCTTCACCATCAACCGGGTCAGCCTGTTCGCGCTGATCTTCTCCATCGGCATTCTGGTGGATGACGCCATCGTGGTGATCGAGAACATCGCCCGTCACTGGGCGATGAAAGATGGCCGTCCGCCGATCAAGGCCGCGGTCGAGGCCGTGGCCGAAGTGGGCAATCCCACCATCGTCGCGACCCTGACCGTGGTGGCGGCGCTCCTGCCCATGCTCTTCGTGTCCGGGCTGATGGGGCCGTATATGGCGCCGATCCCGATCAACGCGTCTGCGGCGATGATCTTCTCGTTCTTCGTGGCGATGATCATCACGCCCTGGCTGATGGTGAAAATCGCCAGCAACGCCGGCGAACACGCCCATGGCGCGGAAGACAGCGAGACCCGGCTGGGCCGCGGCTATCGCGCCATTGCGGGCTGGGTGGTGAAAAGCCGCGCCCGCGCCTGGGCGTTCCTGATCAGCGCCGGGGTTCTGACGCTCGTCGTCATGATGGCGATCCCGCTGGGGATTGTGACGGTCAAGCTGCTGCCATTCGACAACAAGTCAGAGTTTCAGGTGATCGTGGACCTGCCCGAGGGCGCGAGCCTTGAAGACACCGAACGGGTCCTGTTTGAAGCGGCGGACGTTTTGTCGGGCGTCGAGGAAGTGATCTCCATCCAGGCCTATGCCGGCGCGTCTGCGCCGTTCAACTTCAACGGCCTGGTGCGTCACTATTTCTTTCGCAGCAATCCCGAGCAGGGCGACCTTCAGGTCAATCTGGCCTCTCGCCATCACCGCACCCGCCAGAGCCATGACATCGCGCTGGAGGCGCGTGAGCTGTTGAGCGCGATTCCCATGCCCGAGGGCACGGTGATCAAACTGGCTGAAACCCCGCCCGGGCCGCCGGTGCTCGCGACCTTGCTGGCGGAGATTTACGGCCCCGATGGCGAGACCCGCCGCGCCGTGGCGTCTGAAGTGCGCCGCATCTTTGAGGACGTCGACTTCATCGTCGATGTGGATGACAGCTTTGGTCAGCCACGCCCGCGGCTCCAGATCGTGCTTGATCAGGACAATCTGGAATTTTACGGGGTGGAGCAGGGCGATGTGTTTGAGACCCTGCGCATCCTGCTTGATGGCCGCGCAGTGGGCTACGCCCAGCAGGGCGATGGCCGCAATCCGCTCGAAATCACGATTGATCTGCCCCGGTCAGAACGGATCTGGGCCGAGCGTCTGCTCTCCACGCCCGTCCCCGCCAATCTCCTGCCGGGCGACCGCACCGTGGTCGAGCTCGGCGATGTGGTCAGCGTGCGCGAAGTGGAGGGCTCGCCGGTGATCTATCGCCGGGACGGCCGCTTCGCCGACATGGTGATGGGCGAGCTGGCGGGCCGCTATGAAGCGCCGATCTACGGCATGGGCGCGGTCGCCGAGCGAATTGAGGGCGAAGACTGGCCCGAGGACCTGCCGCGTCCGGACATTCGCCTGTTCGGTCAACCGATCAGCGATGATGCGCCGACCCTGCTGTGGGATGGCGAGTGGGAGATCACCTATGTGACTTTCCGCGATATGGGCGCGGCCTTCATGGTGGCGCTGGCGGGCATCTACGTGCTGGTGGTGGCCCAGTTCGGGTCGTTCCGGGCGCCGCTGGTGATCCTGACGCCGGTTCCGCTGACGCTGATCGGCATCCTGATCGGGCACGCCCTGTTCGGGGCGCCGTTCTCGGCCACGTCAATGATCGGGTTTATCGCGCTGGCGGGGATTATCGTCCGCAACTCGATTCTGCTGGTGGATTTCATCCGCCATGAAGCCAAGCCGGACGAAACCCTGCGCGAGACCGTGCTGCGGGCCGGGGCGATTCGCTTCAAACCAATCCTTCTGACCGCCCTCGCGGCGATGCTGGGCGCCTCGGTGATCCTGTTTGACCCGATCTTCCAGGGTCTGGCGATTTCGCTGCTGTTCGGCCTGTTGTCCTCGACCCTTCTGACCCTGCTGGTGATCCCGGCGGTCTATGTGGTCTTCAAGGATCCTGACACGCCCTACCGTACTGATGTGGGAAAAGCGCACGCCGAGGACTAAAAAAGGGAACTCACCGAAACTTGATCCGTTCTGGTTGCCGGGCAGGCGTCCTAAGCGTACGTTAACCTTAACAGGGGGTAAACGCTTGGACGAGGCGGGACAGGCGCACATGCACGGACGCGATCAATTCTCTTACGGACTGGGATGGGTCTGGGTCCTGGCGGCCCTGATCCTGATCGGATTGCTCGTCTATGGCGGCTGGCGCATGAGTGACATCATGCGCGGCGCTGAAGAGAGCGAGCCCATCTATGCGGCCTGCATCGACACCTATGGCGACAATAATTGCCGGTGTTTCTCGGGCGTGCTCAGTGTACAGCTCTCGCGCTATGGCTATCAAAGCTATGTGCGCGAGCTGGAGCGTGACGCCTATCGTCGGCGCTATTTTGACGGACGGCTGGCGCAAAACACCCTGACCGGACGCGACGCCCGGGTCTGTGTTGACGCGTCTGACATCTGCGGCGTCCCGGTCTGTGAGCCGCCCCGGTATGATTATTATCAGAATGATCTGGACGCGGATCCGGCCTACGCCCCGCAGACTCAAGAGCGCCCGTTCGGTGAAACCCAACGCGGCTGGGGCGAGGGATCATGAACCGCTTCTCCATACTTGTGACGCTGGCCCTGGGGGTGGCTCTGGCGGGCGTGACGGCGGCGTTTCTCGTTTCTGAGAGCGCCGCCCGGCAGTCTCTCTTCGACTTTCAGTCTGATTCCGAAGAAAACGATGACCGCATGGCGCGTCCCGCTTCAGACGACGACTGGCAACCGCGCACCTTGTCCGAGGCCTCACGCCAGCAAGGACGCTGGACGCCGCGCGGAGGACGCGCGCCCGGATACCAGCCGCCGGTCTATCAAGGCTCCAGCAGCTGGCTGAACCCGAACCGCAGCTGGTTCCCGCGCCAGCGCGACGCGTTTCCGTCCGAACCCTGGACGTATCATCTTGAGACA